>CALSSY010000001.1 GCA_943789135.1 uncultured Bacteroidia bacterium
CACAGCCTATAATGGTTATGAGTTGAGATTCGGCTTTTTGGATTTCTTTTATTGTTTGAATTACGTTTTCCAGAGCATCAGGCGTATGGGCATAATCAACAATGATGGTTCGATTTTCAGGTCCTGATATGGTTTCGAAACGACCTGATACGCGTTTTAAAGCGCTCATGGCAACTTCGATTTCCTCTTGACCCTCGGTAATTAATGTGGCAGCCGCATATACTGCGAGCATGTTGTATGCATTAAATTTGCCAACCATAGGTGACCATATATCTTTGTCAGAAAGGCGTAAATGCATTCCTGAAAAGTCACTCTCCCAAATTTTCGCATTAAAATCGGCTGTGCCATTTAGCCCATAAGTATATCGAGTGGATCGGGTATTTTGCAGCATTACAAGTCCGTTACGATCGTCTTTATTGGTTAGGCTGAATGCTGTCGGTCCTAGATTATCAAAAAATAATTTCTTCGCCTTTATATAGTTTTCGAAAGTGCCATGATAATCAAGATGGTCGTGTGTGATGTTGGTGAAGATTCCACCAGAGAATGGAATTCCTGCTATTCTGTTTTGATGGATAGCATGCGAACTAACTTCCATAAATACATGGGTACATCCTTCATTGTGCATCTGTTTGAAAAGTCGGTGAAGGGATACCGCATCAGGAGTTGTATGGGTACTATTAAATGATTTTTCGGCAATGCGATAATTTACGGTGCTAATCAAACCGCAGCGGTAACCCAATTGGGTGAATAAATCAAAAAGCAAACTACTCACAGTAGTCTTTCCGTTTGTGCCCGTTGTGCCAATTATAACTAAGTCATCTAAGCATCTATCTTCAAACTCATATAAAATTTGCCCCAGGGTTAATGGGACATTTTCACAATGGATATAGCAAATTCCATCCTGGCGATTTTCAATAGAATCCTCGTGTAAAATTGCCACTGCGCCAGCCTCAATCGCTTTGTCAATAAAGTTGTGTCCGTCTACTTGTGTGCCTTTTATTGCGGCATATAGTGTATTGATCTTGACTGTCCTGCTATCAAGAGTAATTCCCTCAATTTCTTGGGCTTCTAAACCATAAGCCTCAAGATTCAATTTCGATATTAATTCACTAAGTAATTTCACGGCTTGAGGAATAATTTTTGATTAAGTTTATTGTGAATTCGAGTGCCAGGTTTAATGCTCTGTTTATACACCTTTCCATAACCTTCAATGCTGATATTGAGTCCCATTTTTGTGGCTAATAGCATGGCTTCTCTTGCTCCCATATTCCTGAAATCCGGAACGAGGCCCTTTTTAAGAGTTAATGGAGATAGGATGATTTTGTCATCTTTGATTTCAGCGCTCACCAATTCCGCTTTTTTGTCAATCTTCTCATACGGGATGTCTAAATCTTCTAGGAATGTTTCAATTCGTTTGGGATTGCCGTTGAGTATATTGGGCAAAGTGCGCTTTTCTTGCGCAATCAATTCCGGTTGAATTCTTAGGTGAGAACTGTATACTTTATTAGCAATATCTCTAAAAACAGGAGCGGCAACACCGGCGCCGTAAATGTCACCTGCACTAGGTTCATTGATAACGATAATGACACTATATGCGGGTTTATTTGCTGGGAAATAACCAACAAAAGAGGCCATGTGTTTATTTGAATAGCCACGTCCGTTTTCATTGATTATTCGAGCCGTGCCAGTTTTACCCGCAACATCAACCAAGCATTCTTTGAAAGCCGCTGCGCGGTACCTTGTACCACAACTCCACGGAGCATTTGTTGTAAGGCTTTGGTGTGGATTTACTGCAGATTTTCTTATTGATTATTTGCGGTGAAATCTTGGTGATTACCTTTCCATTTTGACGGATCTCCTTAACTAAGTAGGGATTCATCAAAGCACCATTATTAGCAATGGCGTTATATACCGTTAATAATTGTAATGGAGAAAGTCGAGTGGCATATCCAATACTCATTGATGGTAAGGTTACGCCCGACCAAAGTGGGTGTTTGGGTTCGAGAATTACGGGATGATTGGAGCTCGGTATATCAAAATTAGGTTTCAAAGTCAACCCCAATCTTTCTAAATGTGCAATGAATTTTTTAGGGTTGTCTTTGTATGCGTTGTTTACAAGTTGACTTACACCAACGTTGCTAGATTGTTCTATGCACTCTTGTAATGTGTAAGCACTTGGGATAGCCTTGTTATGTTCGTCATCTTTAAATTCAGTATCGTAGAATTTGATTTTACCATTGTGCGTAGATATGGTGTCATTAGCTTCTGCTTCACCGTCTTCTAGTAAAGCGAGAGCCGAAATTATTTTAAATGTTGAACCGGGCTCCATGAATTGATCAACAGCGTAATTCATCGATTCGTAATAATTCCCATCTTTCCCGCGCTTAAGGTTGGCGATTGCTTTTATTTGGCCGGTTTCTACTTCCATTACAACAGCACAACCATGGTCTGCTTTGTTTTTAACCATGGCTTTGTTCAGGGCATATTGAGTAATGTCTTGGAATCTTGTATCAAGTGTGGTTACGATATCTTTTCCATTCTCGGCTTCGTTCCCGGCGCCAATTTTCACGGGTCTCCAAATATTGCCAGGAAGTCTTTGTTCCATAACTTCGGCAGATTGTCCGCGTAATAAACTATCAAAAGCGCCTTCCAATCCGACATTTACGCCATTTCTGGTGTAGCCGATTGCTCTTTTGGCCATCTCTCCCATGAAGTACATACGCTTTCCTTTTTCTACAGCCCAAAACCCACCTTTGTATTTGTCTTCGCGTATCAATGGCCAGGTCTTTAGTTCGCGTACTTTATCGAAGGATACATCTGTGAGTAAAGTGTAATACCTATGTCCAATTGCCCTTAAGCTCTTCAGTTTATTAGCCCATTCTTGAAGCGTACGTTGTTTGAAATTTATAGAAAGCAATAGGGCTAGCGAATCGACCTTTTCATTGAAATGTTCTTCTGTAAGTGCATTAACACGGGAATCCCACATAATATCATAGGTAGGTACGGAAGTAGCTAGTAATCCACCATCGCCGGCATAAATATTACCCCTTATGCCAAAAACCTTGTTAATGCGCGTGTTTTTACGTTCTTGCTTGATGCTGAAGTCCTTTTCCATGCCATTTTGAAGCCGGAAAATTGATACCGTGATATACACGCCAAATATGGCGACCAACGCAAAAATGATGCGGGCACGATTCAGAATTTCTTTGCGTGTATTGGGTTTATTGGTTGTCACGTATTATTTTTTTAGGGGGCGTGCTTATTTCTTTAAGGCCTTTTGATTCCAATTGTTCCGCCAAGCGTGTTTGTTTGCTGGCTTGTGTAATTTCACTTTCTAGGCTAATTCTTTCCGAGTGGAGTTCTTTTAAGGTTTTGCTTAATTCGTTCTTGTGTTTTATGGATTTTGCAGTATGTAAAGAATTGTAGATGTAAAAAATTAGAATTGGGAAGGCAAAGAGTACCCATTTTATAATGCGCCAAGTATTCCAAGTTTCGAGTGGATTATTTGGCATGCCTGAATTTTGTTCTTTATTTGTGTCTACACTCATATCATTGCTTGTTTTACCCCCACGCGCAGTTTTGCACTGCGGGAACGGGGATTGTTTTCGATTTCTTCAGTCGATGGAATAATTGCTTTATGTGGGTCTGCTTTGAATGGGAGTTGAACCCTGCCGAATACATCCGATTCTACCCGGCCTTTTAATTGCCCTTTCAAAAGCAAATTTTTAACCATCCTATCTTCAAGCGAGTGGTAAGAGATTACCACCAAGCGTCCGTTATCCTTGATTAGATCAGAAGCATCCTCTAATAAGGTTTGCAAATCGAGCATCTCTTGATTTACTTCAATTCGAAGTGCTTGAAAAACTTGTGAAAGATATTTGGATGGGTCTTTTTGTGGGATTAATGTCTCGATAGCATTTTTGAAACTTGTTACAGTATCGAACTTGCCCATGTTTTGTTGGGGTAGGATATGGCTAACAAGTTTGAAGGCATTTTTAATCTCGCCAAATTCATTGAATACTTGGAGCAGAGCTTCTTTGCTGTAGGTATCTAAAATCATTGAAGCACTTAAAGGACTTAACGGGTCCATTCGCATATCTAGTGGACCATCAAATCGGTGTGCAAAACCCCGCCCGTCGGTGTTGATTTGGTGCGAAGAGATGCCTAAATCGCCCAAAATCCCATCAACTTTTTCAATATTCAAATATTTCAAATACTGTTTGAGATATCTGAAATTATGACCAATAAGAGTAAATCTAGAGTCGTTTATTTGATTGGCATGTGCATCGGTATCCTTATCGAATGCAATCAATCGCCCATCTGCATTTAGTCTTTTTAGGATTCCACGGGAATGTCCGCCTCCTCCAAAGGTGAGGTCAACATAGGTGCCGGATGGATTGATAATTAAAGCATCCAAGCTTTCCTTGAAGAGTACGGGTATGTGATAGGTGGTCTCCATGTTATTGCATCGAGACCAACACAAGTGGGGTGTTTATTCGCCCAAAGATTTTTTCTGGTTATGGAAATTTCGCGCTAATTCACTAAGCTCGGTAGATTCCACATCCAATTCGGATTCGTAAAGTTCTTTACTCCAGATTTCAACCTTGTTGCCAAATGCACTTAGTACAACTTCGTCAGCGAGTCCTGCATATTCCATTAATTTTTTTGGAATTAAAATTCGCTGTGCGTTGTCTATGGGCAAAATATTGGCTCCATTGGTGAAAATACGTTTGAACCTACGAATTTCCGGACTGGTAAAATCATCAACGGCATTAAGCTTTTCTGTTTCTTTTAGCCAGTCTTCTTTGGTGTACAACACCAAACACTGTTCGAATCCCCGGTTAATTACGAGCATATTGCCAGCTGCCTCAGGAATCTGAGTGCGAAGACGCGATGGAAGGGACAATCGCCCCTTGGCGTCTAGCTTGCAATAATATTCTCCAATCAGTCCAGACATACGTGTGTTGGTTTCATCTGCTAAATAACTACAGAAATTCCCACAATTTCCCACATTCTCCCAAAATTAACCACCACTTATCCACAGAGTCCCACAATTGGGTATTTTAAGCGGTTTGTTATGTTCTTTTGGTGAGCGTGCAGGTCGCAAATATAGGCTAACTTCCTTTATTTTCAAGGATTTTTAGTGTTGTGGGAGAAAGTGGGTGATTTTTATCAAAATTTGCTAGTTTTTAAAACTTGGTATTTTATCCTTATTTTTGATTAATGTCCTTATCCACTATTTATCGACTGATTATTCTTTGTTTTTTTATCCAAAGTGGTATAGGAAATGCTCAAAGAAGTCGTTTTGTAACCGCAGATGTGCAGGTCAGGAATTTTGGATATGATTTTGGAATGGGTCTAAAATCATCATGGGAGCCGGATGCTAATTTTGAATCGTACGGTCTTAGATTGGGAAGTATTCAACATCCTAAAGAGGTATTTGTCGTAAATCAAGCTTTGCCCGCTAGCGAACCTTTTGTAATGGATAAAATAAATCGGGTATGGGTATTGCGACCCTATTATGGAAAGGATTGGGTTCTTTCAGAACGCAAGTCGCGATTTGATATTGGTATTTCATTTAATGGCAGTTTGCAATTGCCGGTTGCCTACGCTTGGCCTATCTATGTTTGGGTTTATCGATCAAATTTGCCCTTTGATGCCGTCGAAGAAGTGAAATACAACCCCGATGTACACGATGTGCAATATGTAGGGGGTGAGTCTTCTTACACCAGAGGATTTTCTGAGGGGAAAGCAATACCTGGATTGGGATTTTCCATGGCAATTTGTTTGGAGTGGGGTAGTTACAGAAATGTGAGTAATACTCTGTCAATTGGAATTATGAATGATCTTTTTGTTCAACAAATTCCACTTTTGAGTTCAATAAATAAGAACCCACAAAACCTTCCCGCGCTATTCATTAACTTTGCCGTAGGAATTGGGGGGCGTAGCTAATATGCCCGCTATTTTTAAAGAGATTGCATTTATCCTTAAATAAAATAAAACGTGATTGAACTGCCTGTAGTAAAAAAAGAAGCACCCAAAGGTCCAACAAAGCCAAAATGGTTGAAAATTGATATTCCTTTCGGTGAAAATTATACCCGTGTAAAACGTTTAGTAAAGGAACATAAATTACACACTATTTGTGAAGACGGCCGTTGCCCAAATATGGGAGAATGTTGGGGTGCAGGAACGGCAACATTTATGATTTTGGGGAATATATGTACACGCAGTTGTTCATTTTGTGCCGTTGCTACAGGTCGTCCAGGTGAATACGATTTGGATGAACCAAAACGAGTTGCCGAGGCTGTAAAGCTAATGGGTGTAAAACATTGTGTGATTACCTCTGTTAATCGCGATGAACTAAAAGATAAAGGAGCAACGGTTTGGGCTGAGACCATAAAGGAAGTGAAAAATCAAGCACCTGACACAACAATTGAGACATTAATCCCGGATTTTAAAGCGCAATGGGATTTGTTATACTTAGTATTGGATGCGAAGCCAGAAGTGGTTTCTCACAATATGGAAACCGTTGAAGAATTGTATCGTCTCGTGCGCCCACAGGCAAAATACTACCGGAGTTTAGAGCAGATCAAGCGCACAAAAGAATACGGTAGAAGAACCAAAAGTGGCGCTATGTTGGGTTGCGGTGAAACCGATGATCAAGTAAAAAAATTAATCAATGATTTGCGCGAGCATGATTGCGATGTGCTCACGCTTGGCCAATATTTACAACCTACAAAAATGCACTTCCTGTTGCTGAATACGTACATCCTGACAAGTTTAAATTTTGGGAAGAATATGGTCTGAATTTAGGATTCAGATTTGTGGAAAGCGGTCCGTTGGTAAGAAGCTCTTACCATGCGGAGAAGCATGTTTTGTAATAACAATTAGAGATTTTTCGCATTTTATGAAGAAAAAATGGCAATAAAGCACGGATAGCTTCCTTTCCTTCGTTGGAAAACAGCACATATTTGTCTTTATTTGCATGTTAAGCACTTTTAAATACACAAAAACGCCTTTATGAGAATGAATAGAATATTACCTGTACTTTCAACCGTAGCATTAGCAGCGGGAATTGCCATTTGGGGAAGCAATGAAAAAGCCCCAGTTGGTTTACAACCGCTAGAACATAACACGGAGTCCCACAAGGAACAGAGCATTCGCGGTGCTATTGAGTCTATCTACAGCATGCGTTTGAATGAGGAAACTAAAACTTTAGAACCTCAATGGGTAGAAGCAGCAATTGCTCAGGCAGATGCTATGAAATCCGTTTCTAAGCGATTGAATAAGAAATTAGAATGGCAGAGTATGGGTCCCGACAACGTTGGTGGTCGTATACGTGCATTCCTTATGCATAACTCAAAACCTGAATTGTGGTTTGCTGGCGGTGTTAGTGGTGGATTATTCCGTTCGAATACCTACGGTCAAAGCTGGATGCCTGTAAATGATATGCAAGAAAACTTGAATGTCACTTGTATTGCCCAGTTACCAAATAGTGGTAAAATTATATACGGAACCGGTGAAGGTGGATTCACCAACCTAGCGGGAACAAAAAACGGTTCTCCTGCTTTCTATGGTTCTGGAATATTTGTAAGTTCGGATGATGAAGGTACTGACTTTACCGTTTCAAACATCGCTAAGGACAATCGTTTTTGGCAGTGTAATGCAATGGTTGCGCATCCAACATCGGAAATAGTTTATGTGGCTACAGAATCAGGTTTGTTCGAAATCGATTTTTCTTCCACTCCGGAGAAATTAAACCGCATAAGTGGTGGCGCTATCCGTGATTTAACAATCGACAATGAAGGCAATATTTGGTGTGCTACTTCAAATGGTATCATCTACAAGAAGGAAGCCGCAGCTTCTGCCTTAACGGCAATGAATACGGGTGCCAATACAGGAGGTCGTACTTCTTTAGCAATTGCACCGCAAGATAACAACACCGTTTACGCCTTAGGTGCTAAGGGAGATGGTAGTTTGGGTAGTCTCTCAAGAACTACAGATGGTGGAAAAACTTGGAACGTATTGATGCAAGGAAACAGTTCAAACGATATTTTCGGTTCAAACCGTCAGGGTTGGTACGACAATGTGGTTAGTGTTTTCCCAACAGATAAAAACAGAGTTATCATGGGTGGTGTCGACCTTGCTCAATGGGATAGCATTAACGGATACCGTCAAATGGCTAGTATGTTTAACGTTCCATGGAATCGTTCTTATGTGCATGCTGATAAACACATTATTACATGGAATACAAAAACAAGCCCTGCAACGTGTATCGTTGGTTGCGATGGAGGTTTGTTCTCATCCAAAGATTTAAATACGTGGACCAGCATCAATCAGAGGATTCACTACGCTTCAGTTGTACAACGTTGCAGCAAACGAATTGGGTCATGTTGTAGGTGGTGCTCAGGATAACGGAACACAGTTGATAAACTTCTCTGGTAATTCTTTTAACGGGAAGCCTTCTCAAACAGCGATAAGCATTTACGGTGGTGACGGTTTTGATGTGGAATTCAGCAGAATTGATCCTCGTATCGTGTTTATGTCAACATATTACGGTCGTGTGGTGCGTTCAGCAAATAGCGGTCAATCATCTTCTACATTCTGGGATGATCGTCAAGCAGGTACTGTTCAATCGGACTTCTACACTACGTATAATCTTTGGGAAAAGGATACAGCTACTTCGCGTTTGTTTTTAGCTAAAAACAAACAAGTTTGGTGTGCAATAAATCCAACAGATTTTGCCAACGATGTTCATTGGTTCTTGGTAGCCAATAACCTAGGTAATGATCGTATTGTAGAAATGGATTACACACCAGAAGGTGATCATTTGTTCATTGCTAAAACAGGAGCACTGTGGCGATTGGATAGCTTGAATAGCGCGGATTTTACCTTAGACGCGAATCCATCTTCTACGGATATTCCAAAAGCCATCTAAAGCGACTAAGTTGAATGTTCCAGCAATTTTGGGCCGCACGGTTACGGGTGTAACATCAACCCTGTTAATCCTAATCATGTGGTACTTACTTTAGGTGCTTATGGCAGAACGTTTATGTATTGCAATCTTTTGATGCCTTTCGGAGACCCCAACTTTTACCAACATTACAGGAAATCTTCCTGCTATGCCGGTTTACGATGCGGTGATTGATGTTGACGATTCAAAGAGAATTGTTATCGGTACGGATTTGGGTATTTGGGTAACTGAAAATGGCGGGTACTACATGGGAAGAGGCAAACGACGGTTTAGCGCGTGTGCCGGTATTCGAGTTACGTGGATATGAATGGAGACCTTGGGAAGGTATGACTATCTATGCGGGTACTCATGGTCGTGGTTACTTCAAAACGGAGAATCTATTAACCAATACCAAGAAGATTAATAAAAAGTCAAACGCTTCGGTAAAAATTTATCCGAATCCTTCGTCAGATAAAGCAGTTGTAAGTGTTGAAGCTACTAAATCTGGGATGGCTACATATTCGGTTGTAAATATTAACGGTCAGGAAGTATTAAATGGTTCTGCCCAATTAAATGCCGGAACAAATAATATCAAATTAAACGTTAGTGCATTGAATAACGGGTATTACTTTGTAAGTGTAACCACTACAAGCGGTGAGAAGTTTACAGGGAAATTATTAAAGAACTAATTATAAATAGATTCAAACAAATAAGGGCCATCCAATCGGATGGCCCTTATTTGTTTATGGGCTTCAATAGGGATAAATCAATTCGAGAGGTTTTCGCTAAATTGATCTTTTATTTTAAGTAACCGCGGTACACAAAAGTTGCAGGTCCTTCTAAATGAATATTATGATAGCTCCCATCCATTGAGGTTTCAAAATAGACACTTAAATCACCACCTCGAGTGCGAACATCAATTTTGCCATTTTGGATATTATTGAACTTTGCAAAAGATAGGGCAACAGCCGTAACGCCAGTACCACAACTTAAGGTTTCATCTTCAACTCCTCGTTCAAAAGTTCTGCAAAAAAGTTGATGGGTATCCAGCTTCACATAGAAATTCACATTGATTCCGTCTTTTTTATATTGGGGCGAATGCCTAATTGCGAAAGCCTCATCAACAAATGATTTGGGTATAGCACTGCACATACGAACATAATGCGGAGATCCGGTATCTAAAAGACTATCGCCATTCTCCAAAGTGTTGATATTGGAGACTGGGTTCATACTTAATTTAACCAGATTCTCATGGAAACTTGCCTCGTGAAGTCCATCGGGTGCATTGAACTTGAGTGTTTGGTTAATTCCAATACCTAAGGATTTAGCCCAATGCGCGATACATCGTCCGCCATTTCCGCACATACTACTGAGGTTACCATCGGAATTGTAATAAATCATGTCAAAATCACATTTGGGATCTTGACTGTTGGCCAGAATCATTAGGCCATCTGCTCCAATTCCAAAACGTCGATCGCACCAATGTTTTACGTCAATTTGGGGAAGTCCCAATCTGCCATCAACTAAAATAAAATCGTTTCCTGTACCTTGGTACTTTACAAATGGAATTTCCATTAGTTTCTAATTTGATCTATAATTTGTTTGTTCTTAACCCAATCGATTTTAACAAATACACCGGTTTCCATAGGGATTTTCCAGATACCGCTTCCTCCTTTTTCAATCCAAGGACCATTGGGACCTAAGTCAAGATAATAAGAATCGTTTATTTCAAAAACCAATGGGTTTACTCCCCAAATGTTGAATAATGAAATTTCAAGGACTGTTGGATTCTTACTTCTACTGGTAGCAATTTTAATAATGCCTTTTTCATCTTCGAAATTCTGAAGTTTGAATTTAGTAAATCTTTGAGATACCCGAGGTTTAGGCTTGGATTCTTGAGAGTCGGTTCGGTTGATTTTTTCTAATTGAACCACTTCATCAATTTGAGTTTTTTGATTTGATTTTTTTGCAGTCGTCAACTCTTTCATCCGGGTTAATCCGGGGTTTATGGATTGAGCACTTGCTGGAATTGGGGATTGTTCAATTTCCTTGAGTTTAATAGGAATCAATACCACTTGAGTTAAAGCAATTGCCTCTTCTTGATCAAATATACTGGACTCACTGGGAAGCATGTCTTTGGTCGATTCAATTGCAGCCCCGGGTGTAAGGCTTATATCATCATTTGCTTCAGATATCGGCTCATTCATTGCAATTGCATTATCCAGTGAGGTATCTGTTTTTCTCGAATTTTCAAGGCTTAATAATGAGTCTTTGTAGGCCCGTGTGGAATCGTTGTATTCAGAATTGACTATGGTTTTATCTTTTTTCCAGAATTTGAATTTGTTCGATTTTTTGTCCTTTAAAGTAATGATCTCGGCGGCATCTTTAATATTCCCAGTTTCTAAATAGGAATAAATAGCAAAGTAACTAAAGAGTAGAAAAGTGATGCTCGCAGCAGCATACATCCAAAGATTACTTTGCTCCTCTATTTCCTCAGTTTTAATATGGGCTTTAATGTAATCTTTTAGTTCTATAGCTCCTTCTGATCTAATACCTTCAATCATTGAGCCGTAAAATTCAAATTCTTGTTTTAGATTTAAATTCTCTACTAATTCCAATTCAAACGCCTTTGATTCGTCTTCAGTCATCTCGGCATCGTAATACCTTATTATACGTTCGTCAAACTCATTATTCATGACAGAAAATCATTGAGGTTGAACTTGGATTTTATCTGACTACTCAAATCTTTGAGGCATTGGTATTTTTTTGATTTTGCAGTATTGGCGTTGGCCAACTGGTTTGCATCGGCAATGGTTTGCATATCGTAACCATCAAAATAGTACATGAGTAAAATTTTACGACATAATTCGCCCATATTATTGAGGTAATCGCGAACGATTTTCAGGTCCATTCGAGATTCATCAATAAAATCAGGTTTTCCTTCGCCTGCTGTTTCGAGAGATCCATTTTCTCTCTTGCGCTTTTCAAGGTTTTTTAACCATTGATTTCGGACAATCGCAAATAAATAGGTACTAATTTTCGCTTGGAGCTCAAATTCCGGCTTACGAGCATTTTGCCAAAGCACCACTAAGGCATCCTGCAGTAAATCTTCTGCGTCATCGGAAGTTCCGTTGTTTTCCGTAATATATTTTCGTACCATTCGTTCGTTTTCTCGATATAGTTCAATCAGAACTTCCCGGTCGCCTTGTTTAAGGCGATCTAAGGATGAAATTGTGGTTTCATTCTGACTTGACATTTCACGGACTATCTATACGACTTTATCGAAAAAGGTAAACGAATTCTTATGCAAATTAAAGGAAGGAATCGATTTTTGCGTTGTTTTTACACTAAAATCGTTAATTTTAACTATGATGAAGTCAAGAATGTTTCAGAAACGTACAATTGCCAATCTTGTTTTTGCCGGATTGGTTGGAGGCCTTGTCAGTCTATTTGGGTTTTACGCATTGGCGCCCCAATTGTTTAAACGCTCTAATTCACAAGAGTACCAAACGGCAGCAGCGCAAATGGCGCGTTATGCTGCTTTGAGTAGTAGCCCAGGTTTTGATTTTACCGGGGTTGCGGAAATAGCAAATCCAGCTGTGGTGCATATAAAAACCACGTCAGGAGGATCTCAATCTCGTCAACCACAAGGTGGAACTCCATTTGATCCATTTGAGTTTTTTAACGGCCCAGGCTTCCGTTTCGATAGTCCAGGTCCTAAAATGGCATCGGGTTCTGGTGTAATCATATCCGAAGATGGTTATATCGTTACCAATAATCACGTTATTGAAAACGCCAATAAAATTGAGGTTGTATTGAACGATAAAAGAAGTTATTTGGCGGAACTAGTGGGAACAGATAAGAATACAGATTTGGCTGTTTTGCGCATTTCTGATGCGGAGTTACCATTCCTCAAATTGGGTAATTCTGATGAAGTAAAAGTAGGACAATGGGTAGTAGCGGTTGGAAATCCTTTCAATCTAAACAGCACAGTAACTTTAGGTATAGTAAGTGCCATGGGTAGGAATATTGATTTATTGAGATCACAAGGAAATCAATATGCGATTGAAAATTTCATACAAACCGATGCCGCTATCAATCCAGGTAATTCAGGTGGCGCTTTGGTAAACACTTCTGGCGAATTAATTGGTATAAATACGGCAATTGCATCTCAAACAGGTTCTTATGCGGGATATGGATTTGCAGTTCCCGTGAACCTGATGAAAAAAGTGGTAAATGATATCATGAAATATGGCAAAGTACAACGAGCTATTTTGGGTGTTTCCATTCAAGATATCAATCAAGCACTTCAAGAAGAAAAGAATCTTCCAGATCTAAAAGGTGTGTTTATTGCCGATGTGGTTTCAGAGGGATCTGCTGATAAAGCAGGGGTTAAGAAAAATGATGTAATCCTAAAAATAGACGGCGAAGAAGTTAACAGCTCAAGTAAACTTCAAGAAAAGGTAGGTAAATACCGTCCTGGTGATAAAATTACGCTGACCATTCGACGTGCGGGTGATTTGAAAGAATTAAAGGCGACCTTGTTGAGTAAAGACGGTGAAGCTAAACTTTCGGCGGCAGCTCCAGTAAGTTCTAAATCTTATTTAGGAATGAATTTAACAACTACAACAAAAGAGGAACGCGAAAAGTTGAATATTAAAGCGGGCGCAAAAGTGGAGAGCTTGGAAAAAGGTGTTTTTGAAAATGCGGGCATACCGAAGGGTTTTGTAATTACCCATATTAACAACGAGAGGGTGTATTCACCTCAAGGAGCAATCTCTGTATTAAACGGTTTGAGTGGTGCTATCGTTATCGAAGGAAAAACCAAATCTGGTGAAGATCGCATCTTTGCTGTTAAGCTTCCAGAAAAAACAGAAAAATCAGAGGAATAATAGATCACTTACTCGAGATTAAGAAATAAAAAAGCCGTCTAATTTCAGACGGCTTTTTTTTAATCTTCTAAAATATTAGGAGGAGTTCCGCCACTTGGTGGTTGTATGCCACCACTCCAGGATCCTGGGTCGGGTTTACTTGATGGGGTATCGTGAAATGGAGATACAGACCCATGTCCCCCGAAAATATTGTCATCGGTATTCATGCGAGACGGCATAACCTTTGTTTGAGGTGCGTCAGGAGTATAGCCATATTCTGGATTTTTCTGACGGATCATATCCCTTTCGTAATGGTCAAGATCTTGGAATTTTGAGAATTCACCAATAAACTTACAGAAAGCCGATCCTACCGTACCATGACGGTTCTTCGCGATAATTACTTCGGTTAAACCTTTTATGTCTGCATCTAAGCTATCTCCTTCATCTGGACCTTCGCTATCCATACCCATTTTTTCATAATATTCATTTCGATAAAGGAACATTACCATGTCCGCATCCTGTTCAATTGAACCAGATTCGCGTAAGTCGGAAAGTTGAGGTCTTTTATTGGCACGTTTTTCTACTTCACGACTCAACTGCGCCAACGCGATAACAGGAATATTCAAGTCCTTAGCCAATGCTTTTAGAGAACGAGAAATAAATGCAATTTCTTGTTCACGATTTCCTTGCGACTTTGCATCACCACGCAGTAATTGCAGGTAATCCACAACTACCAAATCCAAACCTTGTTGAGAATGTATGCGTCTGCATTTTGCGTTTAAGTCGAAAATATTCAACTGCGGAGTATCGTCAATATAAATTTTTGATTCTCCTAAGACTGTTGTTTGATTTTGCAAACGTATCCATTCCTCTTCTGAGAGGTTGCTTTTCTTGATTTTTTCACCAGGTACTTGAGCTTCAGCTGAAATAAGACGGTTGACCAACTGAATATCAGCCATTTCCAGTGAGAAGATCATTACACTTTTTTTGTGATCAATTGCAGCGTTTCGAACAAGACTAAGGGCGAATGCCGTTTTACCCATAGCGGGACGTGCTGCTAAAATTACCAAATCAGATGGTTGCCATCCACCATTTATTCGATCTATATCGCTAAACCCGGAAGCAACTCCTGTGATCCCGTTGTTTTCGCTGTTCATGCGGGCTTCCATATCCTTTAATGATGTGGAAATTAGGGTGCTGATTTCTTGGTAATTTCGTTTTAATCCAGCGTTCTTAATCTCGTATAAATTAGATTCCGAATGATCGAGCAATTCAAATGAATCCATGGTGTCGTCATAAGCATTAAATTGGATCTCTCCTGCGACACGAATTAGAGACCTTTGTATGAATTTCTGCGTTAAAATTCTCGCATGGAATTCGATATTAGCGGCAGAAGTTACTTTGTTAGTCAACTGCGCTAAATACATGTAACCACCCGCAAGATCAAGTCTACCTTGGTTTTTTAGATAATTGGAAACCGTTAACAAGTCAATGGCCATATCGCCTTGTTGATACAGTACTTCAATTGCGTTGAAAATTTCTTGATTTTTCGGATCGTAAAAATGTTCTTTCGTTAATATGTCGATAACTTGGAAAATTTTATCGCGTTCTAACATCATGGCACCCAATACGGCTTCCTCCAACTCCCTTGTATTAGGTGGCATTCGCCCCAATCGGTCGTCAAAAAATTCTTTTGGTATTATTTTCTTACCCTTCGATTTTTGAGGTGTTGGATTTTCCATAATCTTCCAAAGTTCGATAAAATTCATTTCGAAAAAAACCCTTAGCATGGAAATAGTTTTTCACAATTGCACATTGATAAAGAATTGAACTTTTTTGAAGAAACGCTCTTGCGTTTTATCATTTTCACACTAAATTGAACCCTGATGCACCAGCACTTAAAAATCTTTAATACACTTACTCAATTAAGCAATGATCCCGAAATGTTCAATTCATATAGATTGGATTTTTACAGAGTTAGAGATGGTGACTTTCAGTCGTGCCGATCTAGAGCGCTAAATTTTGATCCAGAAGCTACGGTTCAATTGATACTTTGGGCGCAGAAAAATATTGGTCAACGCGAAGTATTAGCTTGGGTTCCGTTTTTTCAGAGGTTAGATCTCAAAGACTCTGTGCTTCAAGAATTTTATTTAAAGGGATATATCGCTAATCATTTGGGTGAAATCTTGCGAAACAGAAAATTCAAAAAATCCGAATTGTACATATTGGCGAATCACCCTGTACTCAAAGATTGGATTTTACATTCTTTTGTGGATTACGGGAGTTTAAAACCAACCGGATATTATGGGAAATTGGTTTATGAGATAAACCCTGAGAATATTGAAGAAGAAACATTTAAAAAATCATTAATACTTACCCAATATTATCTCGAAGGAAATGTGGGTATGATGAAAAAATGGAGTGAAGCATTGTCGCGATATCCTTTAGATAAAAACTACTTCCCAATAATTAATGGAAGAGTTTGGGCGGCCAGATTTATGGATCAATTGTTAAAAACCGGTGCAATAAGAAATGATTTGATTTCGGATTGGTGGAGATACCTAAAAAACGAACCCTTATCGTGTGTTATGCCCAATTCCATGGAGCCTTTGCCTATTTTGGTGCGCTTTGGAGAGGATACTGAGCAAATTGAAGAAATATTGAATTATATCGGTTATGCAATTCATGTTGCTGTTGTCAATAATCCATTGGTTGCAAGTGTTGATAATGCTATGTATTTAGCGTCTCAAACTGCCTATAATAAAAGAATAAAAGATTTTAAAAAAGCCCATGAATTTCAGAATGAATTGAACAAAAATTTATGTTTGCCATCTTACAGTAAATACGTGTTCAGTCTCGCCAATGCATTTTAATGCATTTTTGTCTTATAAATTCGTCACTTGTCAGAGCTCAATAGCAATTCGCTTAACTAATAATTATATTTGAAAAGAATATGGAAGCCAAGTTTTCACCACGCGTTAAGGAAGTTATACAATACAGTCGGGAAGAAGCCATTCGATTGGGACATGATTATATTGGTTGTGAACATTTGTTGTTAGGTATCATCCGTGAAGGTGAGGGAAAGGCGTTTCAAACTTTGCGCTTGTTGGATATTGATGCTCTTCGATTGAAAAAAAGCATTGAAGATGCTATCAAAGGAACGGCCACAAAAACAAGTAATCTTGGCAATATTCCGCTTACCAAACAGGCGGAAAAAGCACTTAAAATAACCTATTTAGAAGCTAAGATTTTTAAAACGGATTTGATTGGAACGGAGCATTTACTTCTTTCCATTTTACGGGATGAAGATAACGTAGCCTCAAAGGTTTTGGCTCAATACGGTTTGACTTATGATGTTTTCAAAAGTGCATTAGAAGAAGGTATTGATACCATTCGTGGTGAGTCAACCGGTGAAGATGGTGAAACCCCGGAAGACTATTACCGCGAAGAACAAAAAGCTCAAATGGCATCTAAAACAAAGAGTAAATCAAAAACGCCTGTTTTAGATAATTTTGGAAGAGATTTAACGAAAGCTGCCGAAGAGGGTAAATTAGATCCGATTGTTGGCAGAGAAAAGGAAATAGAAAGGGTAAGTCAAATTCTATCCAGAAGGAAGAAAAATAACCCAGTTCTGATAGGAGAGCCTGGAGTTGGTAAAACGGCTATTGCTGAAGGATTGGCTTTGCGTATTACACAAAGAAAGGTATCGCGTGTATTATTCAATAAACGAGTTGTAAGTCTTGATCTAGCGAGTATGGTTGCAGGTACCAAGTACCGTGGTCAGTTCGAAGAGAGGATGAAGGCCTTAATGATGGAATTGGAAAAAGCAGAAGACGTAATTCTTTTCATAGACGAAATTCATACTATAGTTGGCGCTGGGGGGGCTTCGGGTTCTTTAGACGCTTCTAATATGTTCAAACCGGCTCTTGCAAGGGGAGAAATTCAATGTATCGGTGCTACTACTTTAGACGAATACAGACAGTATATTGAAAAAGATGGCGCTCTAGAAAGACGTTTCCAAATGGTTTTGATACAGCCAGCAAATCCAGAGGAAACAATCGAAATATTAACAAATATCAAGGGTAAATACGAAGATCACCATAGCGTTCGATATAGCGATGAAGCAATTAAAGCATGTGTTGAACTAAGTGAGCGTTACATGAGCGATCGCCATTTGCCGGATAAAGCTATTGACATATTAGATGAAGCCGGGGCTCGGGTGCATATTTCCAATATCCATGTTCCAACAGAGATTTTGGAGTTAGAAGGCCAAATTGAGGAAATTAAAACCGAGAAAAACAGAGTAGTTAAAAGTCAAAACTTCGAAGAAGCTGCGAAACTTCGCGACAAGGAAAAACGCTTATTAGAAGAATTAGAAAATGCAAAACTTGCTTGGGAAACCAAAGCAAAAGATGAGCGTTACAGTGTAACCGAAGATGATATTGCGTCGGTAATATCCATGATTACGGGTATCCCAGTAAAGAGAATGGGCGAAGATGAGAGTAAAAGATTGTTGCATATGGCGGATACACTCAGGAAGAGAGTTGTTGGTCAGGATAAAGCAATAGAAAAATTAACCAAAACAATACAACGTACTCGCGCTGGCTTCAAAGAGCCCAACCGTCCGATAGGTTCATTCATATTCTTAGGTCCAACTGGAGTTGGAAAAACCGAATTGGCCAAAACCCTCTCTGAATTTTTATTCGATACCGATGATGCACTTATACGTGTGGATATGAGTGAATACATGGAGAAGTTTGCCGTTAGCCGTTTGGTGGGAGCGCCTCCAGGTTATGTGGGTTATGAAGAGGGTGGTTTGTTAACAGAAAAAGTACGCCGTAAACCCTACAGTGTAATTTTGTTTGATGAAGTTGAGAAAGCCCACCCCGATGTATTTAATTTGTTATTACAGGCATTGGATGAAGGTTACATGACAGATTCTGGTGGACGTAAAATAGACTTTAGGAATACCGTGATAATAATGACATCTAACATAGGTTCACGTCAATTGAAAGATTTTGGAACCGGGGTTGGATTTGGAACTCAGACGAAATCGGTAAATCGCGAGAAGGAATCTAAAATGGTTGTTGAAACCCAATTGAAGAAATTCTTTTCTCCGGAATTCCTGAATAGAATCGACGACATCATTATTTTCGATTCACTTTCCAAAGAGAATATCGTACATATCCTCGATATAAGAATGAAGCGTATGCTTAAACGTATTGAAGATTTGGGTTATGAAATTCAAATTACGGATAAAGCAAAAGAGTTTTTAGCAGAAAAAGGATTTGATGCCGATTTTGGTGCTCGTCCATTACAGCGTTCGCTACAAAAATTCTTAGAAGAACCCCTCGCTGAGAAAGTGCTACAAGGCACACTTAAGGAGGGTGATAAACTTAAAGTGGACTACAAAGATGGTGCAGAAGGTTTAGAGATTAAAGCAACCAAACCGAAGGCGGTAAAGTCGGCTAAATCTGAAAACAATTCTGCTGGTGATGCACCAATCGAAGACGTTAAGAAATAATAGATTAATGGTATAGGGTTTCTAGAACGGATACCCTATACCGATTGCTAAGGACGATTCGTTCAATAAATAATTACCCAAACCCACATCTTTTACTCGATTTGAAAGTATCCATCTTTGGTCTTTTGGTAAAGATGGGTCTCTTAGGGGCATTCCCCAGTCCAAACGGAATAGGAAAATACTCAAATCAAATCGAAATCCGATGCCAGTATTCAAGGCAATTTCGCTTATAAAGTTCTCTGCGTTTATTACTCCGTAGTTGGGGTTGGAACTGGAGGTAGGACTGAGATTCCAAATGTTTCCTGCATCAAAAAATAAAGCACTTTCTAATAGCTTGCGTATGATTGTAAATCGATATTCGAGATTTGCTTCTAACAGCAGCTCTCCTGATCTATCAATCAAAGAAGTAGCACTCGCCGGCGTGTTTCCCGGTCCAAGACCCCTAGGTCTCCAACCTCGCAAACTGTTGCTACCACCAATGAAATAACGTTTGTCATAAGGTACCAATTGGCTGTTACCATAAGGAATAGCAATACCTGAGTTGAAACGAAAAGCAATACTATTTAGTTCGTCAATATTCTGTTTTATACGATATTCCGCCTCCAATTTGGTGTATTGGAAATAATTTACTCCAAATAACTGATACACGCTATCGTCTTTGTAGTTCTCCTCGGTTATTTTGCGATACCCATGGTGCCAATTTCCGCTCGTTTCTATTCCCAATCTTAAAAAATGGCTTGTGCTACCTGGTTTGCTTTGGTTATCGGCATAAATCATACCCAATTTTACCGGAGTGACAATTTGGTCTGTGAAAACACGCAAAACAAAATCTTGGTCGAGAGCCGGTAATTGCGGTAGGAAAGTGGGACTGATAATATTCCTGTTATAACTGATTTCGAAGGGGGTTAGGTACCAACTGAAATTCTTTTTGGCAAATTGCAATGTAATATTAGCAGGAATTGCCGAACGGATAAAATTGGGGTTCTGTTCGTATTGGAAACTGGTAGAAACCAAAGTACTCTGTTGTTCAAATGATTTAAGCGATTCGAAACGTTTCAAAAAGCTGAATTTGGGTAGTTTTAAACTTGCTACCAATCCTTGTTGCAAGCCTGTGAAGAAATCGCCGATGTCATCCTTTTTGAAAATAGCTTCAAACGAGGTTATCGATGATAATTTGAAATATTCAGCATTACCAAAGGTATTGCGATTGTTAAACGAAAGAATCCCAGCAAGTCCAAAACTTCTTTGCGATGCCGTTTGGAAATTTGTTCCTGAACTTCCCTGTGGAGAATACAGAATCTGTGGTTCCGCTGAAAAGTTCATTCTCGATTCGGTTTGGAGTTCTATTTTGGGAGAGATCACCCCGTTCTCAAAGTCAATAGTTTGACCGATATCAACTACCTTGAAAAGGTTCAAATCAAGAAGCTTGCGATAGGTTTCAGTCCAGTTGGTTTGGCTGAAAATATCTCCCGAGTCCAATGTGATTACTTGAGTGAGTACCCTCGAATTAAGAGGGTAATGGTTCATGTTGAGTTTCAATCCAGAAAGAGAAATAGAATCTGGATAATCATTCAATTTATAATTTGGGGCGGTTTCAATCGAAACAGCAACTTGTCCAATGCGAAACTTTTTATGGATTTTACCTTTTTCAGGAGGATCTAAATAAACCTTCACAGCCGCGCTTTTAGCGGTTTGGTTAGTGTCCAGTTCGTAACGAATATTAGATGCATTGACACTGAAATATCCTGAGTCTCTCAGGCGTTGTGTAAATAATTCTTCGGCATCGGATAACGCGTTCAAATTACAAGGCCACCACATGCGGAAAGCCGGAGATTCATCGACAATTGTTTGCATAATGGCGCGTGTCGCACTATCTTGACTTACAACGTTTACTTCACGAATCAAATAAGGTGTTTTTGTATTTGCATGATATTTAACCCTTGCTTTTCGTTTACTTTTCTTAACCGTGTAGTTGCATTCTGCATCGAAATATCCCTTATTAAAAAGGAAGAATTTTATGTTATCTGCGGAAACCTGTGCCAAGCGCGGATTGAACAAAACCGGTTCTTCCCCTAAATCTTGTCGGAATTTTCTACGCCAAGAGGATGAATCGGACAATTCAGGATGTCGTGTATTGGTACCGGCGGCATAAATCCATAAAAAAATAGGAAGTCGATTGAACAAAACGCGTTTATTTGTTCTATGTAAAATTTGGGCCTTTGTATTTCGACCGGCAGATTGATTTCCTTCAATTACAACCCGGTTGCTGACCAGTAAGTGTTCCTCTTTTGGGATTACTTTTCGCACTCCACAACTTTCCAAAAGCAACAGCAGCAATAAGGCTCCTCCGAAGGCATTCCGGAAAATTGCTGCATATTTGTTGTAGAGAAATGATTTCACAAGCGGATTTAAAGCAAATTGCGTCTTTAGGACAAACTAAATATAGGCAAAAATATGCCCAATTCTTAGTGGAAGGGCGAAAAGGGGTGGAAGAAGTATTCCACAGTAAGCTCCAAATAGACACTATTTTAGTTACGACCGATTTTTTTGAACAATTTAATCCCGGTTACCCTTGTGAAATTATTAGCGCAAAGGATATGAAACGCATTTCGCAATTTGTTTCGCCCCCAGGTGTAATTGCGGTAGTGAGAAAAAAAGTTAATGAAAATCCCAAGTTGCAAAAAGGACTTAATTTGGTGTTGGATGGAATTTCAGACCCGGGTAATTTAGGAGCCATATTGAGAATTGCAGATTGGTACGGATTGACCCAAATTTGGTTGAGTGATGATTGTGTGGATGAAACGAATCCTAAAGTGATAGCCGCAAGCATGGGGTCTTTCATTCGTGTGGATTGTATTCGGAAGAACGAAGAAATTTGGCAAAAATCAAAACATATATGGGGTGCAGATTTAAACGGCAATTCCCTTTATGAAGTTCAACAGCCTTCAGGAGAGTGGGTATTAATTATGGGTTCAGAGTCTCATGGAATTAGATCTAATTATGCACAGAAATTGACTCAACGTTTGACCATTCCCAAAATTGGAAGCGCAGAATCTCTAAATGTTTCGGTTTCAACCGGAATAATTATCGATCGTTTGATTCACAAAGCATGATATTTCGATAAAGGAAACGAGGGGTTAGGCATACTTTAGTATCTTTGAAATTAACACTATGTCGGCCCAAAATATACATTCAAAACTAGAGGCATTCATAAAGTCGTATCATTTGCAGCAACTTTTACAAGGGTTGCTTAGTACGGCATTACAAGGCATACTGTTATTTTATCTTATAAATTACACCGAGTATTTATTATGGCTTGAGTCGGGTATTCGGGGTCTTATGTTTTATGGATTTTGGGCAATAATAATCCTTGTATTTATTGTTCAAGTTATCATTCCTCTCGCAAAATTCACCCATGTATTATCCAACCGAATGGGTCAAGAACTTGCCGCAAAAATAATCGGGAATCATTTTCCGGATATTTCGGATAAACTACTCAACTTGCTTCAGTTGGAACAAATGAGTTCGGGTGAACGTGAACAATCAGCATTACTTTTAAAAAGTATTGAACAGAAAACCGAGCAGTTAAGTCCTTTTTCTTTTTTAGAGGCTTTGGATTGGCCCGCTGTAAGAAAAAGTTTGTTTCGATTTTCCGCTTTGATTTTACTTTTGATTTCTTGGGGAATCTATGATTCGCCGAATATTTCCGCAGCTTCTCAAAGGATTTTGAATTATAATACGCAGTATTCACGGCCAGCACCATTTGAGTTTATTGCGAACTTTTCGGACACCCAAATAAGTGAACATTCAAATTATGCTATCAATTTGAAGTTAGAAGGAGAGGCCATGCCCGAAGAAGTTATGGTTCGAGTGAATGATAAATCCTATTTGATGAAGTCCGAAACAAGTCATCATTTTTCTTATCAAATTAAGGATGTTAAAGAATCGTTTAAACTAAAATTTGAGGCAGCTGGGTTTCAAAGTTTAGAGAGATCTATAGAAGTCATTCCGAAATTTGAATTAGAGAATTTGCGCGTCGAATTGGTTTACCCTGCATACATGGGGAAGCCTAAAGAATCTTTAAATACAACGGGCCCTTTGCGAATTCCTGCAGGAAGTACGTTGAATTGGTATGTAAACAGCAACGGGGCAGATCGAATATTTTTGGGCGAAACAAAAAAAAATAATGAAAGCATAAATCAGTCTTCTGTTATTCCTGTTGAGTCCAAAGATCAGAAAGTATTTCGATTCCATACAAACCATCTAACAGATGGCATGGTTAAATTTTGGTCTTCAGGAAATGGTATAAGTTCTGACACATTTTGGAAAGCTGTTTATGTAATTGCGGATTCCTATCCTGAAATCCAAGTAGAACAGAATGAAGCCAATTCAGATGAGAGTTCCTATTTTGTTTTGGGTAATGCGGTAGACGATTATGGGATTACATCCGCCTTTATTGAATATGAAGTAGAAGGTCTGGAAGATTCACAAAAAGGAATGCTCGATTTGAAAATTGAAACAGGGAAGTCGGTTGTATTCTCTCATGTTTGGAATTTGAAAACAATAGGAATTCTTCCCAATAAAGGGCTTCGTTATCGTATAGCAGTTAAGGATAATGACGCAATTTTTGGAGGTAAAATTGCCTATTCGGATTGGTTTTTTATCCGGAGATGGTCCGATGAAGAATATGAAAAACAGATTAATCAAAGCCAAGACAAAATTGAAAAGCAACTATCAGAAGCCCAATCTCAGGCTCAAAAATTGCAGAAGCAATCCGATAAATTAAAGGAAAGTATGTCGGTATCTCCGAATGTGTCATTTGACATGCAGGAAAAGGTTGAAAATTGGCTCGATAAACAACAGGAGCAACTAAAACGCCTGGAAGAGATAAAAAAAGAACAAGAGAAAATTGACCGACAGCAGAAGGAAGTTTCTCCCAAAATGATGAATTAAAAGAAAGAAGAAAAGAACTGAATGAGCGTATGGATCGATTGAATGATCCAAAACTTCAAGAATTGATGAAGGAATTGCAGGAGCTGTTGAGTCGAAAAAAGTCACCTCAAGAAATTCAGCAGAAAATGGATCAAATTGACCGTCGCATGCAAAATCAAAAGGACGACATGGATCAATTATTGGAGCAGCTCAAAGAGTTGCGAATGGAAGAGCAAATTGATTTGCAGGCTCAGGAAATGGAGGAATGGATTGAAAAACAAGCGGAATTGCAATCGAAAACCGACCGCACTGGAAAAGATGAATGAGGATTCTAAAGAGAAATCTGAAGCCGAATCTCAACTGAAAGAAGAATTAAAATCCCAAGAGATTCAAGCGGAAAATATCGAAAAAAGAGCAGCTCAAATTCAAGAACAAAATAAGAAATTGCAAAATCCAATGAATTTGGATTTGGGTAAAGAAGAAATAAAAGAGGCCCAATCCAAACAAGAAAAAGCGACTCAAGAGCTGGAACAAAAACGAGAGAATAAGTCGAAGGATGCACAGAAACAAGCGGCTGATAAAATGAAAGAGGCTCAGCAAAAGATGCAGAATAGTTTAGAGAAAGCGCAAAAGGAGCGCAATTCTGAAGATTTAAAAACATTAAGAGCTCTTGTTGGAAAACCTTATAGAAGTTTCGCATAAACAGGAGACTGTTTTCACCGAATTGGCTTCACTGAACTCTGATAATCCCAAGGTACTTGCCTTGAATAAATCTCAGATGGATATTAAACGAATGAGTGAAGGAATTGAAGACAGCCTTAGGGCACTCGCGAAACGACAGCCGATGGTTTCAGATATGGTGACGCGTGAAATAACCGATATCAATGACAATATGGAACGCGCATTTGAAGGGTTGAAAGTCAGAAACGTGAGACAAGCGGCGTCTTATGAACAATTTGTAATGACAGGTTATAACAATCTTGCCGTTATGTTGATGGAGAGTTTGAAGAATGTGCAGCAGAAAATGAATCAGCAGAGCAGCAGTTCCCCTAAAAATGGGAAAATGTGTGAAAACCCCAAACCAGGAAATTCCGGAAAATCGCAAAAGGGAAAGGGCAGCAAATTATCCGAAAAACAGAAAGAATTGGGTGAGAAATTGCAACAAATGCAAAAAGAAGGTAAACAAGGGAAAAGCGGCTCGAAGAAGGATGGAGGAAAAGATTCCAAAGGCGGTAAGGGTGATCCTAAGAGTGGAGAGAATGGCAAACCGAATTCAAAAGGTAGTTCCGGTGAAGGAGATTCAAAAGAGGCAAGTGGGGAGCGGATCAGTGATAAAGAATGGGTTGAAATGGTTTTGATGCAGGAAGAATTAAGAAGAAAAATCGAAGCGCTTAGAAAGGAAATGCTAAAAGAAGGAAAAACCGGTCAAGCTGCCAATCTTTTTGAGGCTGAAAAATTAATGGAAGAGCAAGAAAAAAATTGGGTCGAAAAGAAATTTGATGCACAAATGATGTGGAGGCAAAAGCAAATTGAAACGCGTTTACTTGAACATGAGAAAGCTCAAATGAAACAAGATCAAGAGGAAAATAGAGAGTCTAATGCGGCAAAGAAGCCGGAACTTATTGTTCCACCCGAATGGATAGAAAAGCAAAGACAGCGTGTTGAGGAGCGAGAGCAATTGCAAAAGGGCGCTCCGCAATGGCAGCCGTATTATCGTAAAAAGTCAGAGTTGTATCTCCGAAAAGGTGTTTAAGATACTTGCGAACCCGATTCAACCGCCTCTGAAGGCTGCATGAATCGCAGCTTACCAGTGGAGTCTTCCGCCATTAATATCATTCCCTGACTTTCAATTCCGCGCATTTTGCGAGGGGCAAGATTATAGAGGTATAACACTTGTTTTCCTACCACCTCTTCAGGACTAAAATGTTGGGCTATTCCCGATAAAACTGTGCATGTTTCAGTGCCAACAGACAGGGTGAGATTTAACAATTTGTCTGCTTTCTCAACTTTTTCACAATGCGTGACTGTGGCAATACGCAAGTCTAATTTTGCAAAATCCTCGAATTGTATGATGTCCTTCATAGGGGCTGTGTTTGTAGTAGTTTCTATTTGCGGGCTAGGTTCAATCACAGGGATGCTATTTTGTAATTTTTGCACTTGCTTTTCGATGGTTTCGTCTTCGATTTTTGAAAATAATAAACTTACCTCTCCGATTTGTGAATTATTTCCAGGTACATACCAAGTGTTTTGATTCCAAAAATTTAGTTTTTCACTGGCATCCAAATTCAATCCCAATTGAGAAAGTAATTTTTGGTGAGTTTGTGGTAAGAATACTTCAGAGGCAATGCAAATATTACATAAAATCTCATAGGCAAATTGCATGATTTCCTCCGTTTTAGCCGTGTCGCTTTTTACCAATTTCCAAGGCTCGGTATCGGCCAAAAACTTATTCCCATAACGCGCTAATTCCATAAAAGCGTGGAGGGCATCTCGAAATTTATATTGACTTAATTTTTCAGTTATGGGTTTTAAGAAACGATCCGATAATTCTTGTTGTGAGTGCGTGTGATTGCGATTTGGAACCCGACCATCATAGTACTTGTTCATCAATACCAAAACCCGATTTGCAAAGTTTCCAAGATCCCTACTAGTTCAGAATTAATGCGTGTTTGATAATCTTTCCATGTAAACTCGCTATCCTTGGTTTCCGGAGCAATACTGTGAAGCACAAAGCGCAATTCGTCTTGTCGATTTGGAAGGTCTTCTAAATATTCGTTCAACCAAACGGCCCAGTTTCTGGATGTGCTAATTTTTTGTCCTTCTAAATTTAGAAATTCATTGGCCGGTACTTGTTTTGGCACGATGTAATTATCTCCTCGGAGGTGGAGCATTGCAGGGAATATAATGCAATGGAAAACGATATTGTCTTTACCAATAAAGTGAACCAAATTGGTGTCGCCAGTCCACCATGATTCCCAATCATTGGGACGTGCATCTTTTGTGGCGGAAATATATCCAATAGGTGCTTCGAACCAAACATAAAGAACTTTTCCCTCAGCATTTTCAACAGGAACAGGAATTCCCCAGTTGAGATCGCGTGTCATTGCCCTTTCTTTGAGTCCATCGTTGAGCCAAGATTTACATTGGCCTAAAACCGTTGATCTCCAATCTTTTTGAGCGTTGATATAATTATTGAGGAAATTCTCTTGTATTTCATCCAAAGGCAGGTACCAATTTTTCGTATCTTTTAATATAGGAGTGGCACCGCTCAGCGCAGATTTAGGATTTACCAATTCATTGGGCGACAGGGTTGATCCGCATTTCTCACATTGGTCGCCATAGGCCCCGGGGTTTTGGCATTTGGGACAATCACCTGTGATATACCGATCGGCTAAAAATTGCTGCGCTTCAGGGTCGAAAAACTGTTCAGAAGTGATTTCTTTAAAGGCACCTTTCTTGAGTAAGTTTAAGAAAAAGTCCTGTGATGTTTGTTTATGGGTTTCACTACTCGTACGGCTGTAAATATCAAAGTTGATGTCCAATTTTTCGAATGATTCTTGAATCAATGCATGGTAACGATCAACGACATCTTGCGGAGTAATGCCCTCTTTTTTCGCTCTTAATGTGATAGGTACACCGTGTTCATCACTGCCACATACGAATAAAGTTTCCTCTCCTTTAAGTCGCATGTAACGGGCATAGGTATCTGCGGGTAGATAAACTCCAGCCAAATGGCCAATATGAACAGGGCCATTAGCGTATGGTAAAGCTGCAGTGATGGTGGTTTTTGCCATAAGTGCAAAGGTAAGATATTTGCTCTGACTTCTATTTAGAGGTCAATTCTGATGTTTATGGAGATTCGATTGAAAGGAGAGGATTGTAAAACAACAGTTTAAATCCGCATAATTATTAATAATTCGAGCAATACATTAGATTTCTTCGAGTTTGATTGGTTGAAGAATCGTTTTTGGGTCGGCTGTAAAATTTAAAATTTTTCCGGACTTTAGGGTAATTCTTAAAACGTGATTGCCACTTGTCGTGTAAGCTTTCCCCCAAGTTTTTGAAAAGCGCAATCCCCATCCTCCAAAATCTCGCATCGGATTTATTCTTTCAATACTTACATGCTGTATGTCGTCAAATTTTATATGTCTCTTGCGAATGACGAAGGGGAAATAAGTAAAATAAAAGCCTGTTTCGGTAAACGCCCAAGTTAATTTAATGCGATTCAATAATACGAGTACCAAGCCGCTTATAACAAGGGCAGGTAGGGTGTCTGGACGCAGAAAATCCGAAAATTCAAACCTAATACCGCTCTCTTGAGAGTTATTGGTCCCTAGCACGACCGATATTATCATTGAGCCTGTTAATATGGGGAGTGTAATCCAAAACACCCAGGTCATTTTATGAACTTGACTAACAGGCTGGATGGGGAGATTCATGTATTACAAATATATTTAAATAATTTTGCTGGAAGGTTTTGTTAATGTCTTTTACTGTTGTTATCTTTGCAGCCCTTAAAAAGAAATTGTCATGACTAAACGTACATACCAACCTTCGAACAGAAAGCGCAAGAACAGACATGGATTCCGTGAGCGTATGGCAACTAGAAACGGCCGTCGCATATTGGCAGATCGCCGCGCACGTGGTCGTAAGAAGTTGACAGTATCAGACGAGCAGAAGCACAAATAAGCCTAAAGGCTAATGGCTCATGTCTCAATCCCTTTCCTTTGCGTTTGGTCGGCATGAGCGTCTGAAAAGCGACGTTCTGATTTCGCGGTTGTATACCGAGGGTAAGTCAATAAGCAAATATCCGCTTAGACTCACATACCTAATTCACGATTCTACATTTTACACCGACTCGTCGGTGAAATATAGCATAAACGCAAGCAAAAAAGGCTTGCGTTTGGCCGTTAAACGCAATAGGATGAAAAGGCTATTGCGGGAGGTGATCCGTCATAACAAACATCCATTATTCTCCACTGTAGAAAATCGGTCTGTTTGCCTATCTCTCAGTGTGGTTTATGTAGGATCACATCTTTGTGAATACGATGAACTAGAGCGTTCTTTCCTTAAGTTGCAAAAACGATTGATGGATTCTCTGAAAATTGAATCGATAAATCAAGTGGATACAAATTCAGGTGCATCTAATGATTCGGATATCGATCATTCTTCATCATAATAAGATATTGCATGCTGAAATATTTAGGCATATTGCTCATTAAGTTTTATCAAGGTGCGCTTTCTCCTTTATTGCCAAATAGCTGCAGGTATACACCAACATGTTCGCAGTATGGGGTAGAGGCCCTCAAAAAATACGGCTTTTTCAAAGGATTCTGGCTTACGTTGAAACGAATTTCAAAATGCCACCCATGGGGCGGAAGTGGTTACGATCCGGTGCCTTAGAAGGCTGTGTATTTCTGTTAGTTAGGGCAGTTTTTGCAGAGATTTACCAAAGCGGGATAGAATTGTTGGTTTCGTAAATACAATTCAGTATCTTTGCAGCCCGAAAATTTAATTTATATGAATCAGAAACATTATGAATCTGTGATCATTCTAACACCCGTACTCTCTGAGCAGCAGATGCAAGACGCTGTTGCCGGCTATAGAGGGTTGATCACAGAAAACGGTGGGGAGATCGTCCACGAAGAAAACTGGGGTCTCACCAAATTGGCCTATCCCATCGACAAAAAAGGCACGGGTTTCTATCACTTATTTGAATTCAAAGCAAATCCAGATTTCGTAGCGAAATGGGAGTTGACTTTCCGCCGTGATGAGCGCATCTTGCGTTACTTAACCATTTCTTTAGACAAATGGGGTGTAGAATTCAACCAAAAGCGTAGAAGCGGAGAAATTAAAGCGTCTTCAACTGCAAAAGAGAAAAAAGCAGTTTTGAACGCAATGTTAGACGGCGATTCCATCGAAACAGAAGACTAAATCATGGCAAGAGAAACAAATTTCGTATTCAATCAAACGCCTCAAGTTCTTCAAAAGAAGAAATATTGTCGTTTCAAGAAACATGGTATCAAGCACATTGATTATAAAGACAAAGATTTCTTGTTGAAATTCATCAATGAGCAAGGTAAAATTTTACCACGTCGTATCACCGGTACTTCTTTGAAGTTCCAGCGTAAAATTTCAGTAGCAGTTAAACGTGCTCGTCACTTGGCTTTATTGCCATATGTAGCCGACGGTCTAAAATAAAAAGGAGGACATCATCATGAAAGTTATCTTAAAAGAAGACATTAAAAACGTAGGTTATAAAGACGATGTTGTGGAAGTAAAAGATGGTTACGGTCGTAACTTCTTGATTCCTCAAGGTAAAGCTAAATTGGCTTCTGAAGGTGCATTGAAAATGCTTGCTGAAGATATTCGTCAACGTGGTTTTAAAATGGACAAGTTGAAGAAAGATGCTGAAGCACTTTCTGAGAAGTTAGAGGGTTCTACTATCACAATCGCTACAAAAGCCGGTTCTACCGGACGTATTTTTGGTTCGATCACTACACTACAAATTGCAAATGCCTTAAAGGATAAAGGATTTGAAGTAGATCGTCGCAAAATTGTAACAGATGATATCAAAGAACTAGGCACGTATGCCGCTAATGTGAACCTTTTCAAAGACATCACAGCTAACATCAGTATTGATGTAGTTGCTGAATAATTGTTTGGTTATTGTTGTTGTTAAAATGGCTGCCTTAAAAGCAGCCATTTTTTATTTGTAGTTACTACCTTTGTGCGCTCATGATTTGGAATCGACTGGCTAATTTTATATTAAACAAACGAACATATTTTGTTTTCGGTATACTAGCATTTACTGCCGTCATGGCATATTTTGCCAGTACCGTGCAGCTCGAATATGGCATGCAGAAACTGGTTCCTTCTAGTGATCCAGACATGAAGGTGTACCAAAAGTTCAAACAAAAGTTTGGAGAAGACGGAAATAAATTGGTGTGTGCTTTTGATGCTCCAAATCTTTTTCAATTGCCGTTTTATAGCGATTTACATCAAACGATAGACTCACTAAAAACGGTAAAAGGAGTAATAGGGGTTCTAAGTCCGGCTTCCGCCTTTCATTTTAAATTAGATTCTCAGGAATATCTGCGCATGGTTCCGATTGTGGAATCACTCCCTAAAAGTCAAGATGAACTTGATACCAAAGCAGACTTGTTTAAAAAGCTGCGTTTTTATGATGGGTTGGTTTACAATCCAGAAAGTAAAGTTGCCTTGCTTATTATAATTCTAGATGGTAAGGCTTTAGACAGTCCCGATAAGGTTAAATTAATTGAAGATGTTTCAGGATATTTGAATGGATTTGGTTTGCGTCAAAATCGAGAGATGCATCTAAGTGGTTTGCCTTATGTGAGATACAGGAATAGCACCACGGTGAAAAATGAAATTCTACTTTTTACAATTTGTGCATTTCTCGTAACGGCATTACTGATATTCTTGCTTTTTAGAAGTGTAAGTACGCTCTTGGTCTCGTTATTATTCATCACGATTGGGGTATTAACGATGTTGGGGATCACAGGTATTTTTGGATTTAAACTGAATATTTTATCGGGTACTTTACCCCCCTTATTGGTTGTTGTAGGCGTACAAAATACCATTTATTTGATCAACGCATATCACGATCAATATCGCAGGCTTCAGAATAAAGGTGTAGCCTTAACACGCATTATTTCGCATGTTGGAGTAGCTAATTTTCTCATAAATTTTACTACGTCGGTTGGATTTGGAACCTTTTACTTTACGCACACCATTATTTTGGAACAATTTGGAATCGTAGCGTTTATAACAATCAACTTACTGTTTTTCATCAATATTATTGGAGTTCCCATTTTTACTCCTATTTGCCTCCGCCAAGTTTAAAACAAACGAAGCATTTAGATAATAAACGGATCACACGTTTTTTAACATTGGGTAGAGAATATGGTATTCAATCGCAAACGGAGAATTTTTTATTGGTTTTCGTTATTCACCATATTAGGTACCATTTTCTTGTTACGATTGCGTCCTCTAGCATTTATGGTGGATGATATTCCTCATAAATCAAAAATGTATCAAGATTTGGAGTACATTCAAAAACATTTTAATGGTGCTATGCCGTATGAAATATTGGTAACTTCTTATGAGGAAGGTGCTGCTACGGAAGTTGCTATGTTGACAAAAGCCAGACGCTTGCAAAGGGCATTGTCAGATTTTCCGCAATTGTCAAAACCAATGTCTCTGGTAGAGGTTATTTCTGCAGCCAATCAAGCGGTTCATGAAAACGATCCCAGATATTATCGCATTCCATCATCGATGGAATTGGGTAAGCTTGCCATGAAGATGCCGGCCAATAATAAAAATACTAATGGAGGATTGTTAAAGGGTTTGATCGATTCTACGGCTACACAAATGCGCATTAGTTATCAAATGCAGGATGTTGGATCGGTATCAATGGATTCCCTAAATCAACAAATACAACAAATATCAAAGGAGATTTTCCCCCCGGATGAATATAATGTGCGTATTACCGGTACAACTCCAATATTTCTGAAAGGAAATGCATTTTTATACGATAGTTTAATTCGGGCAACATTTTGGTCCTTGCTTATAATAAGTTTGACGATGACCTTCTTATTCCCTAGTTGGCGTATGGTTTTGATTGCAATCATTCCGAATTTTACTCCGTTGATTTTTACGGCTGGAATGATGGGTTATTTGGGAGTTCCCTTGAAGCCAAGTACGATCCTTATATTCAGTATTTCTTTTGGAATTACTGTAGACAGTACCATTCATTTTGTGAGTACATTCCGGAGAGAGATCATTCAGAATTTACGACCAGTTAGGATAGCACTTTCACGCACCATTCAAGAGGTTGGTCATAGTATGGTATACTCCGCAATAGCGGTATGCTCAGGATTCGCAATTTTTATTTTGTCGGAATTTCAAGGAACCCAATCTTTAGGTTGGCTTACCGGGATGACCATTTTAGGCGGTATGGCTGCAAATCTTCTGTTATTGCCCGCGTTAATTCTTGCCTTTGAGAAGTTTATCAATCCAAGAATTGAGTTGCGCGAATCTATGTTGGATTTCCCTGAAGAGGAAGAACCCTTGAATTAAGTGGTATCCTTATTAAAGTAGTTGGTTACATCCTCTTATGTCGGCATAATCAAGTCGCCCCAATACTTCAAATTCCCCTTGGGCATTCATTTTCCCTAAATCATCGGTCGCTATAAACGGGCAACTGTGATAGTTCATGAGGTCAATGATACAAATTCTGCCTGTTTTACCTGTCTCAAGAAATGTATAAGGGTCGGAAGGATCTTGAATCATTACGCGCATCCAACTTGGACATTTGAACCAACCACTTTCATTTGCGTAGGCCTGAGAACACAGTTCGGTCATGCCGTATTCCGAATGAATGTGGATTCCTGGAAAAGCTTTTTTAAGGATTGAGTAAAGTTCCCCTCGAATTTGTTCTTTCCCATGGCCTTTCATACCTCCAGTTTCCACAATTTCAACGCAGTTCCAATCGATATTATTTGAGATTTTACTCAATTCGAGTAAGCCGAAGGTTACTCCGAATAACAGAATGCGTTTTCCGTTTTGTGTGAGATATTCTAAATCAGATACAAGGGATTTGAAATCGCGGTTGTAAAATTTCCCATCGCCAATTTCGTTTTGCATTAAATGCTGCACCATATGAATTAGTCCAGATCCAGTGCGATCTAAATAACTAGGCAATAAAGCGGCGAGGTAATCAAATTTTTGACCCTTAAAATAATGGTGAAACCCAAAGGTGAAACTATCAATATAATCACGCTCTTTATAGATGTAGTGTTGAGATCTTTCAGAACCAGAGGTTCCGCTTGATGTAAACATCAACTCATGCGTATTGAAGGCGCTTACTTTGTGTGTTTTGAATATTGAAATAGGCAAAAAGGGTATATTTTCGACTTTATTTACATTTTCGTCGGATTTACCCAATAAATCGCACCATTGAGCGTATACATTATTGTGAACGGACTGAAATTGATACACTTCCAAAGCGAAATCATTAAATTTGGCATTAGTGAGAGGTAAATGGTTCCATATATCGTTTGGATTTATCATTTCAGGAGTTTTGTTCCTATGTTCATGCAACTACGACAAAGGTACAACTTCTCTTGCGCCCAATTTAGAGTTGATTGCCGAAAATAGAATCGTGAATTTGGAAATGAACTACGATAGTTTGATTCAGTTTCGATTTTTCTATGAGGATGTTGACGGGGATATCGGGTTGGATGAAGGCGATACTTTAGGCGATTTTGCTTTCGGACGCCCTAATTTTTATAATTTCTTTTGTTATTTATACGCTTTAGAAAACGATACATGGGTTACGGTAGTAAATCCGTTCAATACCTCGGAGAATATGAGTTTTCACGAACGATTTCCAAATTTAACACCTTCAGGAAGCGACAAAAGATTAAGTGGAGAGTTGGAGTTGAATATTCCAGCTAGACCCAACGGACTGCTATTAGATACAGTTCGATTTGAAATGCAACTTGTTGATAGATCCCTACATAAAAGCAATATATGTTCGAGCAAAGAAATCATACTAAAACATCCGTAAAGTCATATAAAATCAATATTTTCGCACTTCTTAATAGTGTAATGAAAATTCGCCTCCCTTTTTATCGGCTCTTTTTATTCTTGGCTATGCTTTGGACAGCAGATGGTGAAGCTCAAAGATTGAGTTTAGCCTATGTGGATTCAGATTATATATTGAATCGTATGCCTGAATATCAATCGGCTCAACAGCAATTAAACGAGTCTGCTGTTGCTTGGGAAAAGGAAGCCTTAGACATGGAAACTACATTGGTTCAAATGCAACGGGATTATTCTGCTGAGGAAATTCTTTTAACCACAGAACAAAGGAAGGAGCGCAAAGAATCAATCGAGCAACAGGAAAAAAAATTAATTACTTTCCGACAAGACAAGTTTGGCACGGAAGGTGCATTGTTTAAGAAAAGAGCACAATTGGTCAAACCCATACAAGATAAAATGTTTGAAGCTGTACAAGCCGTTGCTAAGGCCCAAGGTCTTGATTATATATTCGATAAAGCTTCGGGTGTACAAATGTTATATGCCAACCCACGTTACGATAAAACCTTCGAGGTTATGGAAGAACTCGGCATTCCCCTCACAGAAAACGAATCAAAAAAAGAAAATAAATAATACTCATGAAAAACATCATTCTCGGAATTTCACTCCTTTTATTTGGGATGTCTACCGCTTTCGGACAATCAAAAATTGCGTATGTAAACACGCAAGTTATCATTGATACGCTTCCAGCTAAAGATACAGCAGAAATGGCATTGGCCAATCTTGCGAAACAGTACGACGAGTCTATTCGTAACTTGCAAATGGAAATCCAAGGCAAGCAGAAGGAATACGAAGCGAAAATCAAAGGTGGAGCTTCTCAAGCACAATTGGAATTGCTACAAAAAAGCTACGAGCGTTTGGTTCAGGAATATCAAATGACCGAACAAACAGCTAATCAAGAAATTCAAGCGCGTCGTGCACAATTGTTGCAACCCATCGTTGAAGATGTAAGAGCTGCAATTGGTCGCGTTGCCAAGTCAAAAGGTTACGATTCCGTTATCGACAATTCTGCCGGATTGGTGGTTTGGACAGCTGATGACAAGAACGATATTACCGCAATGGTAATATCTGAAATGACTAAAAAGTAATCAGATAAAATAGTTCTTTGAGCGGTTGTCTCTTTAACGGAGACAACCGCTTTTTGCTTAAAATAAACGGAATCGAAGGCGCTATTAATTATCAATAGAATACCTAAAAAAACCGATCGCAAATGGGGAAAATAGGAATTTTTGATTCTGGATTTGGTGGACTAACAGTCTTAAGGGCGATAATGGACATGTTGCCTCAATATTCCTATGTTTACCTAGGAGATAATTCGCGCGCACCCTATGGCGATAGGTCCTTTGACGTGGTTCATGAATACACCTTGGAATGCACGGAATGGTTGTTCAATCACGATTGTGATTTGGTCATTCTTGCGTGTAATACGGCTTCTGCAAAGGCGCTTCGTCAAATCCAACAAATTGACTTACCTAAGCGAGCAGATTCCAAACGCGTTTTAGGAGTGATCAGACCAACAACCGAACAAATAGGTCATTACACAAAAACGGGTCACATAGGGGTTGTGGGTACTAAAGGTACAATTGCATCAAATTCCTATGGGATTGAAATAGAGCATTATTTCCCTGATATACAAATTCATCAAGAAGCCTGCCCAATATGGGTGCATTTGGTAGAAAACGAATTGGTGGGTACACCGGGGTCTGATTATTTCGTTCAATATCATCTTGAGCATCTTTTTAAGGCAAATGCACCTATTGATACCTTGTTATTAGCCTGCACGCATTATCCTTTATTGTATTCTTCTATCGAGAAATTCTTGCCCAATAATGTTCGGGTTATCTCCCAAGGTCCATTGGTTGCGGAGAGTTTGAAACAATATTTACACCGTCATAGTGAATTTGAGTCTCGACTTTCAACCAAAGGAGGGATTGAGTTTTATACTACAGATTCCAATGAAGTTTTTGACCTAAGAGGAGGTCGTTTCTTTGCCGAGGATATCGCATCTCAAACCATTCACCTCTAAATTTTCTGTTTTTATTGTAATTCGTATACAGCGCTTACAAATAGTGTATGTAATTTTGTTTTATGGCACCTGATTTCCTTAGAGATAAAATTCTTGGGCTTCCCGAGAAACCGGGTGTATATAAATATTTTGATAAAGAAGGTGTAATCATTTATGTAGGTAAAGCAAAAAATTTGAAACGTCGAGTTTCGAGTTACTTCACCAAAAATCACGATGACTTTAAAACGACCATTTTAGTTAGGAAAATTGTCGCACTTGAATATACAGTGGTGGATACTGAAATGGATGCTCTTTTATTAGAGAATTCCCTGATAAAAGAGTTTCAACCGAAATATAATATCAATCTAAAGGACGATAAGAGTTACCCGTATATCAAAATAACTAAAGAGCGGTATCCTAAAGTTTTTCCAATTCGAAACTTGGTGAAAGATGGCTCGGAGTACTTTGGCCCCTATGCAAGTATTAGAATTATGCATACGGTTTTAGACTTATGTCAGAAATTATATCCCACGAGAAATTGCAATTTGAAAATGACTCCGACGGGGATTGATGAAGGCAAGTACCAAGTTTGCTTAGAATTTCATATCGGAAATTGCAAAGGTCCTTGTGTAGGTAATCAAAGTGAATTGGCTTATCAAGAAAGTATTCAGCACATTAGACACATTCTGAAGGGACATTTAGGCGAGGTTAAAACACACCTTAAAGACTTGATGCACGAATCGGCTGAAAATTTAAGATTTGAAGAAGCACAACAATACAAAGACAAGTTAGACCTTCTTCAGAAATATCAAAGTAAGAGTACGGTAGTGAGTCCAACAGTTGGTGATGTAGAAGTTTATTCAATTAGCAGTACAGATAAATTAGCCTTCGTTAATTTTTTAAGAGTGAGTCAAGGAATCATTGTTATTTCTAGAAATATTGAGGTTCGAAAGAAAATTGATGAACCAGAAGAAGAGATTTTAGTGCATGTAATTGGGGAAATGCGCAATCATTATGGCGATGAATGCAGAGAGATGATCACAGCAATAGCCATTGATTGGCCCGATGACAAAGTGATTCTTACCCATCCCAAAGTAGGGGACAAAAGAAAACTTTTAGATTTGAGCATTAAAAATGCGATGCTCTATCGTCAAGAAAAATTACAACAATACGAGAAGCTTAATCCACAAATTCGGGTTGATCGTCTGATGGAGCAAATGAAAAACGATTTGCGCCTTACCGAGTATCCCGTTCATATAGAATGCTTCGATAATTCGAATTTTCAAGGAGCCTACCCGGTTAGTGCCTGTGTCGTTTTTAAAGATGGTAAGCCCTCAAAAAACGATTATCGACATTTTAATGTAAAAACGGTTGACGGCCCTAATGATTTTGCTACCATGAAGGAGGCAATATTGCGTCGATATGGCAGATTGCTAAGTGAAAACCAGTCTTTACCACAATTGGTAGTGGTGGATGGCGGAAAAGGACAACTAAGTTCGGCAGTAGAGGCTTTACAGGAATTAGGGATATACGGGAAATTAGCAATAATTGGAATTGCAAAGAGGCTGGAAGAACTTTACTATCCCAACGATCCATTACCCTTGTATATTGATAAAAAAAGTGAAACACTGAAGGTAATCCAGCACATGCGTGACGAAGCCCACCGGTTTGGAATTACCCACCATCGACAAAGAAGGGACAAAGGGACGTTAAAAACAGCTTTAACAGAAATACCCGGTATTGGTCCTGCTAAGGCGAAATTATTATTGAAAGAGTTCAAAAGTGTAACACGTGTTAAGACGGCATCAGTGGATACCCTTACTCCAATTGTTGGTAAGGCAGCAGCGGATATTATTGTTCAATTCTATCAAGGAGATACAGGAATATGAGACTAGTGAACTGGGAGTTGTTATTACAACGTTCAAGAAATCAAACGCATGCTATATTATTGGTTTCAAATGGATATTTGGATGAATACGGGCATTTTGAATTGATGTACGGCGAAGGTGTTAAACAAGCGTTTACCCATCCTATAGAATTAGATGCGTTTAATGGCTTGGCCTTCGGACATGTAGGCTATCATTTCAAAAACAATCTATATAGACACCTGTTTCCTCAAGATGAAAAAAAAGCGACGTGGCCCGATTTTTACTTTTTTGAACCTCTAAATTCTTACTTAATTCATCGCGATGGAAGGATTGAGTCGAACTTTGAAAACGATAACGTTGTAGAAGAAATAAACCCTATTCAACAGTTTGGTCCGCAAAATTGGATGTCAAGTGAAACGCCGGTGAGTTATTTGGAAAAAATCAAGGATATTCAAACGTGCATTCGCAATGGGGTTTTTTATGAAATGAATTTTTGTCAATCTTTTCAGGCCGAATCCGAAATTGACCCGTATCGATTATTCTGGGAGTTAAATCGCACTGCACCAAATCCGTTCGCTGTTTTTTATAAGTTGGAGGATAGATATCTAATTGGAAGCAGTCCTGAGCGTTTTTTACAAAAGAGAGGAAGTCAATTAATAAGTCAACCGATTAAAGGAACCGTAAAACGTAATGGCTTTAATGATATAACCGAAGTTGAACGTTTAAAATCGAGCAAAAAAGACCGCGCAGAAAATGTGATGATTGTAGATTTGGTGCGAAATGATTTATCGAGAGTATGTCAAGTTGGAACCGTAGTTGTTGATGAATTATGTGGTATTTATTCCTACCCAAATGTTCATCAAATGATTTCCACGGTTTCAGGCGAGTTATCAGAAGATATTTCGTTCAAAGACATTCTTGAAGCTCTTTTTCCTATGGGGAGTATGACGGGTGCTCCGAAAATTGAAGTTATGAAGCATATCGATCGTTTGGAGAACTTCAACCGTGAATTATACAGCGGCTGCATTGGATATTTCTATCACAAAGACTTCGACTTTAATGTTGTAATTCGCAGTTTAGAATATCACAAAGGAATTTTAAAATATGCAGTTGGTGGTGCCATCACAATAGATAGCCAGGCAACTGAGGAGTTGGAAGAATGTGTTACAAAAGCCTCGAGTATTAGGGGCCTTTTTAAAGAAACCAATTAACCCTCGAACTTGTATCCTACACCTTTTACGGTGAAAATATATCGATCATCTAATTTTTCACGAATTTTTCTAACGTGAACATCGATTGTTCTATCCACAACCAAGACTTCATTTCCCCAAACGTTCTCTAGGATTTCATCACGTGAAAAAACGCGACCTGGTTTTGAAGCTAAGAAGGATAACAGTTCAAATTCTTTTCTGGGAAATTGTATGGCGATTCCTTGGAACTCAACCAAAAATCGCTCTCTATCGATAATGAGATCTTCAAATTGGAGTTTAACAACTTCTTCTTCCACAGAAATAGAAGAGTTACGCCTTAATATAGCGCGAATGCGACTCAATAATACCCTTCCTCTTATGGGTTTTGCGATATAATCATCAGCACCTGCTTCAAATCCAGCAAGTTCGGCGAATTCTTCACTTCTGGCAGTCAAGAAAATAATGGCCAAATCTGAGGTTTCTGGATTCTCTTTAAGTTGACGACAAGCTTCCATTCCGTCCATCACAGGCATCATTACATCCATGAGGATCAAATCGGGCTTGATTTTTAGGGCTTTTTCAACGGCTTGTTGTCCGTTGGCAGCCACATGAACTTCGTATCCCTCTTTATTCAGGGTGTGACGAATCAATTCAAGAATATCTTGTTCGTCATCTACAACTAAAATTTTGGTGGCTTTCTTAATCATCGTATCACAAAGTAATTAAACTAAACCAATGATTGTGTTATGTAGATGTTAAGAAGATGTTGTTATTTAGTTGTGTAATGAGTATGTGTTAGTTAGCGAGGGCATTAGCAACAGCGGCTTCGAGTTCAGGCCCTCTTAATCCCTTTGCAATGATTTTCCCTTCTTTATCTAATAAAAAGGTTGCGGGAATAGAATGCACCTGGTAAATTTGAGCAGGTTTGCTTTTCCAGCCCATTAAATCGCTACCGTGATACCAGGAAAGCCCGTCGCTTTGGATGGCAGCTTTCCAACGATTGACGTCGTTATCTAAAGATACTCCAAAAATTTCAAATCCTTGGTCTTTGTATTTCTGGTACATTTTAACCACATTGGGGTTTTCGCGTCTGCAAGGACCGCACCAACTCGCCCAAAAATCGATCAAAACAACTTTACCGCGTAAAGAATGCAGCGAAACAGGTTTTCCGTCTGGACCATTTAGTTTAATTTCTGGAGCAACACCTCCAATCATTGTGGTTGCTTCATTTACAAATTTACCTTCTATATCCTGCGTGTATTTAGACATAGGATCAGCGGCCTTAGCACAGCTTACGGCATGTTTAAAGAGTTCGTATCCAGGACTTTCTAATGCGCCGAATGCCACCATGAAATAGGGGATAAAACCCTTTTTCTGGCTCATGGCCATATTAATCATGTAGTCGTTTCGTTGTTTCATTAAACGCTGGTATCTATTGTTCAAAACGGCAGCCTGTGACATCCCTTCTTGCGTTTGAGGTATCTTTTCTGCTTCTGCTTTCAATGCATTGAACTCTTCACTAAAAGACCGGTTGGCATCGATTATTTTTCTGATGTTTTTACTATCATCGAGTTCATTTCCATCAATTTTATAATCAACAAATTTGCCGACTAAACTGATGTCAATATCCAATTTTGATTTATTGTCTACGGCAAAGAAAATAACGCTTTCAGGCCCCATTTGAAGTTGGGTGAAAATCATATTTTTTGTATTCCCTTGAATTTGGAATTTACCGCTTTCATCGGTTCTTGCGCTATCAATAAAAACCAATTGTTGTGGCGTCATCTCCCATAAAATAACCAAATGTCTCGGACTGTTTTTTATGAAGCCCTTGATGGTGTACCCGTCGTCTACTTTTTCAAGTGTAGAAGCACTCGGTGTTATTAATTCATTAATTTTATCTGAAATAGATTTCTCAGTTTTGCCTGCATTTAAGTTATTGCAACCCAAAGAAAAAATAGCAATAGCACCCATTAATGTGCCGCGAATGATGCGCATAATCATGCCCAAATATAGGCAATTACTAGTAAAATTAATTTGAGGAAGTAGGGCTCTCTACGCTTATTTCTTTAGGATGTAGTGCATCTTCGACGCAATAATCCCCAATTTTGGTTCTACGTAGGTTTGTTAGGTAGGCGCCTGACTCCAAATAGAGTCCAAAATCCCTAGCTAAACTTCGAATATAGGTGCCTTTGCTGCAGGAAACTCTAAAATGAACATTCGGCATTTCGATGCTTGTAATTTCAAAGTCATAAATATGAACCTGTCTAGATTTAATAATAGCATCCCCTCCTTTACGGGCTATGTCATAGGCTCTTTGTCCATCTATTTTAACCGCGGAATATAATGGAGGTGTTTGTGTAATTTCTCCCGTAAAATGAATCGCCGCTTTTAGTATATCCGCAGGGGATATGTGTGTGGTGGGATAGGTTTGATCCACTTCTGTTTCTAGGTCAATACTTGGGGTGCTTGAACCCAAGACAAAAGTACCGGTATACTCCTTTGTTTGAGCTTGGATTCCTTCAATTTGCTTGGTCATTTTACCCGTACAAAGTATCAACAAACCGGTTGCAAGGGGGTCTAAGGTGCCTGCGTGGCCAATTTTCTTTGCTTGTATTCCGTATTTAACTTTTTTAACGGCTTGAAAGGATGTCCATCCTAAAGGCTTATCCACTAATATTACTCTAGCGGGTTCAGGAACAGGTTGGTTTTTTAAATTATTCGACAAAATAAAATGATGATTCGGGGTTTCAGCTTAAAGGGGTTATTCAATTATCACATTGCCTGAGTAGAGCAATTTGTCTGCTTGGAAAAGTTGCAATTGATACATGCCAGGTGCCGTGCTTTTAGTATGAATTCGATATAAATGGGTTCCTGCTTCAACATGGAATTCAAAATTTCCCGTTTCCGAATTAGGCATGATTTTGGAGCCAGTTAACCCGAATAATTTCCCTTTTAGCGTTCCCTTTTTTTCCGCTTTCCATTCAATATCTATGTAACCTTGATTGGCAGGGATAGGGAAAATTCGAACTTCTGGCGCTTCACTTTGATTCATGGGGTCTGTAATGCGCAATCGAGCAACAAATGGGCTCATTTGTCGGTTGCGACCGTATGAACCAACTGCATAAAAAACTCCGGGTTCGTTGTACTTGGCTTGAATACCTTCGTAATCTCCCCAGCGTTGTTCTTCTGGTTTTATGCCATTATAACTAATGAGTGATGACCCGGATTTTATTTTTATGAAATCGGAATATTCACCGTAGCGATTCTGATAAAAAACGCCGAATCCAGGAGTGTCGTTTAATGAGCTGTAAACCGCGGTAGTAATGGTTGCGGGATCACCATTTACGAAGCTAGAATAAGCCATATCCGGATACCCAAACTCTAAAACAGGGTGTGTAAACAATTGGGCTTGGATGTAAGGTTTATCATTCAATTGGTAGATATGTCCATGCATCAAGTGTGCTTGTTCCGTTTCGAAATTGCGCGAATTCTGCATGTATTGGATATGATTTCCATTGCGAATTGCCGTTAAGACACGGGCGTCATTGGTTCTTAATTTGTGTTTGAGCGACGTGTCGGGTTGCAAGGCACTTGGAGGAAATCCATACTGAACGGGACTTCTTAAAATTTGCATTTCAAACTCTGCTTTACCGCTTTTTTGGGTATTGGTTACATGGTGTAAGAAAACGGTATCGCTTGACTCGGCTGTTGGATGAACGCTAAGAAAATAATTATCCGTACCATCCGGCATAGGTCCATTTTTAACAGGGCATATGCTCCAAACCGGTTTGTCTCCATAGCGGATTCCATTGAAGAAATTGGTGTGCAAGGTGTCTCCATTATAGCCATCTTCTTTTCTTATTTGCCAGATTACGGCTTCGCGGAATCCTTCCTCCCAGCTTGAGCCATTGGCCAATAAATTAACCGTTAAAAACAAGTCTTCTTTAGTTTGAGAAATGATAGGATAATCACTCCATACGGTATCGTTTACAGGTCTACCTGGAATTTTATAAACGTTCCATGGGGCTGTTGGATCACCAGGGCTGGAAAAGCCAACTACGATGAAACTTGTCTTATCGGTTACCCCATGCATATACAAACAAATAAATCGGTCGGTGTAAGGGTCGTAGGTTACACGTGGATCGTAGAAACGCTCTAGCGGAGGTAAGTCGTTTACCTTATTTTGCAGTACGGGGAAATATCGCAAGGACCAGGATTGTATGCGTTCGCCGGTGTCGTTGTATACGTAGATACGCGTATTCCGAACTGATATAAAGGTACCGTCATTGGCAACAGCAACATCGTTGTCATTAGGGGTTCCCTCTCCCGAGAGATATTGACCATCGAACTCATTTTCGATTATTGGATTGATTGTCAATTTGTCGGTTGCTGGCGCGTTGATTTTTTTTCTTTGCGATATCCTTTTCGCACGGATTTTCTGTTCTCGCTTACCGTCAATCTTCAATCTTAAGTTTTCATCAATACCGGATGGTAAAGGCATTTCCTGGTTTGGGGATTGACTCAACTCGGCCCATATTTCAGGAACATCTGCAGGGTTGAATGTATTTAATTTAGGAATGCGAACATCGCGTTGTATTTGAACTTGAGCGCTTAAACTAAGAGGCAGAAAAAGCGAAAGGAATAGGATTCTAAATATCATACCGTTGTTCAAATTACCAAATATTTACCTCAAAATCCAAGGTGATGTCAAATTTCTGACGAACATCGTTTTGAATCTCTTCGGCTAATTTTTTTATTTCAGTACCATTACCGTTTCCGTAATTTACCAATACGAGTGCTTGTTTTTCATGGACGCCTATGTTTCCCCTGCGGTAGCCTTTCCAACCAGCATTTTCAATTAGCCAAGCAGCGGGTATTTTGGTTTCCAAATCATTTACTGGGAAATATTTAAGATTGGGATATTTGGATTTGAGTAATGCTGCATGTTGGCTAGAAATAACCGGATTTTTAAAAAAAGATCCAGAATTCCCAATCTGAGCAGGATCGGGTAGTTTGGATTGGCGAATTTCAATAATGGCGGCGCTTACATCTGCGATGCCAATTTTATCAAGATTTTTAGCATCTATAACTGCTTGGATATCTCCGTATTGGGTTCTGATTTTTGGATTTTTATCCAGTCGTAAACTAACCTCTGTGATGAAATATTGATTTTTTAAGGCATTTTTAAAAACAGAATCGCGATAACCGAATTTGCAATCATCTAGGTTGAAAGTATGATATTCACCTTTAAGATGTGAAAGGCCTTTAATTCATGGAAAATATCTTTTAATTCAATACCGTATGCTCCAATGTTTTGAATTGGTGCGGCACCCATGCATCCCGGTATAAGGCTTAGATTTTCCATGCCGCCCCAATTATTAGCAACAGCATGTAGGACCGAATCGTGCCAAGATTCACCCGCTCCAAACTCAATTATAATGTGTTCTTCGGTTTCCTCTTGTATTCGATTCCCTTTGATTCGATTCAATAATACCGGTTGCGCAATATTTGCAGTAAGTAAAAGATTTGATCCTCCTGAAATTATTTTGGGATTTCGTTCAAAAATTCCAACTTCAATTAACGATTCTAACGATTCCCGTGAATCAACAGTATGCAGTTCTGTGCAGCTTACATCAAGTCCAAATGTATTATACGGCTTAAGTGAAATGAGGTTTTCAGAATTCACACCACAAAGTAAAGGTTTTAAGGGGATATTCAGGGGTTCCGACGATATGTTTGATTTTGATGCTTATCGAGAATGGGTATTTCTTCATAAATTTTAAATTTTTTCCAAACCAACCGCCCCTAACTTTGTTTAACTATTTGTATGAACGCTTTAACGAATGCCCTCGTTTTGTTGAGTTTTTTTATCCTCATGGAAGGAGTTGCTTGGTTTACACACAAATACATCATGCACGGGTCATTGTGGGTATGGCACAAATCCCACCACGAACCGCGAAAAGGCACTCTCGAATTGAATGATCTATTCGGTTTTATGTTTGCTTTGCCGTCAGTTTTACTCATTGTATATGGCAGTGAGAATTTTGATTGGCGCTTCTTTGCTGGTTTGGGTATTGCGCTTTACGGTTTGGCCTACTTTTTAGTTCACGATGTGTTCGTTCATCAACGCGTGAAATGGCTGAAAACAACTAAAGTTCCTTACTTCAGGGCCATGCGATTGACACATCATTTGCATCATGCCGTTCATACAAAACACGGAGCGCAAGCATTCGGATTCTTATTCGTTCTACCCAAATTTTATAAAAGATTTCATGCCAAATAAAACGGTTACCTTAGTAGGAGCGGGGCTTGGTTCTCTCGCCACAGCATTGCGCCTTTCCCATAAAGGATACGATGTTCATATCATCGAGAAGCAACCTAATGCCGGTGGACGATTGAATATATTAAAGCAAGACGGCTTTACCTTTGACGTGGGTCCTTCTTTCTTTTCAATGAGTTACGAATTCCACGAACTCTTCAATAGCATTGGCGAACCCATCCCATTTGAATTGAATGAGCTTAATCCGCTCTACACAGTCAATATTGCAGGTTCGGATAGGGTATTTCAAATCTATAAAGACTTAGACAAACTTGCTGAAGAATTTAGAGGAATCGAAGACGATTTTGAAGCTAAAGCTCGCAAATATTTAAAAGGGGCCAAAGAAATATTTCACGATACCGAATACAAGGTTGTAAAGAAAAATTTCGATTCCATATTGCAGTTCTTAATGTCAATGGCTACCGTGCCTTTGAAGCACTTGCCGAAATTATTTAGAACTTTTTGGGAAGAATTAGAACGCCATTTCGATTCAGAAGAAGTTAAAATTATATTTTCCCTGGTTGCCTTTTTCTTAGGTGCTACTCCGTTTAATACGCCCTCTGTATACAACTTGTTAAACTACACCGAACTGGAACACGATGGTTACTGGAATGTGAAAGGCGGTATGTACAAGATTGTAGAAGGAATTCTTCCCCTCCTGGAGAAGAAAGGTGTTAAAATCACCTACAACACAGAAATCGTTTCTGCCCAATACGACAGCAAAAAACTGGTATCGCTTACAGATCACAATGGTACGGTATACCATTCAGACTTATTTGTGGTGAATGCCGATGCCGCATGGTTCAGAGGAAAGTTTTTAGACAGACCCAAATTCTCAGAAGAAAAATTAGACAAGTTGGAATGGACGTTAGCGCCGTTTACTATCTATCTTGGGATAAAAGGTAAGATAGATGGAATCCATCACCACAATTATTTCTTAGGTGACAACTTTAGAGATTACGCGGATACGATTTTTAGAAGCACAGTTACACCTAAAAAGCCCTATTACTATGTTAATGTCGCGAGTAAAAGCAATCCAAACTGTGCCCCGGATGGGTGTGAAAACCTATTCATACTTTGTCCGGTTCCAGATCGCCGCGTAAAACCCGATTGGTCGGATGCTGAAACTTTAGCTAATGAAATTATTGAAGATCTTGGAAACAGAGTGAATTTTGACATAAAAAATAACATCCTTACCAAGGTAATTTATACTCCAGAAGATTGGCAGAAAATGTTCAATCTGTATAAAGGAAGTGGCTTAGGGCTGGCGCACGGTTTGAATCAAATCGGGGCATTCAGACCTTCAAACAAAGATGAAAAATTAAATAACCTTTACTACGTAGGTGCAAGCACAGTTCCTGGAACCGGTTTGCCAATCGTTGTAATCGGTTCAAAGTTGGTTTTAGAACGTATAGAAGATGAGCATCCCATTGTATAATTTAACAAGTAAAGAACTAAGTAAGAAGGTTTCCTTGAATTATTCAACGAGCTTCTCTTTAGGAATTCAGCTGTTGGCGAAAGAATATCGTTGGGCTGTTTTTGCCACTTATGGTTTCGTTCGCTTTGCGGATGAAATTGTAGATACCTTCCACGGTTATGATAAAGAACGTTTGTTGCGTGAATTCAAGCAACAAACCTACCAAGCCATTGAAATGGGAATTAGTACCAACCCTATTCTGCATTCTTTCCAATTGGCCGCCAATCAATTTGGCATCACCGACGATCTCATTGAACCGTTCTTCCAAAGTATGGAAGAAGATCTAGATACCAATACCCACGATCAAAAGTCTTACAGCGATTACATTTATGGAAGCGCTGAAGTGGTTGGATTAATGTGTTTGAAGATTTTTTGCAAGGGAAATCAAACGCAATACAACGATTTACTACCTTTTGCGAGAAGTCTTGGTGCGGCATTTCAAAAAGTAAATTTCCTGAGAGATATAAAAAGCGATGTTGAAGAACGCGGTCGTGTATATTTCCCAGGTGTAGATTTCAGACATTTTACAGACCAAGATAAAATGGGCATTATCGAAGACGTAAAAAAAGACTTTACACATGCCTATCAAGGTATATTGAAGTTACCAATAGGGGCGAGGCTCGGTGTTTACACCGCTTATATCTACTATTTAAAGTTGCTTCAGAAAATAGAACGTACCACCGCTACAGAAATTCTGAACAGCAGAATTAGAATCCCCAACAGTCAAAAAATCGTATTGTTAGCGCAGAGTTTTGTGCGTGAAAAGATGATGTCGGCTTAAACGGAAAAGATTCCCCAAAGCCTGTAAACTAACTTCCCCTAGTCGGGAAAGCTATGTTCGAACGGCAGTTCCGGAATTCAGTTGAATTTTCGAAAAGTACTCCACTTTCTGTATTAACCAAATAGCCAAGAAAAAACCTCGTCTACCTTTCCGAAACTGTGGATTTTTATCTTTCGGGAAGCAGATTCTGGAATTTTATTGTATTTGGATACAATCATATCGGTAAAGCCTAATTTTTCAGCTTCAGAAATGCGTTGATCAATGCGTTGTATGGCTCTCACCTCGCCAGATAATCCCACTTCCCCCGAAAAAACATAACCTTGCGGCAAAGAAAGTCCTTGGTAGCTACTCATAATAGCAGACATCAAAGGCAAGTCCAGTGCCGGATCTTCCAAGCGAAGCCCTCCAGCTAAATTTACAAATACATCCGATTGTCCCAGTCTAAATCCACATCGCTTTTCGAGTACGGCCAACAACATGTTGAGTCGTCGAATGTCAAAGCCAGTAGCTGACCGTTGGGGTGTACCATAAACGGCAGTACTTACTAAGGCTTGAACCTCTAAAAGTAAGGGCCTCACACCTTCTAGTACGCCCGCAATTGCGACCCCGCTCAAGGCTTCATCGCGTTGAGAAAGCCAAATCTCAGATGGATTTTTAACCGGTTTCAATCCGCTGCCTTGCATTTCGTAAATACCCATTTCTTGGGTGCTTCCGAATCTGTTTTTGAGCGTTCGAAGTATTCTATATACATGGTGCCGATCGCCTTCGAACTGCAAAACGGTATCTACCATATGTTCCAAGATTTTTGGACCCGCAATGGCTCCATCTTTGGTGATATGGCCGATTAACATAACCGGTGTGTCTGTTTCTTTGGCAAATTGCAGAAGTTTTCCGGTACACTCGCGAATTTGAGAAATACTACCAGGCGTGGATTCAATAGCGTCAGAATATAGGGTTTGTATAGAATCGACGATTAAAACTTCGGGTCTTTCACGTTGTACGTGGTCGAGGATGTTTTCAAGCATGGTTTCCGTTAGAACTTGACATTGTTCATTTTGAATACCAATTCTCTCAGCGCGCAACTTTATTTGGGATTCGCTTTCTTCTCCGCTTACGTACAATACGTTTAAATTCGATTCTAGAGCCATTTGAAGCAATAGGGTGCTCTTGCCTATGCCGGGTTCGCCACCGAGCAGTATTACAGCTCCTGGTACCAACCCTCCACCTAATACCAAGTTTAATTCGGAATCAGGAAGGGCTGCCTTTTGAGTGGTTGAAGCCTCTATTTGCAGAATATTTACGGGGGAAACTGTTTTTCGAGTAGATTTTGTCCACGTATTGACGGATTTTGTCGGTTTTGACTCTTCCGTGAACGTGTTCCATTGCTCGCACCCTGGGCATTTGCCAATCCACTTTGGTGATTCGTATCCGCAAGAACGACAGAAAAACGTGGTTTTTTGCTTAGCCATGGACCAAAGGTACAATGGATATTTGATATCGTTTTTGCGAAAAACATAAACATTGATGGGAGAGCGGCTCGATATTAATTTGTATTTTTGTACGAATAAAACCCACATCAATGACAAACGAAATGATTACCATATACGCCGAAGCTACTCCAAATCCTGAAAGTATGAAGTTTGTAGCAAGTAAGATGTTTTTACCTAATGATTCTGCGGATTTTCGTACGAAGGAAAAGGCGGAAAACTCTCCATTGGCAAAGGCACTTTTTGAAATGGGTTTTGTGCAAGGGGTATTCATCATGAATAACTTCGTGAGTGTAACCAAAAACAGTGATTACGAGTGGTTCGATTTAATTCCAGATCTAAGATCATTCTTTCAAGAATGGCTGGAAGACGGCAAGGAAATCATAAATAAAGTAAAAGATTTATCTCCCGAACAGGAAACAGAAATCGAGAGGAAAATCAAGCAACTCTTAGAAGATCATGTAAAACCTGCTGTGGAAATGGATGGTGGTGCTATTGATTTCAAAAGCTTTAAAGATGGAGTGGTAACCGTGGAGTTGAAAGGAAGTTGTAGCGGATGCCCTTCTTCAACCATGACCCTAAAGTCGGGTATTGAAAATCTATTAAAGCGCATGGTTCCTGAAGTGGAAACTGTAGAAGCTTACGGGGTTTAAGGTTTAATTTTTTAGCGAAAATTTCCGCTTTATAAAGAAATGACACATATTTGTCGGATACAAAAATTCGACAAATATGGAATCATTAGCCGAAAAGAGAATGCAGAATGACCCCTCGTTCACATCTCTTCATCATTTTTTCTTAAACTCAGCCAATAACATTCACAATCTTCAACGTCCTTATCTTTTTCAAAAAGAGAAAGGAGAGTGGCGTGAATATACCTACGAGTACTTATTACAAGAGATTAACAAAGCCGCAGCTTTTTTCGTAAATCATGGCTTGGTAAAAGGCGACCGCGTTGCCATCATGCTTGAAAATTGTCCTGAGTATTATATCATCGATCAAGCTTTACAAAAATTAGGTTTGGTTAATGTTTCAATTTATCCAACTCTTACCCCAGATGAAACAAAGTTTATCATAAACGATTCGGGTTCTAGGTTGGTTTTTGTTGGAAATCCATTCCTTCTTAAGAAAGTTCAAAAGGTAGAAGACCAATGTCCCACTATCGAAAAAATAATATTTGTACCCTCAGACAAAGATGAATCGGGCAATCTGATCAACTTTACGAGTTTCTTGAAATTAGGCGCGGAACTGCATCCCGAAAAATCCCAAGAAATTGAAGAGCGTTTTGCTCAAGTGGGCAAAGATGATTTGGCCACCCTAATTTATACCAGTGGTACAACGGGAGTTCCAAAAGGAGCCATGCTTACCCACTACAATTTTATGAGTAATTGCTACGATGCGATTGATTTGTGTCCTGCAATCTTATCTACCGATCTGTATTTGTCTTTCTTGCCCTTGAGTCACGTATTTGAGCGCATGGTTACGATGTATTTAAGTACCTATGTTGGGGCACAAGTAGCGTTTGCGGAAGGTATTGAAAAGGTAGCTACCAATATAAACGAGATACGCCCGACCATCATGGCTACTGTGCCAAGATTGTTAGAGCGTATTCACGATAAGGTTATCAAGAATGCCACTGAAGGCGGCGGCATTAAGGCTAAAATATTTGTTTGGGCGGTTTCAGTTGGAGAACAGGTGCGGATCACAAAGGACGAAGGAAAATCAATAGGTCCAATCTTGGAGATTAAACGTTCAATTGCTGAGAAGTTGGTATTCTCTAAAATCAAAGCAAAAATGGGTGGCCGAATGAAGATGTTTGCCTCAGGTGGGGGTGCATTGCCGAAACACGTCGGTGAGTTCTTCGCTAATTTAGGTTTGAAAATTCAAGAGGGCTTCGGACTTACAGAAACATCTCCATTTGTAACAGTTAATGAATTTGAACGTCAAGTGTATGGAACTGTAGGTCGTGTAGCTCCACGTCAATTCGTAGCCATACAAAATATAGAAACCAAAGAGATTATTACCATCCAACATTACGATAGTTTCGAACCGAATTTTGCATCTGAAGAAGGTGAAATTTTAACCAAAGGTCCTAACGTAATGAAAGGATATTTCCAAAATAAAGAAGAAACAGATAAGGTTTTTGATGAAGAGGGCTGGTTCCATACTGGAGATATTGGTCGTTTCGAAAAAGGTTATTTGAAGATTACCGACCGTTTAAAAAACATGTTGAAGACTTCTTTGGGAAAAAATATTTATCCAACGCAAATTGAAAACGTTTACTTGAAAAGTGAACGAATAGATCAAATCTTTATCATTGGTGATAAGCGAGAATATCTAACCGCCATAATAGTGCCAAGTAGGGAGACTATGGAAGTTAAGTTTGCTCATAAGTTGCCATTAATGGATGATGAAGGAACTGTGTTCATTAACGATCTCGAAATGCAACAATGGATTGCTGAAGACGCGAAAAAGTTAGGAATGGGTATGGCTAAATTTGAGAGAATTAGAAATTTCTTGGTGAAACGTGAGCCTTTCAGTATTGAAAGCGGTGAAATGACCATTACACTAAAAGTCAAGCGAAAGGTTGTAATAGAACGCTATGGAGAAGAAATTGATTTGATGTACGCTGAAAAAGATTGTCCACTATAAGAAATCAAATCCTTAAGTTTATTAGGAAAGACTCCCTTTTCAGGGAGTCTTTTTTATTTAGAAAAGTCTTACGAAAACGTAAAGGATAATGAAAAATCCACCCTGTATGAAGAAAAGGGTCGATGCTACTTTATTCTTTATGGGTTTAGACGTGGTATTCAAAAGGAGGTGGAATAAAGTCGCAAAAACAAACCAAGCGGCATAGTTTTGCAGAGGAACGGTATGATTTTTCCAATCCCAAAAGTCAAATCGCATTGCAACCGGCTCTAGGAAGAAATCGTATACGGTCATCAGAGCACCGCCAGCTAGAGCGCGTAAAATGTTATTCTTGATACGAGGAGCTAAGAAACTGGATGTGTAGAAAACCATTGCCGCCCAATTCAGCCCTATCAGATAGGGTACTTGTTGCCATTTGGCGCCAAACGTATTGCCATAATGGTAATTTCCAAAAATCAAACCGGTTTTCACCCCAAGGAGTTCAATAAAAAATCCTAAAATACCGATTAAGATTATAGTTGCAATATGTGGCAATTCCCATTTTTTGTGGAAAATCCAAGCAACTATGAAGGATCCTATTAGGTTGTAAGGCGTCAGTTTGATGAAAATGGGATTTAAACTTGGGATAATAAATCCGAGTATTCCTACAACGTAAATTATGGCTATTACGGATATGAATCGGTTTTCAACTGTCTGCATTAGGAATGATTTTGTTAAGTATACCCGCACCTAATAAGCATAAGGGGATTCCGCCTCCAGGGTGCACGCTTCCTCCGCAAAAATAGAGGTTTTTAAATTGTGAAGAATAGTTCGATTGACGGAAAAATGCGGACATCCGGTTATTACTGCTGCTGCCGTATAAACTTCCTTTGTCGCTACCTGTCCTTGACGCGATGGTGACAGGTTGTAAGATGTCTTCAACTTCGATTAAGGAGGCTACATCGACTTTAAGCACCCCGTTGATTTTTTTTATGATTCGATCCCGAACCTCCTCAAGGTATTCTGGAGTGTACTGGCCTGTATCATGTGCCGCATTTATCATTACAAACCAATTCTCTCCATATGACGGTGCATCGGTGGGTATTTGCTTGGATGTAATATTGATATATACAGTAGGGTCGTTTTGAAGTGATTTTCGGTCAAAAATAGCCTCAAACTCTTCCTTGTAATTATTAGAGAATAAGATATTGTGTACGTCGAGTTCTGGGAATTTTTGTTTGATTCCCCAATAAAAGATTAATGCAGAACTTGAATTTTCAGCGTTTTCTATACGTTTAGGTATGGGTGCTTTTAAAACTTGTCGATAGAGTAATTTAACATCAATATTGGCAATGCACATATCCAGGTCAAATACTTCGTTTTTATTGGATACTAATTTTGTGATTCGATGTTTTGAGTTGATTTCTGCCCCATTGATTGTGGTATCAAAGTAGAATTCAACACCTAATTTTAATGCTTGTTCATAAACGATATCGGCAATGTTTCTCATTCCCTTAATAGGTAAATAGGCACCGTAAAAGAATTCTAAATGTGGAATTACATTTAAAGTAGCCGGTGCTTTGTAGGGATTCGAGCCGTTATAAGTGGCATATCGATTGAATAGCTGTATTAATTGTGGGTTGTTAAATTGTTTCTCAAGTGCGCTATTCATGGAGTTGAACATGTCAATGCGCCAAAGATTTGCAATGCCTTTTCTTCCTGTTTTTGACGTGTAGGTAGAAAGTTTATGTAAACTGTTTTCAAGAAAAACAGGGGCTGTAATGTTGTAGAGTTCTTTGGCTTTTTTGAGGAATTTTTGAATATTTTCCGGATTTTCTTCAAAATATTCAGCGGCTTCTTGAATGAATTTGTCGATTTCCCCACTTGCGATAAACGGTTTTTCGAGGTGGTCGTAGAAATAATGACATAAAGTTTTTAATCGAATTACTTGGAACTTTTTTAACAATTCGGCATCCAGCAATTCTTCCACAAAATGTGGCATGGTGAATAAACTCGGACCCAGGTCAAATCGATAATTACCAATATGTGCCACCCCAAGCTTTCCCCCGTAGGTTGGCGCCTGCTCGAAGACTTGGACTTTATAACCTTTGCGGGCTAGGTGAATAGCGCTTGCCAAACCTGCAATTCCGGATCCAATTATTCCCGCTTTTTTCATGTATTATTTAAGACAAAATTGCGCTTTTTCTAGGTGAATTTTTTTCCAAACAGACGGGCAAATATCTTTTCTCGAGGAAATCAATATCCAAGTTCATTAGTAATCATATTGTTAACTTTTTTTAAAAAAATCAAAGTAATGTTTTGCAGTGTATGTTTTTCGAATTATTTTTGCCGCACACTCAATCAAAATTAACCAATTAGAAAAATGAAAAAAATCACTTTCGCTTTAGCAGCTTGCGCAGCTTTGACGTTCGCTGCTTGTGGTAACAACGCAACTGAAGAAACCACTACTACTGACTCTACAGCTACTGAAACAACAACTGAAGAAACTTCTACTGAAGCTGATTCAACTGCAACTGAAGCTGATTCAACTGCAACTACTTCTGAAGAGGCTCCTGCTACTGAAGAAGCTCCTGCAACTGAAGAGTAATCTAAAAAGAGCAAAAACTAAAAAAGGCGCTTGTTTAAGTGCCTTTTTTTTTGTTATTTTGTAATCATGAAGCGTTTCGCACTCATATTATTCGTAATGGTTAGCCTGGCTTTGCGCCCTGTGCATGCGGCTCAACCTCCTCATTTTGAGGACGATATGCTTGGTGGTGGCCCTTCATTTACGCTTACTCCTAATCCTGTATCAGGTTCTTATTTCAGTGTTAACTTAGATTTTTCTTACTCTGAATTTCCGGATGCAGCAATCATAATTTCGGACGTTTTGGGAAAAACAGTGTATTTCCAAGGTCTAAAACAATCTGATTTTATGGAAGGTCGCGTTCGAATTTCAGTAATGGATGCGAATCTTGATAAAGGCGTTTACTTTCTACAAATCAAAAGTGGCGATGCCACGAAGACCCAGAAATTAGCGATTCGCTAATGGGTTATTTACCTTTGAATTAAATTTTATCAATGAAATGGGATTTCCGTTTATGGTTGTTTCATCTTTTACCGGCTATTTCAATAGCGGCGTTATTGACGTTCGTTTTTTCACTTCAGAATCAAGTTATACTTGATAATTTTGCATGTCATACCCGTAATTGGGATTTTTGGTTGACCGCCTTCACAGGGCCTTTTTTACATGGAGATTGGATGCATCTGATGGGTAATCTGATATCCTTTATTGGACTTTCTGGTCTGTTTGTGCTGTTGTTTCCTCGCGATTGGTGGCGGTTTTTTATACTGCAATGGCTAATATCTTCGGTGTTATTATTTTTATTGGGAGATTTTGGAGAACAACACATAGGTGCATCCACGTGGATGTATGCCTATGCCGCTTTTTTAAGCTTACATGTTCTGCGCTCAAAGGAAAAACGAATGAAAGCCTTGTTTCTTGTAATTGTTTTATGGTACGGAAGTATGTGGTGGGGATTGCTGCCGATAATGCCGGGAGTATCACACGAAGGGCATATAGCAGGTTTAATTACAGGATTGGTAATAGGAATTATTGCAATGCCATTTTGGGATTCTCGAGTACTTCCGGAATGGCACTATAAAGCGAAAGATTGGGAATCTGATACAGATCCAATCAATCCTTACGATTCTTTTAAACGTTAAACCGGATATTAAAGACGCTTGTTGTTTGTGCTGATTTTTATTCTGCAGACTGGAGATTGTTTTGATTCTTAGGGGATTTAAAAAACAATGCGAATAGTACAGTAACAATTAATGCATAAACGGTAAATGCTGACCAGATTTCAGGCCAATGTCTCAATTCACTTCCATTTACGCCGCGCGTAGTGAAGTAATGCTCAATGAGGTAACCGCTACCCAAACTGCCAAATATTGCCCCTACACCGTTCACCATCATGGTGAACAAACCTTGAGCTCTAGAGCGTGCCTTGGCATCAATTTGTTGCTCTATGAATAGCGAACCCGATACATTGAAAAAGTCAAATGCCATTCCATAAACAATACAGGATAAAACAATCATCCAGAGCCCGTTTCCGGGGTCGCCCACACTAAATAAACCAAAACGTAAAACCCAGGCTACCATGCTAATGAGCATCACCTGTTTGATACTGAATCGTTTCATGAAATAGGGTATGGCCAAAATAAATAGAGTCTCACTTATCTGCGAAATACTCATAATCATGGCAGGGTATTTAACTGCTAATGAATTGCTGTATTCGGGAATATTGGCAAAGCTACTAATGAATGGGTCACCGTAGGCATTTGTAAGTTGTAATGCCGCTCCCAGTAGCATAGAAAAGATAAAGAAAAGAGCGAACTGGGGATTTTTCCAAAGCATACTCAATGAGCTCAAATCAGTGGGCGCATCTTTTTGTCGTTTACCCAAAGGAGGGCAATTCGGCAAGGTGAAAGATATAATACCCAATAAAAGCGCTACACTACCACCTAAATAGAATTGTAGATGACTTTGTTCGATATGATTTAAACTTACAGTCCAAAGGGCAACTATAAATCCAATTGTTCCCCAAACGCGTATAGACGGGTATGTCTTAACAACGTCGAATTTATTGGTTTTGAGTATGTGATAACCCACCGTGTTTGATAAAGGAATGGTGGGCATATAACAGAACATCGTGGCCAGGATTATCCAAAATAATTGCGATGGTTCATGCGCTTCCGGAACAAAAAACAATCCAATGCCTCCTAATATATGCAGGATACCGTATAGTTTTTGTGCGGATATGAATCGATCGGCCAAATACCCAGTTAAGGTTGGCATCACCAAAGCCGCGATTCCCATAGTTGAGAAGATTTGGCCAAAGTTATCCGCTGGCCAATGTTTGAACTCAAACCAATACGCCCCAATTGTGAGCAACCAACTTCCCCAAATGAAAAACTGAAGGAAATTTACAATAATTAAACGCAGTTTTATGCCCATATATTAAGGGATCAAATATAATCTCTATATGCTAAATCGTAACAATTAATTAATTTGAAAATCCCATTCGATTTTCGATTCCATCTATCAAAGAATGGATAATTTTAATATGGATCTCTTGGGCTCTATCTGCATAATCACTTTTAGGAGCGCGGATCTCTAACTCGCATAAATCTTTGATTTTCCCGCCGTCTTTGCCTGTTAAAGCAATGGTGCGCATCCCTAAAGATTTTGCGGTTTCCAAAGCGTTTATAACATTGGCGCTATTGCCACTGGTTGAAATACCAAGTAGTACATCTCCAGTATTGCCATGTGCTTCTACAAAACGTGAAAATATGTAGTCGTATCCATAATCATTTCCTACACATGTAATATGACTGCTGTCGCTTATTGCTAATGCGGGTAAGGCTTTTCGATTGTTTCTATACCTTCCTGTAAGTTCTTCTGCAAAGTGCATGGCATCACAATGGCTGCCGCCGTTGCCACAAGCGATGATTTTACCGCCGTTTTGGAATGCATTCACAATTATGTTAATGGCTTCTTCAATTCGTTCAAAATTGCGTTCATCCGCCAAGAATGCTGCTAGGGTATTTTGTGCATCTAAGAAATGGTCTTTTGCTTTCATTTTATGGATTTTTTGCAAATTCCTTTAGGCCTTCTTGAAGAAATTCAACAAAGGGTTCAACTTTAAATTGGAAGTAATCAGCTCCGTATGCAGGTTGCAATAATTCTTCATTAGAATTTAACAAACAATACAAGGGCTGAGTAGATTTTCCAAAGTAGTATTCTTGGAGTTCGGCATTTTTATCTCCTAAGGTTGTTATGGTTTTGCCCGAACTGCGACTGGTGAAATATTCAGACTCGGATAATTTTATTTTCTTGTCATCTACGTACAAGGAAACAACAATGTATTTCTCCTTAAGAAGACTAAGTACTTTAGGGTCTGCCCAAACCTTCTCTTCCATTTTTCGACAGTTCACACAACCATGTCCTGTAAAGTCAATAAACAGTGGCTTCTTCTGTTCACGTGCACATGCGACAGCCTCGTCGTAATCAAAATAACTGTGTATGCCGTGAGGGCTATGTAAATAGTCGCTGTACTTCGGAGTTTGGCATATCCCTTCTTCTGATTCTGAGGCTCGATCCAATCTGAAATCTTGGGTGCTCATAGGAGGTAAATATCCTGCAAGTGCTTTTAAGGGAGCTCCAAACATTCCAGGGATCATATAAGCAACAAATGAAAAGACGGCAATCACAAGGCCCAATCTGAAAACGCCTAAATTTGGATTTGGTGTGTCGTGATCAAACTGAATTTTACCAAGTAGATATAAGCCCAATAAGGTGAAAATTACAATCCAAATAGCCAGATAAATTTCACGGTCCAAAATTCCCCAATGATAGGTTTGATCTGGAATGCTTAGGAATTTCAAGGCAAACGCAAGTTCGACAAAACCTAAGACAACTTTAACCCCGTTAAGCCAACCACCACTTTTAGGTAGATTGTTCAACCATGAAGGAAACAAAGCAAGTAAACCAAATGGTATTGCAAATGCCAATGAGAATCCGAACATGGCAATAGCCGGACGCATAGCACCACCATGCACGGCTTCAACCAGAACCGTACCCACTATTGGGCCGGTACAGGAGAATGATACCAAAGCGATTGTAATGGCCATGAAAACAGAGCCTGTAATTCCACCTTTATCTGCTTGTTTATCTACTTTGTTGACAATCCAAGAGGGGAGAGTGATTTCAAAAGCTCCAAAAAAACTAGCTGCAAAAACCACAAATATTATTGTGAAAAAGATATTAGGAGCCCAATGTGTACTTAACCAATTCGCCGCATTTGCTCCAAACGCAAAGGCTACTATGGTTCCAACTATCGTGTAAAGAGCAATAATGGAAAAGGCAAAAACAAAGGTGTCGCGGAGCGCTATGGCTCTGTTTTTATTGCGAATGAAAAATGAAACCGTCATAGGAATCATCGGAAACACACAAGGCGTTAATAGTGCGGTAAGACCACTCAAAAATGCTAAAATGAATAAACCCATCATGCCTTCCCCTTTTTCCTCAGATGCTTTTCCATTGAAGGTTTTGATTTCTGTAAGGGCTTCTTTCTTCTGATAATCTAGTACAGAAGATGTAGGTGAGGTTTTAGTCACAACTACGGGTGTATCTATTATATCTCCGGGTGTGTCAAATCCCGTATTTTTATCTATTGTCGATTTTGGTTCTATTGGCGCAACTGGAGTAGTCGCCTGAGCTGTACCTTGCACTTTTACAGGAGGAGCCTGAATGGCAATATCTCTTAAGTTTTCACAGCCTGATTCATTGCAAATTTGGCCGTTGAAAATTACAGAAATTCCTTTTAGGCCTTTCAAGACGCGGATTTTTTGGCGAAACTCGCCTTTAGCGGTGAATTCTCCGGTAGAGCAATTCCAAATTTCTTCCTCCTTCACCATATGGTCGCCAATGCCTTTGAATGTGCCTACTAACTCATAGGCAGCATCTGGAAGAAATTCCAATTGAGCACGTATGGGGCCATCGTATTCAGGGCAATCGCTTTTTTCACTGTAAACATGAAATCCTTCAGCAATTTCAAATTTGATAATCAAATCAATAACATCACCAGCTTTGGCTTCAGATTTGCTATAGGTAGCAATAAATTTAGGTTTGGGGAAACCAGCGGCTGTCAATTGTAAAATGCCCGCGAATAGAATCAAAAAGGCAAATACGCGTTTGTTGAAAGTCATTCCTACAAATTTAGGTTATTTTGACTTTTCTTAGGGGACATTCCTCACATTTTTGCGAACTGTGAAAAACAAAATTCGTGCGTTCGACAAAATCACATTACGTTTGGATAGACATTTAATTATGCCGCGTTATATATTCATTTGTTTTTACTTAATCGGGAATTTACTTCCTGGTACTTCATTTGCTCAAAACTCCCGTTCTATAAGCACCCGCGCTTATATAGACTCCTTTAAGGATATCGCAATGCAAGAAATGCGAACCAACGGTGTTCCTGCAAGTATTACACTTGGTCAGGGTATTTTAGAGAGTGCATCTGGAAATTCGCGTCTTTCAAAAGAGTGTAACAACCACTTCGGAATTAAGTGTCGCAAGAATTGGACGGGTAAATATTGCCTGGCCGATGACGATGCCAAGGATGAATGTTTTAGAGGGTATGATAATCCCTATGAGTCATATCGCGATCATTCCTTATTTCTCAAAAACAGCAGGAGATATGACTTCCTGTTTGAATTAAATCCACTCGATTATGAATCGTGGTCGCACGGTTTGAGAAAAGCGGGATATGCCACCAATCCAGCTTACGGAAATATTCTAACGCGTATTATTGAGAAATACAATTTATCTCATTTCGATTCATTGGTCGTAATCGGAGAAGATTATTTCACCGATGGGCCTGCTTCTCAAATTTCAGTTAATGGTATACCTGCGGTAGCAGCGAAGTCAGGGGATACGCCCGAAAGCATCGCAAAAGAACAAAAACTTGCCGAATGGAAAATTTACAAGTACAACGATTTGCAACGAGATGATTTTATCAATCCAGGTGAGATTTTATACTTAAAGCCAAAGCGTAAAACAGCCACTGAGAATACCCATATCATTAAACGTGGTGAATCCATGCACGATGTTTCTCAGATGTATGCGATAAAACTAAAGTCCTTAAGAAAGCTAAATCAATTATCTCCGGGGCAAGAGCCACAAATTGGAGAAGAATTGAATCTTAGCCAAAAGCGTAAGTCACCTCCAAAAGTAGTTACAGGTTCGGTGCCAATGTCTACGGCTGTTAAAGTGCTGCAACCTAAAGGTCAGTCAAACGATCAAACCCATGAGGTACAATCTGGTGAAACAATTGAATCCATTGCAGACAAATACCGTACTTCAGTTTTGAACTTGGTTCGTTGGAACGATTTGGAATATGCTGAAGTCAGTGTTGGCCAAGTGCTGGTATTGGCTCCTGGAATTAAATCCTCCACAGAGGTTCGCTCTGTATCAGTAGAAGAGGAAAGTTTGAAGTCACAAACACATACCGTGATGCGGGGTGAGACTGTTTACTCCATTGCACGCATGTACAAATTGGATCCACAGCAGTTAATTCAAGCAAATGCACGGTTAAGAAATGGCGGGAGTCTTTTAGCAGATGAAGTGATTCAATTGTATCCTTCGGGAAAAAATTCCACAGAAAAATCCAATCAACCCACACGAGCGAGTATTCATTATGTGAAGCCAGGTGAAACCCTCTACGCAATTTCCCAAAAATACGGCGTAAGTGTAGATGCAATTAAAAACATCAACCGTTTGCAGTCGAATTCAATTTGGGTTGGACAAAAACTGAAAGTGCCTTAACGAATTAAAAAATGTGCGGCACTCTCAACTTGCTGTTCTAAAATGATTTTTCCCATTTCTGAGGCACGCTTACGGGCATCTTCAATCGATGGTTGATAAACACTAAGAAGTTTCAAGTTGGACTGGGCTGCTACCATAAAGCCGGCTTTTTTAAGGCTGTTTATTAAAGGCTCATGTTCGTGTTCTTTATGATCGATAGCGCATCTAAAGCGGATTGCTGAATTCTGCATGATATTAACGCGAACCTTATGCTCTGCAAAGCGTTCGAATAGCTCGCGTAGGTGGTCTTCGGCAATGAATGTGAAGTCAGAACTGCTTATTTCCAATAGCCATTGCTTATCTTTTAAAATGAAACAAGGCGTTTGAATTCGATGCTCTCCTTCAAATACGCGAGTCCCAGTTTTGTCTTTATCGATGAAAGAACGCACATATAACGGTATTTTGGCTGCTTTCAGCGGTTGTATGGTCTTAGGGTGAATTACGGAAGCTCCATAATAGGCCAATTCTATTGCGTCGTTATAGGTCAGTTCTGGCAGTAATTCTGTGTTTTCAAAGCGTTTGGGATCTGCATTCAATACACCTGGTACATCTTTCCATATGGTAACACTTTCAGCATTAAGGCCTTTCCCAAAAATAGCAGCCGAATAATCACTTCCTTCACGACCTAAAGTTGTTGTTTCTCCTTTTTCTCCGCGGCCCATAAACCCTTGTGTTATGATTAGGTTTTTCTTTGAAAGTGGCAATAATCTATTTTGAATAATTCTTTCTGTTTCTTCCCAATGAACACGTGCATCTCGATAACGACTGTCTGTGATGATAAAATTGCGCGCATCAATCCATTGTGTTCTGGTTCCTACTTTAAGTAGGTAGCTGCTTAATATTCTACTTGAGATTAGTTCCCCGTAGGTTACTATTTGATCGTAAAGGAAATCATAATCTTCGTGTAATTGATCGTTTTCGACGATACATTCTAGTTCAAGAAAAAGGTTTTCTACCTCATTAATAAACATAATATCTGTATCATCAAATAATTCTTTTACAATATTTAAATGTGTCGATTTAACACTAAGTAATAATTCATTTAGTTCGGGCTTATTGTAAAAACAAGCATCTACCACAGATTCGAGTGCATTGGTTGTTTTACCTATAGCCGACACCACTACGAGTATCTCTGCTTCTTGTTCGTTGGAAATGATGTTTGCTACATTTTTAATTCCTTCAGCATTTTTAACAGAAGCACCTCCGAATTTATAAATTTTCATTATTTTTTTTTCTAAATATTAAGGTAAATCAACACTTTTTGCCTTGTTTTGCAAAATAAACGCTTTCATTAAACAATTCCCTATGCCCCAGTCGGAAATAACTACATTAGAGCAATTTATCGTTGACCAGCAAGCTTTGCACGTGAATGCAGACGGTTCCTTGAGTCGTATTTTTAGAGCCATAGAGTTGGCTGCAAAGATAGTAAATCGCGATGTGCGAAAGGCAGGTTTAATCGATATTTTAGGTGAAGATGGTTCGATCAATCCACATGGGGAAGATCAACAGAAATTGGATGTAATTGCCAATAACATTTTTATTTCCGCATTATCTCGCACCAAAGAGGTTTCGATGATCATTTCTGAAGAAAATGAGGGTATTGTTTATGTCGAAGGCTGCGAACATGAAAAGTATATTGTTGCCATTGATCCGCTTGATGGAAGTAGCAATATTGATGTGAATGTAAGTATTGGGTCTATTTTCTCCATTTATCAGCGTCAGAACCCCGAGAATAGTCCGGGCATCGACGATTGTTTACAAACGGGGAATCAACAAGTTGCCGCTGGATATATATTTTACGGGAGTTCAACGATGATGGTTTATACAACCGGTCAAGGAGTGAACGGTTTTACACTTGATGATGCCTTACAGGAATTTTGCTTGTCTCATCCACAAATACAAACACCTGCTGACGGAGGAATCTTTTCGGTAAATGAAGGAAACTATCAAGATTTTCCGACAGGCATTCAAGCCTACATCGATTATTGTAAAGATTCAGATAAAGAAAGCAAACGGCCTTACAAAGCGCGCTATATTGGCAGCATGATTGCCGATTTTCATAGAAATCTATTGAAAGGTGGTATTTTCCTTTATCCATCAACCAATAAATCTCCCAACGGTAAATTACGTTTGATGTACGAGTGCAACCCTATGGCTTTCATTGCGGAACAAGCTGGAGGCTTGGCTTCTACGGGTACAGAGCGGGTTATGGACTTGGCTCCCACAGAACTCCATCAACGTTGTCCGTTGTATATCGGTTCTAAGAATATGGTCGATAAAGCCATTGTAATGCTGAATCAATACGAATCGGTATTGGTTAACAGATAAGGCTTCTTCCTGTAAATTTCAAGCAGTTTATGGTGTGTTTAGCCGAGTAGTTCGTCTATGATTTTTAACGTATGCACACTTTTTTCTGGGAAAGCTTCAATTTGAAGTCTCTCTACCAAACGGTTCAATAAATGTCTTCGAGTAGCTCGGTCTATTTGAGGGTCGTTTCCCGCCAATATGGATGTGAGTTGTTGTTTGGTGCCCTCTAAATGGGGGAAGTGTATATCTGCATCAATTTGATAACCCAGTTGCGAACACAGTCCAAGTACAAATCTAATTGGCGCGTACTTTTGGTGGGTTAAGTTTGGAGACTGACATAATTCGTTTCTTACATAATCGAACAGTTCCATGTCTGTATGGGCATCCTGTATGGAAAGTAGAACCAATTCCGTGTAAAAGAAACAGAGTTGCTGTGATATGATATCTATTAAGATCGGATTATCTGGATTTAAGTTGACTTCCTTAATCCTGCGAAGACCAGCTCCTTGTTTGTCGTTGAATACTATGTCTAGTATCTGTCCGCTTTGATAATAGGCAGCTTTAGATTTACTTTTCCCTAAGCCTTGAACTAGAAAGGGGACAAGACCATTATGTTCGGTGAAAATATGAACAACCGCCGAGTGGTCGGTATATGGGATTTTTTTGAGTACTATACCAGTGGTTTTTACCAGCATAGACCTTATTTAATCAACCCAATCGGCAATAAACAAATTGGTATCGCGGGTTCCACCATTGAAACGATTGGAACTGAAAATCAGTTTTTTACCATCAGGTGAAAACATTGGAAAGGCATTAAATATGCTGTTATGCGTGATGCGTTCTAGTCCAGTGCCATCGGTATTGATCATGAATAATTGGAAGTCATATCCGCGTTCGCTGTGGTGGTTACTTGAAAAAATAATTTTCTCTCCAGAAGGATGATAAAATGGTGCCCAATTGGCTTTTCCTAAAGAGGTGATTTGTTTCAAATCAGTACCGTCAACGTTCACCGTATATATCTCCATGTTGGTTGGCGCAACCAGATTTCTGCTGAGATAATCTTTGTAAGATTTAATTTCCTCATCGGTTTTAGGTCGCGAAGATCTAAAAACCAATTTCTTGCTATCGGGCGAGAAGAATGCACCACCATCATAACCCAAATCGTGTGTTATTTGGCGTACATTGTTTCCGTCAATATCCATGATGTATAGTTCCAAATCTCCAGATCTTGTACTCGTAAATACTATAGATTTTCCATCTGGTGAAACGGTGGCTTCTGCATCATAACCCGGTTCGTTTGTAAGTTGCTTCGTTATATTTCCTTTTTTGTCGGTTACGAAGATGTCGAAGTCTTCATAAATAGGCCATAAATACACACCTTTTGTTTCAGGAACAGGTGGACATACTTTACTACCGAGATGTGTACTCGCATATACCATTGTAGAATCTCCCGGCATAAAATAGGAACAAGTAGTGCGGCCTTCTCCCGTGCTTACCATCGGTGGGCGGAATTCTTTATTCCCCATTTTGTTGAGTTCGGTAAAGAATATTTGATCACAGTTCAATCCCCAGGCAGGATTGTTACTCTGAAATACAATTGATTTCCCATCAAAGCTGAAATAGGCTTCCGCATTATCTCCTCCGAATGTAAGTTGCTTTAAATTTTGCAAATGAGGTTCTGCTTTTACCGTTGGTTCAGCAGCACTGCTATGAGCATGGTGATGCCCCGCGTGGTCATGATTTTTTTCAGTTTGTGCATTAAGTGAAAGTGCAGCACAAGCAAGCGTAAAAAAAATTGGAGATTTCATTTAATTCAAAATTAGGGTTTTAATAATTCCCAAGCCATTTTAGGGTATCCTTTTCTTCCTTGATCGTCGTAAAAATCAACAAAACGCATTTTAAAGAAATTACCTTTCTTAGTTTTTAATACATAATATCGATCGGGAACAATGGTATAACGACCTGCTGTTTGGTCGTATTCCTTCCAATCGTAACCAATTTCATTCCAATTTCTATTGTACGGTTGTTGGAGGGCGTCTAGGTAAGTGAAATTGTTGAAAGCTATGTCTTTATCAATTTGAACTACAGAAATTTTATTGGGATTTATCAAAGCCCCGCGAATTACATAGTCGTAAATCAGACCATTCTCGTCTGGAATTCCTTCCTTATATGTGGTAAAGACAACATCCCAATTGCGCGATTCAAAGATTTCATTTTGTACCAGTTTTTTCTTAGAAAATGAAAAATAGGCATAGTTGTATTCCGGCTTGGTTTGGATTTTGGTGATGAAATATTCAGAGGAATCGTAAACGTATCCCCATAGGAATTGATATAAACCTCCGATTGCATTAAGGAATTTTATCTTAATGTACCGGCGGTCAATTGTAGAATCAGCGCCAAGGTCCATTATGTAAACCTCATTGGGTTTGCCTATATATCCCCCGGGAGTCGATTCAAAGGCATCACACAAAGCCATGGAATCTATATTCCCACTTGGGTGGTCGAAGCGCCAATCTAAGGATTTAGGGTCTATGCTGTGAATTTCAAGAAAATCTTGATTCTCTATTTTTGCCGCGGAAAATTGGACATTTTTACCTCCGCAAATGATAACATGTGGCCTGCCATTACAGGCAACGCCTAAATCCCAATTCCCGAAGGCATTACTCCCTATTTGTTGAGATTCAAAATCAAAAAAAAGTTGTTGTGAGTAGGATTCCCCCATTTCAAAAACTTGAGTTTGAAGTCCTTCAGCGACAGTAGGGTTTGGATAAAGAGATTCTTCTTTGTGGCAGTTGGTAAAAAGCCCAGTTAGACTCAGAAGAATTACAAAAGTTTTAGAGGTTTTCAAAACAGCTACAAATTTACGGTACATTGTATAAAGAGATTCCTTCCTAATGCAATATTTACGCCACTTCCTCCAGATGCATGAACACCAGAATTAGGAGCTGTATTTTGAATTTGAGTAACATTAAATATATTTTTTACACCCAATTGTAATGCAATTTTATTTTTATATAATTTTTGACTTACGTTAAAATCGGCAAGACCATATCGTTCAATTTCATAGGTGTTTCCATCACTTAGGAATCCTAAAGTTCTACCCGTGTAGCGACTGAACCATTGTAATGAGGTTCCTGTAGATTTGAACTCATGACTGATATTCAAACTTGTTTGAGGAACTTGCCATCTGCGCAAATTAGATTCGGAATCAACTTGGGATTCGTTTGTAATCCAACTAAAACCAAGGCTAAGATCCCAGCTTCCCAAGAAAATTTGTGTTTGTGTTGAGAAACCAGTACTCTTCAATTTTCCAATATTGATATATTGATACAAGTTGGTGCTGGCATCAACCAAACTTAGTTGAATTTCGTCGCGAACATTATTTAGAAATCCAGCAATTTTGAATGTTGCGGCTACTTCTTTTGAGATAGAATGCCGATAATCTATAGATGTATTGAAGTTATGGGAATGTTCGGATGTTAAATTGGTATTCCCTTGTACATTGTGATTGATGTCTACGAATAAGAAATAGAGTTCTTTTGCAGTGGGTGCACGAAATCCCCGGGCATAGGAACCTCTTAAGACCAAGTGTTCGCTCAAGGAGCTACGAATTTGAACGGAAGGTATTAACGGGGCAATCTTGAACCCATTTCCAAGAATCTCAGGGAATGGATTACTTCCGAATGCACTGTTGTACGCGATGCGTAAAGACGGTTTGATATTGAGTTGTTTGATGGGGTTTAATTCAATAGACCCAAATAGTGCAAAATCTCGAATAGGATTGTTATTTCTTACTCTCAGCGTTTGTATACTTTCTTGTTGAAATTCGTATCCCAACAATGAATTAAATAAACTCTTATCGCTTTTATATTCCCAAAGCCCCCTGAGATTAACAGCACTGTTTTTGGTTGTGTCTTGATCTACAGGACTGGTGATGGTTTCACTACCTGTTACTAAATTTCTTCTTACGTTTATTTTGTCTCGGTTGTATTGGTTGAGCGCATTTTGGAATCTCAAACTGTGTTTAGAATTCAGTTTGATATCGGTTACTAAGGTAATATCACGTCTCTGCGTGTAGAAATAATTATTGTAACCTGTTATGCCCACCAAGTTGTATTCGGCATTACTGCGGTCGAGCAAATATTCATAAAACTGGGCATATCGGAGGCTTTGATTGAAGTTGCCTCGACGAAAAAACAAAGAACCGTCGCCATAAACCCGTGTTTTTGGTTTCCAGTCCATACTTCGGGTAGCGGGTTGGAAATCGAAACCACTAAAGAACTGACGGCCAATATTCAGGTCATAACCTAAAGACGTTTTGTTGTTAATTCTTTTTTGATGGGAAATGCTTCCGTCTAAATTAATGTTTCCAACCAGATCAGCGAAAAATTTAACTCGAGATGTATTTCCTATTCGCAAGGGTCGTTTGGTTATGATGTTAATTACACCTCCAATTGCATCCGTGCCGTATACGACACTCATTGGTCCTTCGACAATCTCGATTCTTTCAATGTTTTCTGAGGGAATTTGACTCACATCTATGTTTCCATTTAGACGCCCAATCATTGGGACTCCATTTATTAAAATCTTTACATTTTGTCCTCCTAATCCTTGTAATTGGATTGAAGTGCCCAAATTTGGGTCTTGACCTAATAAAACCCCTGATTGATTTTGTAGAACATCAGAAACGTTTTGGGCTCCCATTTTTTCAATCGTTTTACTTTGAATGATCTGAACTGAATAGGGGTTTTCAGTGGCCAAGCGTGGATTTACCGATGCGGTGATAGAAATGGGATTGATTTGTGCTATTTGTGTTTGAATGACAAACTCTAGGTTGTTTTTTGAAATGAGGCTATCGCCGACAATACTACCAAGGTCTTTGGCAATTCTTAATGTAAACGATTTATTCTGTATCCAGATTTCACCCCATTCGTCGGTAATCAGGTGAACATTCGTGACATCCGTATTTGATATAAGGGTCACAGGAAATTGCGGAATTGGGTGTTTATCTAGGTCAACGATTCTTATTTTAACCGAATCGGAAAGATTGAATTGTGCAGATTGGGCTCTGATTTGTGAGCCCAATCCAAACAAAAAATAAATTAAAAATATAATTGAACGCGCCAATTTCATGCGTTGAATTAACGCTTAATGAAAAGATTGCGACTGATACCTTGATTCCCTTGTGCTTCTAAAATATATTGGCCAATGGGTAATTCGCTGATGTTAACTTCAACATTATTGTCGTTACATTGAAGTTCTGATAGACTGCGTCCGGTCATATCCATTACGCGAATTGAGCGTAAGATTTGATTTGGCGCATTAACCCAAATGGTTTCACTGCTAGGATTGGGATATAAGGTTATTTTGGTTGAATTGATCTTGTCGGTATTATTCAATGCACCAATTTTACTCTTTTCTAATGTGATTACACCCGTTCCTTGTCCACCAAATGATAAGAAATGCAATGCCCAGAATTCAGTACCGGTTGCTGTAGGTACCGCGATGATGTAATTCTTACGAGGGACAATAGCAAAACTGCTTCCATTGAAAAATTTCCAATCGCTTCCGATTCGGGTTAATCCCAAATTGAATCCGTGACCCGCTGCAATAGCGGTGTCGCTTTCTGCGATATCAATGAAAGCTTGAGGTGCGTTAAGAATATCTTCAAATGTTACGCCGTTAACCTGTGCGATTTTCAAACCACGCTTAGATTCAATACCGTTGGTAGGATACATCACTAAATCTCCGGTTCCAGGGGCAGGTACCCAATCGTAATAACGTGAGAAATTTAAATGCCAATCGCCGTTTGCGGATTCAATATTCAGTTGAGCATCAAAATTTAAGTTGTAATACTTAAACATGCCCATATCTGCATTGGACTGTTTAATAGTGTCAGGACTTCCAGCTTTTGCATCCAAAGGACCATATTCGAAAATGAAATCGCCGTTTTTGTCCTGCTTAATAGGCATGAACTTATACAATTTTGCACTTGGGCCATTTCCTACTACGATGAGATATAAGGAATCGCCTTTAACCACATGCGATGTTGGGTCGTAAACACCCCATGAAAAATCCCATTGGTTTCCTTTATCAACTTGTTGATTCAAGGCACCTAATTTTTCATCTTTCATGTCGTTGTATGGCATAGTCCAATTCATCCAACCTGTTGTGTCGAAGTTATCATAGGCAGAATTATCCCCATTAGGGTATAAAAATGCAAATACACCAGCTGCATGATTCAAGCGAATAGAGTTGTCCATTTGAAGAGTTGTGTGGGCGATATGCCATTGGCTCATTGGAGAAGCGTGTTTCTCACCAGTTTGGATTTGGTAAAACACTTGTTTTGCATAACCGGGTTCCATTTCAATGGTGTCGGTTACACTTTGGGAAGAAGCAATACCTGCGTAAAAGAAAATACTTGCGGCTATAAAAATGTGTTTCATGATGTTAAATTGTGGAGTAAAAATACCACCGATCAAGCCGAAGTTTCGGAATAACACGTCACGTTTATGTCACGATGGCTTGCATTTTTAATTAGGTTTCATTCATCGGTTTCTTTGTTGGTTTTGTCGGTCGATTAAACCGATAGCATGTAGTAATTTTGTAAAAATTCTTGAGTAGAATTACAAATCAAGAATGCAGCAGTTATGGCAAAAATTTCAATAAATATAGCATCAGGTTCTATCGAGAAAAAGAAAGTAATTGTTGGTATTGATTTAGGTACAACAAACTCCTTGGTTGCTTTCGTGCCTAAAGGAGATGAAAATGCCCAAATCATTCCGGTAAGAGGTAATAATATTGTGCCGTCTGTAATTCATTTTGACGTTCATAATATCCCTGCGGTTGGTGCCTTTGCTAAGGATAAGCTTTTGGGTGATCCAGAAAGGACCATATACAGCGTAAAGCGATTACTTGGAAAAAATTATAAAGATATTCCTCAAGACAATGTAAATTTAGGTTATCGAATCATCGATGATCAAAGCGATAATTTGGTTAAGGTTCAAGTTGGGGCCAAGTTTTACAACCCAATTGAGCTAAGTGCCGAAATTTTAAAAGAACTTAAAGAGCAAGCACAAAAAACACTCAATGCAGATGTTGAGCAAGCCGTAATCACCGTGCCCGCCTATTTTAATGAATCACAACGACAAGCAACACGCGATGCGGGAAAACTAGCTGGCTTGGATGTTTTAAGAATTATCAACGAACCCACGGCGGCTAGCTTGGCCTATGGGATTCAAACACAATCCAACGGCCATATTTTGGTGTACGATTTTGGTGGGGGAACTTTTGATGTTTCCATCCTTCAAATTGAAGATGGTGTATTTGAGGTGCTTTCAACACATGGGGATACGTATTTGGGAGGCGACGATATCGATAAGGCCATTGTGGACTATTGGCAGAATAAAGCTAGAGAGGCTAATTTTGAATTGGATGATTTTTCCATTTTACGTCACCACGCGGAATCGGCGAAGATTCAATTATCCAATGACCCAAAAACGGTTTTTGAATATAAAATAAATTCAGACTTCAATCTGCTTCTAGATTATAAAACTTTGGTGTCTATTGCTGAGCCGATACTAGAAAAAACTTGGAATTCTGTCAATCGTGCATTGAATGATGCCCAATTGAAACATACGGATATACATGAAGTGGTATTAGTAGGAGGAAGTACTCGATTGCCAATTATTGCGGAAAAACTTAATAATTGGTTCAACCAAAGTAGAATCAATAATCAAATCAATCCAGATGAGGTTGTGGCTCTAGGTGCTGCAATTGAGGCGGATGTTTTAGCTGGAAATAGAACCGACGTCCTTTTATTGGATGTAACACCGCTCTCATTGGGAATTGAGACTGCTGGAGGTTTAATGGATGTTTTAATTCCTAGAAACTCTAAAATACCACAACGAGTAGGTCGAGAATATACGACAAGTGTAGATGGACAAATAAATCTCAAGGTTGCAGTTTTTCAAGGCGAAAGAGAGTTGGTTGAGCAAAATAGAAAATTAGGAGAGTTTGTTTTAAAAGATATCCCTTCAATGCCTGCGGGAATGCCCAAAATTGAAATTCAATTTGCATTAAACGCGGATGGAATGCTGCAAGTTCAAGCAAAAGAATTGAGGAGTGGGGTAAGCCAAAAGGTAGAAATACAGCCAAGTTACGGACTTACAGATGCAGAGGTTGAACAAATGCTGATGGCAGGACTTGCAAATGCCCAGTCGGATGTAGAAGAGCGTTTGTTGCGGGAATCACAAAATGAAGCCCGACAAATTATATACACCACGGAACGCTTTATTGATAAAAATGCTAACTTGCTCTCTGAAGATGAAAAGTTAGGAACCGAACAACGAATTGAGGCGGTACGGGGTCTATTAGATGGAAGCGATAGACATCAGTTGCAGGCAAAAATTGAAGAGTTGAATGATTTTTCAAGGCCGTTTGCAGAACGTTTAATGGATGTTGCTGTTTCCAAAGCCTTAAAAGGCAACAGAATTGACCAAATGAAATGAGAAAATTTGCATTAACCATATTAGCATTTTTTTCCCTGTGGATCAGTGCCACAGCCCAAGAGTCGACTAACGATTGGAGCAATTTAGGTTTGAAAATGGGCATTGGTGCATATTCGTTTTACGGTGATGAACTTAAAAACCCTCGCCCGATGTTTGGTTACGTGGCGGGCTTGTATTATCACAGTCCGCTGGAAAAAGGCAGGTTTCATCTTCAAGCCGGTTTAGATATCCGATTCAGAGGCGGAAATTTTGCAAATGCACGTGAAGGCGATACCGCAATTGGCACTGCGTATACAAAAATTAGTTTGGTCTCATTGGATTTACCTGTTCAGCTTTTGATTTCAACCAATCTCGAAAAACAACGGGAAGCGCTATTTGTAACATTGGGTGCGCAAGCGAGTTATTTGTTGCGATCTGTATTGTATGTGGGGCCAGACCAGATTCCGCTCAATCAATCGGTTTACATGCAAACTTGGGACAACCTTCCTTTGAAACCAATTGAACTCTTGCTAAGTGTAGGGGTTCAACAACGTTTTGTTACCGTTGGTTATGCAATTTCCCTCAATATGGGGATTACCAATTTGAACGACAATTTTTTAATTCAAGGTATCAGCCCCGCAAGCGGTAATGGACTTGGTATAGGTACTTGGTCCTTAGAGGCTTCTTTGCTGTTTTAAGACAATTATTAGGTATTTTTGTGCCACCAGTGAGTCACTCAGTAGCCCTTTATACATTAGGATGTAAACTTAATTTTGCTGAAAGCAGCACCATTGCTCAGCAATTGGTGAAAAATGGTTTTGTCAGAAAAGAGTTTCATGAAGGTGCGGATCTTTATGTGATCAATACCTGTAGTGTAACCGATCACGCCGATAGAAAATGTAAAAAAGTGGTGCGTGAAGCACTTAAGCACAATCCCGAAGCATACATTGTAATTGTAGGATGTTATGCCCAATTGAAGCCACAAGAAATTGCGCAAATACCTGGTGTTGATATGGTTTTAGGAGCGGCTGAAAAGTTCCAATTGATGGATTATCTGCATTCATTGAAAAAGGAACCCAAAGCACGGGTTCAAAATCAACCCATTAAAACCGTAAATGAATTTGTACCTGGGTTTTCCGAAGGAGATCGAACGCGTATGTTTTTAAAGGTTCAAGACGGTTGTGATTATTTCTGTAGTTTTTGTACAATACCTTTAGCCAGAGGTAAAAGTCGAAGTGCTACCGTTGAGACCACGCTGCAGCAAGTCAAGAAAGCGACTGAAGAAGGTGTACAAGAGGTTGTATTGACAGGGGTAAATTTAGGCGACTTTGGGGTTAATCATAATGAGTCATTTTTTGATCTGATTCAAGAATTGGATCAAATCGATGAAATAAAGAGGTATCGAATCAGTTCAATTGAGCCTAACCTCTTGAGTAATGATATCATTGAATTTGTGGCAACTAGTCAAAAGTTTGTTCCCCATTTTCATATTCCTTTACAGAGTGGCAATGATGAGATTTTACAGCGAATGCGCCGTAAATATCTGAGCGATTTATATAAAAGTAGGATTGAGAAAATCAAGTCTTTAATGCCCGATTGTTGCATAGGGGTGGATGTTATTGTTGGGTTTCCTGGAGAAACGGATGAACATTTTCTAGATACCTATAACTTTCTGAACGAACTTCCTATATCCTATTTACACGTTTTTCCGTATAGCGAAAGAGCAAATACAACGGCTCGAAAAATGCAAGATCGGGTTGCACAAAAAGTCCGAAACGACCGAACAACCCAATTGCGTTCGTTAAGTGAAAAGAAGAAACGCGCATTTTATGAATCCCAATTGGGGTCAATACGTCCTGTTTTATTTGAATCGGAGGTTAGAAATGGCAATATGCAAGGATATACCGATAACTACATCAGGGTTGTGAGTGATTACGATCCCTTATGTGTAGATACTTTGGTGCCTTTTCATTTGAGAGAAATTGATGCAGATTTCTTAATGCGCGGGGAGTTTGAAACTGTGGAAATAAGTCGTTAATTTGTTCTGTGTTTCCAACCCTTTATCATTTTCTGCGCGATACCTTAGGTATTGAAATTGCCTTTTTAGAAATAGTGAATACATTTGGCTTGTTTGTTGCCTTGGCAATAGCAGGAGCCTATTGGGCTATGCAACAAGAATTTAGCCGTAGAACTGAACTTGGGTTCTTTAGTAAAAAAGAAAGCACAATTACTATTGGTGAGCCGGCTCCATTGGTTGAATATGTGACCAATGGGGTTCTTTCTTTTGTGTTCGGGTTTAAGATTTTGTACTTAGTTCAAAATTCAGGTGAGGGCTTCATTCCCCAAGACCATATTTTTACTTCTGAGGGGAATTTATTTTTTGGTGTTTTATTGGCTGGCATTTCTATCGCTTATCGATACTACACGGATAAAAAGACAAGGCTTAACCCACCAATTGAGAAGAAAATTTCAACGTCCCTGGCGGATGAAATGGGGAATATCACTGCGGTCGCATTGATTTCAGGTTTTCTGGGTGCTAAAATCTTTCACATATTAGAAACGCCCTCAAATTTCAGTATTCAAGCTGTTTTGGAGCAATTGTTTACAACGGGAGGATGGACGTTTTTCGGCGGTTTAATCTGCGGAGCTGGTGGTGTGTTGTGGTACACATCTAAGAAGGGTTACCCCTTACTACATGTTTTAGATGCCGGAGTTCCGGCTATGATGCTATCCTATGGAATTGGAAGATTTGGTTGCCATTTTGCTGGTGATGGCGATTGGGGAATTGCAAATCCCAACCCCGATTCCTGGCTTCCTAATTGGGCTTGGGCATATAAATACCCTCACAATGTTTTGGGTAAAAGTTATGGAGGTCCCGATATGGAATTAATTCCGGGTTGTGAAGGTAATTACTGTTATCAACTAATAAATCCGGTATATCCCACGCCTTTGTACGAAGCATTAATGGCTTTAATATTATTTGCCGTTTTGTGGTTTTATGTTCGCAAATTACCGTTGAAACCTGGACAAGTACTTTCTATCTATTTGGGTTTTGCGGGTGTGGAACGATTTTTGATTGAATCTATTAGAGAACACGGCGATAGTTTGTATACGATGGGTAATCTAGTTTTTTCACAAGCACAAATGATTTCCCTCGCACTTATCGTTAGTGGAGTTATAATATGGATACTTTCCTCAAAAAATATAATCACAGCTCCATCACCAAAATCTTAGGGTTTTGTGTTTTGTTTTTTAGTTTTTCATTAGTCTCTGCTCAGTCTAAAGACACGATTTTTGTTGATTATGAGCGATTAGACGCCATTGAGTTGTCAAGTGGCATCGATGAGGAACGTCGCAAACAATATATGATTCTGAAAAGGCGTGTGATTAAAACCATGCCCTACGCTAAAATGGCGGCTTTTAAAATCCGAGCGATGGAAGATGAGTTGGCAACAATAAAAGGAAGAAGGGCGAGGAATAAATACATCCGAAAATGCGAAAAAGGCCTAAAGGCCATGTATACCGCGCAATTAAAGAAAATGACCATAGGAGAGGGTCAAGTTTTAATGAAGTTGATTCATCGAGAAACGGGGAAAACAACCTGGGAAATAATGAAAGATTATAGCGGGAATGCCGAGGCGTTCTTTTGGCAAACTTTCGGAAGTTTTTGGGGACATAATTTAAAACGAGAATTCGATCCAGTAGTGGATTATCAAATTGAACACATCATTCAGGTAGAAAAGTTAGAATAAGGGTATAAACCACTATAAATTCGACTTCTTCAGCAGTCCATAAAGCAAAAACGGGAGCTCCAATTAATGCACTAATTGGATTGACCGGTAAAACCGTATTGCTCATTACATGATGGGCTAGTGTGTCAGCCGTTAGGCAAAGAGCTCCACCCCAAAGTAATGTAGGCATAATTACCCGTTCATGGCTTTCGGATTTTATTATACGTTTAGCGATATGTGGAGCTACCAGCCCGACAAATCCGATGGGACCAACAAAAGATGTAATCCAACCAGCAAGCAATGCGCCTCCTAAAATTAGGGTCATACGTATTTTTACAATTGAAATTCCTGAAGATTGAGCATATAAATCTCCCAATAAATAGGAGTCTAGTGGTCTTCGCAATATCCATAGGATGATTCCAATGACAAGGGTCGGCAAAAGCAATAAGAGCCAATCGCCACGCTTTAGTTGTTCAAAGCTACCCATTCCCCAAAATGTAAATTGTTGAATTTCTTGCGCGTTGCCAAATTGTTGTAACAATTGAATTCCTGCGGAAAATACATATCCCATGACCATTCCTATTAATAACATTCTCATGGGTGACGTGAAGCCTTTGCTCAGCCAGAGTTGTAAACTAAGTGCTAAAAGAGCACCAATTAAACTGCTGAACCCTGCTCCCAAAATGGTAAATCCAATTCCTAAAGAAGAGCCTGCGAAAATATAGAGCGCCATTCCTAACGAAGCTCCTGGTGTAACGCCAATTAAAAAAGGTCCCGCCAATGGATTCCGAAATAATGTTTGCATCATTAATCCACATAGGGCCAAGCCCATTCCACAAAAAATACTGCCTGTAATTCGGGGAATTCTAAATTCATGAAGAATAAAAGCATCTAAAATACCAATATCCTTCAGGTTGAAGAGAATTAAAATTCCAATCCAAAAAAACAATAGGATATTGTGCCATTGACTTTTCATAGTTTACGGTAAAAATACAAACCTTCTGATGAAGTGTCTTTTTGCATTAAAATGAGATCCTTTAAAATCAACTCTGGATGCACGGTTCCTAAATCCCAAAAAGAATTAGCCCCGTTCAATTCAATTTGCTTGTCGTTTTGAAAAATATTCGGACTCTTTTTACTTGTTACTTCGGTTAATCGCGCATCAATTTGCGTGATTTCTGATATGTCTTTAATTGATCCAAGATTTAGCCAATAACTTGATTTTTGAATGTATTGAATGGCATCTTCCATTGAAATACTGCTAGCTCCAATGCCGCTATGTGAGGATTCAATTAACCAACTTGGATTGAAATGTGCGTCTCTTAGGATTTGTGTAAAATAGGCAGAAT
>CALSSY010000002.1 GCA_943789135.1 uncultured Bacteroidia bacterium
TAGAACACCAAATAAGCAAGGTGAACATGGGTGTAAAGGCGTTTAAGGATGCCGGATAGCGCAGAAGGGATGATTTGACCGGCGTAGGAAAACAGGAAGGCGGGCACTGCCACTTCCCATTATGCCGCTCGCGGCTAAGCCATACATAGTCCTTTTTTTGTAAGATTTTAGAGTTCCGGTTTCTTTGCTATCTATACGTGCTGGGAAATACCGAGTATTTCAGCACCCAGGGTAGCAGATACTGCACCAGCCAGTACGAGTCGGATTCCCGCTACCTGCGCAGGGGAAAACACTTCAAGGCCTCTTTTCATTAATATGAAAGAGCTGCCCCATACCGCTCCGAGAACGATTATCAGGAATTGCGGGAACCACCGTGCATTCACGTTGCAAAAGTCGGTCAAATTTCGATGCTTCCGTATGTGTGGAATAAAAATGCGAAATTTGTAATGATGCGCAGGACACTTTTGCTATTGCTTTGGATTGCAGCGCTTACCCAACGTGGTCGTCGGCCCAAATCGGTGACGAGGTTAGTTTGCGCAGAGAAAGGCGCAGATTCGATACGAATTAGATGCAAGTCCGTAAGCGCTCCGGTGAATCGGTGTTTCACGGATACGACCTTGACCTACCACCGATGCCATTGGAGTTTAAATCCTCACACCGGCTCTGACTATTTACGGCGCGGTTTTATTTGATTTTTTGGTTGATAAGCGATGTTGATTCCCTTGCCTTTGACTTGGTTGAAAAACTCGTTAAGTCGACAGCGTAAAACAAGGAAGTTCACAACCTCTACTTTGGGAACGCCGGAAAGGCGATCGGAGTTTGGGTGTATAAATTAGGGAGGGTGGACATCGGATGGACGTCGGGATTCTTTTGAGGTCTTTTACGGGGGAAACCCGATCGGCGTTTCTGGGAACAACGGGGCCTATACCTATGATTTTCATGCCACAGGTCCTATCATTCATACATTATCACAACCTTATGGCGCCCCTTATTGGTGGCCGTGTAAGCAATCGTTGAGTGACAAAATAGACTCTATAGATATTATAGTAGATACCGATAAGGACTTCAAAGTAGGTACGAATGGAATGCTAAAATCTACGGTATCCCTCAATGCAAGTGAGCATAGAATTCATTGGAAACATAAATATCCAATTGTAACCTACCTTATCGCAATATCTGTAACCAATTACGAAGAATCCCTAGATCACGTGCATTTTCACGATAGAAATGATTCTTTACCGGTATTGAACTATGTATTTCCGCAATTTTTAAGTACCGCTTCCCAAGAAGCAAAAGGCGTATTGCCCATGTTGCGCTTGTACGATAGTTTGTTCATTCCTTATCCGTTTCCTTCCGAAAAATACGGTCATGCGCAGTTTACCTGGGGTGGCGGCATGGAGCATCAAACAATGAGTTTCATGGTGAATTTTTCCTATGATTTAATGGCACATGAAGTGGCTCATCAATGGTTTGGTGATATGGTTACTTGCGGTTCTTGGAATGATTTATGGCTTAATGAAGGATTTGCCACGTATCTAACTGCTTTGGCATACGAGTTTTTGAAAGAGTAAAGAGGATTTTCGTTTTCAAATGCGTGCCATGCGAAATAACATAACCCAAGACGATAATGGGGCTGTAAAACCAAGTGATACATCCCGGGTAAATGTTTTATTTAATGGGCGACTAACTTATAGAAAAGGAGCCTGGTTGTTGCATATGTTGAGGCATCAAGTTGGGTGATTCTATGTTTTTTGAGGGATGTCGTCACTTTTTGACAGGCGGAAAACGAGCGTATGGTTTCAGTACAACACAGGAATTTCGACAGGTGATGGAATCGGTTTCTGGTCAAGATTTAACTTGGTTCATCAAGCAATGGTATGAAGGCCAAGGCCATCCCGAATTAAAAATGAATTGGCAGCAGCGCGGTAATGAGGTTCAGATGATCGGTTCTGCAGACACCCATCAAATCCTACCGTGCCCTTTTGGAGGGTTCCCATTCCCGTGGAGTTTCGAAATGCAGAAGGGCAGGTCAGCAATGGAGGGTGTTTTATCCGGATTCCCTTTTTGAATCAGGATTTCAGTTTCAACCTTGCCTTTTGCCGCCGATACTGCCCTTTTTGACCCTGAAGTTAGCGTTTTGGCGAAATTTAGTATTGGGGGTATGAATTTGGATGCCATTCAAAAGGAAGATATTGTCACTTCAGCCGAATCCAGGGGTACGGATACTTGGCAGATTTACTACGCGTCGAATCCCGGTTATACAGCGAAGTGGAGGTTTACAATTCACTCGGTCAGGACAGAAGATTTGGAGCCCAGCAATTGGATTCGGCGCTTAAGCGTGAAAATCAATTTCGCAAAGCTGGCCTGTCTGGCACCTATTTTGCCCGGATTCACACGGAAAATTTCGTATATTCGAGAGAAATGCGTAAAAATAGATTAATGATTTCAGACACTCTTTGCTGCATTGGCAGCTTTTATCACTTAGTTCTTGCGAACCGGATGATACGGATGGCGGGAGCGGTGGTTGGTCTTCTCCAAGTTCTGAAATTGAATTGGCGTTTATAGGTCAAATTGCTGACGAACCATTACCCGCCAAAGGACAAGATATATATAAGGACAAAAGCTATGGAGAGTCGATGTTGATCACCAACTGGTCTCTTCTTAATGTCGAATTTAGCCTTGGTAAAAGAAAATGGGGATACCGTTCAATTGGGCGATGGATACCAATGGGCCGATATTAGAGGAACTAGGAATGTGTTCAACTATAAGGGCATACCTCAAGGCAAATATATAGGTCTTCAATTCACAATGGGATTAGATTCCGCTACAAATCATGGAAACCCACAAGTTTGGCCGTCTGATCACCCCTTAAATCCAAATTTAAACGGGTTGCATTGGGGCTGGGCTGGCGGTTATATCTTTCAGGCTTTCGATGGCAGATATAAGGTGAATGAAACCGACCCTTCGGGTAGTTTTAGTTTTCATACGGCAACCATGCAGTTTGTAACGCGATATTTTTTGCCTTTAGAGATTTCTGTTGAAGGGAGCAAACACAGAATTGCCGTGCGCATTAACGGAGATCGCTTCTTTGGCGGTGCTCAGTCAATAAAGCTAGCCGATAAATCCGTGAGTCACTCTGAAGGTACCGACGACGAACAGTTAATGCGGGTTTTCTTGGATAACTCATTGTATGCATTTCGTATAGAAGAGCAATAAGACGCTTTAAATTTCCATGAATCGGTTATCATTTCTGATTCAGTAATTATCTTGGTTTTTACTTCGTGTACGAAGGAAGATGGTGCTGTGCCCGATAGTGGAATGTATAAACCTACTTTAGTAGATCCAGAGGATATTTTTCCAAAGGAATTTGGAATGCCCCTTCTACCGAAGGATAATCCATTTACAGAAGAAGGAATTCAATTGGGTCGTATGTTGTTTTATGATCCGATATTATCTATTGATAGTAGTATAAGTTGTGGGAGTTGTCACCAACAAGAATATGCATTTGCGGAGCCTTTCGATAAAAGTTTCGGTTTTTTAGGTCTTCGAAGTAGCCGAAACGCTATGCCCCTATTTAATTTGGCATACCACCATAGTTACTTTTGGGATACACGGGTAAAAACACTGAGGGAATTGGTATTTGAGCCGATTCAAGCGCATAATGAAATGGCAATGACCTTGCCAACACTTCGTGAGAGATTAAAGCGAAATAAACGATACGTAGATTACTTTAATAAGGCCTTTAACCACGAACCGAACTTACACGATATGTCATTGGCAATGGAACAATTCTTATTGAGCATTGTAAGTAAGGACTCTCGATTCAACCAATTTTTTCCTGGAGATAATCTACAAGTTTTATCCCAATCTGAGCTAAGGGGTGCATTTATTTTTAATGGCTTGGTTGAATTTGATGCAAACGGTAAGACAAAAGGTGCCGATTGTTTTCATTGTCATGGTGGCGAGTTGGCTCAGCAGTTGAATGCCAGTATGGGGGGAGTTGCTAGTAATGGTTTAGATCCAGAGCCTGTTGATTTAGGAGTTGGTGGCATTACCAATCAAAATCAGGATATGGGAACGTTTAAAGCCCCTAGTTTGTTAAATATTGCGGTAACTGCGCCTTATATGCATGACGGCAGGTTTAAGACTTTGGAGGAAGTAATCAATCATTACAGTGAAGGCGTGCATTTTGAAAATCCGAATATACATCCCCAAATGGCAGCTCATGGGGGTCAGCAATTGAATTTGACACAACAACAAAAAGAAGATTTACTTGCTTTCTTAAGGAGCATGACCGACTCTTCGTTTTTGGTCAATCCGGCTTATGCCAATCCGTTTTAATTAGAATAATATAGGCCCTAACCAACGGCGCATTTCATCTACACTCTTACCTTTTCGTTCGGCATAATCAATGAGTTGGTCTTCGTTAATTTTGCCGATTCCAAAATATTTTGCTTCTTCACGGGCAAAATACCAACCGCTAACGCTTGAAGCGGGCATCATGGCCATGCTTTCGGTGAGTGAAATGGCATTATTCCCGAGATGTTTCTCAAATAGATCAAAAAGAATCTCTTTTTCCGTGTGATCTGGACATGCTGGATATCCAGGTGCGGGACGAATTCCTTGGTATTGCTCGCGAACCAATCCTTCGTTATTCAAACTTTCATCTGTCGCATAACCCCAATATTCCTTACGCACTTTTTCATGTAAGAATTCAGCTAAAGCCTCCGCCAATCTATCTGCCAATGCCTTAGTCATGATACTATTATAATCGTCGTGATCGGCTTCGTAATGATTGATTAAAGCTTCCAAACCTATTCCGGCTGTTACGGCAAAACCACCCATGTAATCCAATTCTTTAGGTGCTAAATAATCGGCTAAAGAGAGATTGGGAACACCATTCGACATTTTGCGTTGTTGTCTCAAGAAATGAAATACCGCTAATGGTTGCTTGTCGTTTTCATCGGCATATACGGCGGCGTCATCATGACAGCGACGAGTTGGTAAAATGAAGAAACTGGCTTGGAGCTTCATGGGGGGATTTTCTACCCAATTTGCAAGCATATTTCTGGCATCTGCGAATAATTTTTGGGCTTCCGTTCCAACCATTTCATCGCTGAGGATGTCTGGGTAACGACCCGCTAATTCCCAAGTTTGGAAAAAGGGAGTCCAATCAATATAATCCACAAGATCCTTGATGTGCAGGTCATTTAATTGGAAAAAGCCAGTTTGCTTTGGAGCTTGAATTTGATGGGTAAGGCTAAGTCCGTTTAAACGCGCTTCCTCATAAGGAATAAGATTTTTTTGTTGTTGACGGCTGGCGTGATTTTCGGCCAATTTTTCATATTCATCCCGAAGTTTTTCAGAGAATATTTGGTAGGTATCTGGACTTAATAATTGTCCTGCAATAGGCACAGAACGACTCGCATCGGTAACGTGAATTACGGGATATTGATAATTGGGGGCAATTTTAACCGCCGTGTGAACGCGTGAAGTAGTAGCTCCTCCAATCAACAGCGGTTGTTGCATGTTTAAACGTTGCATTTCACTTGCCACATGCACCATTTCATCAAGAGAGGGTGTTATCAATCCGCTTAAGCCAATGATATCCGCTCCCCATTCACGAGCACGCTGTAAAATCTTATCGGCTGGGACCATTACGCCCATGTCTTCAATTTCATAATTGTTACATGCTAAAACTACCCCCACGATATTTTTACCGATGTCGTGGACGTCGCCTTTTACAGTGGCTAACAATATCTTTCCTTGAGGACGGGTATTGGGATCGCTGATTTTTTGGGCTTCTAAAAAGGGTTGCAAATAAGCAACCGATTTTTTCATTACGCGGGCACTTTTTACGACCTGAGGAAGGAACATTTTTCCTTCTCCAAACAAATCTCCCACATAATTCATCCCCGCCATTAAGGGTCCTTCAATTACTTTTAAGGGCTCCTTTAATAAATCTAAAGCCTCTTGGGTGTCGGCGTCAATAAACTCAGTAATTCCTTTAACAAGACTGTGTTTGAGCCTTTCTTCTATGGGGAAATTACGCCATTCTTGAACTTCTGCTTTATCTACTTTTTTACCCTTAACCGTTTCAGAAAATGTAAGAAGTCTCTCGGTCGCATCATCACGTCTATTGAGTAAAACATCTTCAACGTGTTCCAATAAGTCTTTGGGGATTTCCTCGTAAACTTCAATCATTCCTGCGTTTACGATTCCCATATCTAAGCCTGCTTTAATGGCATGATAAAGGAAGGCAGCGTGCATGGCTTCTCGAACGGCGTTATTGCCTCTGAACGAGAAGGAAATATTGGATACGCCACCTGAAACCTTGGCTCCGGGTAGATTTTCTTTGATCCACCGCGTTGCGTTGATGAAGTCTACTGCATAATTATTGTGTTCCTCAATACCCGTGGCAACGGTAAGGATATTGGGGTCGAATATGATATCTTGAGGATTGAAATTTACCTGTTGAGTAAGTATTTTATAAGAACGTTCACAAACCTGAATTTTACGTTCGAAACTGTCGGCTTGACCTGTCTCATCAAAAGCCATTACCACCACCGCAGCACCGTAGCGTTTCACTAATTTTGCGCGTTTGATGAATTCCGATTCACCGTCTTTTAGGGAAATCGAATTTACGATTCCTTTTCCTTGTATGCATTTAAGTCCTGCTTCGATTACTTCCCATTTTGAGGAATCAATCATAATAGGAACTCGGGAAATATCCGGTTCTGCGGCAATAAGATTGAGGAAGGTTGTCATGGCTTCTACGCCATCGAGCATGCCTTCATCCATGTTAACATCGATTACTTGTGCCCCGTTTTCAACTTGCTGACGTGCTACATCTAAGGCTGCGTTGTAATCTCCTGCTGAGAATAAGACGTTCGAAAACTTTACTACCGGTTACGTTTGTTCTTTCTCCAATATTGACAAAATTGGTTTCTGGAGTAAGGGTAAAAGGCTCAAGGCCACTTAATCTGAGGTAATTCGGTATGGTTTGTGTTTCCAAGGTTTGATTTTTTAGAATAATGAAGGATACTTTTGGGGGTTGACTTCATTCATTAGCTGATAAATCGCAGCGTATACATCATCAATTGATGGTTTTGAAAAATAATCACCATCGGATGAATAAGCAGGTCTATGGGGTTTTGACGTAATGGTTAGAGGTTTACTATCCAGATATTGATAGCCATTTTGTTCTTCTAGGATTTGTTGTAAAATGAAAGCAGAAGCTCCACCAGGTACATCCTCATCAAAAACAACCAAGCGATTGGTGTTTTTAAGACTTTCAACGATCGTATGATTGATGTCAAACGGTAACAAGGTTTGAACATCAATAAGTTCAACTCGGATACCTACTTCCGCTAACATGTCAACAACTTGCATAGCAATGCGGCAGTTAGATCCATAGGTTACCAAGGTTACATCCTCCCCGAATTTAAGGGTTTCAGGAACGCCCAAAGGAATGGTAAAGGTTCCAATGTTTTTGGGCATTTTCTCTTTATTTCTATACCCATTCAAACACTCAACGACCAAAGCGGGTTCGTCCGATTTCAATAACGTATTGTACATTCCAGCAGCCCGCGTCATATCCCTTGGTACACAAACATGCATACCTCGAACGGCATTAATTATCATACCCATTGGAGAACCGGAGTGCCAAATTCCCTCTAATCGATGTCCTCGTGTTCGGATGATCAATGGGGATTTTTGTCCTCCTTTTGTGCGATATTGCATGGTGGCAAGATCGTCGCTCATGGGTTCAAGAGCGTACAATAGGTAATCTAAATATTGTATTTCAGCGATTGGTCGAAGTCCACGCATGGCAGCACCAATTCCTTCTCCGATTATAGACCATTCACGGATTCCCTTATCGGTAACACGTAATTCGCCAAACTTTTCCTGGAGTCCCGAAAATCCTTGGTTTACATCACCAATTTTTCCCACGTCTTCACCGAATGCGAAAATACGTGGATCGTTTTCCATGTTGGCCTCAAAACAAGCACGTACAACCTGATAACCATCGGCCGTTTCGTCGCTTAGTTCTAATGGTATTTGAGGTACGGCATGCACATTTTGGTCGCTTTGACTGTGAAGATGTGAGCTGTAACGGTCGTGGTTGTCCTTATTAAATTGCTGGTGATAAGCCAACAATTCTGATTTTGTATCTTGAGGAATATGAGCCAATGCGCGTAATGTCTGGTGAAGGGCATTGCCTAAATCACGACGAATTGGATCGCTATTTTCACCCATCTCATTTCGAATGACAGAGAGTTCTGCGATGTTTAAATCTTTGGAAATTAAGGTGTCCAAAACCGCTAGAAATTCTGTTACATCCTTTTTGATATCACTTGTAAAGTCGATCCAAGCTTGTTTCTGTTGTTTTTTTACTTCGCTTAGGTATTCTTTTTCAAGTTCATCGAGCTTTTCAGCCGTTACGATATTGTTTTCGGTCATCCATTGGCGCATTTTTTCGATACAATCAAAATCGCGCTCCCAATCGAGGCGCTCTTGTGACTTATAACGCTCATGCGATCCAGAAGTAGAATGGCCTTGTGGTTGGGTGACTTCGGTTACATGCACCAATACAGGCGTGTGTTTTTCACGGCAGATATCAGCAGCTTCGCGATAGGCATTACACAATTCTGGGTAATTCCATCCACGAGCTTTAATGATATGCATTCCAACGCCCTCTTCATTGGTTTCGAACCCCTTCATGATGGCGCTGATATTTTCCTTTGCTGTTTGGTATTTTGCAGGAACGGAAATGCCATATCCGTCATCCCAAACGCTCATAAGCATGGGTACTTGCATTACACATGCGGCATTCATCACTTCCCAAAAAATCCCCTCAGAGGTAGAAGCATTACCAATGGTTCCAAATGCAATTTCTTTTCCTTTTTGTGAAAATTGGCTCATATCATGAAGCAATTCATTTTCACGGTATAATTTAGAAGCTAATGCCAAACCTAACAATCGGGGCATTTGACCCGCAGTAGGTGAAATATCTGCACTAACGTTATAGCGGTCTGATTGACTTAAAAAATGCCCATTCTCATCCAACAACCGGGTTGCATAGTGTCCGTTCATAGAACGTCCGCCCGAAGCAGGTTCTTTTTCAACGGAAGCGTGAGCGTATAGTTGGGCGAAGAATTTTTGTACATCGGAAAGGCCAAGAGCAAACATGAACGTTTGGTCGCGGTAATACCCGCTTCGCCAATCACCGTGTTCAAAAACTTTAGCCATAGCAATTTGAGCAACTTCTTTTCCGTCGCCGAAGATGCCAAATTTGGCTTTACCGGTAAGCACTTCTTTTCGGCCTATTAAGGAGGCATGTCGACTCTGATAGGCGATTTTGTAGTCTTGGATGACTTGTGCAATGAAATCTTGTTGAGATAGATCGTTGGTTTTTTGGGCCACTTCTTGCATTACTGCAAAGATAGGCAAAAAATGCGGCGGCATAAGTGCTTTGGTGGGCCCTGCGATATACTTTGTAAGTAGGCCAAACCATTGTCGGCTTTTTGCGTTAATTTCGAAGGATAAAATGCCAGAATTTCAATTAGAATCACCGTTTGAGCCCAAGGGTGACCAGCCGGAAGCCATCCGTCAATTGGTAACGGGTTTGGAAAATGGCGCTCGCGCCCAAACCTTGTTAGGGGTAACGGGTTCGGGTAAGACCTTTACCATTGCCAATGTGATTAAAGAGGTTCAGCGGCCCATTTTGGTATTGAGTCACAATAAAACCTTGGTAGCTCAATTGTATGGAGAGTTCAAGCAGTTTTTCCCCAATAACGCGGTTGAATATTTTGTAAGTTATTACGACTATTACCAGCCAGAGGCTTTTATACCTACTACGAACACCTATATAGAAAAGGATCTTAACATCAACGACGAGATCGAAAAAATGCGTTTGAAAACGGTTTCTACGCTTTTGTCAGGGAGAAGAGATGTTATAGTTGTAGCGAGTGTGAGTTGTATATATGGTGCGGGAAATCCATCGGATTATGAAGCAACTATCATCCGATTGAGTGAAGGCATGCAAATTTCACGTCAACAGTTGCTTTATCGATTGGTAGAATCTTTGTATTCCAGAACTACCATGGAATTCAAACGCGGTACATTCCGAGTAAAAGGAGATACCGTTGATGTGCATTTGGCGTATAATGATTTTGCGTATCGCATTTCTTTTTTTGGGGATGAAATAGAAGAAATTTACAGTTTTGAGCCCGAAACGGGTCGCAAAATTGACGCTCTTTTAGATTGTGCGATATATCCAGCGCAGATATATGTCTCCCCAAGAGATCGTTTGGAACAAGTAATTCATGAAATTCAGGATGATTTACTTGAGCAGATTTCTTTTTTTCAGCAACAACAAAGATACTTGGAAGCCAAGAGGCTTGAAGAACGGGTCAACTTCGATTTGGAAATGATTCGTGAATTGGGATACTGTAATGGTATTGAAAACTACTCCAGGTATTTCGATCGGAGGAATCCGGGCGATAGACCTTTTTGCTTATTGGATTATTTTCCAAAAGATTTCTTATTGGTGGTGGATGAAAGTCACGTTACCCTTCCACAGATTCGTGCCATGTACGGGGGAGACCGATCTAGAAAAATCAATTTGGTGGATTACGGGTTCCGTTTACCTGCGGCAATGGACAACCGCCCCTTGCAGTTTGAGGAGTTCTATCAGATTGTAAATCAAAGTATATATGTGAGTGCAACGCCTGCGGAATTTGAAATTATGGAGTCTGAAGGAGTGGTAGTTGAGCAGTTGATTCGACCCACTGGATTATTGGATCCTGTTATCGAAGTAAGACCTTTAGGAAATCAGGTTGACGACTTAATTGAGGAAATTGATAAGCGAATAGCCATGGGCGATCGCGTTTTGGTTACTACATTAACCAAGCGGATGGCGGAAGAGTTATCTAAGTATTTGGCTAAACTAAATATCAAAGTGGGTTACATTCACTCCGAAGTGAAGACTTTAGATCGGGTGGAAATACTGCGTAACCTTCGTTTGGGTGGAATAGATGTATTAATTGGTGTTAATTTATTGCGTGAAGGACTGGATTTACCAGAAGTGAGTTTGGTGGCCATTATGGATGCCGATAAAGAGGGTTTTTTGCGCAGTGAAACGAGTTTGGTACAAACCATAGGTCGCGCAGCACGAAATCACAATGGTCTGGTTATCATGTATGCAGATAAGATAACCAAGAGCATGCGTAAGACTATTGATGAGACGGAGCGCCGTAGGGCGAAACAACAATCGTATAATGAAGATCGAGGAATCACCCCTCAAACCGTATTGAAGTCAAAGTCTGAAATTTTCAGACAAACGGCGGTATTGGATCATGTAGAAGGGCAATCGGAGCAAGCTTACGATTTCAAACAATTACCTACTACCAAGGTTGCAGATCCTATTTTGGATTACATGAATAAAGTTGATCTGGAGAAGGCATTGGCCAAAGTGGAGAAAGACATGTACAAGGCAGCCAAAAACATGGAATACATGGAAGCCGCCCGCTTGCGCGATGAGGTGGAAATGCTGAAACAGAAAATTAAGGAGGCGGTTTGATTACTCTTTTACCGTAATTTCAATGCTGTTGACAGCGGCAATGTTGAAGAGTCCCGCAACGCCGCGCTTGGAGTTTTGATTCAACAGGAACATATTACTTTGAATATTGACCGGTGGCGTAGCAAATAACCCTCCGTTGTTATTTTGGTTCACAACGAGTTGGAACCAATAATAGGCAAATTGAGAGATCGAATGTATTTCAACACGGACTTTTTCGCCATCGCGATAGGGTCGGAGAAATTCATTAAGTTCACTAAATCGCACAGGATAAATAAACAAACCAGCGTCTTGACCGTTGGAATTATTACCCATGTCTTGAGAAATATTCAACTTGTTTATTTCATTCAAAAATGTATCGTTTCTGAAGGTTTTTAACCAATAATAATTACCAAATCCAGGTAAGTCGTAGGCAAAAATTTCGCAGTATTTTCCGGTATCTATGAACGGAGGTCCATTGCCTTCTACCGGTACCGTGCGTAAGCTGTCAATTCGAGAAACAGTAGGCGCCAAACGGGTAGTTCCAATGACTGTATCTTGGCCTTCAATAATAAGCAAGGCATAAGTGCGTCCCACTTTTAACGTATCTCCAGATGTTGGATTGGGTGTCCATCGGTAATATCCCATGGAATCATGTCTGAAAAAAATCGGAGGAGCTGCGATTCCACCACCTGTGGTATCTACCAAAGCTACAGTTGCTGTAGTTAAAGGTGGTTCCGTACCTGGAATATCAAAAAATGGAATGCTTTCGGTAAGACGAATGGTTTGAGTTTGATGACGGTTGTCGATGAAGGCATCAACTACAATCTTCTTTTGCTTTTGCTCTACATCTACTTGAATAACATCTTCACAAGCGGAAAAATTTCCCCCGAGAATAATAAGCAAAACGATATATAAACCGCGTTTCATCTGTTTTAGTTCCATTTAAAGTTATACGAAATTGCAGGTACGATGCTTCCAATCACACTAAAGCGAATGGCTTGATTCAAACCGGTATTTTCAAAGTTGTTTTGGAAATAAATCGAAAATGGATTTCTCCGGTTATATGCGTTATAAACACTGAAAACCCAGCTGCTTTCCCATTTTCCAACTTTTTTCTTGGTGTAGGTAGCCGATAAATCCAAGCGGTGGTAATCGGGGTTTCTGACATTGTTACGGGCATTGGTTCCTGCATCGGGGACATTATAACCTTGGATGCTGTATTGGCCTGTGTAAAATGTGGTGGGAGTTCCAGAACTGAAAACAAAATTAGCGGCCAAATCCCATTTATCGTTGTATTTATACTGAGCCACTATATAGAGATTATGGAGTCGATCGAATCGACTCGCATACCATTCGTTATCATTGATTCCTGGCGATTTCCTTTCGCTTCGTGCGAGCGTGTAACTGACCCAACCGGTTAAATTTCCTGTGGCTTTTTTGACGTACAATTCCAATCCATAGGCTCGTCCAATTCCATTAATCAGTTCTCCTTCGAGTAGTTCATTGAGTAGCAAATTGGCACCATCTACATAATCAACCTGGTTTTGTAAGTCTTTGTAATAGACTTCAGCTGAAGATTCAAACTCGGTTTTTCCAATCCGGAAGTTTCTAAAATAACCAATGGTATATTGATCGGCTAATTCTGGTTTGATATTATTGGTAGATGGGGTCCAAACATCAAACGGTACACTTGCGGCAGTATTCGAAATCAAATGCAGGTTTTGTACCATTCGGTTGTATCCTCCTTTTATAGATTCTTTGGTATTCCATTGGTATTTAAATCCCAAACGGGGTTCTAAATTGAGGTATTGTTGAATGACCTCATTATCGCCTGCAAAGCTTACCGAATCTAGGAATCGGCGTTGTCCTTCAAAGGGTGCATCATTATAGTAGTAGACATTACTTTTTCCTAAATAAAGAAATTGGCTCCCTCTTAGGCCTGCGCGAATGGTCCATTTTTTATTGGGAGACCAGTCTTCAGTAATGTAGATAGCATTTTCCATGCTGTATTTATTGGGAAGGCTGAAGTTGTTTTCGCCTAATGAATTTCGGGCAACGGCATTTCCAGGTTCGAATATGTAGTAGGTAGAAGCACCACCAAATCCGATTTCATGTTTTGTATTGTGATAATATTTGAAATCGGTTTTAACACTGTGGTTATTGATATACGAACTCCAATTAAATCCAAGATCATCGCCAATATTGAATTCTAGATTATAACGATAGCGGCTATAATAATAAGTAACATTGGAAAATAGTTTGTCATTGAAAAGATGGTTCCAACGTGCGCTTAAGGTGCTATTTCCCCATTTTACACCGAAGGCATTTGCGGCATAAAACAAATCGTCACCTATATAACTGGAAATGAAAAACTTGTCCTTCTTGGTTTCGTAATTGACTTTGGCTGTGAAGTCGTAAAAGTAAAATTGACTCCCACTTAAATCGTCATTCAGAAGGGGTTTCGCCAAAACATCGATATAGCTTCTTCTAGCGGACACAAGGAAACTGGCTTTGTTTTTAACAATGGGTCCTTCCAAACTCAATCGACTGAATATGGTACCCACACCGCCATTGACTTGATATTCGCGATTATTACCATCCTTGGTAATGACATCCAATACGGAACTCAATCTTCCCCCATAATTAGCGGGTATACCTCCTTTAATGAGTTGAACGTCTTTAACGGCATCTGGATTGAATATGCTGAAAAAACCAAAAAGGTGTGCAGAATTGAAAACGGGTGCATCGTCCATTAAGACCAAGTTTTGGTCAATGGAACCTCCACGAACATTAAATCCTGTTGCACCTTCACCTACAGTTGAGACTCCGGGAAGCAGTTGTATGCTTTTTATTACATCCGCTTCGCCTAAGAATGCGGGTATCTTTTTGATGACTTTTCCCGAAATGCTTTGTGTGGAAATATCTACTTTACGTACATTATCATTGCGTTTAGCGCGTACGGATACTTCTCCAATTTCATCCGGTTGTGGATATAGAAAAACATTCCATTCTATATCGGTAATTACATTTATGGTGCGTGTTTGTGATTCAAAGTCTCCGGCGGAAACCTCTATTGTTTGCGTTCCGTTTTTTAAGGATAGACTAAAGAATCCATAATTATTGGTGACAGCTGATTGGTTATCTGTTACGTTTTTTACAATTGCACCTTTCAGAGTTTCACCAGATGTACTATCCTTTACGAATCCACTTAAGGTGAAGGATTGGCCATATATCTGATTTCCGAATAGTGCAAAAAAAAGCACCGCCCAAAATTTGCTGTTCACATAGCAAAGATAGAGCGGTGCTTAGGCTTGGTTAAATATTTATCGCCTAATTGATTAAATACACGATGAGTGTATTTATCTCTTATTTAAAGGTACAAACTCACGAGGAGCCGCACCTGTATAAATTTGACGTGGGCGAGCAATTGGTTGCTTATCGCGACGCATTTCTTGCCATTGGCTGATCCAACCTGGTAATCTTCCTAAGGCGAATAAAACCGTGAAGAATTCAGTCGGGAAACCAAGAGCGCGGTAGATAATTCCTGAGTAGAAGTCAACGTTCGGGAATAATTTCTTCTCAACAAAATACGGATCGTTCAATGCAGCAACCTCTAAACCTTTTGCAATTTCTAAAATAGGATCGTTAACACCCAATTTTGCCAATACATCGTCGGCTGATTTTTTAATGATCTTTGCACGTGGATCGAAATTCTTGTACACGCGATGGCCAAAGCCCATCAAGCGGAATGGATCGTTTTTATCCTTTGCTTTGTTGATGTACTTCTGAACATCTCCACCGTCGTTTTTAATGGCTTCAAGCATTTCCAATACTTCTTGGTTCGCACCGCCGTGTAATGGGCCCCATAAGGCACTGATACCTGCAGCGATACTGCTATACAAATTAGATTGGCTGCTTCCAACTACACGCACGGTACTAGCAGAACAATTCTGCTCGTGATCTGCATGAAGAATTAGAAGCTTGTTCATAGCTTCAACCACAACGGGATCTGGCTTATAGTTAGGGTCTGAAACCTGACCAAAAGACATATTTAAGTAATTGGTAACATAGTCCAAACTGTTGTTTGGGTATACCAATGGATGTCCTTTACTCTTTTTGTAGATCATGGCGCAAATTGTCGGCATTTTGGCCATGAGACGTATAATCGTGCGCTGAATGGATTCTTCAGGACGATTTGGATTTAATGCTTTTGGATAATAAAGACTTAACGAAGAAATCATGCTAGATAGCTGACCCATTGGATGCGATCCTGTTGGGAATGCTTTGAACATGGCCTCCATGCCTTCATTTACTAAAGTATGTTCAGAAATATTGGTTTCAAACGCTTTTAGTTCTTCAGCTGTAGGCAATTCACCATTAAGAATGAGGTAACTTACTTCTAAAAATGAACAATTAGCCGCCAAATCTTCGATATCATAACCGCGGTGGCGTAAAATACCCAACTCGCCATCGAGAAAGGTAATGCCGCTTGTTGTAGCGCCGGTGTTTTTGAATCCTGGGTCGATCGTGATGTAGCCACTTAAACTTCTAAGTTTAGAAATATCAATGGCTTTTTCGCCTTCAGACCCGGTAATTACAGGAAGCTCGAACTCTTTTCCTTCAATGCTGATTTTCGCTGTTTCTGACATGCTTTTTGTTGGTTTTTTGAATCTTTACAAAGATACTCAAAAGCCAACGTTGTTTCAAGTCATGAACAAAACTTTACACAATGTCAAATACCTTGTTCTAAGGCTTCAAAGCCTTTTGCTGTGAGTTGAAATTGTGTTTTTAAAATGGCATCTACATCAACACCTAATTTGGGTTTGTTTTGTGCATCGAGGGCCTTTATGTAGCCATAATGCAAAAGTTGACGTGTAATATCGATTACCACTGGAGTACTTAGACTCAATTCTAGAATCACATCTGAAAGACGTTCTGGGTGGATAAGTCGACTCAATACCGCGCGTTCATCATCTAAGATTTCGAGCATGGTAGGGTTTTATCCGTTAGAATTTTTCTCAGGTACGCATCTGCGGGAAAAACAGTACTTCTTGTATGGAAGCGTTGTTTGTGAGCATCATGGTTAGTCGGTCGATTCCGATTCCTAAACCACTTGTAGGAGGCATCCCGTATTCCAAGGCTCTTAAGAAATCATGGTCCATGGCCATTGCTTCTTCGTCGCCTCGTTCTGCAAGTTTTAATTGATCTAAGAAACGTTCTCTTTGATCATCCGGGTCGTTTAATTCTGAATAGGCGTTAGCAACCTCTTTGCCATTTACAAACAATTCAAAACGTTCAACCAAACCTTCTTTGCTCCTATGCTTCTTGGTGAGCGGACTCATTTCTATGGGATAGTCGGTTATAAAAGTAGGTTGGATGAGATGGGGTTCTGCTACTTCACCGAATATTTCATCGATTAGCTTTGCTACACCCATTTTGCTCGTTACTTCACAACCGATACTCTTAGCAAAGTCTCCTAATTCTTGTTCAGATTTACCCTCAATATCAAAATTGCCGTACTTTTTAATAGATTCGGCCATGGTCATTCGCTGATAGGGGCGGGCGAAGCTTATGGTATTTTCGCCAATTTTTGCGTCGGTAGTACCGTTCACATCCATCGCGCATTTTTCTAGCATTTCTTCAACGAAATCCATCATCCAGAAATAATCTTTGTAGGCTACATAGATTTCTAAAGCGGTGAACTCGGGATTGTGGGTTCTGTCAATACCCTCATTTCTGAAGTTTTTAGCAAATTCATAGACCCCATCAAAACCACCAACGATTAATCTTTTTAAGTATAATTCGTTTGCAATTCGAAGGTATAAAGGCATATCAAGTGCATTGTGATGCGTGGCAAACGGTCTTGCCGCAGCACCTCCGTGAATAGCCTGAAGAATTGGCGTTTCTACTTCTAAATATCCGCGATTATTGAACGTGTTTCGGAGCGATTGTATCACCTTGGTTCGCTTTATGAACGTTTCTTTGTTTTGTGGGTTCACCACCAAATCAACGTAACGCATGCGAGCTCGCATCTCGGGATCTGTGAATGCATCGTATATTTCTCCGTCCTTCTCTTTAGGAAGGGGAAGGGGATTGAGACATTTTGCAAGGAAGGTAATTTTTTTAGCATGTAAAGTTGTTTCCCCAGTTTTGGTGGTAAACATATATCCTTCGATACCAACGAAATCTCCAATATCCAATAATTTTTTGAAAATGGTATTGTACCAAGTTTTATCTTCCTCCGGACATATTTCATCTCGGGCGATATAGACTTGTAGTCGGGTTGTGCTGTCTTGTATAACGGCAAAACCAGCCTTACCCATAATACGACGGGTCATCAATCGACCGGCTATACAAACGGATTGATAATCTTCTGGTTTGTTCGGGAATCCATCTAAAATTTCCTTTGCTGTATGGGTAACGGGAAAGGTTTCAGCAGGAAAGGGTTCAATGCCAAGTGCACGCAGTTCATTGAGCGATTCACGGCGTTGGATTTGTTGTTCGTTTAAATGCGATTCCATAGAAAACGCAAAGTTACCATTTTCAAACGGAAGCTTATTCGCTTTTGGCGAATTGTGCAATTAATTGGATGGATTCGTTTCGTGATTATTGCGAATAATTTTTAATGATGGCAATGAAAATTTAGATTGTGCTATCAATAAAATTGCAACCCCGACTGTAATGCAAGCATCGGCAAAATTCCAAATAGGGGCAAAGAAGACAAAATGGTCTCCGCCCTTGAACGGAATCCATGAGGGTAAAACGCCTTCCCATAATGGTGCATAAAACATATCGACAACATGTCCTTCGAACCAAGTTTCTACGTATCCGTTTATATCATGAAAATACCATCCATAAAAGACCGAGTCTATGATATTGCCTAATGCGCCTGCAAGTACCAATGCAATTGAAAATATAAGTCCTTTGTGGCACCCATTTTTTATAAGCGCTCTTAGGTATAAAATACCTATCGTTGAAACAGCTATACGGAAGAAAGTAAGTATGAGTTTCCCCGTTTTACCTCCGCCGAACAATTTCATACCGAAAGCCATCCCCTCGTTTTCAATGAAATAAATTTTGAACCAGTCGGGAGCTAACGTATAAGATTCCCCATAAATGAAATGGGTTTTTACATAAATTTTAATGACTTGATCTAGTAGGATGCACAATCCAAGTATACCAAATGCCCAATATGCAACTTTGCCATTGGTACCGTTTTCAGGTTGAGTGCTTTCCACGCTTAGCGTTTAGTTTTAGCTTCAACGGTTTGTGTGGTATGAGGTACCAATTTTAAGCGTTCTTTTGGAATAAGCTTGCCGGTAGTTTTACAAATCCCGTAAGTGCCATTATTGATACGCACCATTGCTGCTTCCAAACTTTTGATGAATTTTAGTTGGTGGGCAGCTAGTTGATTTAGATTTTCTTTTTCTGCTGTATCTGCACCGTCATCAAGGGTTAAATAGTTATTATTGGTTGAATCTGTGCCGTTTTCGTTTCCATCTTTTAGTTGACCTTGTAAGGTTTTGAACTCGGATTTGGCCGATTCCAATTTTTTTAAGATGAGTTCTTTAAATTCTTCGAGTTCGGCTTCTGAGTAACGGGTTCTTTCTTTGTCCATTTTATTGTCCTCCTTCTAAATAAATGTTATCAAACTTTGTAGATTTTCAAAAATACGGATTTTTCATAAACATCAACTTCGTGATCTTGAACATTTGATGTATTATTAATATGATTTGCAAGCACTTCCGCAGAAATATATTCTGAAAATGCGGTCACAGCATCTTGGATTTCACTATCTGCCGTGTATTCAATTCCTATTTTATCCGTTAAATCAAACTGCAATTCTTTTCTTAGATTTTGAACGCGGTTCACCCATTCACGGGCGATTCCTTCTTGTCTAAGTTCAGGACTGATTTGAATGTCTAATGCTACGGTAGTATCACCTTCTGATGCAACCAACCAACCTGGCATATCTTGGGTTTTGATTTCAACGTGCTCCGGTAATAATGTAAAAGTGGAACCTTCAAGATTTACTTCTAATGCGCCGTTAGCTTCAAAATTGGCTATTTCTTCAGCCGATAATTGAGAAACGATACTGGCCATAACCTTCATTTGTGGTCCTAAAACTTTTCCTAAAGTTTTAAAGTTGGGCTTCATCTGTTTTACGAGTATCTGGTTATCCGCACTTAAGAATTCCAATTCTTTCACATTGACTTCAGAAAGTATGATATCGCTAACGTGTAGCAAATCTTCTTTCATTTGTGGATTCAACGCGGGAATAGTAACCTTAGAAAGTGGCTGACGCACTTTAATATTCTCCTTTTTACGAAGTGATAAAACCAAACTGCAAACGGTTTGAGCGCGTTGCATTTGGGTTTCTAATTTATGGTTTATATGTTCGTTTTGAACCTTGGGCCAATCGCTCAAATGCACGCTTTCAACACATAAACCACCTTCAATTTGACTGTTGTTTAAAGCTCTAAACAACCAATCGGAAAAGAAAGGAGCAAAAGGAGCCATTAATTTACTTAATGTATCCAAACACGTATACAAGGTATCATAAGCAGCTTGCTTTTCGGCATTCATTTCGCCTTTCCAGAAGCGGCGACGTGAAAGACGCACAAACCAATTGCTTAGGTGTTCGTCTACAAAACTTTCTATAGCTCTTGATCCCTTAGTTGGATCGTAATCGTCAAGTGAGTCGCTGACTGTTGAAATCAACGAATTGAGTTTACTGATAATCCAGCGGTCTAATTCCGTACGTTCGCTTAATGGAATCTGGTTTTTAGAATCGAATCGATAATTATCTACGTTGGCATAAATAGCGAAGAAGCTATAGGTATTATATAGGGTTCCTAAGAATTTACGCTGCGATTCTTGGACACCACTTAAATTGAACTTTAAATTATCCCATGGCTGCGAGTTGGTAAACATGTACCAACGAACCGCATCGGCACCATAACTTTCAACAGTGGTAAAGGGATCGATGGCGTTGTTGAGTCGTTTGCTCATTTTATTACCATCTTTATCTAAAACCAATCCGTTAGCAATTACATTTTTAAATGCAACGCTATCGAAAAGCATTACGCCAAGTGCGTGAAGTGTAAAGAACCAACCGCGTGTTTGGTCAACGCCCTCTGCAATAAAATCTGCAGGGAAGTTTTTATTGAAGGTTTCTTCGTTTTCAAAGGGCCAATGCCATTGTGCATAAGGCATTGCACCGCTATCAAACCAAACATCGATCAAATCGCTTTCGCGCTTCATGGGTTTTCCCGATTCGCTGACCAAGGTAATATCGTCAACATATGGGCGGTGTAAATCTAAATTTTCTCGATTTACCTCTTGAGAGAGCCCTAAAATTTTATTGGCTTTGTCTACTTCGACAATCAGCTCTTCAACGCTACCGATACAACGCTCTTCTTGTTGGTCTTCGGTTCTCCAAATAGGCAGAGGAGTACCCCAGTAACGACTTCGGCTTAAATTCCAGTCCACAAGGTTTTCCAACCAGTTTCCAAATCGACCCTCTCCGGTACTCTTGGGTTTCCAGTTGATGGTTTTATTCAATTCTACCAACCTATCTTTAACCGCGGTAGTTTTAATGAACCAACTCTCTAATGGGTAATATAGGATAGGTTTATCGGTACGCCAACAATGGGGATAGGTGTGTTCGTATCGCTCAACTTTGAAAGCTTTATTTTCTGTTTTTAGTTTGATGGAAATTCGTTCGTCTACACTGAGATATTTGTCGCGACCTTGTTTTTGAGCTTCTTCCTCTTGTTCTTCAGAGCTTAAATAAGCGGCTTTGACAAATTCACCGGCAAAATCAGTCACTTCTGGGACAAATCGACCTTTTTTATCAACCAAAGTTAGACTTCCAATGCCATTTTGTTTGGCTACACGGAAGTCATCAGCACCAAAACTTGGGGCAATATGAACGATACCGGTTCCATCCTCGGTACTTACAAAGTCACCAATGATTACCTTAAATGCCTCACCATCTTCAGGTTGAGCATAAGGGAGTAACTGTTCGTAGGTTTGTCCGGCTAGATCTTTACCCTTGCACGTTTGGAGGCTTTTCCAGGGTTGTGATTTTAAGTTAGCGTCGTAATCAGGAAGTATTTCTACATTGTTTTCCTCTTTAAAAAACTTAGAAACCAACGCTTCTGCCAGGGTCACAATGATAGGAGCACCGGTGTATGGGTTGTACGTCTCGATATCTACGTAAGTGATTTTTGCACCTACAGCAAGGGCGGTGTTGCTTGGAAGTGTCCAAGGGGTGGTCGTCCAAGCCAAGAAATAATGGTTCTCTGTTCCTGTTTTCTTGAATTGGGCAACAATCGTAGTATCCTTAACGTTTTGATACGTTCCAGGTTGGTTCAATTCATGAGAACTCAAACCGGTACCTGCAGCAGGAGAAAATGGCTGTATGGTATAACCTTTGTATAAAAAGCCCTTATCGTGGAGTTTTTTAAGTAATGCCCAAAGCGTTTCGATGTAATCGTTGTTGTAAGTTACATAAGGATTGTCAAGATCAACCCAGAATCCGATGCGTTTGGTCAGATCGTCCCAAGTATCCTTAAATTTCAAAACATCTTCGCGGCATTCCTTATTATAATCGGCTACTGAAATACGCTCGCCGATGTCTTCCTTACGAATTCCAAGTCTTTTCTCTACTTGAAGTTCGATAGGCAATCCATGGGTATCCCATCCGGCTTTTCTTTCTACTCGAAATCCTTGTTGGGTTTTATACCTGCAGAAAATATCCTTCATGGCTCTTGCCATAACGTGATGTATTCCTGGCATCCCATTAGCGGATGGAGGACCTTCGAAAAAGGTGAAAGCTTTTTCCGTAGGCCTTTGAGCTACACTCTTTTCAAAGATGCCTCGTTCTTCCCAAAATTGAAGAATTTCCTTTTCTATTTCTGGCCAATTGAGTTTCGAGAGTGTAGAATACATAAAATTGATATATCGTGATTTGCGAGGGTGCAAAAATACGGATTTTTTACCCAAAAATAAAGGCCTCACCAATGCGGTGAGGCCTTTACAAAGGTGAAATTGGAGAATATTAGTTCACCATGAATTTCTTTGAACCTGTACCACGCTCAAACTCCATATGCATGATATAAAGTCCAGTTGGAAGTGAAAGTTCGATATTTTGTTGTTTTCCTTCGAAAGGAACACGTTGTAATAATTGACCGTTTAGATTACGGATTTCGATAGTGCGCAATTCGTTGTTATCCCAATTGTTGAATACAGTAACCTGATTGGTAGCTGGGTTAGGGCCAATTGCCACGTTAGAAGCCATATTGATATTGTCGATACCTACAGATTGAACCAATCCCAAAGAAACCGCAACACGAGGTGCGAAATAACCAAGAAGCGTATCGATATACGTCATTGCTTTGGTTTTATTGTGGAATGGGTTAGACAAACGAATTCCACCTAAAATATTCTGGATTGTAGTTGGAGGTAAAGGTAACTGCTTAATGATTGCAGTATCGTACCACTCGTATGGTCCAGATGCATTAGCAGCACCATGGATAGGATATAAACCATCCATACCTTCGTTGTAGGCGCTGATTGCAAGGGTGTAGTTGTCCATTACTTTACCTTCGTAAACCTTGTTATTACCTTGCGCAGAAGCAGATTTCATAACATCGTATCCACCAGAAGCTTCAACAACTTGTAAGGTAGTACCAGGCACGCTGATGATATTGGTTTTGTAAGGAGCAAAAGGATCCAAAACAGAATGAGCCCAAATCAAAGGCATCTCACCGGCATCTATCCAACTGCTATCACCCAAAGCACCACCAATTTGGAAAGCAACTTGAGCATTAGCCTCATAACCAGGCCAGTTTTCGTTATTGAAACCAGGTAATCCACCCATACCGAAACGGTCGCCCCAAATTTGGTCGTCTACCATCACGCTTCCGTCACTTGAACGACGGAATTTATCGATACGGATTTCATCTTGTGTATTCAAAGATGCAAATGCACTGGTAATGTAAGAACCAGTACCTTGACCACCAATAGCAATTTTACCGGTATCAAGACCATTAAAATTACCTAATACAACGGCTTCATCTTTCAAAAATCTGATAGCAGCGCTTAAGTCTTGAACACCTTTATAAGCAGCGTTGATAATGGTTTCACGACGAACGTCTTCGGTTGTAGCGATTGGATTCCAACCCATACGGTAGGTTGGTGCCATAACCACGTAACCTTTACGAGCCCAAGCCTTACACATGGCTACTGTAGCACTGTCGTCTTTATAGCCAACAGGACCGTTGTTGATATAACGCGGTAAGAAGTTACCGGTATGCATCATGATTACAACCGGGCGATTTCCTACGGTTTCATCATACGGTGGATAGTAGAAATCAGCATTTAATTTCTGTAATAAGAACTGAGGTCCTGGTGTTGAAGTGTCGACATCACCGTATAAAACGGTAAAGTTTTCAGCATACTCAATATCAGTAACGATATCAAGATCGACATTCGTGTAGACATCGTCTACGTAGCGTGTTTGAGCTTGCAACGCAAAAGCTGAAAGACCCAAAACAGCTAAGCTAAGTAATGATTTTTTCATAGGTAATGTTTTTGTTTAATTATGACAAATGTAGGTAATTTTAAATTATTGTAATTTTCTCTGTTTATAAGGGTAAATCATAGAGTAGGCTAAAGTATACCATTCGACCAATTCGTGGCCCTCCATAAACTTGCATTACCATATTATTGGTGAGGTTCGATGCACCAAGTTTTAATTGCAAATCGTATTTAGGTATTTCTTTGGCTACCATCGCATCCAATAGATAATAACTATTAATGAAACCGGTAAATTGTGGTGATCCTTCGAACAAGAAACCTTGAATCCACTTGAAATTCATGTTGAAAGCCCAATCTTTTTCATTGAGCCAAGTCAATTTGCTTCCTCCAAAACTGATATTGAATTTATGTTTAGGCGTATTGAAAGCTGGAATAATTGGGTCTGAGTTATCGAGTTTGTTTAACTGGTTAAAGCTGTAATTTCCGCCTACAGTGTAATTATCACCAATAAAATAATTCACACCGATTGAAGCTCCCATTGTATTAACCGGTGTTGATGCATTGGTAGCTACGCGGTATACCTGACCACCCACCAACTGTTGGGTTTTTACTCCATCAATTTCTTGGGTGATAATGGTTGGGTCGAAGCCAATCTTATAACCAATAAAATCAATATAGTAACTGTAATAAGCACTTGCATCTATATTCAATTTGTTCTTCAAGAAGAATCCTTTGAAACCCGTTTCAATGGTCCGAACTTGTTCTGGAACAACAGGGTCAACATCAAAGTATTTGAGAGTTGTTAGATCCACAAGGCTTTGTGAGAAATAGTCTTCGAGTGATTCAAGAGTTACTAAGTTTTTGTATCCATAGAGATTGCCAAGTAAGATGGCTCTACCTACATTGTAATAAAGGTATTGATCGGCAAGTGTTGGATTTCTAACACCGCTGGTGAAGTTCAGGCGCCAAAATGTGATTCTATCTGGATTGTAGACAAACGAAAGAGCGGGACTGAATACAAATGGGAAATTGGCATTTTTATCCGTCCTAAATGTGGCGTTCATTTTGAGTTTCTCTTTCCAAAAACGTTGTTGATACCCAGCATAAACGCCAAATTCTTGGTTGGTAATTACGCGTCCATTTGTATCTGAAAAAATAGTACCTGCCGAATTGGGTGTGTAAATTCTGCCGGAAGCACCCATAGATAGAAGTCGGTTCTTTTTTAGGTTAAAACGATGTTCAACTTGAGCATTATACAATGAACTTCTATCAAAGAAACCACTTCCTCCTTCACCAAAACTTTTACGAGATGTGATGTCGTTTTTTAAATCTTCGAAGCGTTGTGTGCCAGGTTCAAAATAATCCAAAGCAGGATTCAAACTAGGCGCTAATGTGTAATATTTACCCTGATTTACAAGGCGCTTGGTTTCATTATGCCATTGGGTTATCTGTTCACGATTGTTATTTATCACCATATTATATTGGCGCATAAATGAGTCCGGATAACGGAAATAGGGAAACTTTGGGAAACCTTCGAAGTTTTTCACGCGATTGGCGAAACTATCCCGCCACACTCGCATGTAATCGCTTCCCCAAAGGTGATTTTCTTTTGATTTTTCCAACATTAATAAGGAGGTAAATACCGCGTCGTAGGTGTTTCCTGCATCTTCATAGGTTGAATAAACGCGTACAAATCCATTTTTATGTTTGAATTCCAATCTGTTTTGATAGAATTGGATATCGTTTAAACTGTATCGATTATCGCCTTGATAAACGGTAGTGCCCATACCGAAATTACTCTGAAAAATAAATTCTAAATCTTTGTTTTTAAATGGCTTGGCAGCTAATGTTCCTGAAGCTTTGAGATTGTATGTGTTGTAATCTACGATATCAGATTCCCAATATCCATCTCGGAAAAATCGATCGAGTCCCGGGTACGTGGTTTTCCCCGTAACGCTACTTTGGTCAAACTCACCGGGTCTTAAAATTTCATCGCCGTATCTATTTATTGCGTCGTATCCACCGGGGTTGTTTTTATCTACTGGACTTCCATCCACGGGATTGGCGTTATCGGCTACCCAGTCATAAGCACGCATATAGTAAAAATTGCCTTTGAATGCGAAGACATCTTTCCCCTTTTTATCTTTGAATACTTTGGCGTAACGAATGGCATTCTCCATCAATTGGCGTTCACCTACTTTAAATTTGTAACTAAAACCAGGGGTTTTCCAAACGTCTTTGGTGGTCATCGAAATAACTCCATTAAAGGCGCCAGGACCGTAAAAGGCTGAACTTGCTCCTACTACGATTTCTTGTGAAGCAATGTCGAGCTCGGAAGCCCCTAGAAAATTTCCCAAGGAAAAATTCAAACCTGGACTTTGATTGTCCACTCCATCTATTACCTGTAAGGTTCGAACTGGCGATGTAGAATTAAAGCCTCGGGTATTGATTATTCTAAAACCGAGAGAAGCAGAGGTTACATCAACACCTTTCAAATGACCGAGTGCTTCGTAAAAATCAGATGCCGGAGTTTCTTTGATACTTTGCGCAGACATGCTTTCAACGGTCAGCGCAGACTCCTTGAGTTTCTCTTTAAGTCGATTTTGTTTTATTTCAACGCCTTTAATTCTTTCATACGTTGTGTCGGTTTCATTTTGGGCAAAACCAGAATGACACAAACTAATGAAAAGAAAAAAGGTTAAAATGCGTAGAATTGGATTCATGATAATTATGCAAAGTTCGCAAGATAAATAAATTCAATGGGTAGAATTGGATTTTTTACAAATCTTCGGGTCGGTTTTTTTATTAAAAAATGCAAATTTAGAGATCAGCAAATCATCAGATTGGGGTTATAAACTTCGGGGTTGCGACGTTTTTTTTTGTAAACTTGTACCCACATTCGGAATGATAGATAAAAAGATAGTGTTAGAGGCATGGAAGCTGATGCAAACTGCACGGGCCATGGCTAAAATATACGATGAAAATCGCCCCATTACCAAATACGTTCACAGCACATCCAAAGGTCATGAAGCCATCCAAATTGCGGTTGGAATGCACTTAAAGTCGCAAGATTTTGCCTATCCGTATTATCGTGACGAAAGTATGTTATTGAGCATGGGTATGACGCCCTACGAATTGATGTTGCAATTATTGGCAAAGGCAGAAGATCCATTCAGTGGCGGTAGAACCTATTATTCGCATCCCTCATTAAACCGTGAGAATATGCCAAAAATGCCACATCAAAGTTCGGCTACAGGCATGCAGGCAATTCCAGCAACAGGGGCTGCTCATGGTATTAAATATAAAGAATCACAAGGATTGATAAATGGCGCCGAAAAGCCAATAGTAATTTGTTCTTTGGGGGATGGTTCCGTTACAGAAGGTGAAGTTGCAGAATCTATGCAAATGGCGGTTCTGCACAAATTACCAATTATTTATTTGGTACAGGATAACGACTGGGGTATTTCTGCGAGCGGCGATGAAATGCGCGCTATGGATGCTTTTGAATACGGCTTGGGTTTCAAAGGATTGCGTCGTATTCGCATCAACGGAAGCGATTTTTTACAGTGCTACGACGAAATGCAACGTGCCATAAAAACGGTGCGTGAAGAACGCATTCCAATGCTCGTTCATGCTAAAGTTCCGCTATTAGGTCATCACACAAGTGGTGTCAGGAGCGAATGGTACCGTGATGATATTGAAAAACACGAGCGCATAGACCCATTACCGCGCTTACGCAAATTATTACAAAGTCTAGCTGTAACCGATGGTGAGTTGGATGCCATTGCTGAAGAATGTGAAAAGGCGGTAATTGAAGATTTTGAACGTGCTAAAAACGCTCCAGAACCAGCACCAGAAACGGTTTTTGACCATATATTAGCTCCTACGAGCGTTACCGAAGAGAAAGGCGTTCGCGAGCCTGAAGGGAAAGAACCCGTGGTTATGGTAGATGCTGCATTATTCGCAGTAGACGAAATATTAAAAGAACATCCGGAAGCCCTTTTATACGGTCAAGATGTGGGACATCGACTTGGAGGCGTTTTCCGTGAAGCAGCGACATTAAGCGATAAATACGGTCGTGATCGCGTTTTTAACACACCTATTCAGGAAGCGTATATAGTTGGAAGTACTGCGGGCATGAGTGCGGTAGGTTGTAAGCCAATCGTGGAAATACAATTTGCCGATTACATTTGGCCTGGAGTGAATCAATTGGTAACGGAATTATCCAAAAGTTCATACTTGTCTATGGGTAAATTCCCTGTTTCAAGTGTGATTCGTGTTCCAACAGGTGCCTATGGAGGCGGTGGCCCTTACCATTCAGGTACCGTAGAAAGCAGTATTTTACCTATCAAAGGAATAAAAATAGCCTATCCAAGTACCGCTGCTGATATGAAAGGATTGATGAAAGCTGCGTTTTACGATCCCAATCCGGTTATTATGTTCGAGCACAAAGGGCTTTATTGGAGTAAGGTTCCGGGAACGGAGAAAGCCAAGACACCAGAACCGGATTCTGATTATATCATTCCCTTTGGAAAAGCACGTGTGGTTCAAGCAGCTTCACAAGAACAAATTGAAATGGGTAATACGGTTGGTGTGGTAACCTATGGAATGGGTGTCTATTGGGCATTGAACGGTTCAAAGGAGTTTGCGGATCAAGTGGAAATTTTAGATTTGCGAACTTTAGCACCTTATGATGAAGAAGCTGTAATGGCATTGGCTCGCAAACATGGCAAGATTTTAGTTCTAACCGAAGAAACAAAAAGAAACAGTTTTGCAGAAGCTTTGGCAGGTCGCATAAGCGAACAATGTTTTGTGAATCTTGATGCACCCGTGCAAATATTGGGCTCCGAGGATATCCCAGCGGTACCTTTGAATACAGGCCTTGAGGCAATGATGTTGCCAAATGCCGATAAAACAAAGGCTAGATTACATTGGTTACTGTCGTTTTAACGCAAGAACCAACGGATTATTTTTAGGGATTGTGCATTGTAAGGAGGATATTTTTGCCTCAAGTCAAACCAATTTGCTGTTTTTACAACGCTTTTTTGATGGCTAAAAGCTTTAAAGCCGGCCTCACCATGGTAAGCGCCCGTACCCGAGTTTCCAATTCCACCAAAGGGCAAGTTGGGATCCACCAAATGCATCAGGGTATTATTAACACAACCCCCGCCAAATGATATATTACCTATTATTTCTTCTTCGAACTGGGTATCGTTTGTGAATACGTATAAACTAAGTGGGTTGGGATGTTTTTTGATGATGTCGTAAATTTCTTGGGTATTTGAAAAGCTAAATAGCGGAGAAATTGGACCAAAAATCTCTTCTTGCATCAGCGGATGTTCGCTATCTCCCACTACTATGGTTGGTTCGATTCTTCTTTCTTCTATGAACGTCTTTCCTCCAAAAATTACGGTAGCATTTTCTAACAATTTTTGTAGGCGTTTAAAGTGGTGTTCATTAACAATTTGGGTATAATCATTCAATTTTCCATCTTTATAATAAAAGCTAATAAGGGTTTCCTTAAGCTGTGAAATAAAGGCGTCTTTAATATCTTCATGAACGATAAAATAATCGGGGGCAACACAAGTTTGCCCTGCATTAATACCTTTACCTAGTGCTATACGTTGAGCCGCTACTTTGAGGTTTGCCGATTTATCAACGATACACGGACTTTTTCCCCCTAATTCAAGCACACATGGAATCAGATGCTCGGCTGCCGACTTAGCAATAATTTTACCTACGGCCGTTGAGCCGGTGAAGAAAATCAAATTAGGCAGATAGCCGTTTATGGCTTCCGGGACGATTGTATGACCTTCTCCTTCAACAAGTGCAATAAATGCAGGATCGAACGTATCCTGAATTAGTTGGGCAAGAATTTTAGATGTATTGGGGGTTAGTTCCGAGGGTTTTAATAAGGCGGTATTTCCGGCAGCAATGGCGGCAATTAAAGGTGCAATTAACAGTTGGAACGGATAGTTCCAAGGGGCAATTATTAATACTTTTCCGTAGGGTTGCGCATAGATTTTTGCACTCGAAGGGAATAAGGAAAGTCCAGTTCTAACTCTTTGGGGTCGGTTCCAGCTATCAATGTGTTTTAGGGTATGGCTGATTTCCTGATAAATAAAACCAATTTCACTGGAATAGGCTTCAAAATCAGACTTTTGCATATCGGCATAAAGTGCTTCGATAATTTCAGATTCTCTCCTTTTTATGGCATCACGTAGTTGATGGAGTGCTTTTTTTCTTGCGGAAATTGCGGTGTTTTCGCTTACGGAAAGATAGTTTTCCTGACTCAGCCTTAGTTGTTGGAAATCCATAGTCTAGTAACAATTTAGGATCAGAATGGATTTGCCGTTCCAGTTAAACTCTTGTTGTGGACGTTTTCCTAATAGTGCGGCCCCTAATGGCGACGCGGTAGAAATTGCCCGTATTTCTAAATTATCGATGGTCACATTTCCGATGGCCGGTCCAATATAAAGGGTATGTGGCTGATGATTGATGCTGATTTCGGCTATGCTTCCCACAACAATTTGATCGTTATCTTGTGAAACTGCAAATAGGGATAATGAGCTTTGAAGTATGCTGCGTTGTGATTCGAGGCGGTCTAAATCGGCTTGTAACATCTCCCGTGACGTTTCGTACTTATCACCAGCACTGCTTTTTGTTTCTTCTTGCAGGGCTTGTTCCGTTTGATCAATGGCATCCTGAATACCGCGCAACGATACATTTAATTTTTCCTTGAAAGCTTCAATTATTTCTGTTTTGGAAGGCATTGGGGTCAAAAATACGCCTGTCTGATGAATTATAGAACGTGATACCGAAATGATGAAGAACTTCTTTCAAAAAGAAAAATATAAAGCGACCAATTTAAAAGTAATAAGTGCTTTTTTAAGTGAATAAAGTTGAAACTAGCTTATCAGAACTCACTCAATTATTGGCATTCTTTCTTAAAGGTATTATGTTGTTAATAGGACTATTGAACGTTCAAATTCATCGATTTTTAAAACGCTCTTGAACTTTGATTGTACCTTTGTAATATGAATTCAGACACGAGCATTCGTTTTGATAGAATTGAAGATGCTATTGAGGATATAAAACAGGGTAAAGTTGTTATTGTGGTTGACGATGAAGATCGCGAGAATGAAGGCGATTTTTTAACGGCTGCCCGAAATATGACACCTGAGTTGGTCAATTTTATGGCCAAAGAAGGACGTGGTCTGATATGTGTGCCATTAACTGAAGAGCGTTGTGATGAATTGGGTTTGGAAATGATGGTTGGTAAAAACACAGCTACCCATGAAACAGCTTTTACCGTTTCGGTAGATCTTTTGGGATACGGTTGCACAACGGGTATTTCAGCTCAAGATCGTTCAAAAACGATAATGGCTTTGATTGACCCGAATGTTAAAAACGAAGAGCTCGGTAGGCCTGGGCATATTTTCCCACTAAAAGCTAAAGCCGAGGGTGTGCTGCGTAGAGCAGGACATACGGAAGCTGCAATTGATTTGGCTCGCATGGCTGGTTTCGAGCCAGCAGGTTGTATTGTTGAGATTCTAAATGAAGACGGAACAATGGCTCGATTGCCTGACTTGGTTAAAGTTGCCGAGAAGTTTAAGTTGCGCATTATCAGCATCGAACAATTGATTAAATATAGGTTAGAACATGAGTCTTTAATAAAAAGAGAAATATCTGTGCAAATGCCTACCGACCAAGGCGATTTTGATTTGGTGGCATTTAAACAAAAGGATACGGACCAAGAACACGTGGCATTGATAAAAGGAACCTGGACAGAGGATGAATCTGTTTTGGTTCGGGTGCATTCAAGTTGTTTAACAGGCGATGTTTTTGGTTCTTGCAGGTGCGATTGTGGCGAACAATTGGAAAAGGCTATGAAACTAATCGAAAAAGAGGGTAAAGGTGTTATAGTTTACATGAACCAAGAAGGAAGAGGAATAGGCTTGTTAAATAAATTAAAGGCCTACAAGTTACAAGAGCAGGGTATGGATACGGTGGAAGCCAATCTACAACTTGGTTTTGGGATGGACGATAGGGATTACGGTGTAGGCGCTCAAATTCTAAGAGATTTAGGCGTGCGGAAAATGAGATTGATGAGTAATAATCCTCGCAAACGCACCGGCTTAATTGGTTACGGTCTTGAGATTGTAGAAAATGTGCCCTTATTGGTTGAACCCAACCCTCATAATGCGAAATATTTGAATACCAAACGTGAAAAAATGGGTCATACCCTAAACGAACAATCTAAATAAGCTATGTTAGTAATTGATCCTAAAGAACTACCAATACCCCAATTACACCAATATTTAATTGGTAGTGTGGGACCAAGACCTATATGTTTTGCTAGTACTGTAGATGCCAATGGTGTTCCCAATTTAGCCCCATTTAGTTTTTTCAATGTTTTTAGCGCAAACCCGCCGATTTTAGTATTTGCACCAAACAATAGCGGTCGAACTGGTCAACCTAAGCATACATTATTGAATGTAAAAGAGGTTCCAGAAGTAGTAATCAATGTAGTTACTGAGTCGATGGTGGAACAAATGAATGTGGCTGCTGCTCCTTGGGATAAAGGAGTTAGTGAATTTGAAAAAGCTGGATTTACACCTGTTCAATCGGACCTTGTTAAGCCCTTTAGAGTTGCGGAAAGTCCGTCTCAAATAGAGTGTAAAGTTATAGAAATCAAAGAGATGGGAGTTGGTGGTGGTGCGGGCAATTTGGTTATCTGCCAAGTGGTTCGCATTCATATTAAAGACGAAGTCTTGAATGATGAGAATAAGATCGATCAAAGAAAGATGAAATTAGTAGGTCGCTTGGGTGCGAGTTGGTATTCAAAAACCGACGATGCAGCCTTGTTTGAATTGGCGCAACCTATGTCACCTACATTGGGATATGATGGATTGCCTGATTACGTTAGGTTGAGTGATAATTTGAATGGTAATGAAATCGGAAAGCTTGCTTCTTTAGCATCCATGCCAGATGAAATTACTTTAAATGACGTAAGTAAGGAGCGAAATTTGGGTGATGAGTGGAGTCAGATTAAATCGTATTTGAATTCAGGGGATTATAACAAAGCCCTTGCCTTGTTGCAATTATTGCATCAATAGGCATTAGATTTCTACAGTTAACGGCGATAGTTGTATCTTTGCGGTTATGACTTTGGCAGAACAAATTAATGAAGGCATCAAAGAGGCAATGAAAGCCAAAGATGCAGATCGTTTGCGCGCATTGCGTGGTATAAAAAGTGCCTTTATGTTGCTTCAAACATCCGATAAAGCATCTAGCTTAAGTGAGGATGATTACATCAAATCATTACAAAAATTAGCAAAACAACGTAAAGATTCATTAGAAGTATACGAGCAACAAGGTCGGGAAGATTTGGCATCGGTGGAGCGTTCGGAATTACAGATTATCGAGACCTTTTTACCGGCTCAGATGGATGCTTCAGAGGTGAAATCAGTTGTGGCTGGGATTATTTCCGAAATGGGAGTAAGTGGACCTGCTGCGATGGGTAAGGTTATGCCTGCTGCGATGCAAGCACTTTCTGGTAAAGCCGATGGGAAATTAATTTCTCAATTTGTTAAAGAATTATTGACTGCATAATTATGAGTAGACCTGTTCGCGTGCGTTTTGCACCAAGTCCTACAGGACCTTTACATATCGGAGGGGTTCGTACGGCACTATACAATTATTTATTTGCCCGGAAACATAAGGGAACGTTTATCCTTCGCTTGGAAGACACCGATCAAACACGTTTCGTGCCCGGAGCAGAAGCTTACATAAAAGAAAGTTTGGCTTGGTTAGGTATAGAAATTGATGAAGGACCGGATCAGTCAGGTCCGCACGCACCTTACCGTCAAAGTGAGCGCAAGCCTATGTATCGTCAATACGCGGAGCAACTAATTGAGAACGGTTTGGCCTATTATGCATTTGATACGGCAGAAGAGTTAGATGAAATGCGGAAGCGTTTGGAAGCAAGTAATATGCAGCCAGCTTACGACGCCGTAAGTCGTATGAGTATGAAAAATTCGCTTACGCTTTCAGCGGATGAGGTAAAGGAACGTTTGGATAGAGGTGATAATTATGTAATCCGAATCAAACTTCCACGCAAAGAAGAAGTGCGTTTTCATGATATTATCCGTGGATGGGTTGTTGTAAGTACCAATCAAATGGACGATAAAGTGCTACTAAAAGGTGACGGTATGCCCACTTACCATCTTGCCAATGTGGTAGACGATTATGTTATGGGAATCAGTCATGTTATTCGAGGAGAAGAATGGCTACCGAGCGCCCCCTTGCATGTTATGTTGTATCGATTCTTAGGATGGGAAGACGTAATGCCTGAATTTGCACATTTACCTTTGCTGTTAAAGCCTGAGGGAAATGGTAAATTAAGTAAAAGAGATGGTGATCGATTGGGCTTTCCGGTATTCCCATTGAAATGGACGGATCTTAAAACAGAGGAAGTCAGTTCAGGTTACCGAGAATCCGGCTATTTTCCAGAGGCAGTAGTAAATATGTTAGCACTTTTGGGTTGGCATCCTAGCGATAACAGGGAACATTTTACATTGGAAGAATTAATTGATGTGTTTACATTAGAGCGCGTTAGTAAAAGCGGTGCAAAGTTCGATGTACAAAAAGCATATTGGTTCAACCAACAATATTTACAGCGTAAACCCTTGTCAGAAGTGTACGAATCTGTGAAACATATCATAGATGAAAAAGGCTATGACGTTTGTCAAGAATACGTAGAGGGAGTTATTGGTATGATGCGTGAAAAAGTCCAATTTGCCAAGGATACCATTTTGGAGGGTACGTATTTCTTTGAGGAACCAACGGAATACGACCAAACGGTTATACAAAAGAAATGGACAGCAGAAACCAATGGAATCATCAATAAATTAGCCGATACATTCGGTCAACTCTCGGAAGATGCGGATGCTGAGCTGTATGAGACTACCTACAAAACATTCTGTGAATCAGAAGGAATTAAGCCAGGATCTTTATTGCAACCGTTGCGTGTTGTGGTTTCCGGTGAAGGGGTTGGAGCTCCTATTTGGGAGATGATTGCTCACATCGGTCGGGATTACGTCATAGACCGTATGCGTAAGGCCACAACAAAAATTTCATTTTCAATTGCCTAATCAAAACCGTATTTTCGCCTTTCATTAAAATTTGAAATATATACAACATGCGTTCTTTATCTAAGTTGAATGTAATTATAGGATGGCTGATGTTTTTGGTTGCCCTCGTGGTTTATACCTTAACATTGGAGCCTTCAGTGAGTCTTTGGGATTGCGGAGAATTTGCCTCTGCAGCTTATCGTTTACAAGTAGTTCACCCTCCAGGTGCCCCGTTCTTTTTGATGGTGGGCAGGATGTTTTCGTTGTTAGCGGCTTCACCCGAAACGGTAGGATTTTGGATTAATATGTTATCTGCTGTTTCATCGGCAGGTGCAGTAATGTTCACCTATTGGATTACGGTAATGTTTGCTGAGAAGTTGGTAGATCAAGAATCTGATAACCGCAACTTACTCATTTTTGGAGCTGGAATTGTGGCGGCATTGACCAACACATTCATCGATACCTTCTGGTTCAGTGCTGTTGAAGCGGAGGTATATGCGATGAGCTCTTTCTTTACAAGTTTGACCTTCTGGGCTTTGTTGAAATGGTATAACTTAGAGGATAATAAATTCACCGATCGTTGGTTGGTATTCATAGCGTTTATGATTGGTCTTGCACTAGGAACCCACATGTTGAACTTACTTGTGATTCCTGCAGTTGGACTGGCCTATTATTTCAAGAAATTTACGGTTACGCGAAACGGTGTTATATATGCACTTGGTGGTTCTGCTTTGGCCCTTGCCGTTGTAATGAAGGTTATTTATCCGGGCATTCCATGGTTATTGGCACGCTTAGACCGCATGTTTGTTAATGGATTTGGACTTCCATTTTACTCAGGTGCAATTGCTGCAATCGTTTTGGTATATGCTGCGGTTGCGTATTTGGTGAACCGTTTTCAGCGTGAAGGCAAGTACAATTTGAACTTGATATTCATGTGCATTGGTTTTGTGATTTTTGGTTATTCGTCTTACGCAATGGTAATTATTCGTAGTATGGCAAATCCTGCTATCGATATGAATAATCCTGAAGATCCATACAAGTTCTACGGTTACATAACTCGTGAACAATATGGAGACAGACCCTTGGCTTATGGTCCGTATTTCAATGCACCTCAAACCGATTACAAGATTAAAGGAACACGTTATTATAAAGCTTCTGAAAAATATGAAAAAGGCGGAGATATCTACGAACCAGTTCATGGTCCAGTAGACATCGATGGCGATGGTATTTCCGAAGATTACAATACGTTATTCCCTAGAATGGGTAAGAGTAATAAGCCGAATGACGCAAGAGGATTCCGCAGTTATGGAGGAATGCAAGCGGTTCAAGACGAAATTGACCAGTTGACTCAAATGAGCCAACAGAAACAATTGACGCCTGAAGAGAGAAATCGTCTGAATTATTTGAATTATCAAATTCCTTCGTTTGGAAATAACCTGACCTACTTCTTTAACTATCAAATCCGTTACATGTACTTGCGTTATTTCATGTGGAACTTTGTAGGTAGATTCAATGACCAACAAGCCGTTTCTGGGAATACCAAGTTAGATGGAAACTGGTATAGTGGTATTCCGTTTGTCGATAAGTTTGTGGTAGGAAATGTTGATGAAATGCCTCAATACTATCAAAATCAAAAGGCTAAGAACAAGTACTATTTCTTGCCCTTGATTTTAGGATTATTGGGCTTGGTTTTACAATACGGCAAGAACAAAAAGGACTTCTGGCTTATAATGACCATGTTTGTCTTTACGGGACTCTTGATTATCGTGTATACCAATCAGCCTCCTTATGAACCTCGAGAGCGTGATTATGCAGTAGTTGGGTCATTCCAGATATTCTGTATTTGGATTGGTTTAGGGGTGATTTCATTGGTTGATATCCTCAAAAAATATTTAGGGAAGAATGCGGCAATTATTAGTGTAGCCGCGAGTGTATTGTTGGTTCCTGTTAATATGGCAGCTGAAAACTGGGACGATCACGATCGTTCAGGTCGTTATATCGGAATCGATATGGCGAAAAATTTCCTTGAAACCTTAGAACCGAACGCGGTACTATTCTGTAATGGAGATAACGATACGTATCCTTTGTGGTATGCCCAAAACGTAGAAGGCATACGCACAGACGTTCGTATTATCAACCAGTCTCTTTTACCAACGGAATGGTACAGTATGGTTTTATTGGATACGGTGTATAAATCAACGCCACTACCATTGACCATAACAAAAGAGGATTTACAAACCGGAAGTTTTGAATATGGAATTCCAGTGAATAAGCAGATGTACAAAACATCGCGTAAGGTTGAAGATGTAATTGCAGAATTGCGTAAAGCACGTTTGGCTAATAACGGTGAAACGGGTAATGTTACTTGGAATGCATCTAAAATGCACGTTCCAGTGGATAAGGAAGCTGCATTGAAATCGGGAATTGTACACCCAACCTATGCGTCATTAATTGCGGATTCTATTGAAATTAATGTTGGATCTGAGTATTTCACCAAAGGTGATTTGGTTATGTATGACTTGGTATCTACAATGATAAAAGAAGGTTGGAAACGCCCAATCTACTTTACTTCTGTTTCGGGATATGATTTTGCAGGTTTAAACGATTACTTACAATTAGAAGGTTTGGTTTACAAATTTGTACCAATTAAAGGTGGTTCAAGAAGTCGCCAACCGAATCGTGTGGATCAGTATAAGTTGTATAGCAACATAGTGAAAAACTACAGGTATTACGGAATGAAGGAAAAGAAGAATTTCTTCTTGGATGATAAAGCCTCTTATGTTCCAAACGATTTACAACAAATGGGTCTATTACTGGCTTCTTTCTACAACCAAAAAGTGAGTGTTTTAGAACAAACCACAAAGGAATTAGAAAGCGGTAGAGATTTATCGAATGTAGCGAGTCCAGAGGAAGGATTTGCAAATGCAATGGATTTCTATACCCACTACAAAGATTCAGTTGCGGTTTACAAAGCCCGTGGAGTTGAAGTTTTAACACACATAATGACCGAGATACCAGAATCGGTTATGCCAATGCGTCGTGAATACAGATTGGATTATGGTGTTACCTTATTGAATTTAGGAGACGAAAAACAGGCAGAAAAAGTGCTTACTGAGAGCATTAAGGAGAATGTTGACTATTATAAGTTCTTCAGTCAAGATGCTGATAATGGTAGCATGTTTGCCGAGAGAGAAGTCTATGTATCTCAGGATTTGATTAGACGAACCATTAAATCGGTTGAGCAAGCCGGTCGCAAAGATTGGGCTCAGAAATTCCGAAATATGGCTCAAGTGGCAGGTAGATTCTAAATATTAAGAAAGACAATATCCCGCCGAAAGGCGGGATTTTTTTATGAAAAAACAAACGTCATTATTATACGGAATCCATCCGGTGAAAGAAGCTCTTGAATCGGGGCAAACTATCGATAAAGTATGGATAATTGAAGGCCATTTGCAAGGTCAATTATACGAGTTGATGGGAATATTCCGCAATAGAGGCATTATTTGGAAACAAGTTCCCGCGGTAAAGTTGAATTCTTTAGTTAAAGGCAACCATCAAGGTATCGTAATATCCTTATCCGTAGTCGATTTTGCTAAAATTGAGAACGTTGTTGATATGGCATACGAACAAGGTGAAGATCCATTTATCTTAGTTTTAGATGGAATTACAGACGTGCGAAATTTTGGAGCAATCGCGAGAACGGCGGCATGTGCAGGTATTCATGGAATTGTAGTGCCCGAAGTTGGTAGCGCTCCAATTGGGCCTGATGCTCTGAAAACCTCGGCCGGTGCATTGATGCACATTCCTGTATGCCGGACAAAAAGCTTGCATCATACGCTGAAGTATTTAAAGAACTCGGGTCTTCGAGTAGTTGGAGCAACAGAAAAAACCGATAGCATGCTTTACGAACAAGACTTAAACGGACCTATGGCGATCGTTATGGGTAGTGAAGACACCGGTATGGATAAGGAAACGGCAAAAATGTGTGATGATTTTGTTCGAATTCCAATTTCCAAGCGTGGAGTTGACTCTTTAAATGTTTCAGTTGCTACGGGTGTTGTTGTTTACGAAATAATTCGGCAGCGTACCAAATAAAATGTCCCATTACGGGACAATAAATATAATTTTGCTTTATGGACGGCATTGAAATGGTAAACCTCAAGGCGCAGTACAATCGGTTAAAACCCGAAATAGATGCGGCTATACAAGGGGTTTGTCAGGAAGGTGCGTTTATAAGGGGTCTACAAGTATCCCAATTCGAGACGAATCTTGCCCAAAAAATTGGAGTTAAACATGTAATTGGGGTTGCAAATGGGACGGATGCACTTCAAATAGCCTTGATGGCCTTGGATCTAGAGCCCGGAGATGAAATATTGATTCCTGCATTTGCATATGCCGCATTACCTGAAGCGGTTCAATTACTAGGCTTAAAACCGGTCTTTGTAGATGTAAGGGAAAACGATTTCTTATTGGATATTTCGGATGTAGAAAATAAGATAACCAATAGGACTCGTGTGATTGCCCCTGTGCATTTATTCGGATTAACGGCCGAAATGGATGCTTTGGTAGATATTGCTCGAAAAACACGGTTTATACATACTCGAAGATGCCGCCCAGAGCATGGGCTCTAAATATTGCAGTGAACGAATTTTTGGCAGCAGTGGAACCTTGGGTGATATTGGAACAACTTCATTCTTCCCAAGTAAGAACCTTGGTTGCTATGGCGACGGTGGAGCGGTTTTTACCAACAGTGACGCACTTGCAGCCAAAGTTAGGATGTTGGCTAATCATGGTCAAACTCAGAAATACCACCATGAAGTAATAGGTTTGAATTCTCGTTTAGATACAATTCAAGCCGCTATACTAAATATTAAATTACCGTTTTTAGATAATTATATTTCTCGGAGGGTTGAAATAGCAGGCCGGTATAATGATAGTTTGGGAATTGTAAAATCGCTAAAAATTCCCCAAATAAAATTTGAAAGGCGCACACATGCTTTTCATCAGTATACGGTTATTGTAGAGGATGGAACTAGAGATCAATTGAGAGAATTCCTTAAAGAAAATGGTATTCCTTCAATGATTTATTATCCCTTACCTTTGCACAAACAGAAGGCTTACGCTACAAAAGATGAACTGAAGATATCAGAGCAGTTGTGTCAGAAGGTAATTAGTTTGCCCATCTGTCCAGAATTATCAAACGAACAACAAACATATATAATTAACAAAATACAATCTTTTTATAAATCATGAAAATTGCAGTAGTTGGTACAGGTTATGTTGGATTAGTAAGTGGAACATGTTTTGCTGAAACTGGAAACGACGTAATTTGTGTGGACATTGACCAGTCAAAAGTAGATCGTTTATCTAATGGTCAAATTACCATCTTTGAGCCTGGCTTAGAGGTTTTATTCAAGAGAAACCTTAAAGAAGGTAGGCTTTCGTTTACGACATCTTTGGAAGAGGCGATTAAAGAGAGTACGGTAATTTTCTTGGCCCTGCCAACACCTCCAGGTGAAGATGGTTCTGCGGATTTGAGATACGTTCTCGGAGTTGCGGATCATTTGGGTAAAATAATGACCGATTATAAGGTAATTGTAGACAAAAGTACAGTTCCTGTCGGTACTGCTGACCGCGTAAAAGAAGCAGTTGCTGCGAACTACAAAGGGGATTTTGATGTCGTGTCAAATCCAGAGTTCTTGAGAGAAGGTGTAGCAGTTGATGACTTTATGAAGCCTGACCGCGTTGTAATTGGAGCCGAAAGCCAGCGTGCATTTGATATTATGGACGAATTATATGCGCCGTACGTAAGACAAGGCAATCCCGTGATGCACATGGACACCCGCAGTGCAGAATTGACAAAATATGCAGCGAATAGTTTCTTAGCAACAAAAATTTCATTTATGAATGAAATTGCACGTTTATGTGAATTACTTGGTGCTGATGTTGATATGGTTCGTAAGGGCGTAGGTAGTGACGATCGTATTGGAAAGCGCTTCTTATTTCCAGGAATTGGTTACGGTGGAAGTTGTTTCCCTAAAGATGTTAAAGCATTGGTTCACAGTGCAGCATCTGTAGATTACGATTTTAAAATTTTGAAGGCGGTTGAAGATGTAAATGCCGATCAGAAAAAAGCACTTGTGCCAAAAATAATGCAGCATTATGGCAGTATTGAGGGAAAGACAGTGGCATTATGGGGACTTGCATTTAAGCCTAATACCGATGATATAAGAGAAGCGCCGGCGTTGGAAATGATTGAATTATTAACGCAAGCAGGGGCAAAAGTTCAAGCGTATGACCCAGAAGCAATGGCGAATGTAAAGGCTATTATGGCGGATAAAGCTACGTTTTGTGAATCCTCATATGAAACTTTAGAAGGTGCGGATTTTTTGGTGATTGCAACAGAATGGCCAGAATTCAGAACTCCAGACTTTAACAAAATCCAAGGTTTACTTAAAGATAAAGTGATTTTTGACGGACGAAATTTATTTGAATTGGAGACCCTAAAGAAGCACGGATTCACATACTATAGCATAGGAAGAAGCGACGTAAAATGAAAAAAGAAAGAGTATTAATAACCGGTGCAGCGGGATTTCTAGGATCCCATTTGTGCGATAGGTTTATAAAAGAAGGTTATCATGTTATTGGAATGGATAATCTCATCACAGGTGACCTTCGAAACATTGAGCATTTGTTTCATTTACCTGAATTCGAATTTGCACATCACGACGTATCGAAATTTGTGCATGTTCCAGGTGATTTGAAATACATACTTCATTTTGCCTCTCCTGCTAGTCCTATTGATTATTTAAAAATTCCAATTCAAACCTTAAAAGTAGGTTCTTTAGGAACCCACAATCTTCTTGGATTGGCAATGGCAAAAAAAGCTCGAATTTTAGTCGCGAGTACCAGTGAAGTTTATGGAGATCCAACGGTTCATCCACAGACAGAAGATTACTGGGGAAATGTAAATCCAGTAGGACCTCGTGGGGTTTACGATGAAGCGAAGCGCTTTCAAGAAGCCATCACAATGGGTTATCACACCTACCACGGATTGGAAACAAGAATTGTTCGAATCTTCAATACCTATGGACCCCGTATGCGATTGAATGACGGTCGTGTACTTCCTGCTTTTATGGGACAAGCCTTACGTGGAGAAGACTTAACCGTTTTTGGTGATGGTAGTCAAACACGTAGTTTCTGTTATGTAGATGATTTGGTAGAGGGGATTTATAGACTTTTATTAAGCGATTGTCCCGATCCGGTAAATATTGGAAATCCTATGGAAATTACCATCAAGCAGTTTGCGGATGAAATTATTAAGCTGACGGGTACCGATCAAAAGGTAATTTACAAAGATTTACCCACTGATGATCCAAAGCAACGTCAACCCAATATTGAGAAAGCAAAGTCAGTATTAGGTTGGGAACCAAAATACACACGTGAAGAAGGTCTAAAGATTACTTGGGAATACTTCAAGAGTTTACCCAAAGAGCGCTTATACGAAGAAGCGCATCATAGAGATTTCAAGGCCTAAATTCTAATTTGATTTTAAAGCCAATTGTCCACAAGCCGCGTCAATATCCTTGCCGCGGCTTCTTCGTATATTAACGATCAGCTTTTGCTTGGATAAGGCTTCTGAAAACGCTTCCAATCGACCAGTTGGTTGATAAGTGGCAGTAGATATAGGATTGTATTCAATTAAATTGATTTTACACGGGAATCGTCGTGCAAAAATCCCTAGGGCTTTTTCCGCCTCGATTGTATCATTGACCCCTGCAATTACAGTGTATTCTAATGTAGGACGGATATTCGTTTTTTCATACCAATAGGATAATGCAGCTGCCAAATCCTCCAATGGGTTGGATTCATTAATTGGCATGATTTCCGAACGCTTTGAATTGGTAGCAGCATGTAGACTTAAAGCCAAATTGGTTTTCACACCATCATCTGCCAATTTGTATATCATTTTGGTGATTCCTGCCGTGGAAAGGGTAATCCTACTTGGACTCATAGCCATGCCATCAACGGAGGTTATGCGGTCTACACTTTTGAGTACCTCATTGTAGTTTAAAAGAGGTTCGCCCATGCCCATATATACGATATTGTCTAATTTTTTATCGTAATGTTTTTGTGATAACTCATTAATAAGTACAACTTGATCTACCATTTCATAGGCTTTCAAGTTACGCACGCGTTTCATTGATCCTGTGGCACAAAATGTGCAATCCAAACTGCAACCTACTTGGCTACTGATACAGGCCGTTGTTCTGGATTTGGTCGGTATTAAAACACCTTCTACTTTGTTATTATCCGATAATTGAAATACCACTTTAATGGTTCCATCTGAGGAATATTGCGCTGTAGAAATTTGGGTTTGAGCAAACTCAAACATAGAATTTAACTTTTCCCGTAGAGCCACAGAAAGATTGCTCATTTCATCAAAGGAACGGGCGTGTTTTTGCCAAATCCATTGCCAAATTTGTTTGGCACGGAAGGCAGGTTCTCCAGCTTCGGTGATTTTTTGGGTTATTTCAACTAAACTAAGTTCACGGATATCCATTCAAGGGAGTAATTAGGTTGGATTTATGCAATTATTTGAGAGGAAAAAATCCCAGCAACAAAGATGGTTTTATTTTTTTCTGAAGTAAATACTAATAGGAACCCCATTAAAATCAAATTCATCACGGATTTTATTTTCAAGGAAACGGGTGTAACTTTCTGCAACATATTGCGGTAGATTACAATAAAATGCAAATGCTACACGCTTACTAGGAAGTTGATTTACGAATTTGATTTTAACGAATTTACCCTTTTTACTTGGTGGCGGCGTAGCTTCCATTATAGGGAGTAAATAATCATTCAATTTGCGGGTAGATACACGCGAACTAAGAGATTCATGTACTTTGCTTATGGTTTCAACCGCCTGGAAAATACGTTGTTTGTTTAAAGCCGATATATAAAGAACGGGTACATCGGTAAAAGGAGCAATCCTTCCCTCAATATGACCAGAGAATTCTTTAGCCGTATTGGTTTCCTTTTCGATCAAATCCCATTTGTTTACCAAAATAACAACGCCCTTTCCGAGTCTGTGGGCTAGCCAAAATAGGTTGATATCTTGCGATTCCATCCCCTGCGTGGCGTCAAGAACCAATACAACCACATCGGCATTTTCAAGTGCTCTTAACGAGCGCATAACCGAATAGAATTCTATATTTTCATGAACCTTGCTTTTCTTACGAACACCCGCAGTATCGATGAGAACCATTTCTTTACCAAATGCATTATAATGGGTATCTATACTATCTCGAGTGGTTCCAGCAATTTCAGTAACAATATTTCGGTCTTTTCCGAGTAAGGCATTGATCAAGCTGGATTTTCCTACGTTAGGACGTCCAACTATTGCCACTCGAGGAAGTTCGGGTCTTTCAATTACCGGCTCGGGAATTTCTTTTAAATAATCGGTTATTTTATCGAGCAATTCTCCTGTACCTGATCCACTGGCTGCAGAAACTTCAAATAGTTCTTCATAGCCAAGTGCATAAAATGAAGGTGCTTGGAGTCTTAAATTTTCATTATCAACCTTGTTCACACAAAGAACAACCTGTTTTTTTGAACGGTGCAGTAAGGTAGCAAATTCTTCATCTAAAGGATGAATATCGGCAATAACATCTACCATGAAAATAAGTACGGAAGCTTCTTCAATGGCAATATGAACTTGTTCACGAATTGCGGTTTCGAATTGATCGTCTGAATTTGGAACAAAACCTCCGGTATCAATAACCGTAAACTCAATACCGTTCCAATCACTTCTGCCGTAATGGCGGTCGCGGGTTACGCCGCTGAAATCATCAACGATGGCTTTTCGTTCACCCGTAAGGCGGTTGAACAGGGTACTTTTTCCTACGTTGGGTCTCCCGACGATTGCTACAATGCGACTCATCCTGCAAAGATAACTACAAAGTAGGTAATTCGGGGATAATGCATGGAATGAGTCAAAAGGAAACAAATAAGCCTGAAATCTGTAAATTCAGTTTTTCAATGTATTTTTGGACTTCTTGGAGGTCTTAGCTAAACAAAAGGTTATTATAATTGGAGCAGGACCAGCTGGTTTAACGGCAGGTCTTCACTTATTACAAAACACTCAATGATAATTTTGAAGTACTGATTTTGGAATCTGGATCTTCTGTTGGTGGTCTCTCACGTACCCATAATTACAAGGGAAACCGAATGGATATTGGTGGTCACCGGTTCTTCTCAAAATCGGATCGCGTGATGAAATGGTGGCAGGATATTATGCCTATTGATCACGATTTGCATAATTTAAACTCTGTAGAGATTTCTTATCAAGGGAAAAAGAAAGAAGTTCACATTGGCTCGAAAAGCGATAAAGAATTTAATGAAGCAAAGCGTTTAGGCAGGGTTATGCTAATTCGAAATAGGCTGTCAAGAATTTATTACTTAAGACGGTTTTTTAGCTACCCGATTAATCTCAGTTTGGAAACTCTGAGATTACTCGGTCCAATGCGTTTGTTCAAAATAGGTATTTCCTATATGTCCTCTCGACTGTTTCCAATTCGCAAGGAAAGTTTCACTGCAAGATTTCCTCATTAATCGATTTGGTAAAGAATTATACCAAACGTTTTTTAAAGACTATACCGAGAAGGTTTGGGGTGTTTCATGTGAAAAAATCAGTGCCGAATGGGGTGCACAAAGAATCAAAGGACTTAGTATTACAAAAGCCATATTGCATGCGCTCAATTCCAAGAAAAAGAAAAATGGAATATCTCAAAAGAATACGGAAACAAGTTTGATTGAAAGATTCATGTATCCGCGTTTGGGTCCAGGTCAGATGTGGGAACTTGTAACTGAAAAAATAATCGCACTTGGTGGTCAAATACAATTGGGGGTCCAAGTACTCGGACTGGATATGGATGAGACTGATGAATCGCGTGTTCATACTGTAAGAATGACAAACAATAAAGGCCAAGAGGAATTTATCTCGGCCGATTATGTAATTAGTTCAATGCCCATTAAGGATTTAATTTTAGGAATTAATCCCAAACCAGATATAAAAACTAGAGAAATTGCAAATGGACTCATTTATCGGGACTTCATAACCGTAGGATTATTAATCAAGAAATTTAAAGGAGAAGCACAGTTAAAAGACAACTGGATTTATATCCAAGAGCGCGACGTTAAAATTGGAAGATTGCAAATTTTTAATAACTGGAGTCCTGATTTAGTAGAGAATAAAGAGAATATTTGGTTGGGTTTGGAATATTTCTGTCAAGAGAATGACGAATTATGGAATTTAACCGAGAAAGAATTCTTCGATTTTGCGGTAAGCGAGATGGTTAAATTGGATCTAATAGAATTGGCTGATGTCATAGACGGCACGGTATTAAAAGTTCCAAAAACCTACCCTGCATATTTTGGATCGTACGATCAATTTGATTCAATAATTACTTATTTGAATGAAATTAAGAACTTGTTTCCCATTGGAAGAAACGGCATGCATCGTTATAATAATCAAGACCATAGTATGTTGACGGGTATGATGGCAGCTGAAAATATCATCGCAGGAATAACCGATAAAACAGAAATGTGGAAGATCAATACGGAAATGGAGTATCACGAGGAAAAATAAAATGATAGTTTCAATGATTGTGGCAACAGGCCAAAAAAATGAAATAGGTAGAAACAACCAATTGATGTGGCATCTGCCAGATGATTTTAAATGGTTCATTCAGACATACCAAGCACAAGACCGTTGTTATGGGTCGTAATACCATGAATAGCCTGGGTAAACCACTTAAAAACAGGCGGAATATAGTTTTGAGTTCGTCTAATGAGGGTATAATTGACGGTTTCGAACATTTTGTTTCTTTATCTCATGTTTTGGAGATTTTAAGAGATGAGGAAGAAGTTATGATAATTGGTGGTGCTCAATTGTATAATTCGGCGTTACCACTCTCCAATAGAATTTACTTGACTAGGGTTGATGCATTATTTGATGATGCCGATACCTATTTCCCAAATTTAAATGTTGACGATTGGGAAGTAAGTTATCGAGAACTCCATGGTATAGACGAAACCCATTTGTACTCGTTTGAATTCCAAATTTTAGAAAGACGTAATTGAAGTCTTTAAGTCAATAACGAAAGCCAACTTCTGGAGAGTTGGCTTTTTATTTGATTAATATAAAAAGAATCAATAGGATGAAGCGCTATTAAATTAATACCTTTGAAGTTCAATATTTATCCTAATATTGGACTGAAAACATGAAAGTTGGCATTTTTGCAAAATCTGTATTAGATCCCAAACATCGAGATGCGCTTGTTAATTTACTTTCCGTATTGATAAAGCGCGGTCATGAAATTTGGTGTCCACCAAGTTTAGAGGATTTTGTGCGTATGAATTTCAGCAATATCGCTCCACAGGTTTTTGATAGTTTCAATTTAAAGTATAGTCCTATAGATGTTCTTTGTAGCGTTGGTGGAGATGGTACTATTTTGAGTACCTTGCCTTTAATCAATGATAGCAATATCCCAGTTTTTCCGATAAATACGGGTCGTTTGGGTTTTCTGGCGGGAATACCTTCGGATCAACTAGAAAATGCCGTTTCTGAGCTCGAGAAAGGACATTATTCGGTTGAAGCGCGTTCTTTACTTCATCTGGAATCAAGTGAGAAAATTTTTGATTTTGAATATGCATTGAATGATTTTGTTATCCATAAAAAGGAAACATCGAGCATGATTGTGGTCCATGCGTATTTAAATGGAGAATTTCTAAATAGTTATTGGAGTGATGGATTGATTATTTCTACTCCAACCGGATCAACAGGTTATTCTTTGAGTTGTGGAGGTCCAATAATCTTCCCTAAGTCAGATACCTTTGTTATTACCCCAATCGCGCCGCACAATTTAAATGTACGTCCCGTAGTTATTTCTGATAATACGGTGATTTCGTTTGAAATCGAGGGTAGGGCGAGTAGTTATCTTGCGAGTATGGATTCGAGAAGTGAGAGCATTACAAATGAAGTTTCAATGGCTGTAAAAAAAGCCGACTTTCATCTGAATTTAATTCGTTTGAATGAAATAAACTTTATGGATACCCTAAGAAGTAAATTGAATTGGGGTTTTGATAAACGTACTGAACATTAATAAATTTATGAGGATTGGGATTGTAGGGTTTTTAGGTGCACTTTTAATAGGATCACAAGTATCAGCTCAAATACCAAAATTGGGAAGTTCTGACCGACTTGATGTAGCCACATGGAATATCGAATGGTTTGGAAATGGGTCGAACGGACCAAGTAACGATGAACAACAGTTGCAATATGCGAGTGATATTTTGAATACGCTTGATTTGGATATTATGGCAGTCCAAGAGATTAGCAATGTGGCTTATTGGAATCGCTTGTTGTCAAATTGTTCGAATTATTCAGGAATTTTAAGTACTTGGAGTCAAACCCAAAAAACAGGGTTGCTTTTCAAGAAAAATCAATTTGAGTTTTTATATCAAAAACACATTCTGGCCAATTTTGATTATGATTTTGGCGGAGGTCGGCTACCCTTGGAAGTAGGTTTAATTCCCCAACATCCCAATTGGCCTAAGGGTGATACACTAAGAATTTGGGTTTTGCATATGAAGGCCAATACAGGTTCAAGCTCTTCTAAAGTGCAAGCCTATAACCGAAGATATAACGCTGGAGTAGCTTTGAAAATGTATGTCGATAAGCTAGGAAAATCCAATAAAGGTTTGATAATGGGTGATTGGAATGACGATTTTGACCAAAGTATTCTAAGTGGGTATGCCACACCCTATCAAAACTATATTAAGGATACCAATTACGTCGTTAACAGCTTTCCTTTGAGTTTGACAAAGCAGAAATCGACAGTAAGTTATAGCGATATGATTGATCATATTGTATGCACGCCAGGATTGAAAAATCAATGGATCGCGGATTCAAGTATGGTTTTATACGCGGATAAATGGATTAGTAACTACGGAAATGTAGTAAGTGATCATTATCCGGTGTTTACGAAGTTCAAATGGTTAGGATCTGATAATAATATCAGTTGCATAGACATAAAGTACAGCGAATTGAAATTAAAACTCGAAAATGGTGGACTAATTTTTAGTTGTGAAAATAGCAAGATCACGGAATTTGAAGAGTTGCGTATTTACGATTTGAGCATGAAAGAAGTTATTCGCACGAAATCGCGTTTTTTCGAAAGTCCAGTCGAGGATAAATGGTATGTATATGAACTACTATCTGGAAATGGAGCGTCACTTCATGCCGGTTTTTTTTCCGTTAGTCAAGACGGCCACATATTATATCGTTAATTGAAACGATTAACAGTTCTTCTTTGTTCTTTTGTATTGAAAACGTATGTTCAGAAGTAAAATTATTGGATTTCTTGCATTTGTATTGTTCTTTTTTATCATTGACCTATACACATGGCAAGGGGTTAAACTTTTAATTAAAAATACCGCGGACCAAACAAAGCGGTGGATTGCGGCTATTTATTGGGGATATTCCATTTCATTGGTTTTATTTTTTCTTGCATTTCGATTTTTTCAGGTTCATATGGAACCTGTAATAATTAGATTCGTTGCAGCATTTATTTTTAGCGTATTTATCATAAAAATCATTTGGACGCTATTTCTTGTAATTGATGATATAATTCGAATCTTTAGGTGGTTTACCCGAGACCTTGGATTAAATAAAACACCGGGTTATGAATCCAATTCAAATCAACAAGGAATAGGTCGATTGGCTTTTATTAATTATCTAGGTCTTGGAATTGCGGCATTGTTTTTTTCCAGTGCATTATGGGGAGTTGTAAAAGGTGCTCATAATTACCTGGTTAATAAAAGAAAGCTCTACATAAAAAACTTACCTAAATCATTTGAGGGCTTAAAAGTCATTCAAATTTCAGATATTCATTGTGGTAGTTTCTGGGATAGAAAAGCGGTTGAAAGAGGTATTGAATTAATCAACGCACAAAAAGCCGATTTGATATTCTTTACCGGAGATTTAGTTAATGACACGGCGTCAGAAGCCAAACCTTGGATAGATGTATTCAAAAAGATTCAAGCGCCGTTGGGTGTGTATTCGATACTAGGGAATCACGATTATGGAGATTATGTTTCTTGGGAATCTGCAGAAGCCAAAAAGAAGAATATGGACCTAATGATCCAGAATCATCGAGACCTTGGTTGGGATCTTTTGTTGGATGAATCTCGCATTATCGAAAAGGACGGAAGTAAATTAGCTGTAATTGGCGTTCAGAATTGGAGTGAGAAAGGCAGGTTCCCAAAATATGGAAACTTAGAAAAAGCATACTCACAATCTGAAGGTGCAGATACCAAGTTATTATTAAGTCACGATCCATCTCATTGGCGTGCTCAAGTATTGGATGCTAAAAAAGATATAGCAGTTCAATTTTCAGGTCATACTCACGGTATGCAATTTGGAATTGATACGCGTTTTTACCGTTGGAGTCCTATAAAATATCTGTACAAAGAATGGATTGATTTATATACAGAAGGAAATCAATCTTTATACGTAAACCGGGGCTTTGGGTATTTAGGCTATCCCGGGAGAATGGGTATTTATCCCGAGATAACCGTATTTACCCTCAAGAATAAAGCTTAATCTTGAATGAAGGACTTGGCCTTCTGAATAAATCTTTCTAGATCGGCTCCTTGAAGTAAGTTCTTCTCGAGCAAGGCTAGATCAATATGATATTGCAACTGATCTTTCATAGCGGATTCGTCTTTTGAAAGCAACTTGCTTGCAACCGCATTATTCGTATTTACAATGATCGTTTTCTTTTTGCCGCCTAAATCGCCAAATGGCATGGACTGTCCCATCTTCGCATATTCTTCCATGCGTCGTTCCCATTCGTTTTTATGGATACTTAAAAACTCTTGTTGAGGGGGAAGGCTTTCTAATTTTACTTCAAATGCAACTTCATTCAAAAGACTTTTCAGATGTTTCTCAAGTTCATCTTGTTTCTCTTTATCGAGCACAGACTCAATCGTCTCCTCCTTTTCAATAAGTTTATTTACTGGATCGCTATCCACGCATTTGAAACTAACTTTTTCAAATTTACCTTCAGCAAAACCAGCAAAGTGAACATCCAATGGTCCGTTCAATGTAATTACTTCGTAACCGGCATCTTTTACGGCTTTTACGCTCATATACTGAGCATTCGCATCGGTGGTATACAAGACAACGGTATTGCCATTTTTATCGGTTTGGTTGATTTTACAATGGTCAACCCATTCTTCGATGGTATGGAAGGCACCTTCGGTTGTGGTTACTAAACAGTAATCCTTCATGCGCTCTGCAAACTTCTCGTCAGATAGCATACCGTATTTCACAATCAAATCAAGGTATTCCCATTTATTCTGATAATCCTCACGATCGTTTTTGAATATTTCGGTAAGTTTATCGCTTACTTTTTTAGAGATATGTGCTGTAATCTTTTTAACATTGGTATCGCTCTGTAAAGCACTGCGACTCACGTTTAATGGGATATCTGGAGAGTCAACAACTCCTTGAAGTAATACCAAAAATTCGGGCAATACATCTTTTACATCTTCAGTAACAAAGACTTGATTGCTATAAAGTTGAACGCGATCCTTTCTGTTATCAAGAGCTTGAAGAACTTTCGGGAAATATAGAACACCCGTTAAGTTAAACGGATAATCCGTATTAATGTGAATATGGAATAAGGGAGCCTCTTGCATGGGGTATAAATCTTCGAAGAATTTCTTATAATCTTCTTGATTCAAATCCGAAGGCTTCTTAGTCCAAAGCGGTTGTGTATCGTTAATGGTTTCACCGTCAAATTCAATGGTGATAGGCAAAAAGCGACAGTATTTTCTTAATAACTCGCGTATTTTCCATTTGCTCAAATAGGTTTCCGCATCCTCATCCGTAAGGTGCAAGATTACATCGGTACCCGCGTTTTTTGCGTTTCCCTTTGTCGATGCTGTATGATGTTGTTCCGTCACACTCCCATTTTACGACTTCTGTATCTTTCTTATACGATTTACTAACTAGGGTTACTTGTTTTGCTACCATGAAAGCGGAGTAAAAACCCAATCCAAAATGACCGATCATTTGGTCTGGATCTTTGTCTTTCCATTGGTTTACAAATTCTGTTGCGCCTGAGAATGCCAACTGTGTAATGTATTTTTCTACTTCTTCGTCGGTCATTCCAACTCCGTAGTCGGAAATGGTGAGGGTTTTTTTCTTTTCATCGATTGAAACCTCAACTTTTAAATCACCTAAATCATCGGAATATTCGCCAATACGGCTTAACGTTTGAATTTTTTTAGAAGCGTCAACCGCATTACTTACCAATTCACGAATAAAAATTTCCTGATCGGTGTAAAGGAACTTTTTAATAATCGGGAAGATATTTTCCGATTGTACTGAAATCTGTCCGGTTCTCATATGTCTTTCTGAAAGCAAACCTTATTCCATTTGACGAAAACTGCAAATCTGTCAGAAATGCTAGAAAAAACTGCAAAAAATGTCAGCATTCCAATAACAAGTAGTAATTTAGAGGTATGGCTTGGCAGAAAAAGGCGCAGTTTGTAACGGTTTCACAGGCAATGCAAAAATTGGAAAAGTATTGCGCATATCAGGAGCGAAGTCAAAAGCAGGTTCAAGAAAAATGTCGAAGTTTGGGCTTAACTGAAGCTGAAACGGGTGAAGTCATGGTGCATTTACTGCAAAACGATTTTTTGAATGAATCAAGATTCGCATTTGCCTATGCCAGAGGAAAGAGTAAAATTAAAAATTGGGGAAGTGAGAAAATTCGACAAGGATTGAAGTTAGCGGGTGTCTCTGATTCTTTGGTAAATCAGGCATTGGGCCAACTTACGGAAGTGGAAACAGATAACCATCTCGAGAAATGGGCGCAAAAAAAACTGCGGAATTTAGGATATTCCATATCCGAAGTGGAGCAAGTTATTTCGGGAAATAAGGACATTCCCTTTGAGCACAAACAAAAAATAAAACAGTTTTTATTTGGTAAAGGTTTCCGAGTTGAAGAACAATTGCTTACGCTAGGTTTTTTGAAAAATTAGCTTCTTATATTATTGTATATCAATTTTTTCCTTCATACTCCCTTTGATAGTTAAGGGTATATTAACGCTAACCATTTCCATATATCCTGCGAGGTCCAAATTCTCCTCTTGTTGGATAATTAGGTAGTCAGAGAGTCTAACTTTTATTGTTCCATCCGAGTATACCTTCAACATGTTGATGGATATCATAATTATTCATATCGTAATTATGGTCGAGCAATATTTGTGTGTGGGTGTTGAAAATGGCAAAATCTGCTTCTAATGAAGCAAGTGTGAATGTCTTTTTGAAAGAATATGGCTTGCCGTCATGGGTTAATTGAAAGCTATCGTTAAGAAAAAGTTCTTTCTCGTGTTTGAAGAAAATCATGAGGTTCAATCCAGTTTGGGCATTGTTTATGCCCGATGCTTTCATGGCTTTTATGTAGTCTTCATTGCCTTTAATGTCAATTAAATTTCCTTTGGCATCTATGATGTATTCCAATTCGGTTTCACTATCTTCTTGGGATATGTCTTGTTTTTGACCGTTCGTCATAATGTACCCATCAATTTTAAATGGCTTCAAAATGATGGATTGTGAATTGTCTTTAGGTGCCAGAACTTCTTGTGATGCAGTGGTTGTGCTAACCGCTTCCATTTCGACGGATTCGCCCATTTGCACCATTTTGGTGCGAATGTTCTGCTCTGAGATTCTAATTATTTTTTGAGTCTTTGGGTAAAAATCTGAAAATGCTTTGATACTTAATTTCTCATCGGGTGATTTCTGAGCGTACGAAGTATGAATGTTCAGGATTGTTAATCCAATTGCTATATATTTTAATGCGCTTCTCATGTGCTGTAACAAATGTAATTGAACGCGCCCAAAAATTATGCCGAATTGCAATGTTGTGACAAAATCACAAAAAAAGCTGTTTTGGAATATTTAACCATTGTAAGGCCGAGTCTCCTAGCATAATAGCTTGTTCTTCTGGGGTAAATCCTGAATTTTTAATCAACTCTCCTGGAATATCCTCTCCTAGAGGAAACGGATAATCGGTACCTAAGCAAACTTTATCTATCCCAACTAATTCTGTAATAAAGCGGAGCATTTTAGGATCGTGAACCAAACTGTCTAGCCAAAATTGTCCGAGATAATCTTTCGGGTTTTTTTGGTTGTCAACAGCCACAAGATCGGGTCTCACGCGCCATCCGTGTTCAATTCTTCCGATAGTGGCAGGAAATGCACCTCCTCCATGCGCAAATGCAACTCTTAAATTGGGCAATCGTTCGAAAATACCTCCAAAAATCATACTCGTAATAGCCAGAGATGTTTCAGCAGGCATTCCTACTAGCCAAGGAAGCCAATACTTAGGCATTTTCTTTTTAGCACTGTACCACCATGGGTGCACAAACAGAGCCATATCTAAATCTTGCATAGCCTCAAAAATTGGGAATAATGCAGGCTCGTTAAGATTCCAATCGTTAACGTGAGATCCAATTTGAATGCCCTTTAGTCCGATTTCTTTACAACGTTTAAGTTCTTGTATGGCTAAATCGGTATGTTGCATGGGCAGGGTTCCGAGACCAACGAAACGTTTTGGGTATCGCACGCAGATATCGGCAATATGATCGTTTAGAAACTTTGAAATTTCTAAAGTATGTTTGGGATCAGCCCAATAGCTGAACATCACAGGAATAGTACTTAAAACCTGAACGTCTACATGCACATGGTTGCATTCCTTCATGCGTTGTTCGGGATCCCAACAATTATTTTCAATTTCTCTAAAGAATTCACCATCCATCATCATTCTAGCACAACAGGATTTATGATGTTCGAGAGAAACAAATTCACCGTATCCAAACTTTTCTTTCCATTGTGGTAGATTTTCGGGAATGATATGGGTGTGTATATCGATGCTAAGGATATCTTTTTCGGTTGAATTCATAAGGCAAAAATAAGGAATGCTAAAAAAGCCACGCATATTAATTTACATTGCCTTAATTATTGGAAAAAATTGTGTTGTTTCGTTGTGAATGAGTGAAACACGGAATATTGATGTTTGGTCGGCCACGAGCATGGTTATTGCGAATATGGTGGGTACGGGTGTTTTTACCAGTTTGGGCTATCAATTGTTTGACACGCAATCAGGATTTGCATTGATTATGATTTGGGTTGTGGGCGGATTGATTGCACTTACAGGTGCTTTTAGTTATGCTGAAATTGCGGGTAGACTTTCAAAAGATGGGGAGAATTTCACTTTCTTTCAGAGATTTTTCATCCGGCAATAGGCTATATGGCTGGATTTGTGAGTACTACGGTTGGATTTGCGGCGCCGGTGGCTGGCGCAGCATTAGCATTAGGGGCGTATTTACACGGTGTTATACCTGGAGTTAGTGGTCCCTTAATTGGAGTTTTAGTAATCATCGCCCTCAGTTTTTTACACGCACGTAGTCTATCTATTGGTCTGTTATTTCAGAGAATTTCAACTCTGGCTAAAGTACTGTTAATGTTGGTATTTATATTATCGGGATGGTACTTAGGCAATAAATCCCAAATAGATTTTATGCCTAAGGCATCTGCAATGAATGAAATCTTTGATGGTTTATGGTTCAAGGCAAGTTTTTCTGTTAGCTTAGTTTGGGTTTCATTTGCCTATAGCGGTTGGAATGCGGCTGCCTATATCGCTGGAAGTATTGAAAATCCAAGGAGGAATTTAAGCAGATCTATACTTCTTGGAACCCTGGTGGTTATGGTTTTATACGCAGCCTTGAATTGGGTATTTCTGAGTAGTACACCTATAGAAATGATGAAAGGCAAAAAGGAAGTGGGACTAATTGCAGCCCAGCATATTTGGGGTGAAAATTGGGGGAAATTCATGGGAGGTGTAATAAGTATCCTTCTTGTTTCGACAATTAGTTCGATGATTTTTACGGGACCCCGTGTTTTGAAAACCATGCTTGAAAAAGTACCTCAATTGCGCTATTGGTCGGCTTTAAATAAATATCAAATTCCATTAAGATCAATTTGGTTACAAGCTGTTGTAAGTATTGTTTTGTTGCATGTTATGGATTTCGAATCATTAATTTATTACGTAGCATTTACGCTTTCTTTATTTACATTATTAACAGTTCTAGGCTTGTTTATTCTCCGGATTAGAGATGGCAAACCTGAAGGATATCGTGCTTGGGGTTATCCAATAACACCTTTAATTTTCTTGATTATGACGGCAAGTGTTTGTGTATTTTTCATTCAAATGAAACCATTTGAAAGTTTGATGGGATTTGCAACGGGAATTGTGGGTTTGGTATTTTGGTATATGAGTAGGTCTGCACGTAGTATTTAGTACTTTTGTAATATGGAATTATCGGAATTGATAAAAAACGTTGAAGAGGCAATTCGAAATATGGGACTTTCCGATGAAGAATCGAAAGCTGATGAAAATGGCCAGTGGATTTTGTTAAAAAATGAAATGCCTGTCTACATTGATGTATGGAAAGATCCAGAATCCACTCCTTGGAATTATTTCGTTCATAAATTGGATTCCAGTGTTTTTCAAATTACAATTCCCTTTACATACGCTCCTACATTGAAACGGAATGAGTTTCTTCAAGAATTATTGATTGTCAATCTTAATTTGATGTTTGGAAAGTTTTCCTACAACGAAAAAGACAATGCAACAGTTATAACGTACAGAGTTTCAGGACAAACGTTTAATTCAGAATCTCTCTCATTAATAATTGATGCTTTGGCCTATTATTCGGAAATGGCCTATCATGTATTAAAAGATGAATTTGGTTTAAAACGAATACACGCCTCCTAAAAAATACCTATCATGAAATACTTATATATAATATTAGCGATTGCAGGTTTAAGTGCCTGTGAAAGCAAGAAGCAAAGTCAAACGGACGTTTTGAAATCGACCTATCAATTAGCTTTGCAAGCCGAAGACAGGGAAACGGTTATCTCAACACTTACCCAGTGGGTAGCACAAGATACTGCGGTAGATGCTTGGGTCCTGGATACGTTGGCCTACTATCATTATTTCTACAAAGTGATTCCTGGAATGGTGAGAAGTTCAAAAACACCCATGTTTTACACAGAGAAAGGATTGGCAGAAAATCCAAATAGTTTATTCTTGAGAGATATTAAAGCCAAACTACTCCTTGAGGAAGGAAAAGACACAGCTGCTTTTGAAATGTTTGAAGTTATGTGGGAGGAAACAAAAGATCCTACCTATTACTGGGATTTAACATGGATACAAATTGCCCGAGGTCGCATGGCGGAAGCAGATTCCATGATTTCGATTGCGATGTCAAATTCAGAATTGAAAGATAAAAAGGTGGCAATGGAACACATTCAAGCGCAATTAACAGAGCGAGTTTCAACTCAAGCCGCATTCCTATTTTTGAAATACCAACTAGCTGTTGCCAATAGGAATATCATGCAAGGTGCTGAATTCTTACAAAAAGCCTTGGAAATTGAACCCAACTTTTATGCGGCAAGACGCAGTATTATGGATTTGCAACGGATGAGCGCGGCCAGTCGCTAGGTTCCTATTAAGTTATTATTGAAATCGAATCGAGAATATACATTACAGCTTTCAGCTGAGCTTTTGCAAGGATATTCAAAAATTAAAAAAGCAAACAGGACCTTACCCTTCTCGACTGTTTAATTATTGGTTATAGTATCCAATTTCATAAGTGCCGACGATCATTTTATGATCGCTCGGCACTTTTTTTATGTTTTCATATTTCAAACATTGAATGGGGTCTGAATAAAGTTGATAATCAATTCTAAAGCTTGGAAAAGGCCCTTTATATGTAGTTTCAAGCCCACTACCACGTGTTACGAAAGCATCGTTTAAATCTTCGGAAAGTTCATAATACGTGTAACTAAGTGGAACATCGTTGAAGTCACCAATCACCATTTTGGGAAGTTTACAGTTAGAAATTTCCTCTTTGAGTGCATCTACCTGCGGTGCTCTTTTTTCGTATGCAATTCGTATTCGATTTATTAGACCTTCGGTAGTGTTTTTATCAATTGTTTGATCGCTATTGACCTCTTCGATGGCTTGATAATCTTTTTTACTGAAACGTATGGATTGAAGGTGGATATTGAAAAAACGAATACTTCGCTCAGATTCGGGTTTTTGAGGGTCTGGTATACCTATATCTGCATACATGGCCATATTCCCAGTAGGCTGGGAGAAGTAAATTTTATCCCAATTTTTAATTCTATACTTTGAAAGTATGCACATGCCGTAATTGCGATTGGGCTGCAATTGATAGCATTCCGAGAAGGGTAGATTCAATTTTTCACCTAGTTCTCTCATTAACTTTTTGAGGTTGCCATTTGGATTGAACACTTCTTGAAATAGGATTAGATCGGCGTTTTGTTCGGAAATTATCTGTACGATGCTATCGATATCTGATGTATTTCGATATATTCCGAACAAATTCGCATTGTAGGAGATTACTTTTAGGGGTTGAACGACAGAATCGCTATAAGGTTTATTCCACTGTACGTATAGTTGCGCTCCACTTATATTAAATATCAGGGCAAATAATGGAATTAGTAATCTTAGTTTAAATTGGATGGCCCAGTAAACCAAAAGTAGGATATTAAGTACATACCAAATAGGGAAGGCCATGCCAATAAGGGCTATTGTACTTGAATATATGGGGGAAAGGGCGGGCGACTGTCCAGAAATGAATAACACAATTGCCGCAAGTAAAGTAACAGGCAGTACGGCTAAATTCAGAATTTTAAGTATCCACTTCACTATTTCTTGTTGCTCGCTTTGAACAGAGTTTCTTTTTCTTTTTGAGATAAGGAGTCGTATCCGCCTGCACTGATTTTGTCCAATATCCGGTCTATCTCTTCTTGATTTGGAGCGTTGGGTTTATGAATATTGACATTGGCACTACGCTTGGGTTTGGTTGATCTTTCGGGAAATTTAATTTTCGGAAAATTCCAGGCTCCACGTAGTTCCGTAATGTATAAAAATCCAAATAAATACCCTCCAATATGCGCTTGGTACCCCCCTGCATTTGTAGGACCAAACATTCCGATTAAGTCGAAAAACACTTTGATTAAAACAATCCAACGGATTTCAACCTCAACGACTCCAAATAGAAATACACGATAATTGGGAGCGAAGATTGCCGTAGCTGCTAAGATTGCAGCAATTCCCGCAGATGCTCCAACTAAGGGATAAGGCTGCTGGTATAGCAGGCTGAATCCGTAATAGGTAAAAACACCTAAAATGCCTCCCCCAAAAAACAGATAATAAATATGCTTTTTACCAATTAGATCTTCAAGAATAATCCCAACAAAATACAGCCATAACATATTGCCTAGAATATGAAACAGCCCATCGTGAACAAAAATACTCGTGATGATACTGTAGAAGGAAGCGTAAAGCGGTTTAGTTGGATTGAAACTTAAGAAATAGAAAATAGCGTCTCCAAATGGGAACATTCGCAAAAACCCAACGAATAAAAAGACAATTACGTTGGCCCATATTAAATTGACAACAGCCCGGTTTAGAGGGTCGAAGGGTTTGCTGTTTAATTTGAAAATTGGTCTGTTCGTTATCATTTTACAAAGTAGCGTTGCCAAACTTTAACGAATATAAATCCGAATAAAGCACCGCCAATATGCGCAAAGTGAGCGATATTATCTGATTCTAGGTCAATAAATCCGAGTAAAACATCCAAACCTACGATAATGGGAACCAGGTATTTTGCTTTTATTGGGTAGGGAAGGAATAAAAAAATCATACTTTCTTCAGGGTACAATAAAGCAAATGCGGTCATTACCCCATAAAGAGCGCCACTAGCTCCCAACATGGGTGGGTAGGGAACAAATTCATGACCGGATGCGATATTGGGAAATAAATATCCGGTTTGGCTATAAATCCAATACGCCATCCAACCAAAATGCAGCAAAACAGCACCCAGTCCGCTGATGAAGAATAATTTCAAGAATAAAGAGGTTCCTAAACGATGCTCAACCACCATGCCAAAGGAAAAAAGTGCTATCCCGTTGAATAATATATGGCTGAAACCACCGTGACAGAAAATATGGGTGATTAACTGCCAAATGCGAAAATTTTCTGAATCTGGATAAAACAAATACCAATTTGTAGGATCAATACCAATTCTTGGAAGTGCAGTTTGGGCCATAGCGCCCAAAACCATTATTATGAGTATATTTTTTAGGGCTGGAGGCAGGTGAAAGGTCATGATCTCTTCTTTTTATTGAATAATTCAAAGATACTATCCGCACCGAGAGTAACATATATTTGTTTTCCGTCAAATGTAAACTGAGGCATTTCAACTTGAAATAAATTCTCCAAAATGAATTCAAATTCTTCTTTGGTTTTTGCTGTGCCTTGTTTACTCGCACTTTGTCTTGACATGCTTAAAGCCAATGCTTGATTTCTACTTAATTTTACTTCTCCGGCAGTTTGTTCGTAATCGTCAATTATTTGTTCAATTAGTGCTTGTTCATCACACGCGGGTAACTGAGCCGGTAATCCATTAATTATTATTGCATTACCTCCAAAGTGTCCCAGGTCAAATCCAAGGTGTGAAAAGGCATCCATCAATTCTAACAAGATTGCTAGTTTACTCGCAGGGAGTTCAATATTTCTTGGAAAAAGCAATTGCTGTGATTGTCCTTTTTGTTTTTCTAACTGTTGGAAATATTGATTATAAAACAAATGTTGTCGTGCTCTTTTGACATCAATTATGTGCAATTGTTGATTCACATTGCATGCTAAATGCGTATCCGAAATGGAAAAGAATCCTTTTACATCTGGTTTTAATGGATTGTCAGAATTTTGGAATAAGGAGGCTTTGGAATTTGAGATATTATTGAATTCATCGAAACGAGAACGAACTGAATCTGTAGGACCTAGAATTTTCTCCCAGTCTTGACCTTGGTATCGTTTTCCATTATTTCCGTTTGGGAATGGGTTGTAGTGGTCTTTTGGCGAACTTGAAGATGTTTGAGATGTATTAAATTCTTTCCAGTTTGGAGTCTGGGTAAACGGGTCCGATTTCATCCAATTTCCCATGGTTTCGGTAGGGAAGTCTGGGTTGTTTTGTGGGAGAATAAACGAGTTAATTGATTTTCGAACGGCAGCTTTCAGAATATTGTATATATGTCGTTCGTCTTCAAACTTTACCTCGGTTTTAGTCGGATGGACATTTACATCGACCTTGCTAGGGTCAATTGTAAAAAATAGCACATAGGTGGGGAATTGGTCTGATTCTAAAATTCCTTCAAAAGCTTGGGTTAAGGCATGATGGAAATAGGGACTTTTAATGAACCGTTCATTAACGAAAAAAAATTGATCCCCTCTCGTTTTACGTGCTAATTCGGGAGCTCCCACAAAGCCATGGATTTTTATAATTTCAGTAGGCTCGTCTACCTCAATGAATGCATCAATTTTTTTTCTACCCAGTACATCCGAAATTCTTTCTTTCAAGGATCGAATTGGATAATCGAATACTTCTTGATTTTGATTGAATAATTGAAAATGCAATTTGGGGATTTGCCATGGCCTGTCGTTGAAATTCTTCGAAAATATGTTTGGTTTCAACCGTAATCGATTTTAAGAAGTTTCGACGTGCAGGTATATTATAAAATAAATTCTTTACAGCGATTGAAGTACCCACAGGTGCGCTGCAGATATTTTGTTCGAGGCATTCACTCGCTTCTATTCGGATAAAGGTACCAAGTTCATCTTCATGTCTGCGGGTTTTCATTTCAACTTGAGCTACTGCAGCTATTGAAGCCATAGCTTCCCCTCTGAAACCATATGTATGAAGCGAAAATAGGTCTTCGGCTTTTTTAATTTTTGAGGTGGCATGCCGCTCCCAACACAAACGTGCATCGGTTTCGCTCATCCCTTTTCCATTATCAATAACTTGGACAAGGGTGCTTCCCCCGTCTTTTATGAGTAACTTTATGTGTGTGGCTCCCGCATCAATACTGTTTTCCAATAATTCCTTAACGATACTAGAAGGCCGTTGAACAACCTCACCTGCGGCAATTTGATTGGCAACAGCATCTGAAAGTAATTTGATTATTCCCGACAAAACAATACTGAAATTAGTATTCGAATTTAAGCATTGGGCTTTAGATATACCAACCCTTGCCAACCCTCTTGCGATTTATGCAACTCTTTTTTAAGCAATAGGGAAAAGGCTTTGGCATCAACGGACTCAATATCGGATTCTTGAAGTCCGCTGATAAACATGATACCTCCGGGTTTCAAGACCCGATTATAGTCATACAGGTCGGCCAAAATAACTTCACGGTGAATATTGGCAATTACTACATCAAATTGAGAATTGTAATCTTCGGTAAGTAAATCAGCAGTTCCGCATGAAATGTGTGTTCTCTCGCATTTATTAATGGTAATATTATCGTTGGCATTATCAACAACCCAATCGTCAATTTCAATGCCCCAAACTTTCCTCGCGCCTAACATTTCTGCTGCAATTGCTAATATGCCTGTTCCAGTACCCATATCTAATACATTCGATTGAGCTATTCTATCTTGATAAATATCGAGATATGACAACATCAACTGGGTAGTTCCATGATGGCCAGTTCCAAAGCTCATTCTGGGTTCAATTGTTATGACATGGGACTTTTCTGATTCGGGATGGAAAGGAGCACGAACATGAAATGGTCCCACATCAAGGGGTTGAAAATAGTTTTCTTCCCATTTTTGATTCCAATTCTCATAAGGATGTTCCAACCATTCGATTTCATCCACATATGAGGAAATAAGGCTTTCAATTTCGTATTTGAGTTCTTCCGTAATGGCGCTTGCCTTCACATAGGCACGTAATACGTTTCCTTCTGAATCGAAAGAGTCAAAATCGTACCCGCTTAAAAAAGCGGTAGCAATATCGATATCATCGGCACTGATGCCAATAGCTCGAGCTTTTAACTCGATGTAGTAAGGTTTTAAGTCCATTATAGGGTGTTATTTTGTCGCGAGTTGCAAATTGCATTCGCCGTATTGGGCATTATATCCAATAGTAAAAGGCAGTTTAATAGGTTTTTCTTGGATATATCTTTCTTTCAAATCAGGTTGAAATAAATTGCTAAACAAAGGAATTGTTCGGGTATAATTTCCTAAGAGCTTCACTTTGTATCCAGATTCCTCCAATTTTGAAAGTGGAATTCCACTGTCGTCTTGTAGGATTAACGAGCTTGCATTAATACAAGTGTTGCGAATCCAAGAAAAGTAGCTTTTATGCATCAAGTAAGTTGCTGCTTTAAAGAAGGCTGACGTGTTGTGGTGTTTCTCCATATATTTAGCCGCAGGAATTAAAGTTTTTACTTGATTGTTGATGTAATAAACACCGCTATTGGCAAGGTTTTCAGCAAAATAAATCAATTCTTTTACCTGTATATCTCCTTTCGCTGCATAACCAATTCGATAACCCTTTTTACCGTGCTTCCTTGTGCCAATATCATCTACATCACTGAAATTACCGTCTTCGTCAAAGTTCATGGCCTTCACATAATAAATGTCTTTGTTGGCTTTGGCTAAGTAGTACAAACAAGTATGTACAGTTCCATTTAAAAGCCCTTTTTCAAAATCTATAGCCATTGATTTTGTGCGAAAGAATCCGAGTTTATGAGGAAAGAATAATGATTTTTCCAGATCTCTTAAATATGTAGATAACAAAGTTTGATCCACAGTATCTGGATTGAATAAATAGCCTGGAGGCTCCAAGCCTACCATGATAATCGTGTCTTTATCTGGGAAGAATAAATTGGCATAAAAGAAGTCACCACCTGCGAATGGGTATAGTAATGTACGAGTGGTGTATTTATCGTTATATTTATTTTCCGAAACCCATTTTTGAATAGGTTCGGCTACTTTTTGGTTAAGAATGGTCCATTTTTGAGTGCTTTTACGCGCATATTCTTTCCAAACGGCAAGATTTGGGTTTTTATCGCTGTAAAGAGAGGTATCTCCTGATAGCATAAGTGCAAATCGATTCCATTTAGGGTCTACATCGGGTAGCGTAGATGTTTGTATTGTATCTAAATTAACGGTATTACTGTCAATACTTTCTGCAGGAGGATTTTGGGTGTTATTTGGTTGACAAGCCAAAAAAAACAAACAAGATAGGGCTGCGATCGCGGGTATTCTCATATTCCTAAAGGATAACAAATCTAAAGTAAAAAGAATCAAAAAGGGAGTTCTGTTTGGGGTTTTTGATAAGATTCTACAGCCCAAGGTGCATTTCTATTTATTGAATTTTTGTTAAGCAGTGGATTCACATGATGTGCCTTTAGAAAATTACAAGGTTGAGGCATGCATAACTGCTTACGGTCTTGTATGCTGCCATGTAACCAGGTTTGAATTTCCGAATTGTTTAATATAAGGGGCATCCGGTTTTTAGCATTATGGATTTCTGACATGATTCCGTTTGCTTCGCACGTTAATATGGTATAGGTCCGGGTCCAATGCGATTCGAGTTTTACATCTTCGTAGAGGCCAGCAAACCATAAATAAGGTTCTGTCTTGTGTTGGATATAGTGGGGCATTCGCATTTTCCCATGATGTTGCCATTCAAAAAAGCCACTAGCTAGAACGATGCAAGGTCGTTTGTTCCAAGCATCTATGAATGCAGGTTTTTCGGATGCAGTTTCACTTCGTGCATTTAACGTTACATTTTGTAATTCGCGTTGTTGCTCGGTTGATTGCGCCCAAGATGGGATAAGTCCCCATTCGGCCAATTCCCATCTTTCATTGGAAGTGCAAATCGGTAAATTAGGGTGATCAAATCCACTAAAAAAGAATCCTGGTATAGGAATTTGAAGGTTGTTTGGATCGAATGGAAGTGCGTTTTTACTTTGATGTACGGAATAGGAAAAGCACATAGTATTCGAATTTAGGGTGTCGAGATGTAATTCGATTCAATAAATCATAAAATTAGTCGAATTAATAGACTTAAAGCTCGTAACAAACAAGGAAATGAAGATAAAATTGACGAATTTTGCCGCAATATTTAAATAAATGACTAATCGCACTTTTACCATGATTAAACCTGATGCCGTTGCAAACGGGCATGCAGGTAAGATTCTCGATCACATTATTTCAGCTGGATTTAAGGTTAAAGCTATGAAATACATCCATTTAACATCAGACCAAGCTGGTGCTTTCTATGAAGTTCATAAAGAGCGTCCATTTTATGCTGATTTGGTTTCTTTCATGACAAGCGGACCAATTTATGCAGCTATTTTGGAGAAGGATAATGCAGTAGCAGATTTCCGCACATTAATTGGAGCTACAGATCCACAAAAAGCCGATGCGGGTACAATCCGTAATCTATATGCCAAGAGCATCGATGCAAATGCGATTCACGGTAGTGACAGCGATGAGAATGCTGCTATTGAAGGCAGTTTCTTTTTTGCTCAAACAGAGGTATTTTAAATAATAATTTCAACTAACTTGCTGCCTCCTCAATGGAGGCAGTTTTGTTTATGGAAAATCGCAGAAAGTTATCCAATCTTGAAATGCTTGAAGGTCCACACAACCGATTTACAGAATTGGTTTTTGGATTTAGGGTATTATTGGAGTTTTTAAAAGGCTTTAGAAAATTGCATTTTGTAGGACCGTGTTTGAGTATTTTCGGTTCGGCACGTTACAAGCCCGGAGATGAATACTATGAAAAGGCCCGACAAATGGGATCTCGTGTTAGTGAATTGGGTTTTACAGTTTTAACGGGAGGTGGTCCGGGAATTATGCAAGCTGCCAATCAGGGTGCAAAAGAAGCCAACGGGAAAAGTGTTGGTGTCAATATTGAACTCCCATTTGAACAACACGCAAATCCATTTCTTGATGTCACTGTGGATATCCGATACTTCTTTGTTCGCAAGGTGTTATTATTTAAGTATTCTTTCGGATTTATTGTTTTTCCTGGTGGTTTTGGAACTTTGGATGAAATGTTTGAAGCCCTAACCTTGATTCAGACCCAAAAAATGCCTTGGTTTCCGGTGGTTTTGATTGGTAAGGATTACTGGAAAGGTTTGCTAGAGCAGGTTAAAGACATGGAACTGGGTAAAACCATTTCGCCTGAAGATTTAAACTTATTTCTTCTTACCGATGATATGGACGAGGCTTTGGCTTACGTGAAAGAAAAGGTTTCGTTGATGCCTAAGAAAAAGCAGAAATTTAGACGTTTGTGGTTACTCGGTGAGTAATCTCCCAAGTCAAATTATCCGTTAAATACTTTCAAAATTGCGTGTACCTTTGTAGGTATGAAAGGTCCTATTTCTCAATTTGTAGAGAAACATTACAAGCATTTTAATGCTGCCGCGCTAGTGGATGCTGCTAAAGGTTATGAAACCCATTTGACTGAAGGGGGTAAAATGATGGTAACATTGGCAGGTGCAATGAGTACAGCAGAATTAGGTAAAAGTTTTGCTGAGATGATCCGTCAAGGCAAAGTGGATATAATCAGCTGTACAGGGGCAAACTTAGAAGAGGATATCATGAATTTGGTTGCTCACAACCATTATAAACGCGTACCACATTACCGCGATTTAAGTCCCCAAGATGAGTGGGATTTACTCGAAAATCATTACAACCGCGTTACCGATACATGTATACCCGAAGAAGAGGCTTTCCGAAGATTGCAGAAGCATATCCACGGCATTTGGAAAAAAGCAGAAGACTCCGGTGAACGCTATTTTCCCCATGAGTATATGTATCAAATATTACTAAGCGGTGAATTGGAGCAATACTATGAAATTGACCCCAAAGACAGTTGGATGTTAGCAGCAGCTGAAAAAAATATTCCAATAGTGGTTCCAGGTTGGGAAGATTCTACTATGGGTAACATCTTTGCGAGCTATGTAATAAAAGGTGAATTACAAGCCTCTACCATGAAAAGTGGAATTGAGTATATGGCTTATTTAGCCGATTGGTATGTGAAAAATTCGGATGGAAAAGGAATTGGATTCTTCCAAATTGGTGGAGGTATTGCCGGGGATTTCCCAATTTGTGTAGTGCCAATGTTATACCAAGATATGGAAATGGAAAACATTCCATTTTGGTCTTATTTCTGCCAGATATCGGACAGCACAACGAGTTACGGAAGTTACTCCGGGGCGGTTCCAAATGAGAAAATTACTTGGGGTAAATTGGATATTGACACACCCAAATTCATTGTTGAAAGCGATGCTACAATTGTAGCCCCGTTGATTTTCGCTTGGGTTCTAGGTTGGTAAATTCGAAGGCTATGTCGAATTTAATTCCACTATTCAAGCAAATAAAGGCATTCGTATTTGACGTAGACGGTGTCATGACTCCGGGTCAAGTTTTGGTTACGGAGGAAGGATATATGTTGCGCTCGGTAAACATCAAAGATGGTTATGCGGTGCAACATGCCGTAAAATCAGGGTATCACGTGGCTATTATTTCTGGAGGCAAATCCGAGGGTATGCGAAAAAGATTTGAAGGCCTAGGCGTTCAACATATCTATTTGGGTCAACAAGAAAAACTAGGGGCATTTGCCGACTTCCTAAAAAATACAAAACTAAAACCAGAAGATGTGGCCTACATGGGCGATGATTTGCCCGATGTGCCGGTTTTAGAAAAGGTAGGATTGGCTTGTTGTCCAAAAGATGCTTGCGCTGATGTATTGCAGGTAGCGCAATTTATAAGTCAAGTTCGCGGTGGGGAAGGTTGTGTGCGAGATTTGATTGAACGTACCATGAAATTGCAAGATTCATGGCACAATGATGAAACACATAAATGGTGATTTCATTTTAATTCTCCTATATTTGGCACATGATCGCCAAGGAACTTATTTCAGAACAAGTGCATGCGCTTCGTACTACCGATTCGGTAGAAACGGCTATTGATTACTTGGCAACACAAGGTTTTTCCGAGTTACCCATTTTGGAAAACAAATCAATTTATAAATTATTGCCGATTGCAATCCTTGTATGCAATGGATGATAAGACTCAGGTTTTTATCGGAAGTTGTAGCCCCAAATCTTCATGCTCCAAAAGCCTTTGAGGATCAACATTTGTATGAATTGGTTCCGATGTTGGCGGCAAATGAGTTATCCGTATTGGGCGTTGTCGATGCTGAAAGTTCCTATATCGGCGCCATCGATCAAAAACAAATTAATAAATTGATTACACAATCATTAACCTACCGTGGAATGGGAGCCATTATGGTTTTGGAGGTTGATGAAAAAGATTATACACCTGCCACAATTGCCCGTTGGATTGAAGAAAACGGTGCTAAAGTTTTGGGCTTGATGGTGAGTCAGTTGGAATTCGGTCGCCTTAAGGTCAATATAAAGGTGAATACAACCTACGTGAGGTCCATTATTGCTACCTTAGAACGTCAAGGATATCGAATTTTACGGGTTTATTTATCGGAAGACAGTAACGATAAAAACGACCATGAAATTGACTTGGCCCTTCGATTTTTTGATCTCTAAAAGTATTTCGTGACATTTTTGTGGATAATCTAAAGAAATCTTTAGAAATACAAGGTCATAAAGCATCGTTTAAATATCTTTGAAAGCCTATTGTATTTTTTATGACAGAACATTCTGATTCAACTTCAACTAATAACCTAATTGACGAGTCGCAAGTTAAACCCATAACATTAGTTAGCGTTGTTAACTTCTTCTGGCGTTGGCGCAAAGTTTTTATTATAAGCTGTGCAATTGCAGCAGTAATAGCAACGGTTGTAACACATCCGTCTATTACAAAGCCTAAATACAGGGCACAGCATATTTTTTATCCCACAAAAAACAACTCTATTTCAAATGCCTTATTGACTGAACTTAATCAAAGACAACAAGATCCATTGGAGTTTGGAGAAGAGATAGAAGCAGAAAAGGCCTTGCAAATCATTCAGTCGGGTACCTTATTGGGTCGATTGGTTAGAAATTTTGATTTAATGAAGCATTATGGGATTGATCCCAAGAAGGAAAAATACCCTCAATATGCGTTGGACAATAAAATTAAGGAGAATTTTAATTTCGAAAGAACGCGTTATTTGAGTATTAAAATTGAAGTTTTAGACGAGGATCCATTAATGGCAGCAAAACTTGCTAATGGCATTGCGGATCTGTACGATTCAATTAAAACAGAAGTACAAAATCAAATTGCTACACCGGCCTTGGATATTGTGCGTCGTGCATTGGAAGAAAAGCAGAGAAAAATTCAAAAAATCAAAGATGAACTTCGTGATCTTGGTACAAAAGGTATTACCAACTATGAAGAGCAATCTCGTGCATTAGCAGAGGAGATTTACAAAGCACAATCTTCAGGTAAAACCGGTCAATTGCAACAACTTTTAAATGAAAGGAAGCAATTGGTTGCCAATGGCGGGGATTTCATTGCCCTAAACGAATTGATCAAATTAGAAGAGGAAAAAGAGAGCAATCTTATTACCCAATTTGAGAAAAGACAAGTAGATGTGGGCGAAAGGTTATCCCATAAATTTACCGTTGAGTCTGCTACGGTTCCTGAAATTAAGTTTTGGCCCAAGAGAAGTTTTGTATTGCTATTATCTCTATTAAGTACCTTCTTAGCAACGGCAGTTGTATTGATTACAGTAGAGTTGTTCAGTAAAAAATCTTAATTCATGCAATTATCCCTAAATCATCTCGATTCTAGGCGAAAAATCGTTCTATTTTCCGTTTTGTTGGGATTGATATTGGGAATTACTTGGGGTATTTTAACCGCAAATTACTGGCTACTTTTATTGCCGGCCGCTTTATTGGTATTGTACGCTTCGGTCTTATTTACCGAAAAAACCTTACTCTTTTTTGGAGCTATTACGCCTTTAGCGATTAATATAGAAGATTTGGGGGGCGGCTTGGGTCTTTCACTGCCTACAGAGCCAATCTACATCTTCTTATTTGTATTACTTGGACTTCATGTTTATAAAGAGCGGGCAATCCAAGTTCAATATCTGAAACATCCTGTAGTGCTTTTTGTAAGCCTTTACTTGATTTGGTTATGGGTGACAACGCTGTTTTCAAGTATGCCAATTGTAAGTGCTAAGTTCAGCTTGGCTCGAACCTGGTATATTACCTTGTTTTTTTATTTGGGATTACTGATTTTTTCAAAATACGATCGGATTCATTTTTATCTAAAGTGGTTCACTGGATTTACGCTTGTAATGGTGGTCTACACGCTTATAATGCATGCACAATATGGATTTTCGCGTTCAGCGAGTTACGGAATATCATGGCCTTTTTTCCCTGACCATGGAATGTATGCAGCAGCGATTGCGTATGGTGTATTTGTGTTATTAATTTATGCTTTTTACGTGCGCCAATTTGGAATGCCCATTTCGGCAGGTCCAATGATTTTATTGTTATTATTGGTGCTCCTTTTCGCTATTGTCGTGAGTTTTACTCGCGCGACTTGGCTTAGTTTAATTGTTGCAGTGGGTGCTTGGTTATTGACCCGATTTAGAGTGAGATTTTATTGGATTGTTATTGCTTTCATTGCCGCGGGAAGCATCGGATTTATAAAACAAAACGACATTCAATATTCATTGGAGGCGAATAAACAGGGTAGTAGCGATGAATTAGAGGGACACGTAAAATCTGTAAGTAATATTTCAACAGACCCGAGTAACTTAGAACGAATAAATCGATGGAAATGCGCGGCACGCATGGTATCCGAAAGACCCATATTTGGATTCGGGCCGGGAACGTACGTATTCCAATATGCGCCTTTTCAAAAGAGTAGTGAATTAACTATTATAAGTACACACGCTGGAGACCTAGGTGATGCGCATTCTGAATATTTCTCGGCTATGAGTGAAACGGGATTTCTAGGAAT
>CALSSY010000003.1 GCA_943789135.1 uncultured Bacteroidia bacterium
GAAATGCAAACCATTTTTGGCGATGGTTCTCAAACCAATTCGGGCCTATTGGGAAAAATTCTAGGCGCTGGTAAACGTTTATTGGTAGGAGAAAGCCTGTTCATGACCGCCTTTACCAATTTGGGACATGGTAAAAAAAGGGTAAGTTTTGCTGCACCATACGCCGGAAAAATTGTACCACTGAATCTCGCGCATTTAGGAGGTAAAATCATTTGTCAAAAAGATGCTTTTTTATGCGCTGCAAAAGGCGTTAGTGTTGGAATAGAATTTCAAAGAAAGCTCGGTACTGGACTTTTCGGAGGAGAAGGGTTCATCATGGAAAAACTCGAAGGGCGATGGTATGGCTTTCATGCACGCAGGAGGTTATATAATTGAAAAAGAATTACAAGCTGGAGAAAGTTTTCGGGTTGATACCGGTTGTATTGTAGGATTCACCGGATCCGTAGATTATGATATTCAATTCGTAAAAGGTGTAAAAAATGCCATTTTCGGTGGTGAAGGACTCTTCTTTGCTGTATTAACAGGTCCTGGAAAGGTTTGGATGCAAAGTTTACCGGTAAGCCGATTAGCAAGCCGTATACTATCTTACGCACAACCCGGAGGGAATCGCAAAGGAGAAGGAAGTATTCTTGGAGGTATAGGAAACCTTCTTGATGGTGATGGTTATTAGAACCAATAGGCCATTTTAACCGCCAACGAACGACCTGCAAAGCCCCATGTTTCAGACTGGGGCTTTAACATTAGGGAGGTACGGTCCCAGTTTTGAGCAAAAACAATGAATATATCGCTCATCGGACGGTAACGCCATTGGAAACGTATGTTCACATTCATAAGTTTGTTTTGGGCGTTCAATTGCCAATAACCTATCAAATACGTTGTTGTTGAAAAACTATAATCTGCCTTTAATCCAATAAGATCAATCTGATACGTACCGCTATCTCCAAAATTGATATTAATATGCCTTAAGTTTCCACTAAGGTATAAACGAGGAATGCGTCTTGATCCCAATCCGGGAACCCGCCATGAAATGTCAGCCAAATACTCTTGTTTATTCCCAATGAAATAAGAACCCATATCCACAGATCCACTCAATGTCAATGGTTTCCGATTATTTGAAGAAACAGATGTTTTAAAGCCATACATATTGTGAATGCCCGTTAAAAACCCACCTCCAGGTAGGTTTACCGGTGCAAAAGGCAGGAACAAACGGAAGTATTGGTGGTAGGCAAGAATCGATATCGAAGTGCTGTTTTGAAAATTCAACTCACTTTTCAAATTGGTATACGACTCGGTTGGAACCCAAGTACTATCGTAGTAAGAAGAATTATAAAGATCAAAAGAAACATTGTTTATGTACTGATTGGTTGGATAAAATATCCGCTTGATCATTGGTTCCAACCTCCAATAGTCCCATTTAACAACTTTCCCCGTTGAAGGGTCATAATTATCCACCCTTGGAACGAATCCATTTCTAGCATTGAACATGCGGCTCACATATTCGTGATTCCACATGATATTCCATTCTAATGTTTTATACATCAACCAGGTGGCATGTGCAAACCCTCGGTTTGCATTCAAACCAGGATAAATCGACTTTTGAATAAAAGCTTTTCCCGCCAATCTATTATCTGTGGTTAATAAATTAAACTCGGTGCCAAGTACGGTATTGAAATCTCTTTCTTTCCCTCCTAAACGCTCATCATGAACCGCAATAAAGCCAATATTCGAAGCTTCTAAAACTTTCTTTTGAAGAGCCAAAACACTGTAATTAATGTTTGAAACAGCTCCCAAGCCCCTGGCTTCGGTGCTAACATTCATCAAGCCAAGGCGTAAGTTATTGCCATATTTACCCGAAACTCTCAGACCATATTGAATGGGAATATTTGTTCTATCTGGCGCTAAACCAATGCGTCGAGAAAAAAATGGGCGTATCTGACGGAATCCGAAATTGGCAAAAAGGTCGCTATTCTCAATAAAAAACTGCCTTCTCTCAGGAAAAAACAAAGAAAAACGCGTAAGATTCACCTGTTGTTGGTCCACATCAACTTGTGCGAAGTCCGGATTAAGAGTTGCGTCTAAATTCAAACTTTGTGTAAGGGCCAATTTTGCATCAAATCCAATTCGAGGTAATTGCGAAATTTTATCTCCTGCGCGTTCTTGAATGAAATTATTACTGATGTATGGCACCCATACTCCATTGAAGAACTTTTTCGTTAAGGGCTGCTTCCAAACCAGGGTGTCGGCAAACACAAGTGTGCTAAAATTAAAATTCCTAGGTACTTTCTTAAAGTTAGAAATCTCATTATTCTTCAAGTCTATCCGCGAAACGTTAACGCCCCATTTTTTTGCATTTGGAACAAAACGAATACTCGCTAAGGGAATAGCCATTTCCGCATACCAGAACGAATCCGTTATTTGGGTCTCGGAATACCATACTTGATCCCATGCAGTACTAACACCAAAAACTCCACCATTTTCGATAGCTCCCTCACGTTGTGCATTATAAGGGGTAACGCCAAAAGAAAATCCATTTTGACCATCTAAAAAGGGTGACAGACTCAATACTACCGCATCGTGAGATGTTACGGAAAAATCACGTTTTAGATTATTAACCACAAAGGGCTTATCTGGATTTCTATTGTCACAAATCATCGCCGCGTATAAAAAGCGATCGTCATGACATAAACTGAATCTGGTTTTGCTGATTGATAACGAGGTATCATAAGGGTAATACTGTTGAAAACCGCCATAAAAAGTCGTATTTAACCAAATGGAATCGTCTAAGTTACCGTCTATGATTACGCGCTTGGATGTTTTAACGATTTCAACCTTAAGAGACTTATCAGAAACCCTTGATTGAACGGGTATATTCTGCGCAATCAACTCAGGGTATAACACCCAAAAGGATAGAATAGCCAGAATAAACTTTCGAATATTAATCATCAGATTTAGCACGCTCTCGTTTTTGAGCCAATGACATTTTATCTATCTGCTGGTAATAACTCTTTTTCGAAGCAGGCACATAAAACTTCAAACGTTTTCCTGCAATCAAGAACATTTTAGAATTGAGATTGTTCCAACGCCTTATTTCCCCAACCGTGCAATCAAAAATATCCGTAATGGTATATAAGGCATCCCCACGCTTAATTTTATAGTATACCCAGACCTTCTCGTCTCTTTCTTCTATGAGTTTTGGTGGCTCAGCCACTTGTTCTGTTTCAATTATAACCACGGTATCTCCATCAAATACCTGAGTTAAGGTGTCAAACGTCAGCTCCATTTGTGGCGCGCCATTTAACCATACCGAAATAGAATCTCTGGCTCCCATATAGCGATCCTCAATTGCATTAGGCAAATTGAAATTGAAAATCTTACCCATATATGGAATCAAATCCGTTCTTAACCCTGGATTGTACTCGCGCATTTGGGCAATGCCTATTCCAAATTTCTCATCAAACAAAGAAAATGGTATTGGCTGTGTAATTCCATCCGCTTTTGTCAATGTTACATTATTGATTGCTGGAATATTACTTTCCAATTCTATCCATTCAGAAACCGCAACCGCAGTAGCCAATAATTGAATCACAGGGATACGTTCTTCCGGTTCTAATGCATAAAACAAGGAATCGAATTCCAGTGTTTTATTTCCGTGAATAACCTGATTAAAACGGGCAGGCCCTACGCTAAACGCCGTAATCCCCATCAACCAATCGCGGTAAATGATTTGCAAATCTGCCAGATAAAGACAAGCCGCTTCGGTAGACTTTTCCGGGTCGTGTCGCTCATCGTACAAAGCCGTTTGTATAAGTCCATATTTTTTACCCATTAAATAGGGTAAAGGCCACATTCCAGCAAAACCAGATTCATTTCTAAAACGAGGCTCAAAACCCGTATTTGCAGCAGGTAAAAAACCGACAAACCAAGGTAATTTTTGTTTGCGTCTTTCTGTTTCAATCAGTTCTTGATAACGCAAATAACGACTTGCTAGAATACCTGTAGTACCATTATGATTTTCCAAACGCTCGGAAATTTCTTGGTACAATTCTGGAACTCTAAATCGAGGTAAGCCTCTCGATTCGTATTTATCCAATAATTTGGAAATTGAGGCCGTATCTGTTGCCAAAAGTGGGGAAGTAAAACTCGTGCCTACAAGCAGAATCTCCAAAAAATATGCGATTCAAAACCGTCATTAAGAAAGTGTCCTTTCGATCAATTTCGACAGGTCGTACAAATCAATTTCTGATTTTCTAGGTGTCATTAATTGAACACCTATAGGCAAACCGCCCTGTGTAAATCCTGCAGGTATCGATATTGCCGGATTTCCAGCCAAATTAGCCTGAACGGTAAACAAATCAGCCAAATACATACTTACAGGATCCTTGCTTTTTTCTCCTAACTTGAACGCAGGAGTGCTGGTAGTTGGCAATAACATGGCATCGTTACGAGATAAAATTTCATCGGTTTGATTCTGAATTACTCGTCTAACCTTAAGTGCTTGCTCGTAATAGGCATCGTATTGATCGCTAGATAAAACAAAGGTTCCTAACATGATTCTTCGTTTTACTTCGGGACCAAAGCCCTCCGTTCTGGATAAAGTATAGGTACTTTCCAAGTCACTGGCATTATTACTGCGATACCCATACATCATGCCTGAATAACGCGATAAATTACTACTTGCTTCTGCCGTTGTTAACACATAATAAGCAGGTACCATTTGATCCAATAATGGAAAATCAACCCACTCAATTATATGTCCTTGAGATTCTAATTTTGATAATAACGCATTGAAAGAGGCACGAACTTCTTCATCCAAACCGGGATGTTCAACGGCCTGTTTCATAACCGCAAATCTTTGTTTTTCCTTTGATGAACTCTCCCAAGAATTCAAGGAAGGTTCTTGTATGGCAGTAGCATCGTGCGCATCTTTACCCGACATAATTTGGGTAAGCAATGCAATATCCTCCAGACTATGGGCGAACGGACCAATCTGATCAAAGCTTGAGGCATAAGCCAAAAGTCCCCAACGAGAAATTCGACCATAAGTTGGTTTTAATCCATAAATTCCATTAAAGGCCGCTGGTTGTCTGATAGACCCACCTGTATCTGAACCTAGAGAGCAATGGCACATATTCGCAGCAACAGCTACGGCACTGCCTCCACTACTACCTCCTGGAACTCTAGATTCATCAAATGGATTTTTCACTGCACCATAGGCACTGTTTTCATTAGAAGCACCCATTGCAAATTCATCGCAATTGGTGCGGCCAATAAAAATAGCATCTTCTGCTTCCAACCTCTCCAAGGCTGTCGCGGTATATAAAGCTTCAAAGCCTTCTAAAATTTTAGAAGAAGCACTAACCTTATGCCCTTTGAAACTCATATTGTCTTTCAGAGCAATTACCGCACCTGCCAATTTCCCAAATTGCCAGCAGCAATTTTAGTGTCTATTTGTCGCGCTTTTTCTAATGCTTCTTCCTCCCAAACCTCGAGAAAAGCGTTCAAATGTTGCTTCTCATTAATTTGATTGAGGTAGTGCAAAACCAATTGCTCACAAGTAGTATTACCTGCGAGTAAATCAGCCTGAATATCGATTATTCGGCGATACGCTTTCAATTTTCTTTACTGCTAGATGAAGTATCGTCGTCGTCATTCATTCCTTTGCGAATTTCTTCGCGCATGCCGTCTTTTGCATTGTTAAATTCGCGGATACCTTTTCCCATTCCACGCATCAACTCCGGAATCTTTTTTCCTCCAAACAACAACAAAACAATTAAAGCAATGATGATCAGCTCACTAGGACCTACAGAACCTAAAAATAGCAGTGTGTTCAATACAACGTTCATAATTCTTACAAAGATAGGTAATAAAACGGGTATGTTATAGGCTTATGAATCGCCTTTAGCCCAAGCACCTTTGTCGTTTTGATTGAATTGCCATGGGGCTCCATTGTTTTCCATATTGGTGAACATTCCGTTCAGTTCAGACGGAGCAGCACTCTGTTCCATTACCAAATATTGACGCATTTGCATGATGATATCAACGGGGTTGATATTAACAGGACAGGCATCGGCACAGGCATTACAGGTGGTACATGCCCAAAGCTCTTCAGAAGAAATATACGAATGAAGGTTTTTGTCGTCTTGGGGCATTTCCTTTGTTTCAGAAGCATTTATGGCTTTACCCACTTCCTCCAAACGATCTCTGGTGTCCATCATGACCTTTCGAGGACTTAATAGTTTTCCCGTAATATTGGCCGGACAAACGCTGCTACAACGACCACATTCCGTGCAGGTATAGGCATCCATCAAGTTTTTCCAACTTAAATCGTTTACATCTTTCGCACCAAAACCGGCTGGCGGTTCATAACCTTCTGGAACTGCCCCAGAGGGATCCATCATAAGTTTAACCTCTGTGGTAACCGACTCCATATTGGTGAATTCTCCTTTTGGTTTAAGAGAAGAATAATAAACATTCGGGAAAGCCATAATAATATGCCAGTGCTTAGAGAATGGTAGGTAATTCAAGAAAAGTAAAATTCCCACAAAGTGGAACCACCAAAACGATCGCTCTAAAAGGTGTAATGTCGTGCTTGACAATCCTGAATAAACAGGCACAAACCAAGAACTTACAGGAAAAGAACCATGTGCAGCCATTTCTCCTCTTGATTGCAGTACTTGCTCTGCTGCATTCATTTGCAACAAGGCTCCCATTAAAACAATCTCCACAAAAAGAATGATGGTAGCATCTTTCGTTGGCCAACCTTTCATTTCACGCATGGTAAAACGAGGAATCTTCTGGACATAACGTCTAAATAAAAAGACCACACAAGCAATTAATACACCTAATGCCAACCATTCAAAAAAGGCAATAGCGGTGTTATAAATCCCTCCTAGGGGGCTAGCAAAAACGCGGTGGGTTCCGAACAAACCATCAATTAAAATTTCGAGTACTTCGATATTGATGAGTACAAATCCAACGTAAATTAAAATATGGAAGAAACCCGCTACAGGTCTGCGCACCATCTTGCTTTGACCCAATGCTACTAATAAGGTTTGTTTAATTCGTTCTTTAGGACGGTCGTTCAAATCAACGTCTCTACCCAGTTGAATGTTTCGGCGAATTTGTAGTACGCTTCTGCGAAAAAATTCAATCCCTGTTGCCAAGCACAACAAGAATATCAATTGTTGAATCCACTGCATCGAAGCGAATTTAAAACGAATTGCGTGAAATTCCTTAAAAAATTACCCCCCAATCAATCCATTACCAAACGCACCGCTTCAAATACTTCGGCGTAATGACGGGCGACCTGAACACCTCTCATTCGCAACTGCGATCTTAAGAATTCTTCATTGGCATAGGGTCTGTGTGCTTGACTTTGATATTTTTTCAAAGCATTCACTTTACGCTGTACGTGATTTTCGTAAACTACTTCAAAAGCACAAGTTTGAAAATTCAAATTATTCCAAGGCAATTCATAACTGAAAATATTAACAAATTTGAACGCTCTGAGCGCTTCTTCAGCAATGGTTTTATGATCTTGATGGATATCGTTCACCGAAGGAATTAATACGGTATCCGGCTTATAGGTTTCCCTTAATTGAATCAATATATCAAGAATTTCTTGACGGTGGTAATTGAAGGTTCTAACTTCAAAACGCTTTAAAATTAAATCTTCCGGTTTGATTCCCAATTCTGCCGTTGCTTGAGTGACTTCTTGAATCAGTATGTCTTTAGGAAACTGAGGTAAAACACTCTGTTCACAAGCGCTAAATGCCACATAAATTACGCGTTTCCCCTGTTCAATGAATTTTGAAACACTGGCTCCACAACCTAGCTCACCATCATCTGTATGCGGTGATAATAACAGTATTGTATTTCCTACCATAAGGGTACTATTTCCTCCATTTCCGATTTACGTTTACGGATTTTTAAAATTTCCTTCGGCAATTTAACCTTTACAGATTGATTTAAGGCCTCAATAGATACAAGAATGAAATTATCGTTTCCAGATTTATAAATTTCCGCCTCTCTTCCTTTCAATGGGCCATCCAATACTTCTGCGATGTCACCCACTTCGAAACGCTCGTCTTTATTTACCTCACTAATGTTGTAACCCAATTCTACAAACTCACGAATCAGGGAAATTTGTTTTTCAGGAACTACAGCATCTTTCTGATTGTGGCGAATAAACTTCACAACACCGGGAGTTTGTAAAACGATATCTCTTTCAATTTCATTGGGAAAAACAAACAAATAACCATTAAAAAGGGGCATTTCAACCCATTTTTTTCTGTCTTTCCAAAAGCGCAAACTTTTATACAAGGGCAAATAGTGGGTAACACCGGCCTTCTGAAGATAGGACGAAACTTTCTTCTCCTGCCTGCTCGCAACATAAATAACCTTCCACCGTAGCTCTTGTTCTTCCATAATCACTCAAAATTATACGCACTATTGGTTTTATGCAACACCTTTAAACATTCTTTCATAGTTGCATCAACCACCTCTTTGGCCGTTAAAATTTCATCAATTTGAGCACTTACTTGACCTATTTCCAATTCTCCCTCTTGTAAATCTCCTTCAAACATGCCTTTTTTAGCACGACCACGACCTAATAATTCACGTAATCCATCCGTGTCTAGTCCTTGCTCATAGGCTTTTTGTACCTGATTGTAAAAATCATTCTTTATCAATCGAACTGGGGTAATTTCCTTGAGAGTTAAAGCCGTAGCCCCATCACCTGCTTTGACAATTTCTTGTTTGAATTGAGGATGGGCGCTGCTTTCTTGGGTGGCAGCAAAACGGCTTCCCATCTGAACCCCATCCGCGCCTAAACACAAAACGGCAGCCATTGCTGCGCCGTTGGCAATTCCTCCTGCTGCAATTACAGGAATATGTACTTTCGATTTAACTAATGGTACCAGACAAAGGGTTGTGGTTTCTTCCCGACCGTTGTGGCCGCCGGCTTCAAAACCTTCCGCAATTACAGCGTCAACACCTGCTGCTTCTGCTTTCTGGGCAAACTTGACGTTCGCTATCACATGCATCACCTTTATGCCCTTTTCTTTTAGGTGTTTTGTATAGGTATTTGGATTTCCAGCGGATGTTATAACTACAGGTACTTTTTCCTCAATGATGATGGAAATATGAGTATCGATATCGGGGTAGAGCAATGGAACGTTAACCGCAAACGGTTTGTTTGTGGCTAATTTACATTTTTGGATTTGTTCCTTGAGAATTTCGGGATACATACTACCGGAACCAATGACACCTAGTCCACCTGCATTACTAACTGCAGAGGCTAACTCCCATCCGGAGCACCAAATCATTCCCCCCTGAATAATGGGGTACTGAATATCCAATAATTCACAAATTTCGGAACGCATTATGCCCCTATTTCGGGCTCAACAACTACGCCCATTTGTGAAAACTTATCAATTCTCTGCGCTACTAAAACATCTTTATCCAACTCGCGCAACGTTTTCAATTCTCTTTTGATGGCTGCTTTAACCGCACTATATGCTTCCTCAGGGTTATGATGGGCTCCGCCAATAGGTTCTTTGATTACGCCATCAACCAAGTTATTTTGCATCATATCGCTTGAAGAAAGTTTCAATGCATCTGCTGCCAATTCTTTTTTATCCCAAGTGCGCCATAAAATACTGGAACAGCTTTCAGGACTGATTACGGAATACCACGTGTATTCCATCATAAGAACTTTATCGCCGACTCCGATTCCTAAAGCACCGCCGCTTGCGCCTTCCCCAATTACGATACAAACAATTGGAACTTCCAACACGGACATTTCCAATAAATTGCGGGCAATTGCTTCGCCTTGACCTCTTTCTTCAGCTTCAAGACCTGGACTTGCACCTGGAGTGTCAATCAATGTCACAACGGGAACATCAAATTTCTCCGCGAGTTTCATCAACCTCAATGCCTTACGATATCCCTCTGGATTGGGCATACCAAAATTACGCATTTGGCGTTGTTTGGTATTTCGACCTTTCTGTTGCCCGATAATCATAACGGGTTTGCCATCAATTTTGGCAAATCCACCTACAATTGCTTTATCGTCACGAATTTGGCGATCGCCAAATAATTCTACGAAATCGGTACATATATGTTCAATATAATCTAAGGTATACGGCCTTTCTGGGTGACGGCTGATTTGAACTTTCTGCCAACCCGTTAAATTACTGTATACCGATTTTTGTGCTTCTTTGATTTTCGATTCGATTGTCTGAATCATATCAGACATATCCAATTTACCCTGTTCGTGAGTTTCTTGGGCTTTCTTTAATTGCTCATGAAGTTCTTGAACGTCTTTTTCGAAATCAAACCAAATTGAATTTGCCATAACAATAGTTTTTAAACCGCCCGAAAGCGAAAGTATGTAAAATTAAGGATTTCAGTTTATTAAACCCAATCCATGGCCATCGCCATACCCCCAAAAAAGGTAGGTAAACCGAGCCAAAAAGCTTCAGGTAAAAAAATGGTGAAATAGGTCAATGCGATTCCACTTACAATGCAAAGAGCCCAATATTTCTTGGTATTGCGTTTTTCGTTGCTCATAGTTGTTGCGAAGATAAATACAAAAAACGTTACGAAGCACTAAATTCATAAAAACTATAAAAAAACGTCTTGCCAGTAACGCGTAAAACCTCGATTCCAATGAATATTTACTGAAGTATTATATTCCATATTCAAGGCTCTATTTATTGCGAGAAGTGGAACATTTATGCCTGCATGTCGCAATGCGGATGTTGTTCCCTGTAACCTTGGATTTATCTCCAATAGATGAGCGATGCCATTTTCATCATTACGCCATTGTATACCTATAGGTCCCAGGAGATCTAAAGATTTTAACAATTTGTGCGTTTGGGATATTAGGTTTTCGTTCTTTTCAAATTCACCTGAAACGCTTATCCCAGAAACCATTTTATCACGACTTCTTGGAATAATGATGGTTTCATTACCGGGCCAAACAAAAGCATCGACCGAGTACTCTTTTCCGGGAAGAAACTGCGTCAATAATAATGGTGTATCAAATTGGTCGGGGAGTCTTAGGGTCCATTCCGATAGCAGTAAAGGCATCAGCTCTGGCTTTCCATTGGACATATTTGACTTTACGTTTTTTGCAATCAAACCTATACCCCGAGATCCGTTTCCTACAGTAGGTTTAAAGAATAAATACTCATGCCTACTTAATAAGTCGTTGGCTAAACGTTCAAATTCAACCTTATTGGCACAAACACCACCTTCAGGAATCGGAATGTCAATTTCGGCGGCCCAATTATGTAATTTGCCTTTGTCATTACTCAGATTCAAACCATTCTCAGGCGAAACAATCACTTTGATTCCTGCATCTTCAAAGGTTTGCCTTTCTCTTGATAAGATATTCAGCTCCCTAGTAGTAATCGGCAATACAACCTTAATCTTTTCAAGGTCGCAAATTTCCTTTACTCTTCTGATGTAATCGGGATGTTCAGCTGGAGGCATTTTATAAAAGGCATCTGACAAAGATTTACCATAGGCTTCGTTGTTTATATCTCCAGAAACCAAGCGAATACGGGCATCTTCACGCAAACATGCTGAAATTCCAGCAAATCCTGGCGCACCTGCTCCGGATGGTATCAGTACAGAAATGCCTTCTTCAATCATACAACAAATGTACACATTCTCTTAAACGCAATGCGCTTTCTTCCTTATTATATAGCGATTCAAAAATTGTATCTTTGTGGCAACATGTCAATCACGCATTTTTACATACAAGATTTATCTCAAAAAATAGGGGAAACAGTATCCTTAAAAGGTTGGGTTTCAAACAAAAGAGAGGGAAAAGGCATTGTTTTTATTGTGCTCCGCGATGGAACAGGTTTTTGTCAGTGTGTAGTAACCGCTGAAACCGCACAAGAAAATGGACTTGACACCGCTCAAAATACCCGATTAGAAACGAGCGTGATTTTGACTGGTTTGGTAAAAGCAGATGAAAAACAAGTTGGTGGCATTGAAATAGAAGTGCAACAAATCGAAATCATAGGAGATTCTGTCGATTATCCGATTGCCAAAAAAGAACACGGTGTTGAGTTTTTAATGGACCAACGTCATTTGTGGCTTCGCAGCACCCGTCAATGGGCTATTATGCGAATCCGAAACACCATCATTTTTTCAATACATAATTATTTTCAGAAGGAAGGTTTCGTACAAATGGATGCCCCAATCTTTACGGGTAACGCATGTGAAGGTACATCTACTCTTTTCGAAACAGATTTTTACGGTAGTGCCGCATATTTGAGTCAGTCAGGTCAGCTTTATGGCGAGGCCATGGCAATGGCGATGGGTAAAATTTATACTTTTGGTCCTACGTTCAGAGCAGAAAAATCAAAAACCCGCCGACATCTATCCGAATTCTGGATGATCGAGCCTGAAATGGCCTTTTATGACATCTTCCAAAACATGGATTCTATTGAAGGTATGTTGCAACATGTTATCAAAGACGTATTGCACAATTGCAAACAAGAATTAGAAACCATTGGACGAGATACTTCCGTATTGGAAAGTTCTCTAGGAACGTTCCCAAGAATGACATACGATGAAGCCGTTCGAATCATTAAAGGAGAACAAGATGTAAATGGTCAAAACAGTATCAAACTCTTAGAAAGCGAATTGGAGGCAGCTCAAAAACGTCTTACAGAAATCGATACAGACATAGCCGATCGAGAAGCTCAAATCAATTCAGGAGGCATGAAAAAGGGACAAATCAACTTCTTTACAGCTAAAATCAATGAACTCAAACAAGAGAAAAGTGATGTTGAAGAAGATTTAAGAAATATACCTCAATGGTTAAACAGTGCTCGTAACTTCGAATACGGAAATGATTTTGGTGGATCCGATGAAACGGTACTAACTAAACTGTTTGACCGCCCTGTAATGGTATACGACTGGCCACACGAGGTGAAAGCGTTTTACTTGAAGCGAAATCCAGAGGATATGCGTTTCGCTCGCGGAGTAGACGTTTTAGCACCTGAAGGCTATGGCGAAATTGTAGGTGGAGGAGAAAGAGAAACTAACGTAGATAGTTTGATAGAAAAAATTCACGAGCACCAACTTCCAATGTCCGAATTCGAATGGTATTTAGATCTTCGTCGTTTTGGGTCGGTTCCTCATTCTGGATTTGGTTTGGGACTAGAGCGCGTAGTTACATGGATTTGCAAACTCAAGCACGTTCGTGAGTCGATTCCGTTCCCAAGAATGTACGGTCGCTTGACACCTTAAATTGTATGTAATAACGTTCATTCACAAAATAACCGTGTCACTCACAAAAGCAAATACCCTTAAGGTATACGAATTATTATTTCCCCTATATATTTAGAATGTTTTGTTAGACTTTCACAACCATATATTACCAGGCATAGACGACGGATCTCCAGATTTCGAAACTTCATTGCGTTTGTTGAGGGGACTCAAAGATTTGGGATTTGATTCTGTTAAAGCGTCTCCGCATACCATTGCGGACACCCACCCCAATACACCTGATACTATAAAAGCATCTTTTGATAGCTTAAATCAATATTTAACTTCTCAAGCCTACCCACACGTATCGGGATTTGCATCCGAATACATGTTAGATGATATTTTCTTGGCAAATTTAAAAGCAAAGAAACCCCTCTTATGTGTTCATGATAAATTCGTTTTAGTGGAATTATCCTATGCACAAAAACCCGAACACGTTGAGGGATATAGTTTCCAACTACAATTAGATGGATACATACCCATTTTAGCGCACCCCGAACGCTACGGATACTATCATAAAAATGCAGAAAGTAACTACGATTATTTAAAAGACTTAGGGTTTGACTTCCAGCTCAATCTGCTATCCTTAACCCCGTATTATGGGAAGGACGTACAAAAAGTTGCGAACGATTTACTCGAAAAAGGATATTACGATTATGCCTGTACCGATTTGCATCACGACAGGCATCTTGAAGCGTTAAACCAATTTTTCACCGCCGATAGTTTGCGCGATTTGATGAAAAAATACCGCTTACAAAACGACAAATTAGCGGGTTAGGGCTAAATTTGACGCTGTGAAGGATATTCCTCAAACGATTTTTTTAGCCACGGGAAGCAATCAAGGCAATTCTTTTGATTTACTCCAAACGTGCAATCGTTTAATAAACGCCAATGTTGGTGCAATCACCAAGGAATCGCCCATATACCTCACAAAAGCCTGGGGTAAAACAGATCAACCCGATTTTTTAAATCAAGTTTTACAAGTTCAAACCGTTTTCACGCCAAAATTGGTTTTTAAAAAAATCCAACAAATTGAAAAGCAAATGGGTCGTGTTCGTTATGAAAAATGGGGACCACGAATAATTGATATTGATATTATTTTCTTTGGAAACAAGATTTTACAAAGTGCAGATCTGACAATCCCTCATCCCGAATTAGAAAACAGAAACTTCGTCCTCAAGCCTTTATTTGATATTGCACCAAAGCATAATCACCCCATATTAAAAAAAGAAATTCGACAATTATGGAAGCACCGAACGGACACCTTGGCGATACAAGAGATATAAGTGTTTTTGGTCTATTCCCGCCTGTTTCTTATTTCCAATTTGCTGCTAATCGTGGGGAAATTTCGCTTTTCACGAATTTAGAATTGTCGCATTATTGTATTTCTGGGGCCAACCAAATAGAGATTCTCAGAATTCCTTTGCTTCACGAATCTAAAAACAAAACCCCAATTAATTGGCAAATATCGTATCAGCACAAATGGGTTCGAGAACACCAAAATGCCTTAAGAACGGCATATGGTAAATCACCTTTCTTTGAGTTTTATGATTACAAATTATTTGAGATTTTAAATCAGCAAATAACAAGTTTCCCCTTACTTCAAGAGACTTTAATTAAACAGATTTTACCTTGGCTCGGATTGGATGAGTTAAATGTAATCTCATCAGATTTAGAAAAAAGTAGACACTATTTTCGCTCACTTTTAAGTACACCTACAAAAGAATATTCGCAGGTTTTTGAAACAAAATTTGGACATCGTAAAAACTTATCAATTATAGATTTGCTGTTCAATATTGGTCCAGAATGCGCCGCATATTTTAGACAATAAAGTCTAAATTATCAGCAATTTAGCACGTAAATACAACATACCTTAACTTGGTAATCACAACTTCCCGACCGATCAGTCGTTGTCATTTACCTAAGGAGACTGCAATTCTCAAACTGTTAAAAGTGGTTTAATCATATTAATAATATCTAATTACTTAATTTTGCCTAGATGTCGGTATTGCGCAAACTAGCCTCACAAACAGCTATTTATGGCTTGAGCACCATGTTGGGCCGATTGATCAATTACCTTCTCGTTCCTTTGTACACCCGAACTTTGGTAAATGTTGCAGATTATGGGATTGTAGGTGTAATGTTTGGGTATGCGAGTTTAGGAGCCGTGCTCTTTGCCTTTGGTTTAGAGACAGGGTTTTTTAACTTCGCTCGTAAACAAGATAAACCCGAACCTGTTTTTGCTACAGCTGCGCACTTCATTTTATTGACAGGTCTTTTTTGGATAGCCCTTTCACGAATTTTTGGAGTGGAAATTATGTCGTTTATTGGTTACCCTTATGCTCCAGAATACGCATTTTGGTTTACCGTTATTTTGGCCTCTGACGCATTAAGTTCGCTTGCATTTGCATATTTACGTCAACAACAAAAACCTTGGAACTTCGCTTGGGTTCGTCTTAGCAACATTGGCATTAACGTATCTGCCAATTTATTTTTCTTGGTATTTCTACCCTATTGGGGTGCTAAACACGAATGGGCACTAACACTGTACAACCAACAATCACAAGTTTCTTGGATTTTCATCTCTAACTTGATTGCCAGTACAGCAACATTGCTATTGCTATCACCGATTTTAAAGCATTTAAAATTAGGAATGGATTGGGAACTCTTGAAAAGAATGCTTTCATACTCCTATCCGATTGTGTTCATCGGGCTTGCGGGGATGATAAACGAAACATTCGATCGCATATTGATTAAGTCGCTAATTCCTGGCTTTGATTCGGATTATCAAGTTAGTATTTATTCCGCATTTTATAAATTGAGCATGGTACTTACTCTATTTGTTCAAGCATTTCGTTTTGCTGTAGAGCCCTATTTTTTCGAACAAGCGAAGACATTAAACCCGCAAGAATCCTATGCATACATCATGAAATGGTTCGTGTACGTTGTAGCCACTATATATGTGGGAACACTATTGATTCTGCCCTATATTGCTCCATTATTAATTCAGAATCCAGAATACTTCGAACATCCTGATGGCATGAGATTGGTACCCTATTTATTAGGAGCCAACTTATTTCTCGGCTTGTATTACACCTTATCGGTGTGGTATAAGGTTTCAGAAAAAACACATATTGGGGCCATACCTGCTTTTGTGGGAGCCACGATTACCATTGCATTGAACCTTTGGCTCATTCCTGAAATTGGCATTCTTGGTGCTGCAATTACAACCTTGATAACCTATGCAAGTATGCTAATAATGGGGTATTGGCTTTCTCGAAAATTCTATCCAATTCCTTATGATTTGCCCCGCATCGGCATTATTTTAATCGTTACATTTTTAATGGGATATCTAATGATTCATGCACAGCTAGGTTTTATCATCAACTTATTACTTTTCTTGGCTTTTATTCTATTCATTTATCTGTACGAAACCCAAATTCATTATGGTCAACGTAAAAATCATCAATAAAAGCGATTTGCCCCTGCCAGAATATCAAACCGCACTAAGTGCCGGTATGGATATACATGCTTTTTTAGAAGCATCGGTTTCTTTAAATCCTGGGGAAAGACAATTAATCCCCACTGGTTTGTATTTGGAAATCCCTCCTGGTTTTGAAATTCAAATTCGCCCAAGAAGTGGTCTAGCCCTTAAAAATGGAATAACTGTATTAAATAGTCCAGGAACCGTTGATGCAGATTACCGTGGTGAAATTAAAGTACTCCTTGTAAATCATGGAGAAGGACCCTTTACAATAAATAAAGGCGATCGCATTGCACAAATGGTTTTAGCCAAACATGAAACAATTTCTTGGGTTGAATCTCAAGAACTTAACACAACCGAAAGAGGAACGGGCGGTTACGGAAGTAGCGGTAAATAACACTAAGTTCAACGTTTTTTAATAAACATTGCCGTTCTTTGCAATCCTTTTCAAAATAACTGTTTAAAATTACCATGAATTTAATCATACCAATGGCAGGAATGGGTAAGCGCATGCGACCACATACCCTTACCACACCAAAACCATTATTGAAAGTAGCCGGTAAATCAATCGTACACTGGCTAATAGAAGATATCGCCGCTGTTTGTGGCGAACCGATTGAAGAAATTGGATTTGTTGTTGGTCGTTTTGGAAGCGAAACCGAACAAGAATTATTGCAAATTGCTAAAAGTGTTGGGGCTCAAGGTCACATCTTTTATCAAGATACAGCCGAAGGAACGGGTCACGCCATTCTTTGTGCTCGTGAAATATTAAAAGGTGAGGTTATAGTTGCCTTTGCAGACACCTTGTTCCGCACAGAATTCAATTTGGACAAAACCAAAGACGGTGTAATTTGGGTTCAAAAGGTAGACAATCCAAGTTCTTTTGGAGTTGTAAAATACAACGAAGAAGGTATTATCACCGATTTCATTGAAAAACCACAAACCTTCGTTTCAGACCTTGCGATTATCGGTATTTATTACTTCAAAAGCGGCGAAACATTGGAGTCAGAATTACAGTATTTGATCGATAACGACATCAAAGACAAAGGAGAATACCAATTAACCAACGCCATGGAGAATATGAAAAACAAAGGTATGTTATTCACTCCTGGGGCCGTGGAAGAATGGCTTGACTGCGGAAATTATAACGCAACGGTTTATACCAACCAACGTGTATTGGCGAACAAAAAAGACCAATTTATCCTAGCAAAAGATCGTTTCGATGACAGTGTAATCATTACCGAACCCTGTTTCATTGCCGAAGGTGTTGAACTGAAAAATTGCGAAATTGGTCCGTTTGTAAGCATTGGAAACAATTCTAAATTAAAAAATTGCGTTATTAGCAATACCATTATTGGAGAAGAAACACAACTTACCAGATTGAATTGTGAAAACTCCATGATTGGAAATCACGTATGCCTAGAGGGAAATCCCAAAGAATTCAGCATTGGCGATTATGCCAGTATGAAATAAGCTTTTTAGGGCTGCTTGCCTTGATGTTGTTTCACCATACACAAGGCAAGGCCCAATCTGTCATTCCACAAAAATACCACGAGGCAGAAATTAGTTTTCAAGCCTCTAAATGGGCGGAGTCAATAACCGGTTTTCAATCTCTACTTGATGATACGAGTGTTCAAGTAAAAGCACCAGCATATTTTCGAATTTCTATTTGTAACGAGCGACTTGGTAATTTGCCTTCCGCTTTAATGAATGCAGAGCAAGCCTATCTTTTGGATAGTTTTCAAGACGAATATCTCATACACTACGCTGATTTATTAGAAAAAAAATACGAATTCAACAAAGCTTGGAAATTGCGCCTTGAACTTATACGTCGTCAACCACGATATATAAGTAGATATGAAGACGCCCTGCAAAATGCATCAAACCGCAACAGTCCAGAGCAATGCTTACTGATTACTCAAAAATGGGAAGATCAATTTGGTTTAAATCTAGGTTTGGTAGAACGAAACGCTCAGATTTTTCTTGCTTTGAAAGACACACTTTCAGCAAAAAAGCAATATCAAAAGTTAATTGAAAAACTTGATCGTCGAAGAGATGTTATAGATGCCTACAATGAATTCGAGAAACGAATACATCCCATAAATGAAGAAAATATAGGTGTATGTCCCGAGGCAAAAGAAAGACTTTCTATCGGCGAGGATTCATTGGCCTACATGAAAATTAAAGAGTGTACTGAGAATAATCCTGAAAATATAGAATTACTCGAATTTCAATTTTTAATCGCATTCATCATAAACGACCTGTCTGAAATGGAGGTTTGTATTGAGAAATTTTACACGTATTTCCCTTTTCTTGAGAATCATGCTCAATATGCTGAGGATGTAAAAAACTTCTTTCTCCAGAGTAAAAGTCAAACAAATCAAACAACATTTTCGCATTCAGTACCCCCAAATAAAAATTGGCAATTCATCCAATTTAAAATATTATGGCAAATGGGTAAAGAGGATTTAGCGCGCAAAGAACTAGAGATACTGATGAAAGAAAATTCAGAAGGTAGCATAATTCCAACATTCCAAATCCAAAAATTACTCAAACAAATTCCTACAAGATGAAAATTCTAGCCCTTATAACCATTGTGTTGAGCGTAAGTTCTTGTTATAGTCAAAAACAAGAATTGCTTAAAAGTGCGAACTCCGAGAATGCAACATTCACCTCTGAGAAAATCGCCCCAATCAAACAAAATACCAACCTAGGCAAAACAATGTCGGGTAAAGTGGAGTTAGGACATTTGAATTGGAAGGAATTCAGCGGTCGTTATGACGTTGATATCGAAATGGGAGATGGTCAATCCTATAACGGGGTTATGAGTTTCAGAATGAAAAAAGACAGTATTTTCTGGTTTTCAATCACGGCTTCAATAGGGTTTCAAATTGCAAAAGGAATCATCCAAAATGATACCCTTCAAATACTGGACTTACTAAATAAGCATTATTACAGCGTGCCACTTAACCTGCTTCAAGAAAACACCCAATTGCCTGCAAGAATTTCAGCATTACAGCGATTATTTACGGGTGAAGTGTTGTCCGATGCCGTATATTACAACGAAACGGATAGTAGTTTTCGGGGTGATAACGCCTTTTACTCAGGATATCGGGTACAATTTTATCCTTCTAATTACGTATCTCAAAATGCCATTAATGATGACGTAAATGGACGCAAACTATGGGCCGATTACGGAGAACGACTTTCTCTTGAAAATCCAGACCATAATGTTTCTATGGAAACCAAACTAATCCTGAAGAATGCCTTAAATACTATACGATTGAATGTTCGGTTAAAAACCTACAGTTTTGAACCCATACCTTCGTACCCGTTCAATGTTCCAAGCAGCTACACTCCGATCAACATATGGTAAACGGTCTTTACTTGGCCTTTTAATACTGATAGGCATACTGTTAGGGAATTCATTAAACGCCCAAACTTCTCGTAAAGCTTTAGAAGCAAAACGTAAACGAGTACAGCGTGAAATTGCCCAAAGCCAACGCATTCTAAAATCCACACAATCAAAAAAACAGGCTACTCTACATCAATTGAGTACCTTAAATCGTATAATAACCCAACGACAAGAGTTGATTGAAAACCTCGAAAAAGAAGTCGTAGCCACCGAAGAGGAAATTGTTCGTCAATACGAAATTCTATCGATTTTACAAGAGGATTTAAAAAAGGAAAAAGCCAAATTAAATCAAACCGTTAAAAAGGCTTACAAAACAAGAAAATCAGGCCGTGAAATGGCTTTTATTTTTTCTTCAAAAAGTGTAAAACAGGCGGTTCGCCGTTGGAAATATTTGAGAAAAGTTTCCGATTATCGAAGGTTTCAAATTGCCCAACTTAACGATCAACAAGTAAAAGTTGAAAATGCCCTGAATGCCCTGAACAGAATCCGAAAAGAGAAAACGCAATTGTTAATGGCTCAAGAACAAGAGCGAAAAAAATTAGAATCGGATAAAAATAAAAAAACATCCTTGGTTTCTGAATTGTCAAAGAAAGAAGATTCTCTGAACAATAGAATTGCACAAAAACAAAAGCAAATGGCACAATTAAATGCTGCCATTAAAAAAGCAATTGCACGTGAAATTGAAGCCGAACGTAAACGAAGAGAAAGAGAAGCCGCACGTCGCAAAAAATCTGGAAACACGGCATCTTCGAAAACACCAAGATCGAGCGCATTGAGTTCTTCCTTTAAAAAGAATAAGGGCAATTTGCCTTGGCCAGTATCACAAGGATTTGTATCACAAACATTCGGTGTTCACAAACATCCTGAATTCAAAAATATCACATTACAGAACAATGGAATTGACATCACCACTACACCAGGTCAATCTGTAAAAACGGTTTTTAAAGGTACCGTAAGTGCTATTTTATCTATCCCAGGAGAAGGGGATGCTGTTTTGGTAAATCACGGTGATTATTTCTCTGTATATTCTAGAATGAGCAGCATCAATGTAAGCAAAGGTCAGAAGCTGAATGTTGGTGATGTATTAGGAAAAGTAATGACCGATGATGACGGAAAAGCCGTACTTCAGTTTCAAGTATGGGAAGGTCAAACAAAACAAAATCCAGAAACTTGGCTGAAAGGTCGTTAATTTTGCCATTATGAAAGTGGTAATTATTGGTTCGGGTGTAATGGGTTCAGGAATCGCTATAGAAAGTGTCCGTGCCGGTTATACAACCCTTCTGTTCGATATCAATTCAGACGCTTTAACCAAAGCCGAATCTTATATTCACAAGCAACTTGAAAAGGCACAAAGTATTGGAAAAATAACAGAAGAAGCCCGTTTAGCTGCACTCAAATTATTACAATTCACCGATCAATTTTCAGAATTAAAAGCAGATTTTATTCTCGAAGCCATTGTTGAAAAATTGCCTGTAAAGCAAGATTTATTCGCTCGTTTAGAAAGCCAAAATAGTTCAGATTGTATTTTTGCAACCAATACGTCCTCCATTCCCATCACCCAAATAGCCAGCAGTCTTAAACATCCAGAAAGACTTGTTGGGGTGCACTTTTTCAACCCTGCACACATTATGAAGTTGGTGGAAATTATAAGCGGAGCAGCAACCGATGAAAAAATTGCAGAGAAAGCATTCAATTGGGCAACCAAACTAGGAAAAACTGCCGTTTACGCAAAAGATGCACCTGGATTCATCGTGAACCGTGTAGCGCGACATTTTTACGTAGAAAGTTTAAAGGCACTTGAAGAACAAGTTGGTGATTTTGAACAAATGGACCGATTGATGAGAGCAACAGGATTTAAAATGGGACCTTTCGAACTGATGGATCTTATTGGTGTTGAAACCAATTATTCCGTGACTCAATCGATGTTCGAACAATTTCAATACGATTCAAAATTCCGACCCAGTAGAATTCAGAAACAAAAAGTAGATGCAGGATTTCACGGTCGAAAAACAAAAAAAGGATTCTACAACTATGATGCCTAGACTTTTTGTTCTTATTTCCTCTGCTGTTCTTTTATTTTCTTGTGATGATTCACAGCAAGTAACCGAGAATATTCCCCGTGGTTTGGTAAATACCGCACTTGATTTGAATCTTGCGTCAAACATGCATCTTAATAATGTTGGAACCTTCTCATATATAGAAGGAGGCGTAAGGGGCGTTCTGGTAATCCATGATTATGACGATCAATGGTATGCCTTCGAACGCACCTGTGCTTACCAACCAACCAATACCTGTTCTCATATTTGGGTTGATTCCATTAATATTCAGCTAAAATGCGGAAATTATGTAAATGGCAAATTTGAGCCTTGTTGTGAAAGTACATATATGTTCTCAGGCTTTCCAAGCAAAGGGCCAGCCGCTGGTCGCTTAGCCCAATATTACATCAGCCGCAACGGAAATCTCCTTCAAGTTTACAATTAGTCGGCTCAAAATCCTTTGTGTATCGAACATTTTAATGTTTCGAAGCCGTTTTGTTCTAATTGGGGAAAATTTCCTAAAAAAGTTTTTTTTCATTCGGACTTTGTTATATTTGTCATCCACAATTCTACAAAAAGCACATAAAACGGGATAAAATATGACAAAACACTACCTTAAACACCTGTTTATCGCAAGCGCAGCCCTTCTCTCTGGAAGTCAAGCAATTGCACAATCACCCGGTTCGAATAGCCTCGAATTTAACGGGGGTCTCCGAGAGTACATTGGAGATTTGGGTTCTTCCTTACTATTTGCAAAATCACCTATCTACCAAGGTGGTGGATTGGCTTTTACTTATTATATCAGTCCAAGTATCGATGCGGTAACCAACGTTTCCTTTGGGGAAGTTGGAGCCACTCAAAACATTGAGGAATTCGTAAAAGAAAGCGATATCTTTTGGAGAAGTTTCCGTGCCCAAACCGGAGATTTATCTTTTGGGGCGCGTTACAAATTGAACAACGGTTTAATCTTGTCTGAAGACGCCAAATTTGCTCCTTACTTATACGGAGCAGTAAGTGGTTATTATGTGCATTCGTTGATGAAATGGGGTCCTCACCCATACATGGCTGCTACACGTATAGATCCTGTTTACAAATCTGAACACCTTGTTCAACAAACCATTACAGATATTGGATTTGGATTACAAGGAGGTATTGGTTTTAAATATTTCCTTAGCGATGCTATAGCGCTTCATTGGCAGTATACATTGACGTATACCTTCAATGACCGTTGGGATGGTGCTAACAGTTCTGATCCTAACCCTCCAAGCGAAGAAAACCCTTTGGTTAACAAATTATGGCGTACAAACGATGCTTGGGGTTATCATGCATTGGGTGTATCCTATGGATTTGGTGGATCTGGTGGCGGTGGCGGTGGAAGCCGTCGTTTGAAAGATTCTGACGAAGATGGTGTTCCTAATAAATTTGACGAATGTAAAAAGACACTTCCTAAATATCGTCGTTTTGTGGACAGCGTAGGTTGTCCTGCAGATAGCGATGGAGACGGCGTTTTAGATGCTGATGACGATTGTATGGATAAAGCTGGTCTTTTGGTATTCAATGGTTGTCCTGACCGCGATGGTGATAGCATTCCAGATCGTTTAGACGCTTGTCCTACAGACAGAGGTTTGAAAGAATTCAATGGATGTCCTGATTCTGATGGTGATGGAGTTGCCGATAAAGACGATCGTTGTCCATCATTGCCAGGTTTACCTGCTCTTAAAGGTTGTCCTGATACTGACGGAGATGGTGTAGCCGATTTAGATGACAAATGCCCTTCTACTCCAGGTAATATTGACGCTGAAGGTTGTCCTGATACAGACGGAGACGGTGTGTTCGATAACGTAGATCGTTGTCCAGACAAAATGGGTACTACCGAGTCAAAAGGTTGTCCGGTAATCGAAGAAAAGGTAATAGCTAAAATAGCTTTAGCGGCTAAAGGTATTAACTTCGATAATAACAAAGCAACACTTCGTTCAAGTTCATTCAAAAACCTAGATATTCTTGTTGATATTTTAAATGAATATCCAGAAGCATTGGTAGAAATTCAAGGTCATACCGATGACGTAGGAGACGATGCTGAAAACAAAACACTTAGTCAAGAACGTGCAGATGCTGTATCTGAATACTTGAAAGGTAAAGGTATTCCTGCTGAGCGTTTAACCTCAAAAGGTTATGGTGAGGAAATGCCAATTGCCGATAACAAAACCCGAAGCGGTCGTGACAAGAATCGCCGTGTGGATTTTGTATTGACCTACTAAACAACAACAACCAAACAAATCATAAAGAGGGGGAATTCTTAACGAATTCCCTCTTTTTTTTGGTATAAAATCATCCTTAGTATTATATCAGAGCCTATAAATTGGCTAACTTTGAATTCGTGAGTAATCCTTATATCCATCCGAGTGCGTTTATTGATGAAGGCGCGCAAATTGGTGAGAATACCAAAATTTGGCACTTCTGTCATATTATGTCAGAAGCTAAAATTGGTACGGATTGTATACTTGGCCAAAATGTGTTTGTTGCAAATCAAACGATCTTGGGAAACAGGGTAAAAGTTCAAAACAACGTAAGTATTTATTCAAACGTATATATAGAAGACGATTGCTTCTTAGGCCCAAGCATGGTATTTACGAACGTAACGAATCCCCGTGCTTTTGTGGAGAGAAAAGAAGAGTATAAAGACACCCATTTAAGACGAGGTTGCAGCATTGGGGCCAATGCCACCATTGTTTGTGGGGTAGAGCTCGGAGAATATTGTTTTATAGGTGCAGGATCGGTTGTTACAAAAGACGTTCCACCATATGCTCTAATAGCAGGTGTACCTGGAAAACAAATCGGTTGGATGAGCAAACACGGCGAACGATTATATTTTGACAATCGCGGGTTTGCGGAATGTCCCGCTACACATGAAAGATATCAATTGGTATCCGATACAGAAATTATAGCATTAAAATGAAATCACGCATAATTGTTACTGGAGGACTTGGTTTTATAGGTTCTCATACCGTTGTTGCCCTTCACGAAGCCGGTTTTGAACCCATCATAATCGATAACCTAAGCAACTCCCGATTATCTGCCTTAGATGGAATAGAGAATTTAATTGGCTTCAGACCACAGTTCGCCCAAATCGATGTTAACGATGCATTCGCATTAAAACAATTATTTGAAGAGGTTAAACCTCAAGCCGTAATTCATTTTGCCGCCTTCAAAGCAGTTGGAGAAAGTGTTGAAAAACCACTTATGTATTATCGCAATAACGTAGGAGGATTGATAACACTACTCGAAATGATGAAAGAAACCGGTATCAAGGACGTTGTTTTTAGCAGTAGTTGTACGGTTTACGGTGAACCATCGGAAATACCCGTAAAGGAAAGCACAGAAACCAAACCAGCGGAATCACCTTATGGGGCGACCAAACAAATGGGAGAAGTCATATTAAAGGATAATTCTTCTTGGTGTAACACTCAGTGTTTGCGTTATTTTAATCCTATTGGAGCGCACCCAAGTGCCGAAATTGGAGAGCTTCCACTTGGTGTTCCTAATAACCTAATTCCATATCTTACTCAAACCGTTGCTGGCATACGCAAATCACTAACGGTATTCGGTAGCGATTACGACACGCCAGATGGTACGTGTATTCGCGACTATATACACGTAGTGGATCTTGCTGAGGCGCACGTAAGTGCCGTTAAGCGACTTCTAGACCAATCATATGCAGATTCCTTCGAAGTCTTCAATATAGGAACTGGAAACGGAAGTACGGTGCTTGAGGTAATTCAAGGTTTTGAAAAAGCTACAGGTTTACCCGTTCCTCACACCATCGGTGATAGGCGCGCTGGAGATGTTGTAAAAGTTTGGGCTGAAACTACCAAAGTTGAGAATGTGCTTGGTTGGAAGGCCAAAAGAAACTTAGAAACCATGCTCAAAGATGCATGGAATTGGCAAAAGAAATTATCTGAACGCGCGGATAATTGACAACAAACCAATAACCAATAAATAAATTCCCAAGACACCTAAATCACCAAGGTGATAATAAACCGTCTTGTCTGAATTAGCCCAAATGGTTCGCTTAGGGCAGGTTTTTACGTACCATTCTGTGTCATCATAAGATTTACCTGTTGGATCTATAAACCCTGAAATGCCGGTATTAGCCGATCGTGCAACCCATTTCCTAAATTCTATTGCCCTCAATTTAGCATACGAAAAGTGTTGTTTGTGCCCTGGGGTGTTTTCCCACCATGCATCATTCGTAACGATACCTAACCACGTAGCACCCCGCTCTAAATATCCCCTTATATAATCTCCATAAATACTTTCGTAACAAATTATAGGAGCAACAGGATTATCTTTACCTAACGAATAGGCCGAATCGCATACTCCTAAACTTCCCGAGATGCTATTTTCATCCAAAGAAATTGCAAGTTCTTCCAAGAAAGGAATGGTGTGTATGAAGGGCATTTGTTCGGTACCTGGTACCAATTTACTCTTGTGATAATACGACGGTTTTTCACCCGATTGCAAACACAAGGCAGAATTATAAACGTCGTAAAAGATTCCTTTATCATAGGTGGATTTACGCGCAGATCTGGTAGGTTTTGACTGCGTCTGATAGTATTTCACGCCATGGAAGCCAGTTAGTAGTTGCAATTGGGGGTACCGACTTAATAAGTCCTTCTGAAGCATTTGAACTTGGTTATTTCGTTCGAGATAATCAATATCGATACTCCGGACCAAACAGGTTTCAGGCCAAAGCAACCAATCTGTAGCGCTATCAATACCTTTCTCTGATAGACTTTCCATCTCCAATTGCATATCAATAGGATCTCTCTCAAACTTTTCATTCCAAGGATTGAAGCTTGGCTGCAGGACGGCAACATTAATGGGTTCACCACGCTCCTTATCTACCGTTTGCAACATTAAAATAGAAAGTATGATAGGAACTGTTATACCAGATAACAGTTTCCATTTGATGTCTAAAAACCCCTTCTTCAAACCAATAAACACGCCTATATTGATCCAAAGAATCCATAAAGAGCCACCTATAGTCCCCGTATATTCATACCATTGAATCCAAGATGTAGAGGCTGAAAATGCATTCCCTAGAGTCAGCCATGGCCAACTTAAATCCCAACGATGGTGACCGTACTCATAAAGAACCCAAAGTATTGTGAAAGTGGCAAAAAATACAAAAGAAAACTCCTTGTTTTTTTGCATTTTTCGCAATATTAGAAAAGGCACACACATGAAAAGGGTATTTAATATCAACATCACTACGGCCCCCACAGGTGAAGCAAAATAAACCCACCATGTAGTGCTTAAATTCCATCCAAGAATAGAAAGATAAAGCCATCCAAAAAAGCGCCATGCCGAACCCGACCTCAGCCTATCGTACAACACAAAAAAAGGAACAAACGCAATAAATAATAAAGGAGTTATTCCAATTGGCTCCCAAGCGAGTACAAATAAAATTGCAGGGAGTATAACCCAAAGCCACAATGGGCTATTCTGAATCCAAGTCCTCAATTTGATTATTTGCGTATTTGGCACCTTCCAAAACTACAACAAATTCACCTTTTGGTGCTCGATTTTCAAAATGGGTTACAGCCTCTGTTAATGTACCGTTAATGGTTTCTTCAAACTTCTTGGTAATTTCCCGAGAAACACTCACCCTTCGGTTAGGTTCACACATGTCTCTTAATGCGATGAGCGTTTTTAGCAACTTATGCGGACTCTCATAAAAAACCAAAGTATCATCGTAATTCGACCATTCCATCAACTTGGTCTGACGTCCCTTCTTTTGAGGAAGAAAACCCTCAAAGGTGAATTTGTGCAATGCAAACCCGCTTTTTATCAAGGCCGGTAAAAACGCTGTAGCTCCAGGCAAAACCTCGATATCGATGCCTTGAGCAATTGCTTCTCGAGTTAATAAATAACCGGGATCCGAAACTGCTGGAGTTCCAGCATCTGAAACTTGTGCAAGATCTGCACCCTCTTTCAGCTCTTGTATGTATTTGGCTAGTTTATGATGCTCATTATGAATGTGAAAACTTTCACATGGAGTATTAATTTCATAATGATTTAACAATACCCGCGTTGTTCGGGTATCTTCCGCTAAAATCTTTTTAACGGATTTAAGAACTAAAACTGCCCGGTAAGTTATATCGCCCAAGTTACCAATTGGCGTAGGAACTATATATAACTTACCCGACATCTTATTTTTTACTTAGCCACTCCAACCGAGCGTTTCTCACGTATAACCGTGATTTTCACTTGACCAGGGTAACGCATTTCTGTCATGATTCTATTCGACAATTCAAAAGCCAAGTTATCGGCTTGATCGTCATTGGTACCTTCAGCTCCCATGATGATTCGCAACTCACGACCTGCTTGAATGGCAAATGCTTTCTCAACGCCAGGATAACTCAAGGCCATGTTTTCCATTTCTTTGATTCGCTCAACGTATTGTTCGTCGCCACGACGTGCACCAGGTCTTGAACCGCTGATGGCATCACAAGCCTGAACAACAGGACTCAATAAACTGGTCATTTCGATTTCATCGTGGTGGGCTCCAACTGCGTTACAAACTTCAGGATGCTCGCCGTACTTTTCGCACAACTTCAGTCCTAACAACGCGTGTGGAGTTTCTTCGTCGTTATCCGGACACTTACCAATATCGTGCAACAATCCGGCACGTTTTGCTAATTTCACGTTCAATCCCATTTCAGCCGCCATTGTTGCACACAAACGCGCAACTTCACGTGAGTGCTTCAACAGATTCTGACCATACGAACTACGGAATCTCATACGACCGACGTAGCGAATTAACTCCGGATGTAATCCAGTGATACCCAAGTCAACTACGGTGCGCTCGCCCCATTCGATAACTTCTTCCTCGATCTGTTTTTTCGTTTTTTCAACGACTTCTTCGATACGTGCTGGGTGAATACGTCCATCGCGAATCAAACGCTCCAGCGACACACGAGCAACCTCACGGCGTATTGGATCGTAACAAGATAATACGATTGTTTCAGGGGTATCGTCGATTAAGATTTCTACACCGGTAGCCGCTTCAAAAGCTTTGATGTTTCTACCTTCACGACCAATAATTCTTCCTTTAACATCATCCGATTCTAATGGGAATGCTGTTACGGTGTTATCAATTGCCAATTCTGCTGCAGTTCGCTGAATGGTTTGCAATACAATACGTTTTGCCTCTCGCGTTGCTCCCAATTTTGCTTCTTCAACAATGGTTTTGGCCAAGGTCATGCCTTCAGAATGGGTTTTGGCTTTAATAGCCTCCATCATTTTATCTTTGGCTTCTTCTTGAGACAATCCAGCAACTGTTTCCAATTGCTTCAATTGTTGATCGCGCATCTCCGACAATTCTTGTTCGCGCTTTTTATACGTTTCCATTTGCGCATCCAAACGCTGCCCTTTTTGAATTGTTTCGTCTTCTTTTTGCTTTAAATTTCTGATTTTGTCATCCAAAGATTGCTCTTTTTGTTTCAACCTGTTTTCGGCATTGGAAAGTTCCTGCGAACGTTTGTTCGTTTCTTTCTCATACTCCGAACGCAATTGCATGTACTTTTCCTTTGCTTCAAGGATACGGTCTTTCTTGAGGTTTTCACCCTGCATTTTGGCTTCTTCCAAAATGCGACTTTTTTCGCTTTCTAATTGTTTTTTGCGAGCGGCAACAAATAGCATATAGCCAACTCCCACTCCTACAATTAGTCCAATTAGGATAAATAAGATACTGTTCATGTTACTCCATTTTTATACATTATGGAGCACCGATTTGTACGTCTTGATTAATTCAAGGAATCCAGCAGTTGTTCAATTTCCGTCAATTCATTCTCAAAAGGTTCTGTTTGGGCAGGTTGATTTTCAACTCGCACAACTTCACCCGCTAAATCCAACGCCGCCCAAGACAATCGATCTAAAGGATCGTTTGAGCCAAAACGCTGAAATCCAGCTATTCTTTTATTTAACAGTTCTACTGCTGACAAAACTTGTGCTTCGTCCTGTTTTGCCACACGTAACCGCATCGGGCGGCCATCAATGGTTACAGTTAAGAGTACAGTTTCGTTAGGTTCCATATTTATCAATCGTTTAGCAAATCAATGCACCGGTCTATGTCTCGTATTAATTCGTTTATTTTTATTTTTAATTCATGGTTGTCGCCCTTTTCAGACGACATTTCTTTTGCAAGTTTAATCAATTTATTCTGTTCGGTTAATTCGTTAATCGTATTTTTTTGCACCTGTAAAGTATTGTCCTTTAACATGAGCATTTCTTCCAATTCTCGAACCTTATTTTCGGCACGTTCTTTTTCCAATTCAAGATTTTCAATTATGGTATCTTTTTTTGCCAATAACTCTTGCTCCCCTGAAAAGTCCTCAGACCCAATATTGCTCTCTATTTTGTTTTTTAATTCTAAAATATGGGTTTCCAGATTTTCCACTCGAACAGATAACGCCTCGTTTTCTGATTGCACTTGTCTAAAACGCGACACCAAATCGCTGATTTTAGACTTCACAATAGACAAACGAGAGTTAACCATAATTATTTCAATTTAATAGGTTTGAATGTGAATGATTTTTTCAAGATAATCGCCATAACCACTCTTTTTTAAAGGTTGGGCAATTTCAATTAAAGTATCGGAATCGATGAAGCCTTGTCTCCAAGCAATTTCTTCAATACATCCTACCTTCAATCCTTGTCGCTCTTCTATAACCTCTACAAATTGTCCTGCTTGCATTAATGAACTAAATGTTCCGGTATCCAACCAAGCAGTACCACGACTCAAAATACGAACAGACAGGTTGCCATTGGCCAAATAATGTTTATTCACATCTGTAATCTCAAGTTCTCCTCTTGGTGAAGGCTTCAAGTTTTTGGCAACTTCCACAACAGAATTATCGTAAAAATACAAACCCGGAACGGCAAAACTTGATTTAGGTTCGCTTGGCTTTTCTTCTATACTCAATGCTTTCAATTCAGAGTCAAACTCGACAACACCATAGCGTTCTGGATCTGAAACATGATAGGCAAAAACAATACCTCCTTGTGGATTGCGGCAACTCTTCAATGTTTCATTGAGGTGACTTCCGTAAAAAATATTATCTCCTAAAATTAATGCAACATCATCGTTTCCAATGAAAGATTCCCCCAAAACGAAAGCTTGCGCCAAACCATCAGGTGAGGGTTGAACCGTATATTCAAATCGACAACCAATGCGACTTCCATCTCCTAAAAGTCTTTGGAAATGAGGTAAATCATGCGGTGTAGAAATGATGAGTATTTCGCGAATTCCCGCCATCATTAAGACGGAAAGGGGATAATAAATCATGGGTTTGTCGTAAACCGGCATAAGCTGCTTGCTTACAGCCATGGTAAGCGGATACAAACGTGTACCTGAACCGCCGGCTAAAATGATTCCCTTCATACCCTCAAAGATACAATCTTATCGGGGCGAATAAAAAGTGTAATTATTAATTTAATGAGATAACAAAATAGTTCTTCTTGCCTTTTTGCGCAATGATATATTTACCATGTAATACATCAGAAGATCCAATTGAATAATCAATATCACTCAACTTCGACTTATTTAAAGAAAAGCCATTGGCTTGAACCATTTTACGAGCTTCCCCTTTAGAAGAAAAAATAGAGGTTTCAACTGCTAATAAATCCAAAATATTTAGACCCGATTCTAATTTTTTCAGATCCAGATTAAATGTATCCATTCCTTCCAATGATGCTGAGAGTGTTGCTTCATCTAAAGCACGCAAATCCTCTTCGCTTCCATTTCCAAAAAATACTTGGGTTGCTTTTTGGGCCAATTCTAAAGCCAATTCACCATGAACACGAACGGTCATTTCTTCAGCCAAGGCTTTTTGTAAACTTCTCAGATACTCTTGGCCTGAATGAGCATCAATTAAAGATTGAATTTCTTCACGCGATTTAAGCGAATAAATTTTTATAAACTTTATCGCATCCTCATCGCCAATATTTAACCAAAATTGATAAAAAGAAAATACGGGAGTTTTAGAAGGATCTAACCATACATTACCTCCTTCACTCTTACCGAATTTTGTTCCATCAGATTTGGTAACTAAGGGCGCTGTTATGGCAAAAGCATCACCTTGAATGGTCTTGCGAATTAATTCCGTACCTGTTGTGATATTCCCCCATTGATCACTTCCACCCATTTGGAGTTTTACGCCCATTTCGCGATACAGATGTAAAAAATCGTATCCCTGAACAAGTTGATACGTGAACTCGGTGAAAGATAATCCTCCTGCTTCCAAACGATTTTTAACGCTGTCTTTACTCATCATATAACTCACCGTTATATGTTTACCAACATCGCGAATAAAATCTAAAAAAGACCACTCTTTAAACCAATCGTAATTGTTTACAACAACTGCTTTGTTTTCACCATTTTCAAAATCTAAAAAACGCATCAATTGTGCTTTTTGACCATCAAGATTTCTCTGGATTGCATCACTATCTAAAAGCTGCCTTTCTGTTGATTTTCCGCTTGGATCTCCAACTCTACCCGTTGCACCACCAACTAAAACCACTGGTGTATGTCCCGCCCTTTGAAATAGGGTAAGCAACATGATGGGCACCATATTGCCAATGTGCAGGGAGTCTGCAGTTGGATCGAAACCTATGTAGGCCGCAACGCGTTCTTTATTTAATAATTCATCGGTTCCCGGAATGCTGTCGTGCAACAATCCTCTCCACTGTAGTTCTTCTAAAAAATCAAAATTTGGTTTAAACGTCATGATTCTCCTGCTCTATTCTTTCTTGTATGATATCCGAAATAGTCTGTTTTAAATCTTCCGTTTGATCTTCGGTTAATCCACTGGTTGCGAAACAAACGACTTGAGCGGTTTCCTTTAGCATAAAATTAATTTCGAAAACCAAATAATCAATTCGCTGAACAAATTTCCAAGGAATAAACGTGTAACTCGAGAAAAAATGTTCTCTCCAAGCAATGCCTTCGTGATTAACCCGGACAAAATAATCTCCTTTACGCTTTTGATAGATCCACATCAACAATGGCAGTGCCAAAGCCGAATAAATGAAACCACCTGTCCAACTGAAAAAATCGTAGTGAAACGCAAAACCCACAAGAAAAATAACCAACAAGACTAAAACGGCCGGTAATTCCGCTTTTTGCTTAGGAATTTTGACAAAAAATGCGTCTTTACTCATTATGGCTTCACAAATCTAGCTGAACGCCCATTCGCCCTCATGATGTATAATCCCGCAGGTAAATTTGCCACTGACGTTTGGAAAACAGATCCGTTCTTATCCCAATTTAAATTCATTTCCACCCCGTTAAACGAGAAAACCGTTGGAATCTCTTTGCTTAATACCGATACCTGGGCATTGCTAGGATTTGGAAAGATATTCAATTCATTTAAGTTCACTTTTGATAAGGATGCGCCACCATCAAAAACATTTAGCACATAATTTCTAATTGTATCACCTTGATTAATAGAAACAAATCCAAAAACTTTTGCATAACTCATAACAGGAATTTCCAATGGGAATGTACCTTCTTCCGTTGGTGTTCCATAAACGGAAATACAGCTTGGCGTTAAGGGTAAAAACTTGTTTATTCCGTCTTTACATCTGTATGTAACACCTGAAGGTAAACCAAGAACATCCAATAAAACCATTGAATCGATTACGGCTTTCACGGTTTGTCCGTTAGCTTCAACCATGGTATCCGAAAATAACAACACCGAAATGGTTTCGCTATATGCCTGACCTTTTTGAGCAAATGGAAGGGCTTCCGGTAAAATACCTGGCTCAGAAAGTGTAACCGGGGTGCAATCTTGTGACCACAATGGTTGAACCATAAATGTCGCCGTTAGACATAAGCTGGCGAAAATGAATTTGCGTATCATATTCCTGAGGATTATTTTCACGAAGTTACAAGTAAAACCAAAAACGTGAAACATTTTTCTGTGCTTCTTGCCATTCTATCAACCGTATCGTTATCGGCTCAAGCCACAGAAAGCAATGTTAATCAAGAAAACCCACCTATATCAAAGAATTCGAAGCAAGGTTTTCAATCTATATCCGACACCATTAAATTGGTGAATTTTGATTATCTGGATGGTGTTGTCATCAGCACCAACAAAGGTTTCACAAAAATCAAAGAGAGTACAGTTGGGCTCTCAATTTTGAAACCTTATTTGATCGAAAATAAAATTACAACCAATATCAACTCCGCTTTGGAACAAGTTCCGGGGGTAGTAATCAATGACGATCAAATAAACATCCGGAACGGGAGCGGTTGGAGTTATGGGGCAGGTTCCAGAGTTATGGTTTGTATCGACGACATGCCTATGTTATCCGGTGATGCGGGTTCTGTACCTTTCAGTTTTCTCCCGAGTGAAGGAATCAATAGTGTAGAAGTCATAAAAAATGCCGGTTCTGTTTTATACGGTTCGTCCGCTGTGAATGGAGTTGTGAATATGCGTTCTGCTCCAATTACCCCAAAAGGAGAAGGGCAAATTACCATGATTGGAGGAGCATACGAAACCCCGGAAAGCCTCAAATTCAACGGTGAAAGTCAATTTTTATATGGAATCAATGGATTCTATCGGAAGAAAGTTGGAAGCCATTCCATTTCATTCAATTGGAATCAATTAAATGACGATAGTTATCGAATGGGAGATTTTGATAATCGCGTTCGGATAGGTTGGAGGTATGGCTACGAACCTGCCTGGTCAAAAAAGCTTAAATTATGGCTTAACGGAAACATTCAACGGGGTCAAAGTGGTTCATTTCTTCTTTGGGAGGACAACAAAAAAGCCTATAATTCTCTGGGTAATGCGGTTACCAAAAACACGGGAAGTCGCTTTTACCTTGATCCAATTTTGGAGTGGAATGGAAACTGGAAACACACGTTTCAAAATCGATATTTTGCAGTTAAAAATGATATTGATAATGGTGATCCTAACAACAATCAAGACAATCAAAGTCAATATTACTATTCCGAATGGCGCAGCAGTAAAACATTCAACCGCTTTTTGAATTTCACAGGTGGCTTGGTTAATTCTTATACCCTGTCTCAGAGCCCGCTGTTTTTAGGCGACCATAAAGCCCGTAATCACGCAGGATATAGCCAATTAACATTCAAAAGCAGGGGTTGGATAGTTGAGCTTGGTTCCAGATACGAGTATTTTCAACTCGACGATAAAAACCGTCAAAAACCCGTGTTTAGGGCCGGTTTGAATAAACAGCTCGGAAAAGCAACCTTTTGGCGCGCTTCTTACGGCGAAGGTTTCAGATTCCCCTCAATGGCTGAACTTTTCACGAAAACTTCAACGGGAAATGTTTTTGTTCTGCCCAATCCTGAATTAGAGCCTGAAACTTCTCAGAATTTTGAAATTGGAATCAAACAAGGTTTTAAAATCAATCGTTCTGGAAAATTATTTACCGGATATGCCGATCTTTCGTATTATCGACTGAATGTTCAAAACCTAATGGAGTATACCTTCAACAATTGGAAGGGAGGAATCGGTTTCAAGTCGATAAATGTGAGCCCCGCTTCAATTCAAGGCTTTGAAATCGAGAGTGGTGGAAATTTAAACATTAACAAACAACAAATTAGGTGGTTTCTAGGTTACACATATTCATTGCCTTTGGTTCAGAACCCCGAACAAACGCTTTCGGGAACCGCTTTGACCTATGCAGATTTGGCGAGTGATCCAACGCCATTTATGAAGTACCGCAATCGCCATATAATTCGCGGTGATGTTGAATACAACGTGAATCCTTTTGTTCTGGGAATCAGTTATCGATACGAAAGTGGATTTGAAAATGTAGACAAAATATTTTTGGAAGACGCGGTGATCAAAGGAGTTTCCGATCAATATAGAAACGGAAAAATTGATGCACATATTTTCGATTTACGAGCAGGAATAACCTTAAATAAAAACTTGGATTTCATGGTTCAAATTCGCAATCTAACACAACAATTATACATGGGCCGACCTGCCGATATGTCTGCCCCCCGTATGTATCAGATTCAATTGAATTATAAAATTTAAATCGTTGATTTACCTTAAATAAGATTGATCATTTTCAGGTTTATCGGTTAATCTTGTATCTCTACAATAATCGAAAACAAAGGCTCCAAAGCACAGATAAAACATCAATGCACCAAGCCCTTGCAGTCTCACACCAATAAGCCAAACGCGCATTTCGTAAGAAAATATTTCAAAAAATAGCACATTTCCCATGAGAACGAGGGAAACAAAGGTTAATGCCGATAGTACAGTATTCATCCAATATAATTGAGTCACATACGCATAAACCAAATAAAGTACGGCCGGTATAAGAAACGCCAAGGAATAATCTCTTTGATGAGGAAATATCAATGGTATTCCCATCGAAAATAGCGCAAATATTAAAAGGGAGGGCTCGTATACTTTCGATTTTAAAATCAGCTTCCACAGAAATAAAATTCCTCCGAGAATCAACACTCGCATGATTTGAGAGACCCAAAATATAGGAGTAAGGCCCCAATCAGCTAAAGCAACTGTTGGTTCGTTCTCAAGTGTTACGCGAGTAAAATACTTTACAACCAAAGATGCCACATCGATGAAACCTCCTTCTCCCAGAGTTATAACATGTTGTGATTTAAAAGGATTAATGCGCTGTACCCATTCCATTGTTTCTTCAATCACATATCCAGAAGGAAAGAAAAATATGGGTATAAACAGCAATAAAATAAAACCAGCACAGATCCAAGCAATCTCTTCTAATTTTTTTTCAAAACCCATTTTTAGTAACCATAAACCCGGAACAATTTTAATATTAATGCCGGCAATTATCGACCACCATTGGCTGTAAATATTTTTGTGTTTCGGCAAGGCAGAATGATACATGGCCCATAAAAGAAAGAGCGTAAGTTGGCTGTGCCACAAATTTAAAAAGACCCAACGGTAACATAAAAATAGCGCTAAACCCCAAAACCAATTGCGGGTTTGTCTCGACTCAAACTGCAACCGTTGGTTCAATTCACCAATAAAATAATACAGAATGTATAAATTAAAAACAGACCAAAAGGCTTTGGCCGTGATGATTGACCAAGCATACCCCGCAAATATTGAAGTTGTTTCTGTTTGAAAATCACTCAGCCATAAAAACGGTTGTAAAAGGGTCACAAACAAAGGCGAGTAGTAATAAAACCTACCATGAATAATCGCGTTTTTATAGACGGGCTCTTGTAATTTCCATTTTTGAGCCGCCATCATAAACAAATCAAAATCATTCTCACTGCTTAAATTATGTAGAACAGGCCAAAGTACAAGAGTGCCAAACACAATCCCAATAATTGATAAGGCTGGGTTTTTAGTAAAAAAAGTCAACATAAATAAGGCTTCAAGATTAACTATTTTTAATAAATCCTTAGGACATGCGTCTAGAATTAAATACAAAAGATTGGTAAATATTCAGAATTTTGATGCACTTTTGACCTCTTTTAACCAAGAAGAATCCAACCCCAACACCTCAATTAAAGTCCTATTTAACAATAATGAAATCTCCAATTATAAAATCCCTAATACTAGGATTAGCCACTGTTTTTACGCTCATTAACAGTTTTCATTGTACAGAAAAAGGTGAAGACCCTCAAAATTCAAGTTACACAGATGTAGCGATCAAGCGGGTTTTTGGGTCAAATATTCAATTTGATCAAATAGAAAATTATAGCAACCAAGAAATTCCGGCTTATATCAGGGCTGATAATGGAGGGGTAATTGACGATAAAAAAGCCACTTTAGGACGGGTGCTATTTTACGATAAGGCACTCAGTAAAAATGGCACTATAGCTTGTGCGTCTTGCCATCACCAAGAATTTGCATTTAGCGATACTGCAGTTCGAAGTTCTGGTGTAAATGGATTAACGGGAAGGCATTCTATGCGACTTATCAACGCTCGATTTGCCCGAGAGTCAAAGTTCTTTTGGAACGAAAGAGCCGCTTCTTTAGAAGAACAAACTACCCAACCGATTCAAGACCATATTGAAATGGGATTCAGCGGAACTGATGGGGATGAGAACATAAGCGATTTGATTACTAAATTAAATTCATTGGATTATTATCAAGAGCTGAGCGCTTGGGCGTATAACAAACCCAATGGAAAAAACATACTTACAGAAACGCACTTAAAAGAGTGTTTAGGTGCATTTGTTCGCAGCATTCAATCTTTTGATTCAAAATACGATGAAGGTAGGCGTCAAATCGGCGTTAACGATAACAACCGACCTTTACCCAATTTTAGTACAGATGAAAATGCCGGACTGCAATTGTTCTCAGCTCCTCCGATTTTTAACGATTCAAGTCAACGAATTGCCGGAGGATTGGGTTGCGGCGGATGTCACCGTGCACCAGAATTTGATATAGATCCAAACACGAGAAATAATGGTTTCGTTGGAAATTTAGTCAATCCTGCATTATTAGACCTCGATAATACGCGTAGTCCAAGTCTTCGCGACTTGGTCAATCCACAAGGAGAACCCAATGGGCCCTTTATGCATACAGGTTCTTTAAATTCCTTGGCATCGGTTATTGGTCACTACAACCGTATTATAATTAGACCTGGAAACAATCAAATAGACCCTAGACTTACCCCGAGAGCCCTTCCACAACAGTTGAACGTTACCCCCACCGAACGGCAACAAATTATCGCTTTTTTACAAACGCTTAGTGGCAATGCCGTTTATACCGATACAAAATGGGGAAATCCTTTTCAACAATAACCCTAATAATTCCTATGAAACTTAAATCATCAATTCTCGCCATTCTTTTATTGGTAACAGTTGGAAGTCTTTTTGCTCAGTCTACAAGCTCAAAAGAAATCGTTTATCTAAAAAACGGTTCGATAATCAAGGGTACCATAATCGAATGGATTCCTAATGAAAGCATTACGATTCAGGCTAATGACAATATTTTCGTATTTAAAATAAGCGATATTGATCGTGTTAAAAGAGATTTAAATTCCAGTAATCTTGAAAATCCACAACCCAAAGCCAAGGTAAAGCCATCCATTTATGAGTCTAATATTTCTTTAGGTTATGGGTTGGAAAGTGGCAAATATGGGTTGAATGTATTTTGTTTCAATTGGGTTTATGGGAAAAATTTAAATGCTAACCATTACGTTGGCATTGGAACCGGTATCCGGCATTTTGAAGAAATCAATATGACAATGGTGCCTCTGTTGTTAGATTGGCGTTATCGCATCAATCAAAATGAGATATCTCCCTTTGTGCGTTTATCCAGTGGATATTCTTTAAATGTTAGTAATGGTATTGACAACTCCGGATTTTTGATTGATCCACGAATTGGAATGGATTTTAAATTAAAAAATTCAAATTTGAGTGTCGATATAGGGTATCAAACGCAGCAAGTAGCCTTTTTTGTGATTCTAGATCCTTTTAATCCCACTTACATCGCCAAAGTATACCGCTTTTCTGAAGCGTTAAAATTCAGCGTAGGGTTGTCTTTTTAGGGTATTTGTCCCAAACCCTTCGTATTTTTGCACTCCTTGGCCCCGTAGTTCAATGGATAGAATAGATGTTTCCTAAACATTTGATACAGGTTCGATTCCTGTCGGGGCTACCATATTGCACTCCTTTTAATTTTATCATTAACCACACGATTTAATTGGAAGGCCAACAATCTGAACAGGACTGAATCGTGGTTGCTTCATGTTTGGTGCATCTTAAGTTTCTGGTTTTTCCATTTTAAAAGTGTACTCTTTTTGGGGGGAGCTTTCACTATTATTGCCTTAATAAATCCTATTTTTGAGGTGCTTTAATTTCCACTTATGCTACAAAACCTATTTCGACTCACTCTATTATTATTTTTCTTTTACGCTCAAGCAATTCATGCACAAGACACCGAGGCCCTTAATACAAATCAAAACTCGAATACCATCCAAGATAGCAGCGTTAACCCGAATCTCAACGACACATTAAACGAGTCCCAATGGGCAACTCATAAGTTCAGTAAAAGAGACGTTCAAAAGATTATTAAGGCAATTAAATACAGCCGAGAAGTCTATCAAATGGTTAAAAGAGATTACTCTTCCTTGTTTGAAATGAATGGTTACCACCCCTATATGGGCTATTCCTATCAAGGAGTCAGTCTGTATTATTTAGGCCTGGGTTACGGCAAAAGAAATCTATTCAAACCGAGTGCTTATAGCAACCTTCACGCGGGAATTACGCTAACTCCTTCCAAAGAATTTGAACCTAACATAGGTTTGAATATTGGATATTCTAAGTCTAAACTATTCACATTTTGGGGAATTGAATCTGAAATATTAAGGAAGCCAGACAATCAAACAACCCTCGTAATCAGACCAGAATTGGGACTTACAGTAATCGGAACTTTTCAAATTGGCTATGGCTATGGCTTCGACTTGGGAAATGCTGCAGATGCACTTGGGGGCCACACCTTTATTGTACGTTACACGCATCAATTCCTACAAAAAAACATCAAAAGGAAAGTAGCTGAGTTTAATTATGTTTTCAAACGTGATTACCGTAGGCTCCAAGAAATGGGATTGGATTTATTGAAATAATCGACAGAAACCCCTCAAGCGGGTTTCTCAATCCGTCCATCTGCAAACTTCGCAAACCTGCCTTTACTCCGGTCGTGAACCTGATCGTATCGCGGCCAAGGCCAACCCCCATATTGGGTTCTATGATAGTCTTCAAACGCTTGCTGAATCTCCTGCTTTGTATTCATAACAAAAGGTCCATATTGCATCACAGGTTCAGAGATTGGGCGACCTTGTAAAACCAAAAATTTACAGTTTTCAGATGCTGCTAAAATCTCCGTTTCTTGTTCTGAGCGCAAACGTACCGATTTATACGCGCTAACTGCCCTTCCTTCTATTTTTAAGGAAGTACCTTCATAGAAATATAACATCCGATTCACACCCGGCGCTGCTTTTGGCAAATTTACGGTAGCACCTTTTTCCATAATCACGTTCCAAATAGCCACTTCGTTTTTGCGGTCAAATGCCCAAGAATTTGGAGGCGGATTTAGGCTTTGGGTTTTGCCAAAATTCCCTGCAATTATTTCAATTTGGGTGGTTTTTTTATTTTGATTTTCAAGCTGCAATTTGGGAATTTTCTCTGACCAAAGCATTGAAAAATGCGGGTTCGACATTTTATTCCGTCGTGGCAAATTAATCCAGATTTGAAAAAGTTCTAAGGGATTGTCTTTGTCTTTTCTCAATAAAGGAAACATCTCTGAATGTTGAACGCCACTACCCGCCGTCATCCATTGTACATCTCCGTTTCCATACCTGCCAGCAGCACCCATAGAATCGGCGTGATCTACAAGCCCCTTTCTTACAATGGTAACCGTTTCAAAACCGCGATGAGGGTGTCCTGGAAATCCGGGAACCTTCTTCCCGTGATACATTCTATATCCATCTTTAATGATAAAATCATCCCCTAAACTTCTTCCTGCAAGGGAATCTGCTGGGCCCATATTTTCATTTCCTTTGGGGAAGTTATCTTCATGATGCACGCAAAATAAGAATGGATCCAAGGTATCCCATTGAAAACCCATCGGCTTGATTTCAATAATGGGTTCGAAAGCCTCCATTTTCTTTTTTATAGAGTGGGTAGCGCTCTCAAAAGAAGCCGTAACAGCCGCTCCAAGCCCTAAACCCAATCGTGTTAAAAAATTCCTTCTTTTAATTCCCATACACCAAATATAAATAACTTTCGCATTTGTTTGTTTAAACAATTAAACAGATGGTTTAAATATTCCATGAAATATGGATCTCATTCGCCTTATTCTATCCAATTTAAATCAACTCCTGTTTAACGTGGATGCTCTAGTTTCTCGAACACCTTATCTAATACTTCTGCCAGCCTGTAATCTAAATCTGTAATACGATTACCTGCATCGTGGGTTCTCAATACAACATGCACCTTATTATACACGTTACTCCACTCAGGATGATGATTTAAAATTTCAATTTCTTTTGAGGCATCATTCATGAATTCGATAGCCTTCAAGAAACTGTTAAAGTGAAAGGTTTTTTCCAAATATGTTTGATGATTAACCCAATTGTTCGATGTCATAGACTAGTAACATTTTAGCAACGTCAAAGTTCTAAAGCCGAAATATTAAAAATTCGCAGTATCGATGCATTTCGGGAATTGAGTATGTCTCCCAATGCAAAAGTGATTGTTACCGATGGGAAAACGCCCTTCTTAATTAAAGACTAATTCCGGCGGCCATAACGTCGAACCAGTTGTAATATATTCAAAGGCACTTGCAAAAAGTCACTCAATTTTAGTTTGCTTCCTTTTATTTCTTTCCATTTCACCAAAGGCATTTCCATAATGTTTGCCGATTTTGTACTTCGGGTGTAACGAATGAAAACCTCGATATCGAACAACCACTTGGTCACAAACGAATCGGTAAAACAATCTGTAATTACGGATCTTTTGAAAATCTTACAACCGCATTGGGTGTCATAAATTTCCAATCGAAACAAACTGTCTACTATGGTTAATACAATTCTTGAAAACCAATGTCGGATGGGGTTCCTTTCAATTTGCCAGCCTTTTAACTTTACTCGAGAGCCAAAAATAATATCGTATTGATACTGTTTGGTTATTTGCAACAAACGATCAAATTCCTCGAATGGTGTTGCAAAATCCGCATCCAAATAACCAATATAATCATACTCTGAGTTTATCAAAGACAACATTGATGCTCTGATTACTTCGGCTTTTCCTTTGTTGACTTTATAATCCTCAACAAAAACATTATCGTGGCCTTTTGATAATTCTACCAGTCGTTCCGCCGTGTTATCTGTAGAACCGTCATTAAGTAAGTAAAAATCGATTTCTTTATATTGAGAAATCAATTTTTTATACCTGCTAATATCCAAACGGGCTGACTCGTTATAACAGGGTATTAAACAGGCAGATTTCATGATTATCGTTTAATAATTATATAGGTTGAAAGTCCGGGAATGTCAATTCCAACTTTTCTTAGCAAGGAGCCTATTTGATAATCAATAGTCAGAATTGAGCGAAACAAAAAAGTGCCCAAAGCTCCACCCTTCCATGCCGACACACCAATACCTTGTCGGTTTTCATCAATAGGTGGTTCGAATATTTTTACCACCGATCTTGCCAAAAACAAACTGAAGAAAAAGTATCCCGATTCGCTTATTTCGGCGGATAATTGCGTTGCATACGCTTTGAGTTGATCGACCTTATACCGACGGAAATGTCCCAAATCAATATCGTGATTGGAAAACAAATGTTGGTAGGCCGGAACGGTAATAAACAATTGGAAAGAATGAACCTTTTTAAAATGAGCATCTAATATGTTCACAAAGCCCAGATGATCGTCTATGTGCTCTATAACGTCATTCAGCAATACAATATAAGCACATTCGGTTCTGATTTCTAATTCCTCAATATTTTGCAAATAGAGAACCTTATCGTTCACCGATTTCAAGGTTTTGATATTCTCCGGTGTAAAATTGATATCGATGGCAAAAACACTTGAATTGGAAGGATTATCATCCCAACTTGAAATAAATTCATTGTATAATTTTTGTACCACGTAAGCATCACCACAACCTATATCCACGAGCACAGGCTTCACACCTTCAGGAATGGTCGCAAGCATTTTACGTACCTTTTCCCTAATAATGGCATATCGCGCTAATTCCCATGGATGCCGTTTTACAAAAATGTCGATATTACCGTTTTCTACTAAATCCATCTGATATCAATAAAAACAAAAATAGGGCTTTTGAATACAATAATCCTTTGAATACCTCTACAAAAGGGTTAATTAACTCGTTATTCAGGCCATATAAAATCGATTCTTCGTATCTTGCAATTATCATGACAACATTCAAACCAGGATTTGCACACAATGGCAATAATTTCTATGCAGAATTGCGTCAGGAAATTGACCAATATTTCTCTAAAAACAGAATTTCAAAAACCGGTAACGGTAAATTGTACCGAAAAACGGCTTTTGCATTGATTACAGTACCCGCATTGCTTGCGTTTTCTTATTCTACAGCTTATTGGGAAAATACACCATTGTGGATCAACTATTTTGTTTTTGGCTTAATTGGGGTAATGCATGCTTTCACCGGATTCAATGTGATGCACGATGCATGCCATGGTAGTTTTTCTGAAAAGCCCTGGGTTAATAATATTTTCCAGCATTCAATCGGACTATTGGGTTCACACGCCCCAATTTGGAAGTTCAAACACAATGTTTTGCATCACACTTGGACCAATGTTGACGGGGTAGATGACGACATTGCTAAATCCCCGATGCTGCGTCATTGTCCAACACAAACATTCAAACCGGCGCATAAATATCAACACATTTACATGTTTGGATTGTACGCAATTTCAACGATATGGTGGCTCTTTGGAAACGATAGTATTAAATACGCCAAAGGAAAAGTAAACCATCAATCGATGCCAAAAATGAAAGCAACCGATCATTTAACCTTTTGGGGATTTAAACTACTCTACGTAGGTATCTATATACTAGCTCCCATTTATTATTTCGGTGCCTTTCATGGAACAATGATGTTCTTAACGCTGCATGTTGTTTTGGGTATTTTGTTATCTGTTGTATTCCAGTTGGCTCATGCTGTTGAAGGTATGCATTTTGAAGACTCGCTTGAATACAGTGAAACCGATGATAAAATTGCCAACGAATGGGCGGTACACCAAGTTTTAACAACTAATAATTTTGCTACAAAATCAATTATCGCTACCTGGTTTATGGGTGGCCTTAATTTTCAAGTTGAACACCATTTATTTCCAAAAATTTCACATGTACATTACCCCAATATCAATCCGATATTAAAACGCACTTGTGAAAAATACGGCGTTAAATACAGCGAAATGCCCACTTTTTGGTATGCCATTGGTTCCCATTTGCGTTGGATGCGTTTGATGGGAAGCCAAAAGGAAATTTCTAATTTAGTGACTGCTTAAATTACAATCGGTTATATAAACCCATGTCGCAACAGCGGCCGCACCAAGATGTAATTCTCGTTTATTTACATTTTCAAATACATCAGTTTCGGCATGATGCACATCAAAGTATCGCTGTGAATCTGGTGCCAATGCCCCTAATGGTAATTTAGGATTGTCCTTCTTTAGTGGACCAATGTCCACCCCTCCACCTCCTTTTTCCCAGTCAGTTAAACCATATTCTGCCAACAAAGGTTTATAGGGTTCAAAAATTTCCATAAGGGCTGAGTCCAATCCGAAGCCTCGAGGTGTAAAACCACCTCTGTCACTCTCAAATGCCGCAATGTGATTTTCGGGGTTTTCTTTAGACAGTCGTGCGTATTCATTGGCACCACGTGTACCATTTTCTTCGTTGATCCAAAAAACTACCCGCAGCGTATTTTGAGGTTTATAATTAAGAGACTTTAGAATCCGTAAAGCTTCAAAACAATGCATGATACCGGCCCCATCGTCATGAGCGCCTTCACCTTCATCCCAACTATCAAAATGCCCACCGAACGCAATGATATTATGGGCATTTTTATTTCCCCTTATTTCAGCGCAAACATTCGCACTTAACCGATCGGGCAACATTTTACAATTTAATGAAATTGAAATTTCCATATTGGGATCGTGTTTTGCCAAAAAGGATAAAGCGTCTGCCGATGCCGTGGATACCGCAGCAATTGGAATCTTCGCAATGGTGTCACTGTAATAAGTAACGCCTGTATGGGGGTGCATATCACAACTATTACTCAAACTTCGTATCAATACGGCTTTTACGCCGTAAGGTGCCGCCCAAATTGCACCATAAACACGTTGAGATACACAGGAACCATAAGCTTTAAATGTTTTGATAAAATCTTCTTCAAAGGGCCTATTCAATAATACTATTTTATCCCGCAGGTTGCCCAAAGCTCCTAGGCTATCCAATTCAGCTTTGTTGCGAATAATCACAATTCTGGCCTTGACCTTTCCTCCGATGCTTCCACCTAATGCCGATACTTCCATTGGAAATAAGGTATTTTCTGGGATCCGATTGTCTACGGTTCTGAAATTTATGTTTTGATTAACCAACCAATTTAAATAACCGCTGCATTCCATTGACGGGTCAGGAGATAAATTATAAACACTTTTATTTATTTCCAATTGAGATTTTGCAATTTGACCGCTTTCAAGTCTCCCCAATAAAGAAACCAAATACCATGATTGTATAAATAGGGGCTCTCGTTCGCCTCTTTCCCATCGAGGTACCATAACCGGCTGTTTGTAAACCGAATCAAAACCATACGTTTTTAACATGGCTACTGCCCATTCTATGCCTTTTTCGGCCTCATCGGAACCACTTAATCTTGGACCAATATTCTTGCACAATTGTCCCAAACGAGCGTAAGCATGACCACGTAATAGGGCTTCATCATAAATCTTACGAATGAATAAGCTGTCCTGTTGGCTTTGAGCAATTGCAGATACAAAGCTCAATGTCATTAAGAAGACGATAAGGAACCTTTTCATAACCGATACCATTTAACAAAAATAGGTTGTTAATCTTTTATGTGCATATCAAAAAAAAAGGCCGCCTTTGAAATAAAGACGGCCTACTTAAAATTATCATGTTCTTAAATTGGTCTTGTTTTTCGACCACTTCCTTTTATGGCCTCAAGTAAATTACTAATTCGAGACTGTCGGATTTTATACTTCCCTTCCGAATGCCCATCGTGTTCATTCATACGTGTCATACGCTTTTGAAGTTGGTGAAGTTTTTTAAATAATTTTCCTTTGTCTGATTTTTTCTGGCTCATAATAGCTGATTTTAAGGTGAAACAAAATTTATTGTCAAACTCAAATTAGCAAAGTATCGAACCAATTCCAAATTATACAGATAAATTTCAATAATAAACCGCTAAAAAGGACGAATTTATTTTGAATTCGTAGTTGAGTTTTTAATGCCCTGAAAACTTATATTTGTCAATCACCATGAAAGTCAAATACTTCCCGTTGTACATTTCCCTTTTGGGTCTAATATCAGTTTCTAAAGCACAAAATCGTCGTATTAATCGCGAAATTTCGGTTGAAACCCTATCCAATTCTGAATGGAAATTTAAAAAGGATGCCATATTAACCCACGTTACAAAACGCAATATTGGCCCCGCGGCTACTAGTGGTCGAATTACTGCCATAGCCGTTCCTCATAAAAATCTATATAACAAACCCGATAGAAATACGGTATACATCGGTGCAGCAAGTGGAGGAATTTGGAAAAGTGAAAATGGCGGACTTTCATGGAAACCCATTTTTGATAAAATGGATGTACAAAGCATTGGTGCTTTGGCTATCAATCCACAGAATCCCGATGAAATTTGGGCGGGAACAGGAGAAGGAAATCCCAGAAACAGTCACAATTCGGGTAAAGGTATTTATCGCAGCTTAGACGGGGGCAAAACATGGAAATGTATGGGACTAGAGGCAACCCGTAACATTCATCGCATCGTAATTAATCCTAATAATCCCAAACAGTTGTTTGTAGCTGCATTTGGCAGTATATGGGGCTCACATCCCGAAAGAGGGGTTTACAGAAGTAACGATGGAGGTGAAAATTGGGAGCGCGTATTATTCAATAATAACTCTACCGGATGTGCCGAACTAATAATGGATCCTCAAAATCCTCAAAAACTATTTGCGGCACTTTATGATTTTGAAAGGAAACCATGGACCTTCAGAAGCGGTGGAAGCGGAAGTGGACTTCATGTTACCTACGATGGAGGTAATACCTGGAAAAGGTTAAGTTCCGATAACGGTCTTCCCAAAGGAGAATTGGGCAGAATTGGTTTGGCCATTCCCAAATCAAATACCAAAAGGGTTTATGCCATAATTGAAGCAAATAAATCAGGATTTTACCGAAGCAACGACGGTGGAGAACATTGGCGATTTGTAACCGATCATGAAAATGCAGGAAATAGACCTTTTTATTACCATGAAATCTATGCCCATCCAGAAATTGAAGATCGCGTGTATTCCATTTGGTCTCAAGTAAGCTACAGCCGAGATGCTGGTGAACATTGGGATATCCTAGCAAATTGGGGAACCATTCATCCCGACCATCAAGCATTTTTAATTCACCCTGAAGATCCAGATTATATCATTAACGGTAACGACGGGGGTATTGCAATTTCTTACGATGGCGGTAAAACCTGGAGATTTGCCGAAAATATTCCGGTTGGACAATTTTATCATATTGATGTCGATAATCAAGTTCCGTACAACGTTTACGGCGGTTTACAAGACAATGGTAGTTGGATTGGACCCGCATTTCATTGGAAAAACGGTCCTATAAAAAACCACGAATGGCAGGAAGTATTGTTTGGAGATGGTTTTGATGTGGCTCCAATACCCAACAAACCAGGGGAAGGTTATGCGATGTGGCAAGGTGGTAATGTTTACCATTATAATGTGAATACCCACCAAAACGAACCTATCAAACCGCAACATCCCGAAGGAAAACATCTGCGTTTCAATTGGAATGCCGGTATGTCCGTAGACCCCCATAATCCAAATGGTTTGTATTTTGGAAGTCAATATTTACACTATTCAACCGATAATGGTAAGAGTTGGAAGATTATCAGCCCTGACTTAACTACAAACGATTCGAGTAAATTACATCAAGCCAAAAGTGGTGGTTTAACCGTAGATGCTACCGGCGCTGAGAATTACTGCAGCATCATTAGCATTGGTGTAGCGGGTAAAGTGAAAGATATCATTTGGATTGGTACCGATGATGGCAACATTCAACGAACCACAAATGGAGGTAAAGACTGGGAACTGGTTTCCAAAAACATTAAGGGATTACCCGCAAATGCTTGGATTCCCTACCTATGGGTTTCTGCTGATGGTTCAGAATGTTGGGCCGTTGCCAATAATTACCGCCAAAACGATTGGAAATCTTATTTATTTGTAAGCACCGATGGCGGTAAAAATTGGAAGAACACCACAGAAAATGATAATATCCAATTTGAAGGTATCCACCAAGAAATGGGTTATGTTCGGTGTGTACTTCCTAGTCCTAACGATAAAAACTTGGTGTTTTTAGGAAGTGATCGTGGTTTATGGGTGAGTTTCAATCGCGGTCAAAAATGGCATAAATGGACACAAGGATTCCCTTCTGTTCCCGTATCCGATCTGAAAATCAACAACCAATTTCAAGATTTAATTGTTGGAACTTTTGGACGGGGCGTTTGGGTTTTTGATGATATTAGACCTTTGTACAAACTTTGCCATCCAATCTCTGATTTTAAGATTCCTTTAGAAATTGAGCACACCTCTAAAGGCTATTTGGCTAACTTTATGAGCAATTCGGGTCAACATTATCAAACCGCAGACTTATTCGGGGCGCCCAACAAAAACACGGATGTGCGTATTCATATGTTTATTGACTCACATTTGATTTCGCCAAAGAATAAAATCAAACTCGTAGGTGAGATATACGACAGCAACAATCAGCGGATTCGCAAACATCATTTCGCTTTTGACACAGCTGGTTACCACGTTATAAATTGGCGTATGATTCGCGATGGCGTGCGCTTTCCATCACATGGAAACACCCAAAAAGATAGCACATTGCCTGCTGGAATGAAGGTTGCTCCTGGCACGTATAAAATAGTAATACGCAATGAAGGCGATACCTTAAAGTTCAATACTATGGTGGCATGCGATGTTGTTAATTCAAATCAAACAGAATGGGACAATAACGCGTACCAAGAAAAATTAAAATACGATTCCATTCTCAATGTGTCTATTAGCAAAGCCTATTGGGCTTTCGAATCCTTAAAAACAGCTCAAGAAAACCTCAAAACCATCCAAAACTTGCACTTCAACACCGACGGCATTAAAAAGGAAACACTGGAAGAGGCAAAACCGCTACTTAAAGAAATAGAAGCCTTAAAATTGCAATTTATGTTGCCAGAAGGATACCGCTATTATGAAGAAAGCACGGTACGCTTGAATGATGTTTTACACGATGCACACGGGCTTCTGCATCAAACAAGTACGGTTACCGAAAATGGTAAAGTAGCCATCTTAAATGCACAAAGAGCCAGTTCTAAACTTTGCGATGAAATCGATCTTTTCATGAATAAAAAGTGCAATCCTTTTATTGAAAAGTTAGCTTCCTACCCCAGTGAAATACGTTGGGTTAAACCCATCAACAAATAAATTATGATGATAAACAAACACGGACAGATTGGGGTTTCCCTATCTTCGTGAGATGTTTCGAATTGTCTTTATTTTTACCGCCTTAATACTTAAAAGCAGTGCGGTTTTTTCTCAAAGTGCCCTTTACCCTAGTAATGGAACCTTGTTTGATGATAAACTACATTCCATTAATATCATTATTCCAGAAAATGATTTTACAGCACTCCAACATCCCGATAGTTTATGGAATAACAAACGGTACCCCATAACCTTCGTTTACGATGAAAAAGACACTGTAAAACAAGCTACCATTAGGCTTAAAGGTAATACATCTCGTTCTTCCGCTAAAAAATCCCTCCGCATAGATTTCGATAAGATCATTGATAATCAAACCTATCAAGACCTGGAGACCATTTACATCCATGGAAATCACAATGATGCATCTATGATGAGAGAATTTTTATCGGCTTATGTTATGCGTCAAATGGGTGTTCCATGCAATCGCGCAAACCATGTTAAACTTTACATAAACGGCGAATACTACGGGTTGCGCAGCTTGGTTGAATATGTAGATAAAGATTTTTTAAAAACACGATTTGGAACCAACAAAGGGAATAACTACAAGTGCACCTGGCCTGCAGATTTAGCTTGGTTAGGCAGTTCTGAACAAAGCTATAAAGATGTCATCAATCCCTCACCCGAAAGAGAGCGTGCCTATGATTTGAAAACAAACGAAGATGAAGATGATTACAGCCGTTTGGTTTCCCTTATTGACCTAATAAATAATCGCCAAAATGAAAGTTCCTTCTCACAAGAAATTGAAGCCATCTTTAACGTAGATGGTTACCTTAAAGCCCTTGCTGCAGAAGTTCTTATTGGACATTGGGATAATTACTACTATAACAAAAACAACTACTTCATTTACGATCACCCCAATACCGGTAAATTTACGTATATCCCTTACGATATGGATAACACCTATGGGGTTCAATGGGGTGTTAACGATATTAATAAACGTAATATACATAATTGGGGAAATTCAAATGTAAACGCCCCACTTACTGAGTCAATATTGGCCCAAAGCGCCTACAAAAAGCAGTTTGAAGGATATATTTTCCAGGCTATTGAAACATTCTATAACGAGAAACATATGTTTCCACTTGTAGATTCTTTATATCAAAAATTAGAAAATGCCATTAGCTTAGATCCTCAATATCGCGGCGAATTACCTTCTACCTACGGTTATACGGTTAACGATTGGAAAAACAGCATCGATAAAGGCTTGGGAGATCACAATACCTATGGCATCAAACCTTTTATTGCAGAAAGAGTTAAGAGTGCGAAAGAGCAATTCCTTTTCAACCATTCTTTAAACACCCTAAACAAGCAAGAATTTACGGTTTTCCCCAATCCCGGAAATTCAACATTCTCCATAAAAACCAATAGCAACAAGCCGCTGCAATTGCAAATAAAAGACGTAAACGGTTCTTGTATAAGAGAAGTCCAATTACATAATTTAGAAACATTTGACGCATCCGAATTGAGTCCTGGTGTTTACTTTATTAGCAATGAGTCGAGTGTTATTAAATGGATAAAATCCATGTAATAACAACAAAATTAAATACGCGCTTATTTAATTAAAGTAATTTGAAATTCATGGATGTTTTTCCATGAGAAAATCGATTTATGTGACATTTGTCATAATTTTTTATCTTACAATTATTGAAATTGCATGAATAATTATACCCCCTATGAAGAAATCCGTATCGTTTATCTTAGCATTCCTTTCAATTGGCTTTATCTTTTCCCAATGGAATTATAGAGTTGAAATTATTGCTGAATCTTTTGAGAATTTACCTGCCCTGCATTCATATGCTATGGCTCAAAGCCAAAATGAATATCTGATAATTGGTGGCCGTAAAGATGGCATACATCCGAGACAACCTTTTGCTGCCTTTGACGAAACCGACAAAAACACGAGAATGTACGTAATTAACCCAGTCACCAAACAAGTTTGGGGTAAAGATCTCAATGGGTTAAATGCCATGATTGTAGAACAATTGAGCAGCACGAACATGAACTTTCATCAAGTAGAAGATACCTTATTTATCGTTGGAGGTTATGGGTATTCTACAACAGCTGCGGATCATAAAACCTATGAATATTTAACCACAATTTCGGTTGATGGAATTATAAACGCTATAAAAAAACCAATCCGATATTAGCGCGTTCATCAAACAAATTAAATTCGACAAATTTGCTGTCACGGGTGGCCATTTAACCCATATGAATAAGCAATTTTATTTAGTGGGTGGACACAGATTTGATGGTCGATACAACCCAATGGGACATTCTACCTATACCCAGGAATATACGCATGAAGTTAGGATCTTCAAAATAAACAACAGTGGGAATAACCCAGTAGTATACGATTATTCAGCCATACACGATGAAAACCATCTTCGCAGAAGAGATTATAACCTGGTTCCTCAAATTTTCCCAAACGGTAAGAAAGGGTTTTTAATTTCTTCAGGCGTTTTCCAAAAGGGCGCCGATTTGCCCTTTTTATATCCGGTGCAAATTCACGATACAACGATTACCGCGATTACTGATTTTAATCAGTATTTATCTAACTATCACAGTGCGTCTGTTGCACTTTATGATACAAAAAACAAAGACATGCACTCGCTATTTCTTGGCGGATTATCACAATATAATTATGAAAACGAAAAGCTTATCAAAGATGATTTGGTACCTTTTGTTAAAACCATAAGTTTGGTAACTCAGTCAAAAAATGGCGATTATTCCGAATATAAACTGAATGAATCCATGCCTGCACTTTTAGGAAGTGGAGCTGAATTCCTAACGAATCCAAATCTGCCTAGAATCGATGATGAAATTATTGATTTAAATTCCATAACTGCAGATTCTGTTGTTTTGGGGTATGTATTTGGTGGAATTCGCAGTGAGGACCCGAATCCTTTTGCGAATAATAACATCTCCCAAACCATGGCAAACCCGGTACTTTATAAGGTACGTCTCATTAAAGACGCCCAAGCAGATACTCGCTACCTGCAACAGATTCCAGATGTAAAAGTGTACCCAAATCCTAATGAAACCGGAAATGTAAATGTATCTTTTCCGTTCTCCTTGTCTAAGGCCGAGGTATATATTTATAATTCTTTAGGTGTGCTTTTACAAGAATCACATTTAGACCAGCAGAGTGATAGTCAATTTAAATTTACTATAGACAGCTCTATTCCCGCGCAAATGTTATTCGTTCAAATAAAAGGAGACGACGGCCAGATTTATCGCAAAACTATTGTTTACAAGAATTTGCAATAATTACGATTTCAACTCTAGAACCAAGTGAACGTTATTGAATCATAATTCGATGCGTTTCGTGGCCAATTTTTAGCAAATATAAACCCTTGCTCAAGCCATCTAGGTTCAATCGATATGAATTATGGGAATGGCGGAATACATTGATATTTAACTGAACGCCTGTGTATCCAAATAATTGTATGGACTGCTCAGGCGCTTCGGTAATCACCCATAATAAATCCGAAGCCGGATTTGGAAAAACTCGGCTATGTTTTGAAATAGTTCGTATGTGAGTGTTATTACCACTCGTATCCAAGACCTCTTGTGCCTTCTCTACTTCTCTTAGCGTTGCTTCAAAACATGGTGCGAAACTTTTACCTTCATCATAAACTTGATCGGGTAATAGCACATACTCCTTTTTAATATCTTCCTCCGCAAACAGCTCCAGTGTGCCTGAATTACTTCCTTTATTCCCATATCCCATGAGAACATTGCCTGCCTTTAATTTCGTTTGGTAGGATTTCAAATTTGCGTCTCCACCCAGTTTTTCTAAAGCATCTTGAACCTTCGGGTTGGTTAAATCAACCGGGTTTCGGCTGGAATGAGAAATAAATACATGATCGCCTGGATTCACGGCATCTATCAGATCTACGAAGGCTTGAATATGTTGGGTATCGTTAAAATCAAAATGGTAATAAACTTGCTCGTTTTTGGAGTGTCCGAAACTCTTCCACTTCCTTCCATCCGCGCATAAAGGTGTTTGACCAAGAACATGTGTAGGTTCTAATGAAGATCTATCTATCACAACCACATCAAATCCCGTCTTACAAGTTGTGGAATAATGCAATATTTTATTGGCTGTGGTCCAAAACCGAATCCCATCATCCGAAAGATTTCCTACGAGGAAAACTTGTTTAAACGGACATGGATTCTGGTCCAATGGGTACACATCCGACTCCCGATCAACACCTCCAGTATCGGAATAAAACAGCCTTACATTGGTGCACATTATTTCTTGAGGAATATCGCTGTAATTCTGTACCGTGACGAATTCTTGAGAATCCCCAGGGTAAATATCAAAATCAAAAGAAACCCGTTGGGTTGTTCTTCTATTAAAATTCACATTTCTTCCTGAAAAATTGCCTGTTTTGGTAACGGTTCCGAGTCCAATTCCCAAGTCGGCAGGCCAAAAAACCATCAGTTCTGTATTATGAAACCACGTACATATTATGGCTCCTGCATTAATTGGCTGGTCTGTTTGATTCACAACATAATAAATCATTGAATCTTTCTGTAATCGAATACCCAACCTAAAATCTTGCCCTACTGAGGTTTTTGCCAAAAGGAACAAAAACACACAAATCCAATTCCTGAATCTTAACATAAACTGCTTACCAAAATTAGATTTTAAATCAAGAATTAACAAGGGGTTCTATACAAATCATCGGCTTTTGTACATTTGTGTAATGCGATGGGTAATCCAAAGGGTACAGGAAGCAAATGTTAAGGTAAACAATGAGATAGTTGGAGAAATAAGGAATGGACTCCTTGTTTTGTGTGGAATTGAAGAGGGTGATGAATCGAACGATTCGGATTGGTTAATTAACAAAGTGCTAAAAATGCGGATTTTCTCAGACGAAAATGAAAAAATGAACTTGTCGGTTCATGATATTTCTGGTGAAATTCTGCTAGTAAGTCAATTCACTTTGCACGCACAAACAGCCAAAGGCAATAGGCCTTCATTCATTCGGGCGGCAAACCCCGAAAAGGCAAAACACCTTTACGAGTATACGCTTAATGCATTATCTCAACTTCATCCGAATAAAATTTCCAGCGGACAGTTTGGGAAGGACATGCAAATTTCATGCTTGTTAGACGGACCAGTAACGATTATAATAGATAGTAAAAATCGCGAATAAACACATCAATTGTAGAGTACGTTGTCTATAAGGCGAATGCCCTCCAAATAACCCGCAAAAACCCAAGCCTTAGTCATTAAGCCCGTATCCGTATTTAATGATATTTCAATATTAGTTAGGTATTCGGTTTCAATCTCGTACTGTTTTAAATATTCAATGGCCCAGTCATAATCCGCAGTTGAATCCTTCATCTTGCTGATAACCTCAAATATTACCGCTGCTCGATTACGACCTTCTTCACTAAGCCGTAAATTCCTACTGCTCATTGCCAAGCCGTTTTTTTCGCGTTCAGTTGGTACCGTTACTATTTTAAGATTTGGGTGTTTTTCCGAAGCAAATTCTTGTATTACCAGACATTGTTGTAGGTCTTTTTGACCAAAATAGGCATTGTGAGGGTGTATCCATTCAAATAAGCGATCTACTACATTAACAACACCTTCAAAATGACCCGGTCTAAATGCGCCTTCTAAACCTTCCGCCGATTTACCAGGAACTGCAGTAATAAACGTATCGTTTTCAGGATACACCTCGCTTGATGAAGGGAGAAATACCGCATCCACTCCCGCTTGAGATAAAACTAAAATATCTTGTTCTAAGGTATTGGGATAGTTGATTAAATCTTCGGTGTTATTGAATTGCTTGGGATTTACAAAAATGCTAACAGCCACAAAATCGTTGTTGTTGCGCGCTTCATGCACCAATTTCAGGTGACCGGCATGTAAAGCACCCATCGTAGGTACAAAACCCAGAGGACCTGTTAAGGATTCGCGATACTCAGACCATTTTTTCTTGGTAAAAAACAATTTCATAGCTCAAAAGCCTTGCAAATAAAGGAAGAACCGAAGGAATTGTTTTGAAAAGTCGGATTTTTTTCGTTAATTTTGTAAACTGTCCTTCTGAAGGAACACAACCAAGCTTATGGAAGTAAAAAAGAAAAGAGTGTTGTTTGTTAGTTCTGAAATGTCTCCCTTTCTTGAGACTTCTCCACTCGCAACAATTACCCGCATGCTGCCCCAAGCATTGCAAGAGCAAGAAAATGAAATCCGTATCTTAGTCCCTCGTTTTGGTGTTATCAATGAACGTCGAAATCGATTGCACGAAGTTGTGCGTTTATCAGGCATTAACATTTCCATTGATGACAACGATAACCCACTTGTAATTAAAGTGGCTTCTGTTCCTAACACCAAGATGCAAGTTTATTTCTTGGATAACGAGGATTTCTTTCATCGTAAAGCTGTATTCAATGACGACGATGGAAAGTTCTTCGATGACAACGACGAACGTACCATCTTCTTTTGTAAAGGTGTTATGGAAACCGTTAAAAAACTTGGCTGGGCTCCCGATATCATTCACTGCCAAGGCTGGATGACCAGTTTAATTCCTCTATATCTAAAAACCATTTACAAAGACGAACCCGTTTTTTCAAATGCGAAAGTGGTTTACAGCGTTTACCACGAAACAAAGAACGATTCATTAGGTTCTGATTTCATGCGCAAAGCAAGCATGAACAGTATTGATGATGCTTGTTTAGAATGTTTCGGTAACGGTTCTGTTAATCAGATAAACATAGGCGCCGTAAAACATTCTGATGCCATTGTAACCGGTTGTGACAAAGCTCATAAATCCGTAGAAGATTTCTTAGACGGCAAATTGGTGATGCGCCACACGGATGAAAATCTAGAAGAAGACTACGTTTCGTTATACGAAAAATTAATGTCTTAATTCCATACAACACGTATATTCAATCCACGTGAAGTCTACTTCTAAACTCCTGCTTTGCTTACTGATTGTGGGAATCGCCGTTTCTTGTCAAAAACGCGAAGGAAATATCATTTTACCCGGGCAGGCAAATAGCGGACAACTGAGTCTCATAGTTAGAGACACCTTTGAACTCCGAACCCAAACAATCAAAGAAGATTCATTACCTGGAAACGGTCTGAGCTATTGTCTAATTGGAGCAATTAACGATCCCGTATTAGGGCCAAGTATGGCGAGCATGTATGCCGATGTTATTTTAATTGAACCCAACTCTAATTTCCCCAATACAACAATGCCTGATTCTGCTGTATTGTTCATACCCACTGTTGATGGTTTGAATCATTATGGCAACAGAAACTACCCACTTGAGTTAGGAATTTATCCTATAACGGAGTCCATAGATATCAGTAAAACCTACTACCAAACTGATACAGTAGCTATTGATAGAAGTATTCAAACTACATACACCGGACCCCTGAACAACAGCTACAAAGACAGTATACCGTATCGCAAATCAAAATTAAAAGCCTACAACGGACTTAGAGTAAAGCTATCAGATGAATTTGCCAATAAATTGATGTCTCTTCCTCAAGAAGCCTACGAAACCAATGACGGTTTAGACAAGCATTTTAAGGGAATTGCGGTAATACCACAGAAAACACACCTAATAACCCCAGGTGAAGGTAATTTTACCGTTTTTGATGTTAACAACGTCTTGTCCCTAGATTACAGAGCTAAGATATTATTGTACTACGGAGACTCAAATACCTTTGTCTTTGGCTTCTCTGGTAGAAAACAAACCATCAATCATGGCAAAACAGGTCCTTACCCAGATAAAGTTACGGATCAATTGAATCAGATAGATTCTACGTTTGCTTTGACCTATTGCCAAGCCTTAAATGGTGTTAAAACACGGATTCAAATACCACAATTATTTGATTTAGTTGCCGATAGAAATATTGCTATAAACAATGCCTATATCGAGTTCTCAATTGTCAACTACAATGAATATTTTTTCGCTGCTCCTCGTTTGAACCTTTTTCAACCAGCTAATAAAGATTCCAAACGTAACTTTCTTATCGAGGATGCCGCATCCTTGTCGAATTACGGAGGTGTTTACGACCCCAATACGGGCACCTACCGTTTTACCATTACACGACATTTGCAAAACATACTTAACAGTCAATATTTTAATGATATAGATCGCAATTGGGGCTTGTATTTAGCCGTCCCTAGCGACCAACCCGTAATAGGTGCAAGAAGTATAATTGATCATTCCAAGACAAAATTACACATCACCTATACCAAACTAAATTAATAATCATTCGTTTCGTTATATAGATGAGCAATCGAAAACCCTATCAATTAGTAAGTCGAGAATGGAAATCTAACGACACCACCTTTAACGTCAATGGCGTTGAAATTGGCAAGGAGTTAATGATGATTGCCGGCCCATGTGCCGTAGAAAACGAAGAGCAAATATTCACTATTAGCGAATTTTTATCCAAACAGAATATCAAATTCATGCGTGGAGGTGCCTACAAACCTCGCACCAGCCCTTATTCATTTCAAGGACTTAAAACCGAAGGTTTGGTGATGATGCGCAAAGCGGCTGATGCCCATGGTCTCGCGGTTGTTTCGGAAATCATGAGTATCGACAAAGTTGATGAATTCAATGAATACGTTGATATCTTTCAAGTAGGAACGCGCAACATGCAAAACTATCCGCTGCTAAGGGCATTAAGTAAAAATAACAAGCCTGTTTTATTGAAGCGTGGCATGAGTAGCACTATAGAAGAATGGCTTTTGGCAGCGGAATATATTGTATCTGGGGGAAATGAAAAGGTAATATTGTGTGAACGAGGTATACGAACCTTTGAAAATGCCACACGAAATACGCTAGACCTTTCTGCTATCCCGTTAGTAAAGCAGTTGAGTCACTTGCCCGTTATAGTCGATCCAAGTCAAGGCACTGGAGTAAGAGAACTTGTTTGCCCAATGAGTGAAGCTGCCATTGCAGCTGGCGCAGATGGGTTAATCGTAGAAGTTCACAATCAACCCACAGAAGCACTTAGCGATGGCGAACAAAGCATTTACCTTGATCAATTAGAGAAATTAATTGGCAAGCTTTCGCAAATTGCGGCCATCAATGAAAAACGCTTTGATTTTCAATCACCAAGCGTGAATATCCCCTCTTAATTTTTTTTTCAGCCCCACTGCTATTATCTTCGGGGACTGAGCATGAGTAACGAAAAACAATCATGGGGCACCCGCGTCGGTTTGATACTAGCGATGGCGGGAAATGCCGTTGGCCTAGGTAACTTTCTTCGATTCCCCGTTCAAGCTGTCAATAATGGTGGCGGAACTTTCATCATTCCTTATTTAGTGTGTTTTTTCTTAATGGGTATTCCATTGCTCTGGATAGAATGGTCCACAGGACGATTTGGAGGGCGTAATGGTAACCATTGTACTCCTTTTATACTCGATAACATGGGTAAAAAGCGACTTTGGAAATACATTGGCGTATTTGGCATTTTTACCAATATTGCCGTTGCTGCTTACTATACCTATATCGAAAGCTGGACCCTTAGCTATGTTTTCCATTCCTTGAAACAAAGCTTTAGCGGTTTAAATCAATTTGAGGTAGCCAACTTATTTGGAAGTTATGTTGACTTGAATACGAATACCATGGGCATACCATTCGAACCTGTGGTATTGTATATTTTCTGTTTGGCTATAAACGTGTATATCCTTTCTAAAGGATTGGAGGGAGGAGTTGAAAAAGTCGCTAAAATTGGCATGCCGCTGCTTATCGCATTCGGCGTTTTTCTTGCCGTTCGTGGCCTTACACTTGGAAGTAACGGTGCTCCAGAAGGATGTACAGATTGTAACGCTTTCTTGGGATTAGACTTCTTATGGAAGCCCGACTTCAGCAACTTATGGGATGCTAAAGTTTGGTTAGCTGCAGCCGGTCAAATATTTTTCACATTATCGGTAGGAATGGGAACCATTCATTGCTACGCTGCCTATGTGAAGCCCAAACAAGATGTAGCATTAAACGCTATGGCCGCAGGTTGGATGAACGGCTTCGTAGAAATTGTACTAGGTGCCTCTATCGTAATACCGATTGCGGTAGGTTATTTGGGATTAGATTGGGTAAAAGAAAATGCCTCATTCTCAATGGCATTCCAAACAATGCCTTATTTATTCGGTAAATGGGGAACCGCATTGGCAACGGCCGCTGGATTTATGTGGTTTGGTTTATTATTCTTTGCGGGAATAACCTCTTCCTTGGCAATGGGAACGCCTTGGATGGGTTTTATGCAAGACGAATTTGGCTATAGCATTAAAAAATCGGCAATAACCTTCGGAATAGTTACCCTCATTATGGGTCTACCTACTGTGCTCTTTTTCCAAGAAGGTGTATTTGACCAATACGATTATTGGGCCGGAACCGTTGTTCTGGTTGTTTTTGCGCTCGCAGAAAGCATATTATTTGGCTGGATCTTTGGAATTGATAAAGGCTGGGATGAAATCAATCAAGGCGCCGATATCACCCTACCCAAAATTTACAAGCCTATATTAAAGTATATCACACCTACAATGCTCCTCATAATCTTTATCGGAAGCCTTGTACTTCCCAAAAATAACGATTGGGAAAAAGCATTTAAAGAGGAATGGGTTTTTGACGAAACCAACAGCATAATAGGTCAGATCAATAACAGCGATATTAAACAAAATCGCGATTGGTTTTCAACCGTATACGAATCACCCACAGATGGTATTGTGAAAGACGTAATTCCTGGTGAGGAAGGAATTTTACCTCTGATTGTTATAGGTGAATTGCCTAAAAGTCCTCTCATTTCTACGGATGAATTAAAACCAATTCCAACGATCAAACAAATAGAGTTGAACAATACCGATGATATTATCAATGTAAAACCCGGTCAAACCATTCAAGCCGGGATGCCAATAGCGTCTGGTTGGCATATAAATCCTATATTTTATCGTGGATTTGCACGACTAATGTTAATCGGACTGTTTGTTTATTTAGCACTCTTAGTGCGCATCGCTAACAAAAAAAGAAAATCAAACGTATGAGCACTAGTGCATTAACAACCATGATACTAACTCAGCTGTTTGTTACAGCTGTAACAGGATATTTCTTCTATAAAGTTTTAAAAACACCCAATAAAAAAGAAGATTAACCATTAAAAACGATTTTTAGATACCCAAAAAAAAGAGGCTGTCCGAATGATATCAGGCAGCCTCTTTTATGAAATTCAGGTTTTATTATTTAACGATACCCAATTCCTTACCAACTTTGGTAAATGCAGCTATTGCTTTATCAATATGTTCAGTGGTATGCGCTGCAGACAATTGAACACGGATCCGCGCTTGATCTTTAGGCACTACAGGATAAAAGAATCCAATTACATAAATACCCTCTTCCAAAAGCTTATCTGCCATAATCTGGCTTAACTTGGCATCGTATAACATAATAGGAACTATAGCACTAGCGCCATCTTTGAAATCAAAACCTGCAGCTTTCATACCTGCCTTGAACTGATTTACGTTTTGTTCCAATCTATCCCGTAACTCTGTAGTTTCCGTGAGCATGTTTAACACTTCAATACTCGCTCCAACTATACTCGGTGCTAAGGAGTTCGAAAACAAATAAGGTCGAGAACGTTGACGTAAAATTTCAATGATCTCCTTTTTTCCAGTTGTATATCCACCCATTGCCCCACCAAGAGCTTTGCCTAAAGTTCCGGTAACGATATCCACTTCACCATGCACACCGCAATACTCAGGAACACCCTTGCCACTCGCGCCAATAAATCCAGCAGCATGACATTCGTCCGTCATTACCAATGCATCGTATTGTTTTCCTAAGGCAACAATTTTATCCAATTGTGCAACATAACCATCCATAGAAAACACACCATCTGTAACGATGATTTTGAATCTTGCCCCATCCGCATTGGCTTGCTTTAAGCTGAGCTTCCAAATCGTCCATGTTGTTGTTCTCATAACGATATCGCTTTGCTTTACACAAACGCACTCCATCGATTATTGAGGCATGGTTCAAACTATCTGAGATAATTGCATCTTCAGCACCGAATAAAGGCTCAAATACACCACCATTCGCATCAAATGCGGCTGCATATAAAATGGTATCTTCTGTACCATAGAATTCAGCAATTTTCCGTTCTAACTCTTTATGAATATCTTGAGTACCACAAATAAATCGAACGCTACTCATTCCGTAACCATGGGTATCTATGGCGCGCTTTGCGGCATCAACAACGCGTGGATGACTACTTAATCCGAGATAGTTATTGGCACAAAAATTCAAAACCTTTTGACCGCCATCAAGGGTAATTTCGGCATCTTGCTCCGAAACAATTATCCGTTCACGCTTCAGAAGTCCCGCTTCCTGAATTTGCTTCAGTTCGTTTTCCAAGTGTTGTTGTAAAGATCCGTACATGCTTTCTTCTTTATTTTATGCTTACAAAAATAGCAAAGAAAGTGACGTAGTTCGGAAAAGCCTTAAATAAATGGCAATATCTCTTCCAACCAATTTCGGTGATTTCCAAGTCGAGGTACTTTATTTTGTCCTCCTAATTTACCTTTCGATTGAAGCCACCTTGTGAATGTATTCGGAGATGCAATATGAACTTGTGGCTTTTTCATCAATAAATCACCCACCCTTTTACCTGCATAATCGCTATTTACTATCTTTAATTGCTCGTCAAAAACATCAATAAAGGAGTCCAGCGATGATGGGTTTTCTTCGAATTCAAAAATCCATTCATGCCCTTCATTCCCCTTTTCAAAACAAGGAGCACCCGTATAATCGACAACACGCAATCCCAACATCTTACATGTTTCTGTTACCGCAGTTTCGGCATTATCCATTATCAATTCTTCACCAAAAGCATTGATGAAAAGCTTTGTTCTTCCGGTAATTTTAAATAAATACGGTTCGGTTTGAGTAAACTCTACAGTATCACCAATTACATAACGCCACAAACCTGAATTATTGGTGACCACAATTGCATAAGCTATACCTGTTTCAACTTCCCAAAGTGGAACACAATATTCTGGACCTTTACTTACCGGGTAAAACTCATAAAAAACACCGTGGTGGGTCATTAGTAATAAGTCCCGCTGATTCTCATATGCTTGAACACCAAAAAAGCCTTCACTTGCATTGTAGGTTTCGATATACTTCATATGGTCACCCGGTATCAAACGTTTATAGGTTTCTCTATAAGGCTCAAAACTCATTCCCCCGTGAATGAACAATTGTAAATTCGGCCAAACCTCATGGATATGCGACTTTCCCGAAATTTCTAAAATACGATTCAATAAAACCATGGCCCAAGTTGGTGCGCCTGAAATACTGGTAACATTCTCTTGCATCGTAGCGCGAGCCATTTTTTCTACTTTATCTTCCCAATTATCCATAATGGCAATGGGCAGTTCTGGGGTACTTTTATGGTTTGCCCAGGTAGGCATGTGGAACATGAGAATCGCACTGAGATCGCCAACATAGGCTTTCCCATTCATTTCGTTCATTTTATGAGTACCGCCAATTAAAACGCCTTTACCATCAAATATATCTGCGTTAGGATAAAAGGAATGAAATTGCGTTAGAGGTTCCTTACTGCCTTTAAAATGTGTGTGTTCTAAGGCTTCGTAGGTAATAGGAATGAACTTTGACTCATTGCTAGTTGTACCTGAACTTTTTGCAAACCATGTAATATCGGCAGGCCAAAGTAATTGTTGTTCCCCATCCATAGTACGGCGGATGTAAGGTTTAAGTTCTTCATATCCTACGACAGGTAAGGCGCTCTTAAATTCTTGATAATCTAATTTGCCCTTAACCCCGAAATTTTGGCCGTATTCAATTCGACCTAATTTGTCAATGAAATAGTCGAGCAAATCTTCTTGATTTTTTTGAGCCTTGAGGGCCAATTCCCAAAGTTCTTGCTGTCTTTGTTTGAAATACCAACCGATTGCGCTTGAAATCATTGTTTAAACGACTGCAATGTGGTGAATTTGTTTGGAAGAATCAAGCGTTTAACTCGCTTTTTTCAACGACGCCATCTCTCAAGCGAATGATTCGCTTAGCATGTTGCGCTATATCTTCTTCATGCGTTACCAATACAATGGTATTTCCCGCATTGTGAATTTCATCAAATAAAGCCATGATTTCATAGCTCGTTTTGGTATCTAAGTTTCCTGTTGGTTCATCTGCAAGCAGTATGCTTGGATTGTTAACAAGCGCTCTCGCAACAGCAACTCGTTGTCTCTGACCACCAGAAAGTTCATTGGGTTTGTGGTTCATGCGATCTCCCAACCCCACTTTTGAAAGAACTTCTTTCGCTCGCTCCTCTCTTAATTTTTTGGGAATGCCAGAGTACACCAAGGGTAATGCTACATTATCAATAGCATTCATGCGATTCAAAAGATTAAAAGTTTGAAATACAAAGCCAATTTCTGCATTACGCACTTCGCTGAGGGCGCTATCAGACATCTTACTTACCTCCTTATTATTAAGCCAATAATCGCCCGAAGTGGGAGTGTCTAAACAGCCAATAATATTCATAAGTGTGCTTTTCCCGGATCCAGAAGGACCCATTAATGCTGCATATTCCCCCTTTTCAATTTTGAGGTTTATACCATTGAGGGCAAATACAACTTGTTCTCCTAATTGATAACGTTTGGTTACGTTGCTAATATCAATTAGTGATTTAGTCATTTTGCTCTATTACTTTAGGCACTCTAAAGAAATCGCTATCGCTTTTTGGTGCGTTTTTCAAGGCATCGGCCTTGGAAATGTCCTGAATTACATCGTCACTTCTCAAAACGGTGTGACTCTCACTCATATAAATCAGAGGTTCCACACCGGCAGTATCCACCTCTTTTAACTTTTCACACATAGCCAGTATGTTCTCTAAATCCTGCCGTATGTTGTCCTTTTCTGTTCCTTCGAAGGATAAACGGGACAAATGCGCTAAGGCATCTATTTTTTCGTCGGTTATTTTCATACTATTTTGGCGTCTATTAAATCTTGATTGATAATCGAATATACTTTATCGGCTAACTCTTTAGCATCGTCTATCGACAAGTCCTTAGTTTGAATCGGTGCATGTACTTTCATTCTCATTTTACCTGGTGACATGAAGTTGGTAAACACATTGAATCGTTTCATGTTGTCGAAGATAGTAACGGGCACAACCGGCAATCCCTTTTCAATTGCTAATTTAAAAGCACCTAGTTTCAATGGATATTTCATTTCAGGAGCATTATTGGGAATTCTCCCTTCTGGAAATATAAGCAGGCTCGCACCTTTGTCAAGTTTTTCCCCCGCTTTTAAGAATGCTTCATGTGAATTTCTTAGGCTCTCTCTTTTTACCGGAACATCTATTGTTTTAAACCAGATTCTGAATAAAGGAATCTTGCTTAGTTCCATTTTCGCCATGAAAAAATTAAATGTTGGAAGAAAACCACCCATTAAAACAATATCCAAATAAGAAATATGATTGGCACAAAACACATATTGTTGTTTAGGATCAATTCGTTGTTCGTAACGCACATCAGGGAACATACCATGTTAAAAGGCTTGCAAGGTGTGCCCAAAATTTACGCACCTTATCTGCATAGTAATAGGTGCTTTCTTGAGACAATAAGAGCCATAATAACGGATAAAGAATCAAGAACAGACCGATAAAGATCAATCCGTAAAATCCCATGTAAATATATCCGAAAACCTTTTTAATCATCTTTTCTTCTTTGCAACGTACACCAACAACGTTATAATCATTGAGAGTGAAAGATACATCTGAATTTCAAAACTTGCATAGGTGCCCACCTTAAGTTTTTCCTCGAGATTCTCAATAGCCACCTTTCGCTTTTCAACCTTCATATTGCTTGTTACCAAACTCGTGTCTCTAGCTATATAGGCATCTATCGCTTGTACTTGGCTGTTCTTAAAATGTTCAAATTGCACCGGTTGATTACTCTGAATATGTTTGTAAACCGCCACATTACATAAAGCCGCTATTAAAGCCATGGTTAAACTAGCAAAAAGGGTTTTGCCTAAAGTAATTGGAGTTTCAGCATCGGTAACCATAAAACTCTTTACCAGCAAAAAAACACCTATGCCTAAAATAAATATATTGCCCAATGTGGGCACAGCAGAAATGAAATTCCTATGCATGTACAATTGATTCAAGAAATTAATCAACAACATGCTGGCGCTAAGAGAGCCAAATGCAATTCCATACACAATCACACGTTTCAACATGAGAACAAAGGTACGGATGATTTAATTTTATATGAACGGATTTTAATTTAAACAAAAGGCCGGTATTAACCGGCCTTTTGTATTTGCAAGATACTTAAGATTCTTCGCTTTCCTCGGGACGGGTATACTCATCAAAATTATATTCTGGAAGTAAATTCGATTTCACGTGACCAATGGTTTCATTTAAAGCATCGGCAAACTTGTTGAAGTCTTCCTTATATAAATGTAGTTTAGTTTTTGTGAAAGAACCGTCGTCAAATCGGCTTCTTTTACTCTCGGTAATGGTAATATAGTAGTCGTTATTTCTTGTAGCTTTCACATCGAAAAAATACGTACGTTTACCTGCTCTTACTCTACGAGAGAAAATGTCTTCTTGGTGATCTTGATCTTTGTAGTTGTCTTCATGCATAGGCATACCTTTCGTTTTTGTTTATTAGCAAATATGCAAAAAATATTGAGCTAAACCTCAATTTCATGACTTTTTTATGAAGGTTTTTAAACACTTTATAAATGGTTTCCAATTTATTGAACAGGGAATAGCCCGTTGGGGGTAAGTGTCAAATCGTCACTAAGCGTCAAGTGATTGATTTTCAAACAACCATGAATAGTAATCATTTGTTCCAACAAGTTTCTCGTGCGTGCCTTTAGCTGCAACTTTTCCATCTTCTAATACCCAAATTACATCCGCTTTTAATACCGGCGCAATTCTATGACTACTCATGATTATGGTCTTGTCTTTTAAGGCTATTTTTAGCCTTTCAATTATAGCGGCTTCGGTTTCGGCATCTACAGCACTTAAACAATCATCGAAGATATAAATGTCCGCATCACGCATCAAGGCACGCGCCAAAGACATACGCTGTTTTTGACCTCCAGACAAAGAAACTCCGCGCTCGCCAATAACTGTCTCCAGGCCATTTGGGAACATTTGAATATCGTTATTCAAAGCTGAATATTTCAATATTCTTTGCAAATCTTCCTCGGAAACCTCTTTCTCACTTCCAAATAATATATTCTCTTTTAGCGTATCACTGAATAGAAACGTATCCTGTTGCACATAGGCAATCTTAGACCTGAATGCGGTTAAGGCATAGTCTGACATGTCTACCCCGTCTACCTTAAAAGTGCCATCTTGCAATTCAAGTTGCCGCGTTAACAGTTGAATTAACGTCGTTTTGCCGCTACCTGTCTTACCCACCACACCAATAAATTGTCCTTTTTTAATATCGATATCTACACCGTGTAAAGCAGGAAAATCTTTGTCTAAATATTGATATTTTGGGATACTAACGTGTATGTTTTGAAAATCAGGAAAGGGAGCTATACCGGAGTCGTTCTGCTCTGGTTGATTCAGGAATTCATTAATACGCTTCTGACTCGCGCTGGCTTTCTGAACCAATGCCGTGGTCCATCCCAAACTGGCAACGGGCCAGATCAACATGTTTAAATAAATGATAAACTCAGCTACATTACCCGGTGTAAACCTGCCTTCTTTAACCTCCCAACCACCGATATAAAGCACTAAAATTGTGCTCAAACCCATCAATAAGGTCATCAATGGGAAGAAAATGGCATTGATTTTTGCTAACGAAAGATTTTTTTCTTGAAATGTTTTTCCGGACTCAAAAAAATCATCATTGAAATGCCGTTCAGCACCAAAGGATTTTATAATACGTATTCCAGCAAATGTTTCTTGAGCTTTCGTTGTGATATGAGACAATTGCTCTTGAATTCTCTTGTTTCCAATATTGATCTTCTTACTTACTACATAAATGGAATAAGACAGAAATGGAAGAGGCAATAATACCCAAGCCGTCAATGATGCATTGATCATCAACATTTGAGTAACAATCATAACAAAAGAAAAAATGATGTTCGCGAAATACATAATAGAAGGTCCGATGTACATACGCACATTGGAAACATCCTCCGAAATTCGAGACATTAAATCTCCCGTATAATTATTGCGATAAAATTCTTCCCCAAGAAGTTCATACTTTTGAAAAATTTCGTTTTTTTGATCGTATTCTATGTTACGCGACGTTACAATTAAGGTCTGACGCATTAAAAACAGGAAAACACCCTTAAGGATGGCCGCTACCAGAATGGCAATACCAAACCCAAGAACTGTTTTGAGTGCTGCGGCATACAACAGATTATTTTCAATAAGAGATATGTTTTGAGAAATCCACAGTGCATCATCAATACCCAATCGCACAAATACAGGTATGTATATGGCAAATAAATTGCTTAAAACAACACAAGCAATACCTAAAAGTATGAGCCATTTGTAACGTAAGAGGTATTTATTTAATGAGGCTAGTTCGGACACGATGTTTGTTCAAAGCAAAGGTACTTTTAAAAAAATTCTGATCTCTGAAAACTTTTTACTGCTTGCCTTGTTTTTTACTTGGGGTAGATTTAAGTTTTCATAGCTGGCAAGGTCCTGGGTTAACTCCCGGGATTTTGCTTTTTTAGTGGATTCTAAAAGTTTTTAAAATATTTTTTGAAGCAGTTTCCACATGTTATCCATATTTCGTATCTTTGCCCTCCAATTGAGTAGCATATGCATTTAACCGCAGAACAAAAGAAAGAGATTTTTGCCAAATTTGGTGGCGATGAGCGCAATACTGGCAGTACAGAGGCACAAGTTGCCATGTTTACCGAGCGTATTAACTACATCAGTAACCATTTGAAACAAGCGCGTAAAGACAAGAGCGCAGAATTGTCATTGATTAAACTAGTAGGTAAGCGTAGAAGCTTGTTAAACTACTTAGCGAAACAAGACATTTTCAAGTATCGTGAATTGATCAAGGAATTAGGTTTACGTAAGTAATCTCAATTTCTTTTTATGAATAGAAAAGCCCCGTTCGCTAAAGCGAAGCGGGGCTTTTTGTTTAAAAAAAATTAACCTATGAATATCACAAAAACCCAATTTGATACTGGTAATGGCCGTATCATTAATTTAGAAACCGGGCGTATGGCCCGTCAAGCACACGGAAGTTGTGTTTTGACCGTGGGTAAAACCATGTTGCTTGCTACTGTCGTTAGTAGCTATGACGCTAAAGAAGGTATTGATTTCCTTCCCTTGAGTGTTGATTATCAAGAAAAATTCGCTGCTGTGGGAAGAATCCCAGGTAGCTTTTTACGTCGCGAGGCTCGTTTATCAGACTATGAAATTTTAATTTGTCGTTTGGTAGACCGTTGTTTACGTCCCTTATTTCCAGAAGATTATCACGCTGATACCCAGGTGATGATTACCCTACTTTCTTCAGATGAAAATGAAATTCCTGATACCTATGTTGGATTAGCGGCTTCTACCGCGTTGATGTTAAGTGACATTCCATTTAACGGGCCTATTTCTGAAGTTCGTGTTGGACGTATTGATGGAAAATTTGTAATCAACCCTACTCGTGAAGAATTGGCAAAATCAGATATCGACCTTTTGTTAGGCGGTACTGCCAAGGATTTAAATATGGTTGAAGGAGAAATGAACGAACTTTCTGAAGACGAATTCTTAGAAGCTTTGAAGTTTGGACATGCTGCCATTCAAGCACAATGTGCAGAACAGTGGAATATGGTTGAACAAATGGGCGGTAAAAAGCCTGTGCGCGAATACAACCACGAAGACAACGACGAAGCACTTCGCGAACGCGTTATTGCTGAAACTTCAGCTGCTATACGTGAGGTTGCTGAAAGTGGTAAGTCCAAAAAGGAACGTTCTGAAGCTTTCCGTGCCGTTTTAGATGCATACCTTACCCAGTTTGAAGGTCATGAAGATAAAGATCGCATGGTTCGTTTGACCAAGAAATACTTCCACGAAGCAGAATACAATGAAATGCGTGCTATGATTTTAGAATCTGGCAAACGTTTAGACGGTCGTAAAACCAATGAGGTGCGTCAAATCTTTACAGAAGTTGACGTTTTACCCGCTGCTCACGGATCTTCTTTATTCACACGTGGTGAAACCCAATCATTAACCACGGTAACTTTAGGTGGAAAGACAGATGAACAATTGTTAGACTCTCCTACTTTACACGGAACAAGTCGATTGATGTTGCACTACAACTTCCCTGGTTTTTCAACTGGTGAAGTTCGTCCAAACAGAGGTCCTGGTCGTCGTGAAATTGGTCACGGTAACCTAGCACTTCGCGGAATCAAAGCCATGCTTCCCAAAGATGTACCTTATGTGATCCGTATTGTAAGTGATATTTTAGAATCAAATGGTTCTTCAAGTATGGCTACTGTTTGTGCCGGTTCTATGGCGTTAATGGATGCTGGTATTCAATTGCAAAAGCCAGTAAGTGGAATTGCAATGGGATTAATCACCAACGAAAGTGGTAAATTCCAAATCTTAAGTGATATCCTTGGAGATGAAGATCACCTAGGGGATATGGACTTCAAGGTAATTGGTACCCAAGACGGTATTACCGCTTGTCAAATGGATATTAAAATTGATGGTTTGAATTGGGATATGGTTGGACAAGCTTTGAAGCAAGCTCGCGAAGGCCGTATGCACATCTTAGGCGAAATGGCTAAGAGCATTAGCCAGCCTCAAGGTGAATTGAAGCCACATACTCCAAGAATTGAAGTTATTGAAATTGAAAAAGAGTTCATTGGTGCGGTTATCGGACCAGGTGGTAAGATCATTCAAGATATTCAATTGCGCACTGGAACTACCATCTCAATTGAAGAGCGCGATGGTAAAGGTTTTGTTGAAATTTTATCTGAAAACGCAGATAATATGCAAGCAGCTATGGATATCGTTAAAGGTATCGTAGCCATTCCTGAGGTAGGTGCAACTTACTCAGGTAAGGTAAAAACCATAACCGACTTCGGCGCATTTGTTGAATTCATGCCTGGAAAAGATGGCTTATTGCATATTTCTGAGATCTCTTGGGAAAAAACACCAACCATGGAAGGTGTCTTTGAAGAAGGTCAAGTTTTAGAAGTTAAATTGGTAGAGGTTGACAAGAAAACTGGAAAATTCCGTTTAAGTCAGCGTGCACTCACACCAAAACCTGAAGGTTACGTTGAGCGTGAACGCGAACCTCGCCCTAGCAATGGTGGACGTGGTGGCGATCGTCGTGATGATCGCAGAGGTGGTGGAAATCGCCGTCGCGACTAACTTACACATTCAACCCATTAGTTTAAAAAAGGCCTCCCAATGTGAGGCCTTTTTTATGCATTTGTTTTTGAGTATTTAAAACAACGATACCACATTAATAAATAGGCTACCAAGACCGGAAAAGCCTTCAACTGCGCCGTTTCAACTATCCAATATCGAATTGCTCTAGGATATATATCGGTTGGTCCTAAAATCGTTAATAAAAACACCATCAATAGGATTAAAATTGTCCTTCTATCAATAGGGTTATCATCCGCTGAAAAGAATAGAGCAATTCCACCAATTGCAATTATATAAGTTGCAGATTCCGACATGTGGTTGAACAGTACAACCCAAACCAGTAAACTCGATCCATATAACAAAGAGAAATTCGTAATGGATCGTGCACTCGATTCACGCTTTATTCTCCACCATAATGGAATTATCTGCAGCAACAGAGCGATAAAGAGCAACATGTTTTTCGGAGGAACAAAACCAAACCAAGATTGCAACCAACCCATAAAACTTAATTTTAAATACGTATTGCTATCTTGACCCAACAAAACGAACCACCAACTATATTCTGAAATAAGATAATCCCGAGAAACAAATAATAAAGGAATTGCCATTAAAACCAAGCTATAAAAGACACCATAAAGCATTGCTTTAGGAATTGATTTAGGGCGGATTAGAAACATCAAAAAGAAAATCCAACCGAAAATTTTAATGAAACCCGAAGCCAAAATCAGGAAAACCGCTTTACCTGTTTTTTCTCTTTGAAAAGCCCCGATTGACATCATTAAAAGTCCAAGTACCAATCCATTGCTTTGAGAATTTAATAACGATGTTACCCCTTCTGCCAAAAGAAAAAGGGCTAATATATTCCTGGTTTTTGTTCGTAAACCAATTATTTGATGCAGAGCCCACAAAGGGAGCAACATATTAATCAGATTCCATAAGAATAACCCTACTGTAGTTGGAAGCCAATTAAAAGGTAAAAAAGCCAAAGCACACGTCGGTGAATATTTGAATAAATCATAATGTAATGGATCGTTGCTAATGTACAGGGGTAACTCATTCATTAGGTTAAAGCCCGACCATTTAAATATTAAAAAATTATTGTATGCCGCTACGGGGAATTTTATGTTGTCTATTTGAACAGAATTCGACAACAATAATTTGGCTGTTACCCCTATGGTAGCAACCAAAAACAAAACAAAATTAATTTGTGCGGCTTTATGGGTGCTCCAAAATGATTTCATTTCACAAAAAAAGGGGCTATAAGCCCCTTTTTCAAGATAAACATGTTCACATTATTTCATAACACGCACCCCGTCGTCAAACTTGACAACGAAAGCATCTTTATAACCTATGCTTCTCAAAGATGCTTTGTAAGCTTCGGCTTCATTTTCCGTTCCGAATGCGCCCGCACAATATTTATAATATTTACCGGAACGGTACATATAAATATCACTTAAGCCCTTAGATACGAACCTGCTTTCATTTTGTGGCTTCGTAGACATTTTAAACTGTACACGATAAACCACACCTGGTATAAACTTAGTGGTGCTAACCGCTGCTGGTTGTTCAGTTGCAGTTTCTTTTGGCGCTTTAGCTGCCGGTGCAGTTTGATTGATTTCAGCTTGAGGGTTATTGGCTGCCTGAGGAACTAAATCTTTAGGATATTTGGCGTAATTAGCCGGAGCTTCATACTTGTCTGGAATGCCATCTTCATCAGAATCGGTATCTATATAATCTGGTTTTCCATCCTTATCTGTGTCTTTTGTTCCTTCTACTTTATCAGGAATACCATCGTTATCGGAATCGTCATCGCGATAATTTGGAATTCCGTCACGATCTGTATCTTTAATTCCTTCTTCCGTGTCTGGAATACCATCATTGTCTGAATCTTGATCAAGGAAATTCATTACACCGTCATTATCTGAATCGCGCGTTCCTTCTAACTTATCTGATGTGCCATCACCATCAGCATCTAAATCTAAGTAGTTCGGATTGCCGTCGTTATCCACATCCGCAACACCTTCTTGTGCATCTGGAATTCCATCTGCGTCGGAATCTGTATCCAAGAAGTTTCTCTTGCCATCGCGATCAAAATCTGCAGATCCTTCCATTCTATCCGGAATACCGTCGTTATCCGAGTCTAAATCAATGAAGTTTGGAAGTCCATCTTTATCCGCATCTCCACGACCTTCTGTTGCATCCGGAATTTCATCATTATCAGAATCTGGATCTAAATAATCAGGGATACCATCGCCATCAGCGTCACCAACTTTCATATTGTCTTGAACCAATTCCTGAGGATCTATTACACCTCCGCCATTGCGTTTAGACTTATTAGAAGCCATTGCCTCTGGGTTGTTTGGATCTACTTCTTCGGAATTACCGTTTTGGCCTGAAGCTGCTTTCCTATTGGAAGCGATAATTTCAGATCCATCGCATGGCAATAAACCAGAAATAATGTATTCGGTTCTTCTGTTCAATGCGTGCTCCTCATCGGTACACGTTACACCATCCAGGCATTTGTTGATGATTTTAGATTCACCAAAACCTTTATAAGAAAGGCCTTTAGAAGAAACACCACGTTTCAATAAATAATCGTAAACCGATTTGGCTCTCGCCGTAGATAAGGCTTGGTTTAATTCGTTACTTCCGCGTGAATCGGTATGGGAACCTAATTGAATTCTCAAACCTGGATTATGTTTTAATACAATAGCAACACGATCTAACTCTTCCTTACTTTGTGGCGTTAACTGATAACTGTTAAGTTCGTAATAAATGGGCTTCACTTCAAAAAGCACACCTAAGTCTTCACCCACTTTATACTTCTGTAAACCTAAACGAAGCTTGCGCTTGCCATCGGAAGTTACTACGTAGTTAGACGTTGACCCGTATTTATATCCACAAGGATGAGCCGACAACTGGACTTTAGCATCCTTCGAAATATCAGAATAACTGGCTACCCCAGTAGAATCAATATTGCCTCTAATTGCCTTTTCATCGTCGTCTAAGTTATCTAACGTATAGGCCACGTTTGGAATTACCGCACCCGTTTCTTCGTCAAAAATCTCAACTATTAAATCGTCTTGAGTAGGTTTTGCTGTATTTGAATCTGGATTTAAAATACTGAAATAGAACAAATCGTCGTTTGCTGATTTTCCATCTCGATTAGAAGCAAAAGTTCCGTAGGTATCGATAATGGCAGGTGCAAAATCATCACTATTCGAGTTGATTGGTTTACCTGCATTTAAAATCATATTTGAGTTGCGATCTACCGTGTAAATATCAAGTCCTCCAAATCCTAAATGACCCTCAGATGAGAAATAAAAATCACCCGTATTGCTAAATCGGGGGAAATTATCTCGCAACATGGTATTTATCTGGGGACCCATATTTACAGGCTCGCCAATTTTAACACCATCTGGACCGTTTGAAATAACAGGTGCCTCATATAAATCCGATTTTCCATAACCACCGGGCATATCAGAAACAAAAACAACTTTACTTCCATCGGGGGCAATTACTAAATCAGCCACATTGAATTTGTCATTATTCAATTGGAAAGGCATTTCTATCCATTTTTTACCTTCCTTTTTCAAGGCAAAAATTTGCAATAATGATTCGTTGTTTGCATTGGGTTTGTCTGCGTTACGAGTTACATAAATCAAGCCAGTAGATTCATCGTAATGCGAAACATATTGATGTGTTCTACAACGGTTGAACGCAGCCTCTTTGGCCGCACCAATAGTACTATCGTTAAATCTCGCACTAACAATTACATTATATGGGTTAAAGTGCGATGCACTTCGTATTTTCCATAGACCCTTTTCTTTCTTAGTTTGAGTAAAATAAGCATTTCCATCAGGTGTTGTTACCATCCCATAATCTGCAATTTTGCTGCTCTGAGGCACCTTTTTTACTGCATAATTATCTGAGAAATTAAACTCTGCCCAATAATCTTCTCTTTTGTCTTTATTCTCTTGGTAAAACTCAGGTGTTAACTCGTCAAACAACGGGATTCCCGCATAAAAGTTATCCTTTAAGAATAAAATCAACGAGTCAGACAATCCATACATTTCCATTTTACGGGCTGCCAATGAGTAATACAACAAGTCTAATGGACTTACCTCATTGGGGTATTTTTCGGCCAACTCAAAATATGCGTCAAACGCCTTGTCTGTAATTTCCATACGACCGTAGGCATAGGCTAACATTTTTTGATTCGGATAATCTCGTTTTTTGGCTACGGTCTTTCCACCGTTTACACGTACAATCTCTTCGTACTTCTCTTGTTCGAGAAGTTTTAACATCTTTGATTGTGCACCAGAAAAGCCAACCCAACAAAAAGTAAGGGTTAACAGGATAAATTTATTTAAAACGTTCATGTTCTTGCTTTTCATTTTTTTTAGAAATAACGTGGGGTTATCACACGGCGGTTGGACACATAAGGAATTGCATATTGCACACCAAATTCATGCGAGCCATTTACGTACTGATTGATTGGAGCCAATCTATGGTCATATGCATAAACTAAGGTAAAGTTTGGATTTACTTGGGCCATAGCCATAATTCCAACTTCACCACCTGTGCGGTAAAATGCTCCCAAAGAATAATCATCCATGTAAATAGCATGAACATTCAAGTCTATTTGAACTGGGGCACCTTGTACCATTTTAATTTGCGTTGTTGGTTTGATTTTTAAATCACTGCTGACTTCATGAACATAACCCGCAAATGCGTAAAACTGGGTATTGGTTGCGTAACTTATATCAACATTATTTACTGGATTATCACCTACAAAAACCATTCTAGGTGCTGATACTCCTGCAAAAAACTTTTCCGAATACAAGTAAACTCCAAAACCTGTCATTGGCGCTAAGATGTTCATATCGTTGTTGTTAAATGCAACATCGTCATCGACATCCCTACCAAGTTGAGAAAGGTTGATGTTGTAATTAAACAAACCTCCTCTTAGTCCAACTGCTAAACGCAGATCTTTGGTAATTTGCTTGTTCCAAGCTAGTGACAATGCAATTTGTGTCTCGCTCATTGGGTTTGCTGTTTTGAACTTTCCCAAACTACCCGTTTGTAGATTTAGTCCGCCTCCAAAATCTCCAACTATTGGTGAATGAACACCTACGTTGTAATATCTGGGAGCTCCAGGCAAATTCAACCATTGCATACGAGCCAAGCTATTGGCTACTAATGTTTGTTTTGAACCTGCATATGCTGGATTTAATGCCAAGGAATTGTAGTCGTAATGAGAATACATTTGCTCCTGTTGTGCATTCGCCTTTCCTATCCAAAATAGAGCGGTTAAAGCGAGAGCGAGGCTATATGTTTTAAAATTTTTCATGATTCTTAATTTTAATTGGGGTTTATCGTTTGATGTATACGTTACCTGTTATGTCTTCACGATTTTGTCCGTTTGGCTTAAAGACATAATAATACAATCCTTCTGGTAAGCCCTCACCAAAGGTAGGCAAGCCCGATGAACTGCTTCCATCCCATTTGTTTTTATATCCATTTCCTGAGTCAAACACCACTTGGCCATTTCTATTGAATACGATCAATTGGGCCTTTGAGTAAACCTTAAGACCTTTAATAATGAACAACTCATTTACACCGTCGCCATTTGGTGAGAACGCTTCTGGTATGCGATATTGTGCATCTATATAATCGGGTATTCCGTTGCCATCTGAATCGCTATCACCCTCATCTATATCCAATACATCATCGTTGTCAGAGTCTGTATCCAAATAATTAGGAGTTCCATCACCATCTGTATCGGTAGTACCTTCTGTTTCATCTGTCAAGCCATCGTTATCGGAATCTGTATCACGGAAATCCATGATTCCATCGTTGTCAGAATCAACTGGGTTAGTTGGGTCTGAACCTGCTTCTACTGCATCCGAGATACCATCACCATCTGAATCTAAGTCGCGATAATCTTCATCTCCATCGTTATCGGTATCTACTGGATTTGTTGGATCTGAACCTGCTTCTACGTCGTCTGGAATATTATCTCCATCAGAGTCTGTATCGCGGAAATCGTCCTTACCATCATTATCCGTATCTAGTGGATTGCTTGGATCTGCTCCCGCTTCGTAGCTATCTAAAATGGTATCGTCGTCTGAATCGGTATCTCTGAAGTCTTCTTTACCGTCTCCGTCCGTATCAACTGGATTTGTTGGGTCTGAACCCGCCTCATAGGTATCCGAAATTCCATCATCATCTGAATCGGTATCGCGGTAATCTGCATTTCCATCGTTATCGGTATCCGCAGCCCCCTCTACAGAATCGGGAATCTGATCGTTATCGGAATCGGTTTCACGGAAGTCCATATTGGTATCCGAATCGGCGTCGGCAGGTTGAACATCGCCGTTGTCGCCAAAACCTGAATTATTTCCATCTGCTTCGTCAACGATACCATCACCATCCGTGTCGTTGGTATCATCAACTATTCCATCTGAGTTGGCATCTGTATGTCCTTGAAGGCTTTCTAGTACATCGAATAATCCATCATCGTCAGAGTCAAGATCTAAATAATCCGGAGTACCGTCCGTATCGGTATCAACTGCTGCAGTTAAAACGGTACCTGCATTGTCATTGAGTCCATCTCCGTTTGCATCAGTAGAACCATTTTCAATTACATCGTTGATGCCGTCGTTATCAGAGTCTAAATCACGGAAATCTGAAATTCCATCGCCATCTGAATCCAGAAGTGCGTGTTTTCCATTGTTTTCTGTTTTATCCGCCAAACCATCATTATCGGAATCTGTATCTAAGTAATCGAGAGTTCCATCACCGTCGGTATCGAAGTTTTTCTCAATGTAATCAGGAATACTGTCATTATCCGAATCCAATAAGTCTACATAAATAAACTGGGTTTTTGTGGTAATGTTACCTTGTTTATCTCTAACACTTACCGTGATTATTGGCATCCCTACATCACCTACATAGAATGTATCTTGACTTATCCAAGTAGAATCCACATTACAATTATCCGTAGCTGAAACTATTACATCGTTTAGATCTAATACAGCTGTACCAGAAGTATCGATTCCTATGTTTATGCTTTTGGTAACTAACACTGGCTTAATGGTATCGATTACGTTCACATTAAATGACGTCTGAGATACATTGCCAAACTTATCTGTAACCTTGAAAATTATTTGTTTTACAGGTCCGTCCGAACAAACTAGAGTATCTCCTATGATTTCGCGTAATTGAATGCCACAATTGTCATAAGTTCCACCATCAATATCTGCAGTTTCTATAATTTCTGAACCATTTACATCCAAATAGAAATCAGGTAGCGTTGGTTTCAATACAATAACAGGCTTCACTGTGTCTAAAACCAAAATGGTTGTTGTGTCTCTTGATGTATTACCGCTTCCATCCGTACCAATTAGGTATACATCAAACTCTTTTGTTGCATCATCGCAATCAAATGTAGTTTTACCTGAAATTTGCAAATCCAAAGGTATACATGACGTGTTGTCCGTGCTTCCAAGGTCGATATCTGCAGTTCCAATTGTTTTAGTTGGATTAACTGAAGAACCCAAGTAAACGGTATCACGAACTTTGGCATTTAATACAGGGGCTAGGGTGTCGAATACATACACTTCAAAAGAATCAACTGTCTGGTTCTTGGATGCATCCATAAAGGTTACATACACCATGATACTGTCTGCGGTGATATCCGCACAACTAAATGTTTGTTGAGAATATAGGGTGTCGGTAATATCACAATTATCAAAGGCTGAAATTAGATAGTCCGAATCGTGTAAAGTATATGTGCCATTAGGACCTAAGTAAACTACAATAGAGTCTTTAACTGCGACATTATAGGGTGCCAAGGTATCTAACAGCGTTACCAATGCGGTGTCGTGAGTAACATTGCCGCTCGCATCTTTAACAAAAACCAAAACTTCAAATACGCCAGTATCTCCACATGTAAAGAACGTGTCGGATGTGTATATTTCAGTAATACCGCAATTGTCATTACCTGAGTTGTAAAGCAAAGCGGGCAAAATTGTATCGCGACCCGAAGAATCTAGATATCTTGTGATATTATTAACTATAGGGGTATCTGGCGCAAGGGTATCTAATACTTGTATTTCAATATTTTTTGAAATGCTATTTCCAGAGGCATCTTTAACTGTTACGGTATAGGTTGCAGAACCCAAATCCGCACATGTAAAGATGGTTTGCATGGTAGTATCTATAACCCCGCAGTTATCATACGTATATTGTACTACTTCTTCTTTAGGAAGTAATGCTTGTCCACTTGCGTCGAGATATAAAATAGTATCGGTTTTGATTCTCAATGAATCTGGATTTCTATTGTCGCTAATAGTAAAGGTCAGCTCTTTGTAGCGTTTGTTTCCGTTTTTATCTTCGGCATAAACACCTACGGTTTTTGAACCCTTATCTGAACAAGTAAAGTACAGCATGGTATCCGTAGCAGATGCAAAATAGAAGGTGTCAACACCACAAGCATCGTATGTAGAAAGCACAATCTCGCTGATTAATAGTGTATCTGCGCCTAAAGAATCTAATGTGCGACTTGCAATACTATTAAGTTTTAAGTCTGGAGCAAACGTATCGTGAACGGCTATTTTTGCTGTAACAGTTCTAGAATTGCCACTAAAATCTTCTATTCTATACGCAACACCTATTGTATCGCCTGCATGAATGCAAGAGAAAGCAACTTGGCCAAGGTATGTTTTGGAAGCGTCAATTCCACAAGCATCGAAAGAAGCGCTGTCGACCATTGATGCGGTTAATGTTCCGGAACCTGAACTGTCTAAATACAAATCTACCACAGCATAGATCAAATTTGCTGGAGCGGTTGTGTCTTTAATTGTGATGTCAGCAGTTTTTGTGCTGTCTGCGTTTCCTGTAGGATCAATCGCATGAAATTTCACCGTTTGAACACTGGTGGTGTTCAAACAATTGAAGGTGCTATCACTTACAGCATATTGAATGGGACTACAATCATCAGTCGTACCGTTGTTTAAGTCTTCTGCACTAACTGTAACCGTTCCGGTGGCTGAGTCTAAATAAACCGTTATGTTTTTGGTAGCCGCTACTGGAGGAGTAGCGTCTGTGTGTTGGATTAACAAAGCTGCTGTGTTAGTGACATCCGTTAGCATCTTTAACAGCTGAAGTAATTCCACTTGTGTCACTTTGGTTTAAAAAGTTTGTTGTGCTTCCAAATGTTCCAGAACCATAATAATCAAAAGTGTAAGGAGTTGTTCCGCCAGATGCGGATAATGTCACAGAAGCTGTTCCATCGTTACAAATGGAGTTGTTAACTGAAATAGACAGCAACAGTTGAGCAGGTTCGGTAATTGTTACTGAAATATTTTCTTCACAAGAATTATCGTCTTGTACATAAAAGGTATACGTTCCAGGGGTAAAGTTGGAGAAAGTATCAATCGCAGCATACGAACCGGTACCTTTTTTAAACACATAACCTGTCATCACTGTTCCGCCCGTTGCGTTCAATTTTATCGCTCCATCACCATTGCCATTGCATGTTACATCATATTTGTTAGCTGTCAATACCAATGCAGCAGGTTCGGTTACATTAATCCCCGTAACATTAACAGTAGTTCCAACATCATCGGTAGCTATAACCGTGTAGCCGTTAAAGGCGTTTACATTTGAAAATGTTAGATTTCCACTAATTAAAATTGGTTTCGTTTGTAATAAAACCCCAGCTGAATCTAACTTGACATCGCAAGTGGTGGCAAACGGATCTAAAGTCACATTCACTGTAATGTCGCCCGTTGGTGTTCCGTTACATGTGGCTTGGGTAGTGCCCGTTAACCCGATTGTTGTTTGGGCTGCAGCCTGTTGAAGGCCAAAAGCGAACAGCATTAATAAAAAGCTGAACGCCTTGCTACATATTGATTTTCTCATATTTATACTGACTTACTAATTGTTCTAAGGGGTGAAACTGGGTTCTAAACTCTTGATATTCAAAAGATGTGAGGGCAAATAGCCCATAAAGTGAACACATGAAAACATGCGATTCTATATTTAAGCTTCTATTTTTGATAGTGGCGAATTTAAGCTGCTTCTTTTGAAATGAGGTTAAAACCGATTTTCTGTGTATGTTATTATATACACAAAATGTTCGACTATCCCCTAGAATCAACTTCAACTTCGCCCACATAAATTTTGCAATTAACGCAAAACCAAGTAGCGTCAAAAATCAAGCCAAGTGTTTAATGTTGGCCTCCAAACAACTTGTTTTTCTTCAACAAAAACAGAATATGACTTTTTTGTGACTCTTTTGGCCTTAGAATGGACAATTCCTAAAGACCCACATATCTTCGTATTATTAAAACTTCCAACAAATAAAAAATATCATAATTATGCCTAAACTGATAAAATTAATTGCATCGTTATTAATTCCAACAATACCAGAAACCCTATTGTTTGGCAACCCAACATCTCGCAGTTCGCCGTTGTGTTTAAATTTCTCTTGTATGCTATCTCCTAATAAACTATCAATTATACTTCCACCGAGAGCTGCTATTAACAAATCCAAAAACATTGCTAATCGTACTTCAAACATAGTTAAGGCATAAATTGACATAATTAAACCTCCTAATAATGCCCCCAGTGTCCCAGCTAAACTGATTCCTCCCGAAAGTCCCACAGGAACCCTTTTTCCTGTTGTAATTTGAATTGGATTTTTACCCCAACGCATTCCTATTTCACTGCTCAATGTATCTCCTAAAGCTGCAGACATTACTATCAAAACCATGTAATCCAAATCTTCACCCCCCAAATAACCACGTTCAATTAAAACGCCCTTAATCAATGCCAAAAATCCAACCCAACCGCCGTTGGCCAATACTTGCCACATATCGCGGGGTTTGCCATGTTTACTATCGGAGTTGATATTTTTATTGATTTTAGAAGCAAGGCTTCCCAAGAGAAAGAAAATCAGTAAAGGAACCATATTAACATTGGCCATTACCACAACCAAAGCCAATAAAATGGCAGTGAATAAACCGTCTATCGAGAGCCATTTTTTGCGCCACACTACAAACGCGATAATGGCAACAATAGGGATGTAATTAGCAAAAAGCGACATCAAAAATCCGAGCCGACTTATCCAAACAAGGAGCAAAAAAACCCATAGCGGCAACCAAAGATTATCGGTCCCTTTTTTACTTATTAATTCCACCATGGCCGCAGTAAGAGCAATGATAAAAAGCGAAAGTAACGCTGTGTTCAAAGAAGATCCATCATTTTTTTCAAGCAATTGAGATCCGAATATTACAATTAATGAAAACCATGCACTTAATACAAAAGTGATGAATCCTAACCATGTTTTGCCGTTAATAGCCAGGTTCCTTATCACCCATTTTTCCGGTAGTTTTATGTATCTACCAGCAAGCGCCGATAATCCGTCGGAAACCGCTAATACTAAAAAAGAAATGGCAATAGTTTCAGATTTGCCGGGTTGAAAAAATAGCATCAATAACAATACCCAAGGAAAATAGGCAATACCCCAACTTTTACGTCCGTCGATCTCAAAGAACCCCTTAAATACCGCTATGGTTAACAGTACCGCGGCAGACAAAATAAGTATTTTAAACAACGGCAATTGAGCCTGCGGTGTTATGAAGGTGGCATGCGCAACGGCTGAAATCGCTCCGATATGCAGAATTTTTCGGGATAAAAACACCTTATTAGGCCTTTTTACGCCCAAAAAGTGCGTTGCAACCACCAAAACAAGAATAAAGACTATATGGGTGGTGTACAAAAAATCCATTTAGACAAAGTTGCGAAGATTAACCGAACTTTGTTTGAGATATATGCAAAAGTTTTTGAGCTTGTGGCGTTTTTCGCGGCCCCATACTATAATTGGTAGTAGCATCAGTGTATTTTGCTTGTTTGCTTATGCCGCATTGACCCTAAACGCATTGGGTCCCACCATAAATGGCATTCGTCCCCAATTAATGATGAATGATGTAAATGTGTTTGTCATATCGTTGATCGCCGCAATAGCTTGCAATATTTTTATAACCGGTTTAAATCAAATAACCGATATAGAAATTGACCGAATCAACAAACCTAACTTACCATTAATTACTGGGGAAATCAGTTCTGCTGAAGCTAAAAAATGGGTGGTTTTAGCTTTGGTAACTGCCATATCTTTATCTTTCTATTTATCCGTTTTTTACGGCTCACTTATAAGCTTTATCAGCTTTTTAGGTTGGGCGTATTCCGCGCCTCCCATTCGATTTAAACGTTATCATATTTGGGCCGCTTCCGCAATTGCTTTGGTGCGCGGACCACTGGTTAATATCGGAATAGCCTTGCACTTTCTACGTTCAATTGGGGGAACCTTTTCTCATTTAAATATATTAGAAACCTTAGCCCTGCCTTTCAGATTCGAAGTCGGCGTTTGGATGATTCCTTTGACTTTATTCATCAGTGCTTTCAGTTTGGGAATCGCTTGGTTTAAGGATTTACCGGATACAACGGGAGATTCACAACACGAAGTTGGAACCTTAGCTGTTAAAAAAGGGCGTTCATGGGCCTTTGCCTTAGGGGTTGCTATTGTCAGTTTAGCCTATGCTTTTTTGATTTTTTGGGGAATTTATTTTCACTGGGGAATCCCTTACGTATTCTTCCACATCTTGGCTTTAACGGTTTTTGCTATTTGGGTCTATCGCACCGATATAAAGGACACCGCATCCTTAAAGCGTTTTTATAAACTTTATTGGATCTTATTTTTCCTGGAGTATTTTTCATTTTTCCTGCTCATCTTTCGGTAGTTGTTTATCAACATAATGGGTTAATGTGCTCGGTAAGGTATAACTTTGCCTAATTTTTGGAAACATGCCAAAGGACACAAGCATAAAACACGTACTTATCATTGGCAGCGGTCCGATCGTAATCGGTCAAGCCTGCGAATTCGACTATTCCGGCTCTCAAGCCGCCCGAAGTTTAAGGGAAGAAGGCATCACGGTTTCTCTAATCAATAGCAATCCCGCTACGATTATGACCGACAAAATCAATGCCGATCACGTTTATTTATGGCCTCTTACAGCAAAGAGTATTGAAAAAATATTGGAAGAAAACCCAGATATAGATGCGGTACTTCCAACCATGGGTGGACAAACGGCTTTGAACTTAGCAAAAGAGGTTGATGAGCTGGGCATTTTTGATCGTTACAACGTTCGCATTATTGGTGTTAATATCGAGGCAATCGACAAAATGGAGGACCGTGAAAAGTTCCGCCAACTAATGGTTGAACTTGGAGTTGGAGTAGCCCCTAGCCAAGTGGCTAACAGTTATTTAGAGGGGAAAGAAATTGCTCAACGAATTGGTTTTCCGTTGGTAATACGCCCGAGTTATACCTTGGGTGGAACCGGTGGTGCTTTTGTTCATAAAAAAGAAGACTTTGATAAGCTATTAATCCGCGGACTTGAAGCAAGCCCTGTTCATGAAGTATTGGTAGAAAAGGCCGTTTTAGGTTGGAAAGAATACGAATTGGAATTATTGCGCGATGGCAAAGACGACATTGCTGTAATCTGTACCATAGAAAACTTCGACCCAATGGGTGTTCATACAGGAGATAGCATTACGGTTGCACCTGCAATGACTCTAAGCGATACCACCTTCCAGCGCATGCGTGATATGGCTTTCAAAATGATGCGCTCCATGGGTAATTTTGCTGGAGGTTGTAATGTGCAATTTTCCGTTAATCCAGAAGATGAAGAAATCATTGCCATTGAGATCAATCCACGTGTAAGTAGAAGTTCAGCACTTGCCTCTAAAGCTACGGGTTATCCCATTGCTAAAATCGCCGCAAAACTTGCGATTGGTTATTATCTAGATGAATTAAAAAACCCGGTTACACAAACAACCAGTGCCTTTTTTGAGCCTGCAATCGATTATGTAATCGTTAAGATTCCTCGTTGGAATTTCGATAAATTCCATGGATCCAATAAAGAGTTAGGCTTACAAATGAAAAGTGTTGGAGAGGTTATGGCTATCGGTCGTAGTTTCCAAGAAGCACTTCAAAAAGCTTGTCAGAGTTTAGAAATTGGCAGACACGGATTGGGTGCTGATGGAAAAGGAAATAGAAATTTAGAAGAACTGGTTCACGGAATGGAACATCCAAGCTGGAACCGATTATTTTACATCCACGACGCCATTTCCCTTGGTGTTCCTATCACCTCGATTCAGAAACTTACCGGTATAGACCGTTGGTTCTTGGAACAAATACACGAAGTCGTAAAAACCGAGAATGAAATTCGTCGCTACAGCATCGATAACATCCCTCAAGAACTCATAAAAGTTGCTAAAGAAAAAGGGTTCTCCGATATACAACTCGCTTGGTTAATGGGTGGAAACACAACCGAAGAGGATGTATACAATAAACGTCGGGCGCTTGGTATAAAACGTGTTTACAAAATGGTAGATACCTGTAGCGCGGAGTTTCCATCACCTACAAACTACTATTATTCCACCTTCGAAGAAGAAAGCGAAAGCGCATCCTCCGAAAAGAAAAAAATCATTGTTTTAGGAAGCGGTCCAAACCGTATAGGTCAAGGTATTGAATTTGACTATAGTTGTGTACACGGTATTTTAGCAGCGCGTGAAGCGGGTTATGAAGCGATCATGTTGAATTGCAATCCCGAAACCGTGAGTACCGACTTTGACATGGCCGATAAATTGTATTTTGAGCCTGTTTATTGGGAACATCTCTGGGAGTTAATTGAACACGAAAAACCAGAGGGCGTAGTGGTTCAATTGGGAGGTCAAACAGCCTTAAAACTTGCCGAAAAACTACATGAAAAAGGAATCAAAATTATTGGTACCGATTTCAACGATATGGATGTTGCCGAAGACCGCGGAAGATTCAGTGATCTTCTGGCTGAACTAGATATTCCATACCCTAAATACGGGGTTGCTTTGAATGCAGATGAAGCAATAAAAATAGCAAACGAAGTTGGCTATCCTGTTTTAGTTCGTCCAAGTTATGTGTTGGGTGGTCAGGGTATGGTAATCGTTATCAACGATGAAGATTTAGAAAATGCCGTTATCAAATTACTAGGTGATTTACCTGGTAATCGCGTGTTGATTGACCACTTCCTAGATCGCGCAGAAGAAGCAGAAAGTGATTGTATTTCAGATGGCAAGGATGTACACATAATTGGTATCATGGAGCATATAGAACCTGCAGGTATTCATAGTGGTGATAGTAGTGCTGTATTGCCTCCGTTTACGTTAAGCGAACACGCAAAATCTAAAATTGAGGAATACACCAAAAAAATAGCCTTAGCTTTAAATGTAAAAGGCCTATTGAATATTCAATTTGCGATAAAAAATGATGATGTATACGTGATTGAAGCCAATCCAAGAGCTTCAAGAACCGTTCCCTTTATCTGCAAAGCCTATGATGTTCCTTATGTCAATTATGCCATGAAGGTTATGTTGGGTGTAAACAAGGTAAGTGATTTCATAATTCCTGAGCGTCCAGCAGGATGGGCAATTAAACAGCCCGTTTTCAGTTTTGATAAATTCCCTAATGTGAATCGCGAATTAGGTCCTGAAATGAAAAGTACAGGAGAAGCAATCTTCTTTATTAAAGATTTGAAAGACCCTGAATTCAGAGAACTGGTAAAACAAAAAAGTATGTATTTAAGTCGTTAAGCAACTGTTTACGACGTTTTATCGATAAAGGCGGCACATGTTAGTGCCGCCTTTAAACTTTTGGGGAGAATCTGTCGTCAAATAAGTAAAGACCATGAAAAACTTACTTCTATTAAGTGCATTAACCCTTTCCGGAATGGCGGGTGCACAAACCGAACAAACAAAAAGAACGCCTAAAAGTGCGGAGGAAAAAGCGGCAATCATGACCAAAAAGATGACCGAAAACCTAAAACTAACGCCTGAACAAGTGGCTAAAATCGAACCTGAAAATTTAGCGTTTTTCCAACAACAGGAAGCCCACCAAGAACAAATGAAAGCATTGAGAGATCAACACAAAATGCAGGCAGAACAACACAAAGAAAAAATCAAAGCGATTTTAACGCCAGAACAACAGAAGAAGGCAGAAAAAATGATGAATAAAAGAAAAGAAAAACGCCACAAGAGAATGGAGCGTAGAATGAACCGAGATTAACCAACAAAAAGGGCTGTGAATAATCACAGCCCTTTTTTTATGCATCACTACTTGGCGTATCAGAACTTGGGGGTGGTGTACCCTTGTCTCTATTATTATTGCGATTTCGGTTCCTGTTATTATTAGGTCTACGTTTATCGCCGTTTTGGCCTTCAGCCCGCGGTGGTCTCTGTGAGTTATCACCCTCTCCTTTTGGTGTTGAAGGAGCGCCTTCTCCACGTGGTTTGTAACCCTCTAGTTTGGGACCTCCCTCGCGATTGGTATTGCGACCTCGATCGTTGTTATTGCGGTTTTCAGGATTGCCACCGTTAGGGCGGGGACCTCTCTCGCGATTTCTATTATCGTTATTTCGGCGGTTTTCTGTATTCCCCCCCTCTGGACGCGGGCCACTCTCGCGATTTCTGTTTTCAGATGGGCCTCTATTTTCGGCATTACCTCCTTCTGGACGTGGGCCTCTTCTATCTCTATTTTGGTTGTTACGACGCTTGTTCCGATCTTTATTATTGCGATTGTTTCTGTTTCTATCTAGATCCTTGAATTCGTCGTCTTTTAACAATTCTGAATTATCAATAAAGTCGTTATTATCGTCTTCGATGACTTTTTCTAAAACAGCATTTGCTGCGGCCATATCGGTTAATGGTGGTGCTTGCTCGCCATTGCGATTCTTTTCCATTAACTCGTTAACCGTGTCTACGTGCAAAGGAATCCAGTTTGGCGTTTCATCATACGCAAACCACATCAATCGTTTTAGAATGTCTGTTTTACGCGCATATGCCGTTCCTGATACCGTGTCGATTTTAACCACTTTGGCCTTTGGAAAGCTTTCTATTGCCTCCAAATAAGTATCCAACTCATAATTCAAACAACATTTCAAACGACCACATTGGCCTGCTAGTTTTTCCATGTTGATGGATAGGTTTTGAGTACGAGCGGCACCGGTTGAAACTTGTTTGTAATCGGTTAGCCAAGAAGAGCAACACAACTCCCTACCGCACACACCTATACCGCCTAGTCTTGAAGCTTCTTCGCGATAGCTAATGTGGCGCATTTCGATCTTCACACGGAACTCTTCTGCGTATTTCTTGATTAATTCACGAAAATCCACTCTTGTTTCCGCCGTGTAGAAAAAGATAACTTTTCTACCGTCTCCTTGAAGTTCGATATCTGAAATTTTCATGCTCAAGTTGAGTCCAAACGCTATTGTCCTCGCTCTTTCCAGCATGTCGTCTTCTTTAGCCTTTGCTTCGTGATAACGTTCCATGTCGCGCTCGGTTGCCACACGTTGAACGGTTCTCATTTCTTCGTCGTCTTCTCGAACACGATACTTTTTCAATTGTAATCGCACGATTTCTCCGGTTGCAGAAACGGTTCCAATATCAAATCCTACTGAACTTTCTACAACTACGTAATCGCCAGTAAATAAATCTATTAATTGACTGTTTCGGAAGAATTCTTTTCTACTTCCTTTAAAACGCACCTCTACAATATCAAATGGCTTTTGCCCATCTGGCAAGTCCATATCTTTAAACCAATCGTATACATTGAGAGCGTTACAGCCATCCGTGCCACAGGTACCGTTGCTCTTACACCCAGCGGGCGAACAACTTCCTCCTGATTTAGTTCCACATGATGAACAACCCATATTTTTCGTTTTATAGTTTTAAGGTAACCCAACAAAATTACGAGAAGTGGAGGAGCTTTTGACTAAACGATTTCCTTTTCCTTGAACACCCAGAGTTTTTGTCCGATAAAGTTTACGACCATACCAACAATTGTGGCAAAAATCACGGCGAAAAACTTGTCAATTTTCACAGCGAAAATGGGCATATTCAAGGTTTCTTTGGGATAATCGAGGTTAAGAATCAGCTCTGCGTTTGGAAGAACAACAAGAAAAATCTCATTAGAAATTACATTCATAATTCCACTAACCGCATAAAGCATCACGTATTTGGCCAAGCGTTTATTATCACGGTCTTTTTGACCCCAGGTCCAAGCCTTATTCAACTGATAATTCAGAATTGTAGCCAAAACTATAGCTGTACTTTTAGCTATGTAAGTAGGTACAAACTGCGATAAGGCATAATAAATACTTAAATCGAGGAAAAAAGAAAGTCCCTCCAACTATACCAAATTTGGTTAACGCGATATACGTTTTGCTCGAAATCAAACTTCTCTAATTTTGAATTAGGTAATTGCCATCAAAGGTAATATCTAATCCTAATTTTAGGGCTATATTTTCTGATTCATGTCCGCAAGGCAAGCCCCAAATCAAAGGTTTGTTGTAATATTTACAAAAATCCAGAATGATTTCTTTTGCATTTTTTCCAAAAGGAACCGCGTTATCATGCATATCACACATGCTTCCCACCAAAACCGCAACCGCCTGTTGCAACACTCCTGACAAGTTTAATGCTTGCATCATCCTATCTATGTGGTAAACATATTCATCAAGGTCTTCCAAGAAAAGTATAAAAGGTTCCTTAGGGGGGGTTGATCCCGAAGCCAGCATCGCATATATCATGCTCAGGTTTCCACCCCATAATGGCGCTGTAAACCGATCACCGTAGGCTCTTGTCTGATGCACCCAAAAGGGGGTTTGATCGCTTTCTTGGTCTTCAATTTTAATTGTAATACTTTCTCCTTTTAGTGAAGCAGATAATTGAGCGCGTGAGCGAATTGAACATTTCTCTTCAGACTCAAATTGCATGGCCATAGGTCCGTGTAAACTAACCAAGCCTTTTTCATTCAATGTGAAATGTAGCGCACAGATATCTGAAAAACCCACCCACCATTTGGGCATCCCCACAAAATCTAACTTTCGCAATTCAGATACCAATTGCATTGTACCATACCCTCCACGAGCACAAAAAACAGCTTTAATGCTCGGTTCTTGTAGTGCCCATTGTATATCCTCTAAGCGTTGGTTTGTAGTGCCTCCTAATTGTGCTTTTGCTGCACCAAGATTGGGTGCCGTTTTTAATTTCCACCCATTAGCTTCTACCCAGTCTTGAAAATTCTTCAAGGCTGTCATTTCCATATATCGAGCAGGAGAAATTAGTGCAACTGTATCTCCTAGGTTTAAATAGGCGGGGGTGATCACGGTTTTACTTCAGGAATTAATAAATTGCTATTGGTTACGACGGTAGTCATCTCGCCTGTTCGCGTATCGGATGGGTATTCAATAAACGGTGGAACAATTTTAAACCCATTCTTCTTAACATTATCAGCAACGCGTTCCCAATACGCCGCACTCTCTCCAAGTCCAGCCATGGTTTTTGCCTTGTGAAATCGCCCGGCTTTTATGTTCTTATGAACGTGTTTGTTTCCTTTTAACGGATTATTAATGGGTATCCCTACCCATATGGTTTGTTCTACACCCTCTTGAGGAAGTTTTTCATAAATTGCCATTATGGGTCCCGTTACAATTCGACCACTATCTGCGATCATTTGATTTAATGAAGCTGCGGCTCCAATAAACAACGTTTTCAATGTCTCTGGCTTCACATTGTCATAACGCTCGCATATGACGTGCATATCGGGTCTTTTGGTCGGAGTAATAACAAAATCAGTTTCTGATGAAATAAAACCATCAATGCTACCTACTGCCGTATCTTCCTTTGAAGAAGTGCCGGATTCGGTAGAAAGATTATTCTGACAGCCAATTCCAAGATAAATGAATACCAATGCGATTAAAAAGTATGGTTTCTTGTGCATATTTTTCTGCTAAGTTAATCCCTTGGGAGATTTAATCCTTATTTTTGTGGAGTGAAATTCTTAGCTGAAATTGAAATTCTTCCTAAAAAAGGCCTATTAGATCCTCAGGGAAAAGCAGTTACACAAAGCATGCCTCGCATTGGTATTGATAATGTTTCTGAAGTTCGCATTGGTAGATACATTACCTTAGACATTGATGCTGATGATGCCAGTAAAGCAGAAGAAACCGCTCATGTTGCGGCTAAAAAACTGTTGGCAAATCTCATCATGGAAGATTATCAAGTTCGCATTACCGCCGCATGATTATCTACAACGTAACTTGTAACATGCATGTTTCGACGGCTTCTGAATGGTTGCAGTGGATGAAATCTGAGCACCTTCCAGAAGTTATGGCGACTGGATGCTTTAAGGAATACAAAATCCTGAAGCTTTTAACGAATGACTCAGATGATGAGGGTGTGAATTACGCTATCCAATATACCTGTGAAAGTGTTGAAACATTAGAGCGTTATCGTCGCGATTTTGGTCCTGGCTTGATGCAAAAAACCGCCACCAAATATGGTGAATCGGTTTTGGCTTACCGTTCGGTTTTAGAAATCGTCGAATAATATGCAAGCGCAAGACCTTCATATTGAAGAGATTATCGCGCAATTGGAATCCTTTACTTTTATTGACGCCCGTAGCGAAAAAGAATTCGCCAAAGGGCACTTGCCCGGTGCTTTTAATATTCCATTATTGGATGACGATGCACGTATTGAGGTAGGAACTCTTTATAAGCAACAAGGTCGCATAGAGGCGGTACGAAAAGGTCTTGAGTTGGTAGGTCCTATAATGCCACAATTGTATGATCGGTACCAAGAGTTGTTAGCGTTGAATAAACCACTTGTTTTTTATTGTTGGCGTGGCGGTTTGAGAAGTTTGATATCCGCAACCTTGTTCCAATGGTCTGGCAATCAAGTACGACGTATAGAAGGTGGTTATAAAAGTTATCGAAATTGGGTATTATCACAATTTAATAAAAAATACTCCTTACAAATTATTGGTGGTGCTACAGGTTCTGGAAAAACAGAATTATTACATCTCCTAAAAGAAAAAGGCCACCAGATAATCGACCTTGAAGGCATCGCCCATCATAAGGGTAGTGCTTTTGGCTCTCTTGGACAGTTACCTCAACCCAGTACCGAGAGCTTTGAAAATGAACTTGCTTGGCAGTTGTCTCAGTTTGACGAGAGCAAACCAGTTTGGATTGAAAACGAAAGTCGACTTATTGGAAATTGCTATCTTCCGGATGCTTTTTGGAATCAAATGCTCCATGCTCCCATTTTTCAAATTGACGTTCCATTAAATGTTCGAATTGAAAGGTTGTTAATTGAATACGGTCATTTTGATGTTGCCGAACTTACCCAGAGAACTGAAATTTTAAGAAAAAAACTTGGAGGTCAGCACGCCAATTACGCGGTTGAAATGTTATCTCAGGGAAATCTGCAAGAATGGTTGTCAACGCTTTTGGTTTATTACGATAAAACGTACCAATACGGTTCTGAAAAAAATGCACACAGGAGTGTTAGTATGCCATTCGATTGGAATGATGTTAATGATTCAATTAATCAGTTATTAAATCAATATGAATTTAGAAAATAAAATCGCCGTTGTTACGGGTGCAAACAAAGGAATTGGCTACCATTGCGTACAGCAATTGTTAGATGCCGGAGCAATTGTTTACGGCTTGTGTAGAAGCGGATGTTCCACGAAACACGAAAACTACACGTGCTTACATGCCGATGTTCAGGTTTACGAACAGTTGGAAAGTGCTTTCAATACAATTTTAGAGAAACACGGTCAAGTTGATATTCTAATCAACAATGCTGGCTTGGGTTATTTTGGTTTTTGCGAGGAAATCCCCCTAGAACAATGGCATCAGATGTTCAACACCAATGTTACAGGTTTGTTTTATGCCACCCGCTTGGCTCTTCCATCCATGAAAAAAAGTGGAGAAGCTCATATCATCAACATTGCATCTATTGCTGGGCTTGAAGGCTATCAGCAAGTTTCTGGATATTGCGCCACAAAATTTGCCGTACGTGGATTTAGTGATGCCCTTTACAAAGAAGTGCGTGACTTTGGTGTTAAGGTTACCTGTGTGTATCCAGGGTCTGTAAAAACCGACTTCTTCAGGCATTCTGAAAACATAACGGCACACGATAATATGCTAATGCCTGAGGATGTAGCTGCTCAAATTCTATTCGCACTTCAAACTCCTAAGAATTTTCACAATGTGAATTTAGAAATTCGACCTCTAAAACCAAGAGGTTAAATAAAATACTCTTATTTTTGTAACACCATTAACTAATACCCTATTAAGAAATGAAAGTAGCCATTAACGGATTCGGTCGTATCGGTCGCCATGCATTTAAGTTTTTATTGCAAAAGCCCGGTGTAGAAGTTGTTGCTATTAACGATTTAACAGATAACGCCACTTTGGCTCATTTGTTAAAATACGACTCTGTTCACGGTCGTTTTCCTGGTACCGTTTCTCATGACGAAAACCACCTTATCATCAACGGTACTCCAATCCGTATTTACGCTGAAAGAGATCCAAAAGCTTTGCCTTGGGGAGACTTGGGTGTAGATGTTGTATTGGAAAGTACGGGTATTTTTACCTCTGATGAAAAAGCTGGTATGCATTTAACGGCAGGTGCAAAGAAGGTAGTTATTTCAGCACCCGCTACCGGTAACCTTAAAACCATCGTATTGGGAGTAAACGATGAAATCTTAGATGGTTCTGAAACTGTTTTAAGTAATGCATCTTGTACTACTAACTGTTTGGCTCCAATGGTTAAGGTTTTAGATGAAAACTTCGGTATCGAAGAAGGTTTTATGACCACCATTCACGCCTACACTGCTGATCAAAACTTGCAAGACGCACCTCATAAAGATTTACGTCGTGCTCGCGCTGCCGCTTACAGCATTGTTCCAACCAGCACTGGGGCTGCAAAGGCTGTTGGTTTGGTATTACCTCACCTAGCCGGAAAATTAAACGGAAACGCTATGCGAGTTCCAATTCCAGATGGTTCGGTAACAGACTTTACCGTTAACCTAAAAAAGCCCGCAACCGTTGCTGAAATAAACGCGGCAATGAAAGCAGCCGCTGATAGCAGCCTTAAGGGTGTTATGGAGTATACAGAAGATGAAATTGTAAGTATTGACATCGTTGGAAATCCACATAGTTGTATTTTCGATTCCAAGCTTACACAAGTTATTGGTAATACTGCCAAGGTTGTTGGTTGGTACGATAACGAAACCGGCTACAGCGCGCGTGTAGCGGATTTAATTGTAAAAATTGGTTAAGTCGATAGAATGAGTAATTAAAAAGGGGGCTGTATAGCCTCCTTTTTTGCTTTAAACGCGCGATTGAGATTAATTCCGATTGGGCGATTGTAAGTTTACTTTAAGCCCACCTTGCAAGAAAACACGGACCCATAACTCTTCTGCCCTTAATTGGTAATCCGTTATTTTTAATTCATTTATCTTCCCACTGAGTTTTATTCCGTATTCATATTGGGTGTTAAGCGCTTCGTTCATCATCTTTTTTGCCTCGTTAATCTGAGGTTTCATATCGATATTCATCGCCTTCTGCATTTCCTTGCGAATCTTATCGCTCAATATCCATTTAGCCGATTTCAGCAAAATGTTCTTGGTTTTCAAATCGAATTGTAAATCGTCAACTCTAATGTGTTGAGAAATAGAATCATAAACGGGAATCCCTGTTAAATAAAGGGTGCCCTTTTTTGAGCCTTCAAAATCCACTTCGACACCAAGCCTCGACTCAACGGCGAACAAACGAAGTCTGGTTACTACAATATATTGAGACCCTGATTCAAATTTCTGTCCTTTAATAAAGTCCATTACTTGATGGGCTAACGAATCATAATGCATACGCACATCGGTATAAACTTTGAATCCATCTCCTTTTTGATATTTGGTCAAACCTGGAAGTTTTTGTACTCGAGAAGTTGAAACTTCAGACTTTATTTCAGGTGATGCCTTTATTGAAACAGAAGCCTTCATGGTGTTTTTGTTGAACTCCAAGGGACTAATAGCAATAGCCTGAGGATTGAGCATTAAATAACCCATTCCATTCAGAGAAATTCCATTTTGCATTTCCTTAAAAGCAGGATCAATAAATCCACGCACATCAATTTTTGAAACTTCTAAATCAACCATTTTCATGGCCTCGTTTACGTAAGGCTTGGCTTGGTTGAAAATTAAATTTGTAACATCGATACCTAAGGGGAGTTTTATGGGATCAATGGCGATTAATTCCGTAATCTTAGACTTGGTTTTAATTTGGTAATTAGACAAAATTTCAATGCTACTTTCCATTCCCACATGAGCCTTTTTCATGGGTTCACCATATCCCAAACTAACACCCACGGTTGGCACCGCACAAGACTGCCCAAAACACATTGCGCAATACTCGCCTTTAACAGCATAGGTTAAATCAAGTCCCAAACCTATCCTATTACCTCCTTTTCCGTTTAGACTTAATTTACCTCGATCCATTTTATATTGATATCGCAATCCTTGACAGGGCGATTCACCACCCCTGAAGGTTTTATCAATATTGTTCTCTGCCAGTTGCAAATAAGGACCTAAATCGATCTCAAGGGGTACATCAATTTTGAGACACCACTCTTGGAATAGCGCGTTGGGGTCAACAATACATTGCTCTTTTCCGGGGGCTCGGGTTTTGATAGTCCCACAAGCATAAAGGAGCGTACCACAAACCAGGGATAAAAACCTTAATTTCATTTATTCAATAATGATGCGTAATTGCTGAATTCCAACTTCGTTGGACCAATTGTAATGTATAAGCTCCCGCTATTATATTTGGACTCCATTTAATTCGGAAACTGTCTTTGTGTCCAACTAAATTCAATTGGATATTCCTTGCCAAGTGCATCCAATAGTGTTACTTGTTCTAAATTTCCTGCATTTATCAATAACAATTCTCCTTTATTTGCTGGATTTGGAAACGCCATAATCAATTTAGAATCACCTACCAAACTATTTAGTTTCACCGTTATTGTGAATTGTATTGTATCATTTTGTGCATTTTCGTCTAGGTTGTTTTCTGCAAAACAAAGCAATTCATACTCCCCTTCTTCTTCGAAATAAAGCACTTGAGTTGCTTGAACTTTAACCGAATCGCCCGGATTAAGCAAGGGTGAAGGCATGCGCTCGGAATACCAAGCGGCTCCATTTTTTTCTATTTCCAATACCAGCGTACCTGGGTTAACCATAGAATCCATTCCTGAGTTTGTTATAGAAACTACAGGATAAAGTTTCGTGTTGGTTTTATAATCCATTCCCAATTGATGGAGAATCTACAAAATACACATTCAGGTCTCTCTTTGAACGAACCCTCATAATAATGTATTAGCGTGTCGTTTCGACTGTCCTCGTCATCTTTGTGTTCAACCCATGCTTGGTAGTAGCCTTTGCCTGGTGTAATAAACTCTATCTGTGTAGCTAGGGTTGCCCTCCAAGTAGAATCTGCATTCAAATCAAGCGTATCTGACGATTGAAATAAAATGGCTTTTTCAAAGACCCATTTTGTAAATACCCTTACACCTGAAAGGTCATCCAAACCCTGGTTTCGTATGGAAATTGTACTGCTGTCTACCCGATCGTTAATATAGAAAACCTCATTTTGGTTTGGTCTACTCATCGCGTCTACCAACACATCTTTGCCTATTTGTACATTTACTGTTTTCCATACAGTATCGTTAAGGTTATCGTTGTCATCAGGATGTTTTACCACAACCATTACTTCATATTTACCTGTAAAAAGAGGTTTAAAGGGCTTGGTAAAAAACACGGTTTCCTTGTTGTCTGGTAAAACAGCTATATCTATGGTTTCGTCAAACCATTGCGTTTGATTCCTAAATATTTGGGCAGTAATTTGGGCTTTGCTTGATGTCGAGTCATAGCCTAAATTACCAACATTAACAGACCATGTTTTTCCCATCGGGTCGGTGGACGTAGTGGATGGTAATGAAATTGAATCTACCTTGTAATCTGTTGGTCTTCCTACATAAAAAAACACTTTGAAGCGAGTCATTTTCTCGGTATAAATCCATACTATCCGCAATCCATAATCTCGACGTATATTTTCCTTTTTGTGTAGGTTTATATTTTTTAGTGAACGAAAACGTTTGGGGCCCCCGACCGTTAACATCTCTTCTTAAACTATCAAAATAGACTACAGTGCCCATTTTGTTTTCAATTTGAAACATGGCATTTACTTGATCTGCCCCGCAAAAACACCTTCGTTATATATTTGAGCTATAACGTTTATGTTTTCTTCTGTTTTGTAAATGGTAGTGGTATCGGGAGATTTAATTTTCTCCGCCACAACATCTATTTGTTTATATATAAACGCGGTGAAAATTGCCGAATCGTTAGGTGTGTACTCATCACCTGAAAGATCGGTATATACAATCCATTTCAAACGACCTGTATCGTTACATGGATATGTTTTCCATACTAATATCTGAGAGCCCTGTGGTCCTAATTGGATTGTTTGGGTTTCGGTAGAACGCAATGAATCGCTCAACCATATCTCTGAAACAACATTAAAATTACCACTATTTGCGAAAGCAATGTTCATAATCGTGGAAATGGGTTGTAGGGTATCCATTCGCGCTACAAAGGTTGAACTTCCGGAAGGATAAGCCGTTCTAATGGTTACATCCTTTCTTGAACCAACAACAAACGTCTTCACCAAGGTGTCGTTGTCGATAACTTGGTCAAGTCGGTGGGATACAATTAATGTTAAGGTGTGTATGCCGTATTCCCAAGGGGCGAATTTCTTGGGGAAATTGAAAGTTCTAGACAACCCCGACGACAGTGTGTCATAAACCGATTCGTCGTAATGGAGCACATTGGGTCCTTTAATAATACAGCGAATTCTCACGCTATCTGTTATGTCGTTTACACCAATATTCCCAATACGAGCTGTAGGTCCAACCGTGTCCAAATCGTGAATATTAAAGGTGTCTTTGGGTAGATTCACATCCAAAGCCACCAAATCATAATCGGCTTGTAGCCGCGGTTCAATAATAAATTTATATGGGGCATCAGGGCTGAAGTCTACCCAATTGGTGTCTCCTAATGGAACCGCGTAAAAGAACGTTTTAGGTCTTACGGGTTGTTCCATTTGATATCCAAAAGCCACATTATTCAGGTCTAACTGACGCACACCTACATAAAAATTTCCGTCTACACGCACCTGTTTGGGCATATCATAGATATAAGTACCTCCTTTTGTAATCAGCGAATCGCTCTCCCAAAGAAGTTGGTCAGGTTTGGACATTGCGGTATCATGATTCCAAATTCCCAATTTGAATAACCTGCCACTTCCGCTGAATGCCACACTAATCTGATTTAGGTTTTTTAGGCTTATTGCTATTAAAGCGGGCCACAAAATCACCTTGAGACCCATTAAACCCAATCCCTCCCGCAGCTGGAGGAAGTGTGATATCTCTGTAGCTATAAATATTTTCGTTGGCCAATCGTATGGAGTACCCTTCGTTATTGCTTGTGTTTTTATCCGAACTCAAAACATAAACCGTATCCGTTCCCTTGTTGGTTGGATATAAAGAGGGAACGTTCACAATTTGCTCTTGTTCCTTACTCAGATTTATATAAAAGCTATCCTTTTGTTGATTTGCCCCTTTAGAATAGGTGTACATTTTGTGGGATAGCAAATCTTGTTTACCAACATTGCGTATCAAAACCTTCACACTATCTGGGTTCCCTAGAGGAACCGGTATTTTGCCCAAGGTATATACTTTACGAACGTCTACATCTTGGTCTTCTCTTGGGAAGCTGAACCTAATACTTGGGTGGTACTCGGTCGTGTTTCGAAGTGAATCGTCGGCTGTAATTCCAACAGAATAACGAACCTGTGGGTTATAATATCCACTAATCGTATTTGAACCTTCAAAGTAGAACCGAATACTTCCTTTTATGGTGTCAAACTGCTCGTAATACACCATTAAAGCTACGTTTTTCCCTTTAGTAGAATCATAAACATAGGGTTGATCAAACGGTATTTTATAAAAGCGATCATCAGGGCCTATGTGGGTTTTGGGGTGGTTGTGATATACCTCTTGGGCGCTGTCAATTTCATTTTGAAAGGAAATTGGACTTCCTCCCCAATCGGAGATGTTGATATTGTTCAACCAAATTTGCATAGAACAATTCCCATCAAAGCTAGCGCCGTCGATTCGTTTAAAAGACAAAGATGTTAGTGTATCGCCATGTTGCATATTTCCTAAGACTGCTTGAGGAAATATATAAGCATATTTCGATTGATAATCGGCTAATGTGTTGCGTGTAATTACAGGTCCAGCTACTGTGCCTATATAGGATCCATTACCTATTTGCACAAACTGTGAATGGGCTTCCCCAAAAAGAAAGAAAAACACACCTAATGCAATCGAACGAATACTCATAAAACAAAAGTACCCAAATTTCACAGCTATATCCGTAATTTGCATATAAAGTGAAAAAAGCTGACATAATTCAAGAAATTAAGCAGAAAAAGAGCTTTCTCTGCACTGGTTTAGATACAGAAATGGGTAAATTACCCGGACATTTACCAAAAAACGAAAGCGGTTTTCTACAGTTCAACAAAGAAATAGTGGCAGCAACAGCACCTCATTCTGTTTCTTACAAAATAAACACAGCATTTTACGAACAATACGGAGCAGAAGGTTGGCAATGGATGGAAGAAACCCTATCCTATTTGCCGAAAAACACCTTTAAAATTGCCGATGCAAAACGCGGTGATATTGGAAACACCAGCACCATGTATGCCCGTGCTTTTTTTGAGAGAATGTCTTTTGATGCCATTACCGTATCTCCTTATATGGGTGAAGATAGTTTAAGACCTTTTCTCGAGTTTGAAGATAAAACGATCATCTGCTTGGCTTTAACAAGTAATCCTGGGCATAAAGATTTTCAATTGTTTTCAAACTCGCAAAAACAGCACCTTTACGAGCGCGTTTTAGAAACCGTGTCTAAATGGGGAAATACCGATAATCTGATGTTTGTTGCCGGTGGAACGCATCAAGATATCCTTAAAAAAGTTAGATCTGTGGTTCCGGATCATTTCTTATTGGTACCTGGTATCGGCGCTCAAGGAGGAAGTTTATCGGATGTTGTGGAACATGCCGCCACCCCAGAATTAGGATTGATTGTAAATAGCAGCCGTGGCATTATTTACGCGGGTAATGACGAACAATACGCCGAAAAAGCAGGTGAAGCAGCTTCTAAATTAGCGTCAGAAATGGCGGGCTTCGTTGACCAACACCTGGTGTAGAGCTCGCACCTGATCGATAACACCGTGCTCGTTATCGTTTATTATGGTATAGTCTACTTTCGATTTCAACGCATCGTCAGATAACTGCATATTCATTATTGTTTGGATTTCTTCTCGTGTGCGATTGTCTCGAGCAATAACCCTTTCCATTCGAATTTCTAAAGGAGCAAAAACACCTATTGATTTGTCCACTGTTTTATCCGCACCGCTTTCAAATAAAATGGCTGCTTCTTTTATTACATAGGGCGACTTTTGTTCAGAACTCCATTCTTCAAAACGTTTAAAAACCAACGGATGAACGATTTGATTTAAAGATTCCCTCTTGTTGGAGTCCACGAGTATTTCTCGGAAAAAAGCTTTGTTAAAATCGCCACTTGGCGTATAAGCTGAGTTACCAAACTCCGTGATTAAAAGACCCTTAAGGGTTTCGTCTGTTTGATATAGGTTTTTTACCTCTTCATCTGCATTAAAGAGAGGCACACCAAGGTGTTGAAATACGCGACAAACCCAAGTTTTACCACTTCCGATTCCGCCGGTTATTCCAACTTTAAGCATTTTATGCCTCTTTTTTGGGAGCTGGATAAGCGGCTTGGGTATTTTCCATGCTTACACCATTAAGCTCTATTTTCATTTTGCCTTCTTCTAGTTCGAGGAGGATAAACTTTTCGTTTATAGTAGCAATTTTACCGTGTATGCCCCCTGTCGTAACGACTTGATCCCCTTTTTTTAACTCTGAAATGAAGTTTTTAGTTTTTTTCTGACGGCGCATTTGAGGCCAAATCATAAAAAAGAAAAACACGCCCATTATGAGCATTAATACGATTGGGTCAAATCCCCCATTAGGAGCTGGAGCTTGTAAAATTGGGCTTATGTTTATTGTATTCATTTTAGTGATTGGAATGCTCGTCTTCTGTACTTAAAATATGCGCTTTGAAAATAAGAAGTGAATACGCATTGGTTGCGTTTTCAAACAAAACTTCTATATTCTTTTCTACCAGTGGATTGTCAACACCACCTTTGCCTTTTGAGTCAAATGTAGCCACAACCTTACCTTCACCACCAGGGGGGATTATGTCTTCTGTCCATTCTGGTGTTGTGCAACCACAAGAAGCAGAAACTTTAGCAATTGACAATGGGCCCTCGCCTGTGTTTTTAAATCTGAATGTATGTTGAACGACATCACCGTCTTTTATGTTTCCAAACTCAAACACACTGTCTACAAACTGAGCTGTGCCTTTTGGTTGTTTAGTTTCGGAAGATTCTGGATTGAACTTTTCAATGTCGCTTGAGGAAAATTCTTTATTACTGGGCGTACAAGCAACCCACACAACACAACAACTTAGATAAATAAACGATCGTAAGGACATGACACAAAAATATTGTTTTTACTTTAAACCCCTACCCGTTTTATGGATTTCTCCACGACTTTCTAATTCAATTCGTAGTTTATCCATTATTCCATTTACAAACTTTGAACTGTTAGGTGTGCTGTAGTTTTTTGTGATTTCCAAATACTCATTAATTGTAACGCGTATGGGTATTTCGGGGCAATGTAAAAACTCGGTTAAGGTCATTTTAAGAATCAATAGATCCATTACAGCAATACGTGAAGGGTCCCAATTTTGGGTTACTTCTGAAATTAATTTTTCGTAAGCGTCGCTGTTTTCTATGGTGTCTTTCAATATTTGAGATGCCCAAACCGCTTCCTCATCAGAAGCTCTGATTCCGCTTTTGATATTTAAACTATCCAAACTCTTGGAGAGTTCCATTGTTTTCAAAATATCTCTAACCGTAAAAGGTGCGTCGTCGAACCAAACGGGATATACCTCCTCTATTGCATTATTAAACGCTTCATGGGTTTCCAAAAACGCATAATACGTATTCTCTAAAAATTCTTTTTGTTGATCCGCATTGGGTGTAAAAAAAATGCTGTAATCCTTTGAAAAGTCATATCCTTTTAAATCGTTAAACCATTGTTCAAAATGGTTTTCTGAATCGGACCAATTGAATCCATAATAACCAGCATGCAAGGTTTGATTGTGAACCTGATCCAACAATTTAGTGCCGTTTAAAAGAGAATAATGATCCATCTTTTCTTTTGATGGATAGTATTTGCCTTTCTCAAAGTCTTGCTTAGCAAGGGCAAATTCACGCAGTTGATAAGGGAAGTCTAATAAGAATAAGTAGCATTCGTGAACCAGTGTCAGGCGCTCGAAAAGTTCTTTAGAAAACTGAGTTAAGGGTACCTCTTGGCTCTGTTTCCATGAATAGAGCGTTTGTAGGGTTTTAATGCGTACGAGTCGGCGTGAAATCATCAGAACGTTGTGGATGCAAAGATACAATATTTTTAGTTCTGCAAATTCACTCTGAAACTTATCCGTTTATATACGTTTAGTTTACAATTGTAATGTTTTGGTATTTAGATATTTGAATAATGAAAATTGAAACAAATATCCACCAAAACATTCAGTTGTTTGCCCAAGAGTTGGGTGCATCAGCGAGTCACGATGAACTATCTGAGCGTGTAAGAACAGAGATAATTAACGCTGCAATTGCGATTGCTAGAAGCAAAGAACCCCATAGCGACGTTCGACTGAACACCATTTATGATATAGAAAAAACCTTTATTCGCTGTTCGAAATTACTTTCTTCTCTATGGCGTGCTCGTAAACAGGGAGAAATAACCGAAACGGTCTTTTTGAATTTGGAAATTCAAATAAACGACCAACTTACGCGTTTGTTGCACGCAAGTCAACAATTGAAAATTATCAATTAATCGATGATAAAGCGAACTGTTTTTTTCAGTTCCCCATTGTTGTCTTTTAACACACCTATATAGTGTCCTGGAGCAAACCTACGGCTGTCAAATCGTGTTTCATTTACCGTTAAGGGTTGTTGTTTTAAAACCAATTGGCCAACCGAATTATAAATTGAAAAATTAACACCGCTTTCAACCACATCATTAGGTAATTCTACAATTACAACAGATTCATCTGCCCGGGGAAAAACCAAAACTTTATCGTAAATAATGGTATCAATAATCCGTGCTGTTACTTCTACTTCCGATTCTGTGATAAGATCGCGCCTGTAGGTTTTTAGAGCGTCGTACATAACAGAAGTTTGTCCTCGCGTGAACATTGTTTGACACTCATGGGTTGAATAGTCCATATAGTTTTCAACCATATCCGGCTCATCGTTAGCTTGGGTACAGGTGTTCCTCGTTTTCTGGCAGGTAAAGTTAGACCCTGTTCCCTGTAGAGGTGTATCATCAATATAATCATCTAACAAACAACGGTTTGCCATAAATTGATCGTCGGCCCAAATATGTCTCAATCCAAAATAATGTCCAAATTCATGAGTAGCGACCCGCCCTTTATTGGATGCCAACAAAACCGAGGTATTTGCTCGGGGATTGTTCTTGCCAATACACTTATAATGAATAACCACTCCTTGTTCGGGATCGTCTACGAAAACATTTGATTGCCAAAATGGGTGACCAAATGGTGGATAGGCAAAGCCCAAAACCCGGTCCTGGCCATTAAGTGTTAAATCACAAACCCAGACATTGATATACTTTTTAGGGTCCCAAGCGTCTGAACCCCCTCTAGAGGTATATTTCATGTTGTTGTTTACCCCAGAGCTAGTTCCCCAACTCGTAACTGTAGTGGGAACTCTATTTATACCGTTTGTTGGGTTGCCATTTGGGTCTTTTTCTGCCAAAACAAATTTAATTCTGGTATCGCCTGCTCTTGATTTAAAGATTTGGCGAATGTTAACCGTGTCGGCATTTCTTTTTCGAAAATCTTCATTTAAGACCTCTATTTGATTGAAAACCAAACTGTCCTCAACATTCTCATTGTTGTTGGAATATAAAACATGGAACACAACTTGTACAACAAAGACACTGTCGTAGGTATAGGTTGTGTCTTTGATTTGTTTCTTGCGTTTTTGAATGGTTTGACCTGACTTAATTGTTTGTATGTATTGGCGGTCGTAACTGTTTTTAAAGCCGGGATACTTGTTTTCTAAATGTTCAATAACCGCCGAATGTCCACAAGGCTCAATAAATTGTTCAGAATCTTGTTGTGCATTCAAATAGGGGGTACAAACAAATAAAACTATCCCCAGAATATTACCAATACGCATCTAACTGCAAGAAACAAAACTTTACCCAAAACACCACCAAGGGTTATTGGTGAATTTTACGAAATGAAGGATAAATGACCTTTATTGGTTGTCACGCCATTCATAGACCCATTGCGACTGTATCATTTCGAGGTGACCCTCATTACACTCTTCACGGGTTTCAGCAAATTCGGGTATTTCAAGAACCCATTCAATTAAATCCGTAAATCTGATTCGGTAAATTTTGTCCTCGCCAAATGCATCTCCAAAACGCTCGTAAAGTTTCATGGCGATGTCTTCGTGATCTTTCCAATATATAGGGAGTTCCATTATGTTTATTTATTTGAATGTATTTCCGTTACAATTATTTCTTTTTAATGACCAATAATTCCGCTTTGATCTGGGATGGTTACAACCAAATCACCCCCATCTTCATCCAGTTTACATTGACAAGCCAAACGACTGTTGTATCTTGGATTTCGAGCGCGGTCCACATATTCTTCTTCTCTATCACTCATTTCAGGAAGGTCATCTTCTCCTTGTTCTACATATACGTGGCAGGTGCTGCAGCCACAAACACCACCACAGTTGTGGTTCAAACTAACCTCGTTATCAAGTGCAACTTCAAGAATACTTTCTCCTGGAAAAATCTCGGCTTTCACCGGATTTTTATCTTTTTCTTCGAATAAAAACGTAATAGTGGGCATAACTGATTCGCAAATATAACACCTCAGATTGCGTTTTGTTGGAACATTCGATGAAGCACTTATTGTGAATGTTTATACAATAAGGCTTATTTTTGCTCCGCGTTATGAATTTCGAACTAACCGAAGAGCACTTAGCGGTGCAACAAGCCGCAAGAGATTTTGCCCAAACTGAATTACTTCCCGGCGTTATTGAACGTGACGAACATCAGAAGTTCCCAGCAGAACAAATTAAAAAAATGGGAGAATTGGGCTTTATGGCCATGATGGTAGACCCTAAATGGGGAGGCGGAGGAATGGATACCCTTTCTTATGTTCTTGCCATGGAAGAAATTTCAAAAATAGATGCTTCCGCGTCTGTTTGTATGAGCGTTAACAACTCCTTAGTTTGTTGGGGCTTGGAAACATTTGGATCAGAAGACCAAAAAGAACGTTACCTACGTCCTTTGGCCTCAGGAGCTGCTATTGGAGCTTTTTGTTTGTCTGAACCTGAAGCCGGTAGTGATGCAACAAGTCAGCAAACAACCGCTTTTGATCAAGGCGATCATTATTTGTTAAACGGAACCAAAAACTGGATCACAAACGGAAACAGTGCAAGTTATTATTTGGTAATTGCTCAAACTGACGTTGAAAAAGGCCATAAAGGAATCAACGCATTTATCGTTGACAAGTCTTGGGAAGGTGTAACTGTTGGTAAAAAAGAAGATAAGTTAGGTATCCGCGGTAGCGACACCCATAGCATCATGTTTCAAGATGTAAAAGTACCTAAAGAGAATCGCATCGGAGAAGATGGTTTTGGGTTCAAATTTGCCATGAAGGTATTAAGTGGTGGTCGTATTGGTATTGCCGCGCAAGCTTTAGGTATTGCCAGTGGCGCATATGAGTTAGCTTTGAAATACTCCAAAGAGCGTAAGGCTTTTGGAAAAGAAATTATGCACCACCAAGCTATTGCCTTTAAATTGGCTGATATGGCTACAGAAATAGAAGCTGCGCGCATGTTGTGTTTGAAAGCCGCCTGGTTAAAAGACCAACACTTAAATTACGACCGTGCAAGTGCAATGGCAAAGTTGTTTGCCTCTGAAACCGCTATGAAAACAACAGTAGAAGCTGTTCAGGTTCACGGTGGTTATGGTTTTGTAAAAGAATACCATGTAGAGCGTTTGATGCGCGATGCTAAAATTACTCAGATATATGAAGGAACATCAGAAATACAACGCGTTGTCATTTCTAGAGATGTTTTAAAATAATCCGATAAACACATTTATAAAAAAGGCGACTTAATAGTCGCCTTTTTTGTTGCTAAATTATTGTTTTGATAAAAAGTCTTGATAAGCAATGGATATACCCTCCTCCAGTGAAACGTCGGTTTCCAACCGGTTTGAAACAAACGACTTGAATCCATCAATTTGCGAGGGGTTCCGTTTGGTTTGGATGTATCAAATACCTGATTTCCTTCAAAACCTACAACTCGAGCCACAGTTTCTGCCAACTCCTTTATGGTGATATCACTTCCAAAACCAACATTAACAAACTGCTTCTCATTATAATTCATCATCAGATAAACCAAAGCATTTGCTAGGTCATCCGCAAATAAAAACTCGCGCATAGGCGTTCCATCACCCCAAATGGAAACCTCTTCCGATTGGTTGATTTTTGCCTCGTGAAATTTTCTGATTAAAGCAGGTAAAACATGCGAGTTCTCCGGATGATAGTTGTCGTTTAAACCGTATAAATTCGTTGGCATCGCGGATATAAAATTACACCCATATTGATCGCGATAGGCTTCACACATTTTTATACCTGTGATTTTAGCAATGGCATAAGGCTCGTTTGTGCTTTCCAAATACCCACTTAACAAATACTCTTCCTTTAACGGTTGTGGAGCCATCTTGGGATAAATACAACTACTGCCTAAAAACATAAGTTTAGTGACACCGTTTTTGTAAGCACTATGAATTAGGTTGTTTTGAATCATCAAGTTATCGTACAAGAAATCTGCACGATAAACATTGTTAGCGTGAATGCCTCCAACTTTTGCTGCGGCAACAAACACATAATCAGGTTTTCTTTCGGAATAAAAACGATCTACTGCCTCTTGGTTTCTTAAATCCAATTCCTTTGATGTTTGGGTGATAATTTGATTATAACCCAATTTTTCCAGCTCGCGCACAATGGCACTACCAACCATTCCACGGTGACCCGAAACGTATATTTTAGCGTCTTTTTCCAATTTTGTTTTTATTCAAAATAATTCTGGGTATCGAAACCACCAGCTTTTAGATAATCTTGTTTTTGCATCAAACGGATATCCGAAGACATCATGTCTTCTACAAGAGCAGGCAAGATCGTATTTAGGTTTCCATCCTAGTTTTTCTTTTGATTTGGTTGGATCACCAATTAGCAAATCAACTTCGGTTGGTCGGAAGTATTTAGGATCTACAAACACCAACTCTTGACCCATTGTTAAGTGACAGGCTTTTCCGGTTTGTGTTTCAAATTTTTGTTTGTCAATTTCATCCACAAAACCTACCTCATCAACCCCTGAACCTTTGAAAGCCAGAATCACTCCAACATGTGCAAAGGCCATTTTAACAAACTCTCTAATTTCTGTGGTTTGTCCTGTTGCTATCACAAAATCCTCTGGTTTATCCTGTTGCAAAATCAAATACATGGCTTCAATGTAATCTTTTGCATGTCCCCAGTCTCGTTTAGAGTTTAAATTCCCCAAATACAAACGCTCCTGCAGGTTAAGGCTATACGTGCAGCCGCCCGGGTAATCTTTCTCGTAACAAAAGTTTCACCTCGGATTGGACTTTCGTGATTGAACAATATGCCATTACAAGCATACATGTTATATGCTTCTCGGTAGTTTACCGTAATCCAATACGCATACATTTTAGCTACTGCATATGGACTTCTTGGATAAAACGGTGTGGTTTCTTTTTGTGGAACCTCTTGAACCAGACCGTATAGTTCTGATGTTGAAGCTTGATAAATACGGGTTTTCTCAACTAATCCTAAAATACGAATTGCCTCTAAAATGCGCAAAGTTCCCAAACCGTCGCTGTTGGCTGTGTACTCAGGAGTTTCAAAACTCACCTGTACATGGCTCATTGCACCTAAATTATAAATTTCATCCGGTTGCACTTCTTGGATGATACGAATTAGATTCGTGCTATCACTCAAGTCACCATAGTGCAACTTGAATTTCGACCCTTCCACGTGTGGGTCCAAATACAAATGATCAATACGATCGGTATTAAACAGAGAGCTACGGCGTTTGATGCCGTGAACCATATATCCCTTTTTCAAAAGAAATTCCGCAAGATAGGCGCCATCTTGTCCGGTTATACCGGTGATTAAAGCTACTTTCATTATTTTGCAACAAAAATAACCCCTTTTTCTATGTTTTCCGTGTTCATTGACCAAGTTTCTCCGCGCATTCACTACATCTTGGAGGAGCTTTTTACACGTCGATTACACGTTGAGCTTCAAATTCACACAGACTACGGTGCTTATTTAAACGATAAATCCGTGTATAAAATTGAATATGTGGGGGTTAAAAACACAGAATCACATGGATTTGTGATCATTCGGTCTGATTTTATGCTGGAAAATTTGGTGGATCCTTTGTTTGAACCCGAAACTTCTTCTTTTCAACTAGGTGAACATGCGCAAAGTGTTTTGAATCATCTATTTTCTGTGTGTTCTCCATCTGCAAAAGAATCCGATCGCGTCAAACGTTTTTTGGAAGAGCCCTTTCCATGCTTGTTTTCAAACGATTC
>CALSSY010000004.1 GCA_943789135.1 uncultured Bacteroidia bacterium
ATTGGGCCAAGCTGCAGGTGTTGAAGCATTAGAATCGAATAAATCACGAAGTGAAGTAGAAAAAATGCGTCAAGCATTTGAAAATAGAAAAAACCTTATGGGTAAGCTATTATCAGAAATTCCAGGTATTAAATCGAACAATCCCGACGGTGCCTTTTATTATTTTCCCGATGTCTCAGCATTGTTTGGCAAAACAACAGCTGATAATAGAAGCATCTCTAACGCCGATGATTTGGCCTTGTTTTTATTGGATAAGGCTCATGTGGCCACCGTTTCAGGAGCTGCGTTTGGAGCCCCAAATTGTTTGCGACTTTCTTATGCCACCTCTGAATCGCAAATAACAGATGCCATCACCAGGATCAAAGAAGCCTTATCTCACCTTAATTAAGTCGTATATTTGCACTATGGTTCCAAATTTGGATTTAAAACAAACATTTCAAAATTTTGATGGTCTTCGCGTATTGATAATTGGAGACCTAATGGTTGATAATTACATTATAGGAAAAGTTGAACGTGTATCACCTGAAGCTCCAGTTCCAGTTGTAGATGTTACACATTACGATTCACGATTAGGAGGAGCAGGAAATGTAGCTTTGAATATCAAAGCCATGGGAGGAATACCCATCATTTGTTCCGTTATCGGTAAAGATAAAGAAGGGGAAGAATTAAAAGGACTTTTAGAAAAGGAAGGCATTTATTCAAAAGCCTTACTTGAAAGTGACAAGCGTAAAACTACGACTAAAACCCGTGTAATTGGGAACAATCATCAATTATTGCGTTTTGACTATGAAGTCAAGTCTGACCTAGATACAGTAGATAGTTTTCTGTTAGAGGAACATTTCTTGAGAGAATTAGAGTCGTGCAATGTAGTAATATTCGAAGATTACAATAAAGGAGTCCTTCACAAAGGAAACATCCAAAAGTTTATTTCTAAAGCGAATGAATTGGGTATACCAACCGTTGTAGACCCTAAAAAATCTAATTTTAAAGAATATAAAAACACCAGTTTGTTCAAGCCCAATTTAAAGGAAATGCGCGAAGGACTACGCCTGGATGAAGTAAATTCTGATTCTTTAGATGATATCGAATTGGCTATTGCTACACTCGAAGCAGAATTACACAATAAACGCACCCTCGTAACACTTAGCGAAAGAGGCGTTATTATTAGTGATAATGGAAATTATTTCCGTAAGCCCGCACATATTAGGAATATTGCAGATGTTTCTGGAGCTGGCGATACTGTAATTGCCATTGCTAGTCTGTGCGTTGCATTGAATTTGCACCCGTCCCACATAGCTGAACTAAGCAATCTAGCAGGTGGTTTGGTTTGCGAAAAACGTGGTGTTGTGCCCGTTGATAAAGAAGTATTATTTATCGAGGCAAATAAGATTTTTAACTAGTATAAACGAAAACTTTATACATCAACTACTCTTAACAAAAAGGGCCGTCTGATTATCAGGCGGCCCTTTTTCATTTGAATTATTCTATTGATTAACGTATTCCATTCATCAATACCAATAATCGTTTGCTTAGGAAGAACAAGAATACACTCGCAGCTCCAGCCATTACAACAAAAATCATGAAGAAATCATAAAGCGTGTTCACTTGGAAACCTGCAAATGAAGGTTTCTCAGGTTTCAAATTCCAAACTTGCGCGTTTGAAATCGTCTTGAAACTACCATCATCCTGTTTTTTATCTACCTTTTCAATGGTCAATAATTCGTTTTCAGAAATCAATACGGCACTTGTGAAGTTCTTATTCAAACCTTTGATGAGCTTCATGTGAAATACGCTCACATAAGCCGACTTACTAGATGAGTCATAATTGATATTTTCTATTGAAATACCGTCATCGGTCTTATTTAAGTTAGCATTCGCAACTGGAAATGCATATTCACCTTTAGGATCTGCTTTAAATGCCATAGTGTCGATAACGTTTGCTTCGATCGCGGCTAAGTCAGATTCAGAAATATCAGATAAATACGTTTTTTCAACCTTTACTTCTTCTGGGTATAAGGCACTCAAGGTACCTGCGAATTTATTTGCAGACGCGGTTGATAAAAACCAAACACCCATCAAAAGTGATGCAAATCGAGCCGGTGAAAGCTTGTTTACCATAGATAAACCAATAGGTGACAAACAAAGTTCACCTAAAGTATGAATGGTGTATAAACTCACCAACCAAACCATACTCACCTTGGTACTAGGGTCCATTCCTTGCACACCAAATGCAATCACCAAATAACCTACTGCCAACAAGAAAAGTCCTAATGCTTGCTTAAATGGAGAAGCAGGCTCCATATTTTTAGCTCCAAGAATTCCCCATATCCAAACAAAAATCGGTGCAAAAATCACGATTGCCAATGCATTTACAGATTGGAAATACGATGCAGGAATAACAGAGCCGAATAAATTTCTATCGGTTTGTTCTTCGGCAAAATAGGTTAATGAAGCTCCTGCCTGTTCAAATGCAGCCCAGAAGAATATCACAAAGAACGCAGCAATGTATACTACCCAAATCCGTTGTTTTTCAACTTTAGTAAGTGAAGGATCCGTTATTATAAATCCGGGTGCTGCAATGGTCAATCCAAAAATAAATGAACCGATTACACCAAAATCAAATAGTTGATAGAAAAACGCAAAAATTGCCAAGAAAACCCCTACCCAGATGTACATTCTTTTCGGATTGAAAGGAATCTTTTCTGCAGTTTCCGATTCATCGCGTTTGTTATTGGCTTTTTCTCCTATTTGTTCTCCTTCAGGAGTTACAATGTATTTGTTTTTTAAGGCAATAAACAACACCAAACTCAAAACCATACCTAATCCGGCAGCAAGGAATCCCCATTTAAAATCTGCAGGGTTTCCGGTATCACCTAAATAACCACATAATAATGGCGCAATAAATGCTCCTAGGTTGATACCCATATAAAAGATGGTAAATGCAGAATCCACACGTTTGTCGCCTTCTGGATATAACTGTCCTACCATAGTTGAAATGTTAGGTTTGAAAAAGCCATTACCAATTATCAACAAGCCCAATCCTGCGAACATAAATGCAGGAGCCGAGGCCGATTGGTACACCGAACCTGAAATAAACATGAAAAACTGTCCTGCAGCCATTAAGATACCTCCAATCACGATGGATTTTCGGTTACCCCAATATCGGTCAGCCATGTAGCCACCTATCAATGGAGTCAAATACACCAAACCGGTGTAACTTCCATAAATATCCGATGCAAGGGCTTTGTCAATTAAAAGGGCTTTGGTCATGAATAACACAAAAAGGGCACGCATTCCATAATAGCTAAAACGCTCCCACATTTCCGTCACAAAAAGAACGTACAGTCCTTTAGGATGGCCTTTTGGTGTACTAGGTACAGTGGCTGTTGAACTCATTTTTTTAGGTTAGATTTGATTAAATTTCGGCTAAAATAGACATTTTTTTTAATTACTCTTGTTTTACTTTACTGTATTTCGGAAAGCTCAAATAGAAATCGTTACTTTGTGACTTATGACGCTTTTATCAGCAAAAGATATCGCTGCAGTAACCGGCGGAATTGTCATCGGCAATGAAAATACAGTAATTCAATCGGTTGCAAAGCTCAACGAAGGAAATCTTAATGATTTGGGGTTTTTTGCCAATCCAAAATACGAGAACCAAGTCTATGAATCCAATTGTGGTATCATATTTATTCCTGATGGCTTCAAACCACAGAGGCAAGTTGAAGCTACTTTAATATCTCATCAAAATCCTTATTTCGCTTTTTGTCAAATCTTAAGTATCTACTTCAATCCCAATAGCAAAAAGACAGGCATTCACCCTCAATCCGTTATTGATCCTAGTGCAGAAATAGGAGAAGATTCTTATATAGGTCCTTTTGTTCATATTGGTGCAAACGTAAAAATTGGATCAGGTGCACAAATACATGAAAGAGTAAGCATTGCAGAAGGAACAATCATAGGAAAAGAAGCAACTCTGTTTCCGGGAGTTACCATATATAGTTTAACACAAATTGGCGATAGATTTACGGCTCACGCAGGCTCTGTTATTGGAAGCGATGGTTTTGGTTTCGCTCCTATCAATGGCGTATACATGAAAATACCCCAAGTTGGGTGCGTTATTATTGAGGATGATGTCGAAATCGGAGCCAATTGCTGCATAGATAGAGCAACAATGGGTAAAACCCTCATCAGGAAAGGCACGAAACTAGATAATCTGGTTCAAATAGCTCATAACGTAGACATAGGAGAACATGTTGTAATTGCCAGTCAAACTGGTGTGGCCGGTAGCAGCACTTTAGGCCATCATTGCGTATTAGGTGGACAAGTAGGCGTTGGAGGGCATTTAAACATTGCACCATTCAATTCTTTTGGAGGTCAGGCTGGTGTTACGAGTTCAATTAAGGAGAGTAATCAAAAAATGACAGGAACTCCTGCAATGGATGTAAATGCGTATCTTCGCGGCGTAATTGGAAGCCAAAAAGTGGGCCAATTGCAAAAAGAGATTAAAGCTTTAAAAAAGGAATTAGAATCCATCAAATCTGAGAAATGAGCAATATAAATCCTAAACAAACAACTTTAAAAGAAGCAATTAGTTTTGAAGGTGTAGGCTTACATACCGGTGCCAAAGTTAAGGTCACCCTTTGTCCTGCTGAAGCCTATCATGGATATAAATTTCAACGTACTGATTTACCAGAACAACCCGTTATTGAAGCAGATTGCGATTTGGTAACGGATACAAGTAGAGGAACTACACTTGAAAAAAACGGAGCCAGTATTTCAACTGTTGAACACGTTCTTGCTGCCTTAGTTGGTAGTGAGGTCGATAATGCTTTGATTCAAATAGACGGCCCTGAAATGCCCATAATGGATGGTTCATCCATTGCTTTCATGGAAGGAATTCGCAAAGTTGGAATTGAAGAATTTGAAGAAGAAAAAGATTTTTTTGAAATTCCTTACAACATTCACTTTCAAGATGAAGAAAATCAGGTTGAAATCATTGCAATGCCGGTAAACGATTACCGTTTAACAGTAATGGTTGATTATAATTCACCTGTTTTAGGCACTCAACATGCATCAATGACCCATATTGGTGACTTTGCTACTGAAATTGCGCCCTGCAGAACATTCTGCTTTCTTCATGAACTTGAATACCTGCTGAAAAACAACCTGATTAAAGGCGGCGATTTGAATAATGCCATTGTTGTTGTTGATAAGAAGGTAGATCAAGATGAACTGGATCGCTTGGCCAAGATTTTCAACAAAGAATCCGTGGAGGTTAAAAAAGACGGCATTCTTAATAATTTAGAATTGCGTTTTAGTAACGAACCTGCAAGACATAAGCTATTGGATATGGTTGGTGATTTAGCTTTGATTGGTATGCCTATAAAAGGACAAATCATGGCTGCTCGACCCGGACATGCCTCGAATGTTGCATTCGCTAAGAAAATAAAGCAGGTCATCAAGAAAGAAATGCGCAGGAAACAAGAGGGTCGACCCCAGTACGATCCAAATGTCAAACCCCTTTATGCAACAAAGGATATTATAAAGATGTTGCCTCATGCACATCCTTTTTTGTTAGTTGATAAGATCATGGAAATTTCTGACAATCATGTTGTGGGAATTAAGAACATCACTTATGATCAGCCGTTTTTTGATGGACATTTCCCGGGGGATCCGATAATGCCAGGGGTTCTTCAAATTGAAGCCATGGCACAGGCTGGTGGTATTTTAGTTTTGAGCACGGTTGAAGATCCTGAAAATTATGCTACCTATTTCATGAAGATAGATAATACTAAATTTAAGGATAAAGTTGTACCTGGAGATACCCTAATAATGAAGTTAGAATTAATGGAGCCCGTAAGACGCGGTATCTGCAAAATGAAGGGAAGAGCTTGGGTAGGAGAAAAATTAGTTTGTGAATCTGAATTAATGGCACAAATTGCCAAAATAAAATAAAAGGTTATGATACAGCCTCTAGCATATGTACATCCATCGGCTAAAATAGCTGATAATGTAGTAATAGATCCCTTCGTTACCATCCATGCCGATGTAGAAATCGCTGAAGGCACCCATGTTATGTCGGGCGCCGTTATTTTTAGAGGTACTCGAATCGGTAAAAATTGTAAAATTTTCCCAGGTGCATCTATAGGAGCAATTCCACAAGATTTGAAATTTGATGGTGAAGAAACACAAACAATAATTGGAAATAATACCACCATCAGGGAATATGTAACCATTAATAAAGGCACAAATGCTTCAGGAGCCACAAAAGTTGGAAACAATGTTCTGTTAATGGCATATGTGCATTTAGCTCACGATTGTGTCGTTGAAGATCATTGCATTTTAGCCAATAGCGTTCAAGTAGCAGGTCACGTAAACATAGGTGAATGGGCTATTCTTGGAGGTGCGGCTTTGGTTCACCAATTTGTACATATTGGAAAGCATGTAATGATTTCCGGTGGTTCGTTGGTGAGAAAGGATGTTCCCCCTTATACAAAAGCAGCAAGAGAACCTTTGGCCTACGAAGGAATCAATAGCGTAGGTTTAAGAAGAAGAGGTTTCGCAAATGATAAAATTGCAGAGATTCAAGATATTTACAGAACTTTATTTGTGAAAAGCTCTAATACCGCAAAAGCATTAAAGTTAGTTCAAGCTTCATTCGCTCCATCGCCTGAACGCGATGAAATTCTGGCCTTTATTCAAGAGTCAGATCGTGGAATTATGAAGGGTTATCTTAACAAATAGATTTTATGAATACGATAGAAGTCAATGGTGCTGGTAAAAGTTATTATCGCAGTTGGCTTTTTAAAGATGTCAATTTCAAATTTGACCTCTCTCCTTCTCGGAAATTTGCATTTTTAGGCAATAACGGCTCAGGCAAATCTACCTTCCTACTTATGTTATGCGGTCAAATTACACCTACAATCGGAAGTGTGAACTGGAATGTCGAAGGCAAAAACTTGAAAGAAAATCTTTGGCATCAGAATTATGCACTTTCTTCACCGGGCATGGAGCTTCCTGAAGAATTAAATTTATATGAATGGTTTTCCTTTATACAGAAGGTTAAGCCTCTTAAAAAGGAAGTAGAATTGGGATACATTGCTGAAATCTGCAAATTCAATCAAAAAACGCTTTCAAAACCAATTGCCAATTATTCTTCTGGAATGAAACAAAGGGTTAAACTTTGTGGTAATTTATTAAGTGCCGTTCCCGTTTCTTTCTTAGACGAACCGCTTTCCAATTTGGATACTGATGGTATTGAACTTTATCACAAACTCATAGAAATGGAAGAAGCCCATCGTTCCATATTTATTGCTTCCAATGATGAAAAGGAATACGATTTTGTGTCAAATCAATACAAAATAACGGATAAACAAATTATTCAAGTACAATAACCTTATCGGTTATCAATCTATTACTTGTCAAATTGTAAGTATTGATAAAAAACACACCGGGTCCAATTTCATTGCTTGAAATAGACAACCCACGTTCGCCTCTATTCATTGCATTTGCAAAAACCACTTTGCCGTTTATATCGTAAATTTTGACATCCCATTTCTCCAATTTATTTGGAGATGTAATTTGAAATCTACTTCCTAAAGCAACAGGATTTGGCATTAGGCGATTTGTTACTATTGAGATATTCGAATTATCAATTGAAGTCTCAGACGATAAAATATGAGAAGCGAAATTTAAGCCACCCCTTAAATTGCCAATTACCAATTCAGGTATTGAATCACCCGTGATATTGGCTAGACAAGGCTGTAGCCTGCCTCCCACTCTGGTACTTACGGTATCACCGCCGAAGGACTTAAACACGATATTTTCATCCGCTAATAGTGAATCTTCAGGATTATGTCCGTCTACGTGATAGACGCGCAAAACGTCGTTGTAACCTCCAATGATAATTTCAAGTGTTCCATCGTTATCAATATCGCCAACTGAGGGCGAGGCATATCCATAACTTGAAAATTTTGGTTCACTGGAATTTTGCAACCAATCATTGGCTTTCATCCCCCACGCATTTGAACTGATCCACTTGAAATTCGGCAAGCCTGTTTTATTCAAACCTTCAAATAAAGCAATATTGCCATTATAAAAACCAACCAACAGATCGTTGATTCCATCTTTATTATAATCAATTACTGCCGGAGACCAGCTACTTTCACCAGATTGCTTTTCATAATTAAGCAATTGGTTGGTTTTGAATTTCCAAGAATTATCTTCACTGGCAAACCAATATAAGCTGCCATTAATCGTACCTATTAAAATATCTTGTTTACCGTTATTGTCTATATCGCCAACTGACAATGAAGCCCCAATCAACGAAGAGTCCGTCAATCCTAAAAAGTCGGAGTCTTTTAACTCAAAAATAGGCTCTTCTGCATCTCCGGTATTTTCAAATAAAGCTATACGGTCTTTTATCCCAAGTGATTCGTAATAGTCTCCATTATTCATTACCAACAAATCTTTATCCCCATCATTATCAATATCAATAAACGCTGGACTTGAATTCCCACCTAAATCAAGCATTTGTTCAATGATGAAGTTGGACCGATCAAACTTGAAATCAGCCTTGTTTTTACTTCCGGCATTTCTATAATACCTAATTTGATTTTTTTCTTTGGTCTCAAAAGCGGCATTGGGAGCAATAACCATGTCCTTCAATCCATCGTTGTCGACATCTATCATATAACCAACTGGAAACACATAGGAATCAAATGACTTTCCATCTAGGAACATAGTATCCACCAAAATCATGGTATCGTAGTCGTGGTTGTTGTCCGACTTTCCATTCACCAATCTGGTAATTCGCTTAAAATCTAAATTAGAAATATACATTTCCATATCGCCATCACCATCTTCATCAAAAAACCAACAACCAGCTCCTCCAACGTGTCTGGGTTTAAGTTTCAGGGGGAAACTCAAGTCAAATGGACATGTATTGAGCCTGATTTCGCTATCAAAACCTTCCCAAAAATACCCAAAACAGTAATCCATATTTTGAAACTCGAACGTGTCCTTATCCCACTTCTTTTCCGCCCTAACATCCTTGTACATCATGTAAGTCAAGTTGAATTGATCGTAATTCACGATGTCAATATCACCATCGCCATCTATATCAACTATCCCTGGCATATCGGTAGACGCATTGGCAAAACTCAAAGGATTGTATAAAATTGGATAGTTATCATCATACTGATTACGGTAATACCAAGGGCCAAGTCCTTCAAACTGCAATAAATCGTCATTTTCACTCGTGGTATTTTTATAAATCAGTAAATCTCCAGCTTCTGAGGTGGTAAATACATCAAGCAATCCATCAGAATTCATGTCTCTAAGTACATATATGTTCTCACCTTCAGGTAATTGAGATTCGTATTCTGGAGCGTATACAAATTGATTCTTTTGGGATCTTAAAAAGGTATATAATTTGAAATCAGCTCTGTCAAATACAACCAAATCATTTACCCCATCTCGATTCAGGTCGAATTCAGAAAACTGTGGTGAATTCAATCCACCCATAAATCCGTGCAACAAGTCAAAACCGGAAACCTTTACCAAGGGACCTTCTTTAATTTCATAGGTGAATTGGGCTTGGGAAATAAAGCTCCAAAACAAAACCAAAATAAAAACACCCTTCTTCAACATAGACAATACCAAATATACGAAATAATACACTCAAGTTTTGTGAGATGACGTATTTTTGAAATTAGGATATGCAGCAACGTGATATTTCACACATTTACGATTGTTTTGTATCGGTTGGCCAAAAAATAAGCACCGATACAAGAAAGGAACTAACCGATTCTATGTTTTTTTGTCTTTCGGGAGAACGTTTCAACGGAAATATTTACGCCGAAAAGGCAGTTGAACTAGGTGCTGCATTTGTAATTACGAATAATCCCAATTTAAATAACGAACGTATTTTATGGGTAGAAGACCCCAATCAGACTTTGATTGATTTGGCTACCTATCACAGTGAGCAATTGAAAACAAAATTCGTGGCCATAGGTGGCAGTAATGGAAAAACCACAACCAAGGAACTCGTAAATTCCGTTTTATCCTCGAAATACAATGTAATAGCCACTCCTGGAAATTTCAACAATCATATTGGAGTTCCACTTACCTTGCTTTCCGTAAAACCCGATTGTGAAATCGCTATTATTGAATTAGGAACCAATCACCCGGGTGAAATGGCTTTGCTCTGCAATATGTTCAAAGCAGATTCTGCTCTAATAACGAATATTGGATTAGAACACCTCGAAGGTTTTGACGATATCGAAGCGGTAGCAAAGGAAGAAAGCGAGGTCTATTTAATGGTTCAAAGGTCAGAGGCAATGGCATTTGTCAATTCAGACGATAAATGGTTGCAAAACATGTCTAAACGACTTTTGAAAAAGAAGACCTACTCCGTGCAAGATTCTCATTCTGATGTATACATTAAAATCAATCAAGAAATGCCCAATTTGAATATGGATGTATTTCTGGGCGGTGTACATACGGATACATTTGAAACGCAATTAGGGGGGGCATTCAATGCACAAAATATAGCTTCTGCAATTAGTGTAGGATTGTATTATGATGTGCCAGTAGACGCTATTCTTAAGGCTTTATCTAAGTATAAGCCATCAATGAACAGGTCTCAATGGATAACGGCAACAAATGGCAAACAGATATTATTAGATGCCTACAACGCCAATCCAAGTAGCATGGAAGCTGGAATCAAGAGTTTTTCATCTTTAAAAGGATCAAAAACTTTATTATTAGGAGATATGCTGGAGTTAGGAAAGCACAGTGAAAGGGAACATTTAAAAATCTTTGAACTCATTCAAGACTTAGGCATTTCCGATTTTTACCTAGTCGGTGGTGAATTTAAAAATGCTCTTCCTTCCTACCCCTTCATTTTCGACAATGCAGAATCCTTATTAGCTTGGTTGGATACCCATCCAATTGAATCTGAATACGTATATATAAAAGGAAGTCGAGGCATCGCTATGGAGCAATGCCTCGACCATTTTGATTTATCGTAAAATAGGAATAGAGTCTTTTTTAACTTCCCCAAAGAAGTATGACTGCGCCTGTAATCACCATATTTACTATGGCCAATGGAATCATATTTTTCCATCCTAAGTGCATCAATTGATCGTATCTAAAACGTGGCAAAGTCCAACGAATCCACATAAATACAAAAATGAAGAATGTAATTTTCGCAAACATTACAGCAATTTGTGCCAACCCCAATATGGTAGGGTCAGAAATCATTGACATTCCTGGAAAATTATATCCGCCAAAATAAAGGGTCGCCATTAACGCACTTGATACGAACATGTTTACATATTCTGAAAACAGGTAAAAACCTAGCTTCATAGAAGAATATTCGGTATGATAACCTCCAATCAACTCCGTTTCACACTCTGGTAAGTCAAAAGGAGCCCTATTACATTCTGCTAAGGCAGACACAAAGAATAAAAGAAATCCTAATGGTTGGTAAAAGATATTCCAGTTCATTCCCTCTTGTTGTGCCACGATTTCGCGAAGGCTTAAGGTTCCGCTCATCATAATTACGGCAATCAAAGCCAATCCCATGCTTAATTCATAGGAGATCATCTGTGCGCTTGCTCGAATGGCACCAAACAAAGAGTATTTGTTATTACTTGCCCATCCGCCGATCATGATGCCATAAACACCCACGGAAACAATTCCCATGATGTATAAAACACCAATATTTACATCGGCCACTTGAAGTTGTACGTTTCTGCCGAATATGGGCAATTCTGTTCCCCAAGGAATTACCGCACTGGTAATAGTCGCGGTTATCATGGCTACAGCAGGCCCAAGTATAAATAACCATCTTTCTGCTTTCACAGGAATAAATTCTTCTTTAAAAAAGAGTTTACCTGCGTCTGCTAGTGGTTGCAACAGTCCGAAAATTCCTGCTCTGTTCGGACCGATACGATCCTGCATAAATGCTGCGACCTTTCTTTCACCGTATGTTAAATAAGCCGCTATACCCAGTGTAACCAACGTCAAGTATGGCTACAAGGATGGTTTTTTCTAATAATAATGCACTATCCATTTTACGCCTTATTTAACAATGTTGTATGTTTAGGGATTTCCTTTGAGTAATGATTGGCAGAGATAACAGAATGTCTGCTAATTTTTCTCGGCCCTTCAATGGTCCATTGATTTTTGTCTTTTTTATCAAATCGGCATTCGTTACAAATGAATTCTTTCACCTCACCGTAGGCATCTTTTCTTGCCGTAACACGAGAAATCTCATCGCCAATCATCCATAATACGGCATTTCCACTGCATTTTGTGCATTCACAATGAGCATCAACAGGCTTGGTATACCATACACGACTTCTAAAACGGAATGTTTTATCGGTTAAAGCACCCACTGGACACACATCAATAACATTTCCTATAAAATCATTTTTAAGATTCTTTTCAATGAATGTACCAATTTCTGCGGCATCTCCACGCTTCAATACACCGTGTTCCCTTGAATCTGTTAGTTGATTGGCTGTATAAACACAACGATAACAAAGGATACAACGCGTCATGTGAAGCTTGATATATTCTCCAATATCTACTTTGTCAAATTCACGACGCTTGAATTCATAACGTGTTTTACTCAACCCATGTTCGAATGCCAAATCTTGCAAATGACATTCACCAGCCTGGTCACAAACGGGACAATCCAACGGATGGTTGATTAAAAGAAACTCAACAACTCCCTTGCGTGCATCCAATACACGTTCAGAACTCGTATTTTTCACTTCCATTCCGTCCATAACCATAGTAGAACAACTTACTACTAATTTTGGCATAGGTCGTGGGTCTTTTTCACTTCCTTTGCTTACTTCCACCAAACACGTTCTGCATTTACCTCCGCTACCCTCTAATGAAGAATAGTAGCACATTGCTGGAGGAACAACATCACCGCCAATTTGACGTGCAGCATTCAATATTGTGGTACCTGGAGCTACCTCTATGGTTTTTCCGTCAATGGTTACTTTTATTTTCGCGTCTTCCGACATAATTATACACTTTCAGTTACAAATGATTTCTCGCTAATCAAACCATAATTTTGGGTTTGACTTAAACTAGGCTCTTTTACGTGCCACTCAAATTCCTCTCTAAAATGTCTTATTGCAGCGGCAACAGGCCACGCAGCTGCATCTCCCAAAGGACAAATGGTATTTCCTTCAATTTTACTTTGGATATCCCATAATAAATCAATGTCTTCCATTTTGCCTTTTCCAATTTCTATATTGTGAAGTACCTTTTTCATCCAACCGGTTCCTTCGCGACATGGAGAACATTGTCCACAACTTTCATGGTGATAGAAACGTGCGAAATTCCATGTGTTTCTAACAATACATTGATCTTCATCGTACACGATAAATCCACCAGAACCTAACATACTCCCACTTTCAAAGCCTCCTTCCGATAAACTTTCATACGTCATTAATCTATCGGTACCAGTAGCCGTTTTACAAACTAAGAAATGGGGTAAAATAGGTACGGAAGACCCCCCAGGCACACAAGCCTTTAATTTCTTGCCATTCTTCATTCCACCACAATACTGATCGCTGTATAAAAATTCTTCAACAGAAACCCCTAAGTCAATCTCATATACACCGGGTTTATTGATGTTCCCTGATGCAGAAATTAATTTGGTACCTGTACTTCGCCCAATACCAATTTTTGCGTATTCATCTCCACCGTCGTTCACAATAGGAACAACAGCAGCAATTGTTTCAACATTATTAACCACTGTTGGCCGTTGCCATAACCCTTTAACAGCTGGAAATGGTGGCTTCATTCTAGGATTCCCTCTTTTACCTTCTAAACTTTCAATCAAAGCCGTTTCTTCTCCGCAGATGTAAGCACCTGCACCAGGAGCAACAGCTAGATCTAAGTCAAAACCCGAACCTAAAATATTTTTCCCTAACCATCCGTTTGCGTAGGCCTCCTGAATCGCTTTTTCAAGGATTTGTAAGACATACATATATTCTCCGCGGATATAGATGTACGATTGATTAGCACCTAAGGCAAATGAAGAAACAATCATTCCCTCAATCAAAAGATGAGGAATGCGTTCCATTAAATATCTATCCTTGAATGTTCCGGGCTCACTTTCATCGGCATTGCACAATAAATGTCTCGGAACTCCATCGGGTTTTGCAAGAAAGCTCCATTTCATACCTGTAGGGAATCCCGCTCCTCCTCTACCTCGAAGTCCAGATTTCTTAACTTCTTCAACAATATCGTCAGGAGACATTTTTTTGAGTGCTTTTTCAACCGAGCGATATCCTCCGTTTTTGCGGTAAACATCGTACGAGCGAATGCCTTCAATATGATCGTTTTCTAATAATAATTTCCTAGTCATTTTTCAATCCCATATAGTTAGCCACTGGATTCTGGCGATATAATTCGATTAACTCATCAACTTTTTCCTCTGTAAGATGCTCGTGGAATTTTTCTCCAGCTTGGAGCATTGGAGCATATCCGCATGCACCCAAACACTCTACAGCTTTAAGCGTAAAAATACCATCCTCCGTAGTCTCTCCTTCCTTAATTCCAAGTTTATTTCTCAATGTATGAAATTATTTTTTCAGCGCCTTCGATCATACAAGGTCCTGTCCTACAAACTTCAAGTTTTACTTTGCCAACTTGAGTTGTATCGTACATGCTGTAGAAAGTCGCTACCTCGTATACTTCAATGGGTTGAATATGCAGCAAACGAGCCACATAATCCATTCTTTCAGAACTTAAATAACCCCAATGTGCTTGTGCAATATGCAATACACGCAATAAAGCACTTTTTTGCTTTCCTTCGGGATACATGGAAATTACACGCTGTACCTCGTCGAGTAATTCCTTTGGTAATTCAATATTCAATTTGGATTCTTCCACGTTCATATTTTTATGCGTCTAACTCACCTGCAATCACATTCATACTACTCATAGTTAAAATAGCATCACTCAATAATGAGCCTGTAATCATCTCTGGATAAGCTTGGTAATAGATAAAACAAGGTCTGCGGAAATGCAAACGATAAGGGGTTCGGCCACCATCTGACACCAAATAATAACCCAATTCACCGTTTCCACCTTCAACGGAGTGGTAAACTTCACCAGCAGGTATTGGTGTCTCGCCCATCACAATTTTGAAATGGTAAATCAAGGCTTCCATGCTGGAATAAACCTCTTCTTTAGGCGGTAAATAAAAGCTAGGGATATCGGCATGGTAATCGCCTTCAGGCATATTTTCTAGAGCTTGAGTAATAATCTTCAATGACTCTCGAATTTCTTGCTGTCGAACCATGAAACGATCGTAAGTATCGCCATCATTTCCCACTGGAATGGTAAAATCAAAGTCTTGATATGAAGAATATGGTTTCATAACGCGCACGTCATAGTCTACACCTGCAGCTCTTAAATTTGGACCTGCAAAAGAATAACTCAATGCTCTTTCTGCAGTAATAGGGCCTGCACCTATGGTACGATCCATGAAAATGCGATTGCGCTCTAAAAGGGCACCAAATTCATCAAATTTCTTAGGAAACTCCTTTAAAAAGGCTCTTAATTTGGTGATGAATTCTTTATTGAAATCGCGATCGAAACCGCCAATTCTTCCTACATTGGTTGTCAATCTAGCGCCACATATTTCTTCGTAAATGTCGTAAATCTTCTCTCTTTCCTGGAACATATAGGTAAAACCTGTTAATGCACCAGTGTCAACGCCAATTACGGAATTACAAACCAAATGGTCTGCAATACGCGCCAATTCCATAACGATAACACGCATGTAATCCACACGCTTCGGCATTTCTGCTCCAATTAGTTTCTCAACTGTCATATGCCACCCCATATTATTAATAGGTGATGAACAATAATTCAATCGATCGGTAATTGGAGTGATTTGATTGTAAGGCCTTCTTTCTGCTAACTTTTCAAACGCACGATGAATATAACCAACCGTTTGCTCTGCGCTTAATATTCTTTCACCGTCTACTTGTAGAATGTTTTGAAATATACCATGGGTAGCAGGATGGGTTGGGCCAAGGTTTAACGTAGCAATCTCTCCGTCTATGGTTTCAGTGCTCGCTAAAGCGGCAACTTTCTTGTTTTGTAGTTCTAATTCGCTCATCGTCCAAAAAAGGTATCGTCTTTATCAGTTCTGGTTTCATCTTCCAAGGCATATTCCTTTTTCATTGGATGATAATCCATATCATCAACGTTTAATATGCGAGTAAGATTGGGATGTCCTTCAAATATTATCCCGAAAAAATCAAATGTTTCACGCTCCATCCAATTAGCTCCTGCAAATAAGTCGGTCATACTAGGAACATGCACATCTTTTTCAGATAAATCTACTTTCAATCGGATTCTTAGATTCTCAGAAAGATTATGGATGTGATAAACCACTTGAAATTCCGCGCCTTCCTTTTCAGGGTAATGACTTCCGGTAATGTCGGTCAGATAAATAAACCCATTATTTTTCAAAAATTCAATGGCAGGATGGATTTCATCCTGGCTCATAAAAAAATTATGTTCCCCGTAACCATCCAATTCATAAGATGTTTTGGTGAATTTTTCTAACAATGAATCTTTTATCGTGTTGGCAAATTCGCTCATGTTGATTCTATTGTATATTGTAACTTTCTAACATTTTACGGTACTCAGGGCTATCTCGGCGGCGCAAACTCTCGTTTCTCGCTAATTCCTGAATTTTCAGAATGCCTTCAATAATCTGTTCAGGCCTAGGAGGGCAACCTGGCACATATACATCCACTGGGATAACATGGTCAATTCCTTGTAAAACCGAGTACGTATCAAAAATACCACCACTTGAAGCACAGGCTCCAACACTCAATACCCATTTAGGCTCGGCCATTTGATCGTAAACTTGCTTTAAAACTGGGCCTAATTTTTTCGAGATGGTTCCTGCCACAATCAAAAGATCCGACTGACGTGGGCTGAAACTCATTCTTTCAGAACCAAATCTAGCCAAATCGTAATTCGCTCCCATTGTCGCCATGAATTCAATTCCACAACACGATGTGGCGAAAGGCAGAGGCCAAAGTGAATTGGCTCTTGCCATTCCAATTACTTTATCAAATGAAGTAGCAAAAAATCCTTGTCCTTCAATACCTGCTGGTGCTTCTACTATTTTTACCATATCTATTTTAGCGCTCCCATTCTAGGGCGCCTTTTTTCCACACATAAATAAAACCTGCTAAGAAAAATCCTACGAAGGATAATACCGCAAAGAAACCTTCCCAACCCATTTCTTTAAAATTAACGGCATAGGGATAGAAAAATATCACTTCTACATCAAACAACACAAACAAGATGGCTGAAAGAAAATACTTAACCGAAACAGGGAAACGCGCATCTCCTTGGCTTTCTATACCACATTCAAATACTTCAACTTTCTGTTTTGTTTTCTTTTTAGGCCCCAATAATTGGGATAAAAACAAAGCCAACACAACGAACCCTATTGAAAAGGCCAATTGTATCAGAATAGGTAAATAACTCTCGGGTGTGCTCATACTCGAAGCAAAAATAATATAACCAAGCCGATGAATTGTTCAACATCTAGATAAAACTTCAATTTTTTTGTCAAGAATAGATACTTTTGAAGTATTAATTAAACACATGAATAAAAACTACATAAAATTCGGAGCAATAATCGGAACATTAATTGTTTCATTTTCAATGCTTAGCAGTTCAAACGGACCTGGTGGCAATAAAACTGGAGCCCCTGGATCATCTGGGAATTGTTCGGGGTGTCATGGTAACACTCCAAGTAACGTAGGAATCATTCGGGTGAAAATAATTGACAATGGAACCCAAGTAACCACTTATGTGCCTGGCAAAACGTATGATTTAGAGCTAAATATTCTTGGAAGCGAAAAAATTGGGTTTCAGTTGTCTGCGATAAACGATCAAAATAAAGCCGCAGGAACCATTTCAAATAACAGTTCAGGTACGCAAGTTTACAATTCAGGAAGTCAACAAATTTGGGGACACAATACGCCTGGATCTGGACTTTGGACTGCCAAATGGACCGCCCCTGTGGCCAATACGGGTTCTGTTATCTTTTACGTAGCTGCGGTGCTTGCAGACGGAAATGGAAAAAACAGTGGCGATTATTTCAACTCTTTTAATGTAGAAATAACTGAAGAGTCCAGCAATGGAAACGATAATGTATCGAAATCTCAGAATCAATTGATTCAAAATCCAGTTGGAGATCAATTGACTTTACAACATCCCGTGAAGTCTGCTTACATTTGGAATTCTGAGGGCAAACTAATTGGTAAATTTTTTCACTCAAATCAATTTGAAGTGGGGAATATAGCACCCGGTGTTTATCATTTGAATTACGTGAATGAAAACGGAAGTACAGGGTTCGCCAGGTTTGTTAAGCAGTAAAGCTATTTAGCGCTTTTTTCTTCTTTCTAAATCATTCAATTTTCGCTGAAATAATCGAGCATTCTTTAAATGTTCTTTGTAATGACGCGCAAAAACGTGGTATCCGCTTAAATCGCTCTTTGCACAGAAATACAGGTAGCGATGTTCTTTATAATCAAGCACAGCTTCTATAGCTGATTTCGATGGAATGCAAATGGGTCCAGGTGGTAAACCTTTGTATCTATACGTATTGTAAGGTGAATCGGCCTTCATGTCTTTGTTGTATACCCTTCCCCCTTTTCCCCTTATAAAAACCAATGTAGGATCTGCACCTAAAAACATATTTATTCGCAATCTATTTAAGTAAACACCCGCGATATTCTCATATTCATCTACTTTGAGACTTTCTTTTTGAACGATACTCGCCAACGTTACCGCTTCGTGTAAAGTTAGTTTCTGTTGTCTTAATTTTCGCCTTCGATCTGCGTTCCAGAATATCTTTGTTTCATTGGAGATACGCATGAAAAACAACTTTAAATCTGTATTTCTTGAAAAATTATAGGTATTCGGAATGATTGTCGACGGCCAATTATACCTATCCGTCCCAAAATCATCCCAAAATTCATCATCATCAAAATATTGATTCAGTTCCTCTTTGTCAAAATCAAAATGCTTTATCAATATTCGAATTAGTTCACGCTTATAAATACCTGGGGGTATCACTACATTAACGGTTTGATTCCGATTTGCCCGTAATAGATTCAAAAATCCCCAAACACTTGTATTTGGTGGCATTACAAATTGACTTGTTTGTATTTTAAAGCCAACTTTTTCCGACCAAAATGCTATTCCCATTGGCAATGAAAGATCAAATTCTTGACTTATGTAGTTATTTAAATCTTCTTGATTCCAAGATTTTTTGATGCGTACCTCTTTATATTTATCATTATTACTAGACTGTACAAACAGTAAAATAAAAATCACAGCCAAAATAGCAGTAAGGCTAATAATAAAGAATGTGAGAAAGCGCTTCATGGATTTATTGCTCGACAAAAATGAGAAATTTATCATGTATTTTAAGTAGAATCTGCTTAATGTGGGAATCTATCCTATTTTTGTTTCGTGAAAATTGCAATAATTGGATATGGAAAAATGGGCAAAACCATTGAGTCATTATCCGATAAAATGAATTTTATTGTATCTGAAATATACGATGAAAACAACCCATTTATGGATTGTAAATCATCGGAAGCTGACGTAGCTATAGACTTTACTTTGCCCAATCTAGCGGTAGAGCATATTAAACACGCTGTAAATATTAATTTACCCATCGTTGTGGGAACTACAGGTTGGTATTCCTTGTTTAATGAGGTAGCTGAATACGTTAATTCCCAAAATGGCAGTTTGTTTTATGCTACTAATTTTTCAATTGGTGTCAATCTGTTTTTTGCCATGAATCAAACCTTAGCAAAATGGATGAACAATCAAACGGATTATCAAGTGAGCATGACCGAAATACATCATACTGAAAAGAAAGATGCTCCCTCAGGCACCGCAATTACATTGGCTGAGCAAACTATTGAATCTATTGAACGCCTGAAAGACCATGTGTTGGTCGATAGTTTCTCAGGTGTTCCTACAACTAATTTGCCTATTAAGGCAATTCGTGAACCGAATGTACCAGGTACGCATACTTTGGTTTATGAAAGCGATATAGACAAGATTGAAATCACACATGAAGCTAAAGGCAGACTGGGATTTGCTCAGGGTGCCGTATCGGCCGCATTGTTTTTAAAGGGAAAAAAAGGCGTATTTAACATGTCGGACTTGTTGAAGTTTTAATTTAGATGAACAGTTATAATTTACACATTTTCATAGCTATCTGGTCTGTAGCTTTCTTATTAACGCGACTAGGTTTATCGCGCATGTTCAAATTAGCAGGTATGAACCCATTGCTTGCTTGGATTCCAATTGCGAATTGGTGGTATTGGATTAAGATAGTCGGTAGACCTAAATGGTATATGATTGGAATGGTAATACCTGGCTTGAATATTCTTTTTAGCTTTAATATCAAATTGGATTTACTTCGAAGTTTTGGGAAAAACGGGTTTTGGGAACAATTCGCGGGTATTGTATTAACATTCGCTTATTTCCCTTATTTGTTTTTTGATAAAACCTTAAAGTTTATCGGTTCTGCTGGGGAAAAAGAATGGCGTGAGAAACATGTTCCTAAGAGTGGCGGAGGTCGTGAATGGGCAGATGCATTACTTTTTGCTGCCTACGTTGCAGGGGGAATGCGCGCCCTGTATTTTGACTTATATCAGATACCTACTCCTTCTATGGAATCCAATTTGATGGTTGGTGATTATTTAGTGGTCAGCAGAACCAATATCGGCATGCGAATTCCGTTAACACCAGTTTCAGTGCCCGTTCTAGCACCCAAAGAAATTGCTGGAATGAAAGCCTATTCTGAATTGGTAGAGTTCCCATACATGCGTCTTCCCGGATGGTATACCATTAAAAATAACGATGTGATTGTTTTCAATTGGCCTGCAGATGAAGGTTTTCCAGTAGATAAAAAAGACAATTACGTTAAAAGATGCGTAGGCATTCCTGGCGATAGTTTACAAATAATAAATGGAGATGTTTACATAAACGGAAATCAACTACCCAAAGTAGATAAACAACAAAAGCGCTACCTCGTTTTGATGAAAGATTATATTTCTCAAGAGTTTTTATTGGAAAATGAATTGGGTGATTTTACCATACCTTATCGTGTTGCCCCTGAAATATTAAGAAAAACAGAGGCTCAAGGACAAAGATTATCTCCTTATCATATCTACACTTGGGAAGAAAACCTAGACAAAATCAGAAAACATCCTAGCGTAGCATTTGTATTTGAAGATGTAATTGATGAAGGATATGATCGTCATTTATTCCCTGACACCAATAATACAGCGTTTTTAAAGCACAAATGGGACTTAAACAATTATGGACCTATTCACCTTCCAAATCGCGGAGAAACCGTAAAATTAACCACACAAAATTGGGATTGGTACAAAGCTGCTATTAATATTTATGAAGAATCTGACATTGTTGAAAATGGTGGGAGATTTTATAAAAATAATGGCTCCGAAGAAATAACCGAATATACATTCAAATACGGCTATTATTGGATGATGGGAGATAATCGATTTAACAGTTCAGACTCTCGCTATTGGGGTTATGTTCCAGAAAACCACATACTTGGAAAGCCTTTGTTTACATTCTTTTCATTGCGCAAGGTTATTGGAATCAATGATATTGGGGAACCAATGATCCATGGAAATACCATGATGTACGAAACCAAAGGAATTCGTTGGGATAAAATCTTCCGAAAAATCAATTAAAACAAATACGACTCACGGGTGTCTGTGAAGTTGTATTTTATTGAAAGAGCCAAATAATTCCAATTTCCACTATTCAACTCATCTATGGAATGAAACGCATGATGAGTAAGTTCGATTTTCGCGTTGGGTTGAACGTAATACATTAAAGTCGTCATAATGTTAATCCGCTTTTGGAGATTTCCTTGAAGCATAATCGCATTTTCGCGATCTAATGCTTCATTATATGGCTTTCGGATATTTCCGCCATAATTTTCTCCAGAGTAATCCAATCCTTTCCAAGCAAGTTGGGTGGTGTTTTTAAATGCCCACCTTTGAAACTTACTCGGCACTGCAAAAATCCTAAAAATCACTTCTCTAAAATTACTTTCTAATGGATGCGCTAAGGCTTGGTTATAGGCTCCATAATAATTTGAAGAATTTCGTCGATGCGAATATGTGTAAGGCCTAACCGCGTTGTATTCTAATTGAATGTAGGATTGTTTTAATTGAGAAATTTCAGGTCGATAATAAACACCTAATTGATTTCCGAATTTATTCAAATAGGAGTTTCTATTTCCAAAAACAGATGAAAAGTTAAACTCATCAATCACCAATTGTCCATAAAAAAGAAACCGATTCTTTTTCCATTTTACATCAAATGCAATAAGAGCATTGTCTGAAGAACCTAGGTCACGTTCAATGGCACGATAAAAGATCACAGGATTCAAATAATTGATATCAAATCCACTATTTGGCCTAGACTGTATAACCATTTCAGTAAACCCCAACTCCAACCCGATTTTTTCAAATTCAAGGCTACCGCGATGCATAGCTAAGTATTTTTTATTAAACGTCTTAGAGCTATCCTTGCTCATATCGCTTACTAATTCTTTAAAGAGATTTTGATATTTGAAAGGCCCAAGTCTATAATTGACCTGAAGAAATAAACTCGGTGTAGTAAAATTACTTAAAATCAAACTTCTAAACCCAGAACCAATATGTTGTTTATCATGTCCAATTGTTGCCGATATTTGATATCCATTATTTGCAGTATCGTTTTGCTTTTTCAGCAACAATATATCCATGTAAGCCGTGGCATAGAAATAATCATAGATGCCAAATTTGTTTGTCTGAACACTACCCAAACCAGGAATAACACCATATTTCCTTCTGTAACGATCTATACTTTCTGAATAATTTGCCTGATAATCATAAACTTGAGAATAAAACGCCAACTTCTCTCCCATTTGTCCGTAAAGTTCAACGCCTCGACCATTTAGCAAACCCGTATCAAAGGCGCCAGCAGAAGGTGCATAAGACAAATCCAATACGGGATTAACCACTAGATAATCCTCTTTGTCTTTACTTTCCCACGAAAAAAAGCGATTGGGGTTCTGCCAAAGCTTGGATCCCCCCAATTTCTGAACCCAAGTTTTTCGGGTGAAAGCCGTTCTTTGATTTTGTCCATATTCCGGATTATTCCAAGCAAAATAGTTGAATCTTTTCTGATTGAATGTTTCAAAAAACTTTATAGAATCGGCAATCAATTCCTCTGCATCTTTTAATGAGGAAATTAGACTTCTTGATTGTTTGTGATTTCTATACGAATCGAACAATCGTATATCGGAGGAGATAATTCTATCTTCTTGATCAGAATGAGCCTTGATTAATCGGTATTGTGCGATAGCTCCTTTTGAAGAAAAAAAAGCAATTAAAATTAGGATTTGAATTCGTTTAATTTGATTCATTTTTAAGATTAACCACACGTGTTTGACTTGCAAAATTGCCTGCAAAATTAGAAATGTCAAATTCATAATAAGGATTAAGCATTGTTGCTTCTTCCTCTGATAACAAACCAAGTTCCAACAAAACAGATTGGGCAATTTGATACTGAGGACCCATCTTACCGTCATCGACTTTAATAGATATTCCCCATTTCTTCTCTGGAATCGCCAAACAATACACCCCATCGGCACCTGTTTTGCCAATTATTCTACCATTAGTGACTTTCATCAAGTCGGTACAATACCTTTTGGTACCAGCAATCATTTCCGGATATTCTGCAACGGCTGCAATAATACGTTTGGCGGCGTTTTGCTCCTCCGTGCTGATTTTATTATTTGGAGCCACTAAGTTTTTATACATCAAAGCCTGATTATAAACCGGCATGGCATATGTGGGTGCACTGCAGCCGTCCATACCTTCTGTCAACTCTGAAGTTTCAAGTTCTGCAAAGTGAGCAACACATTCCTTTATTTTTCTTTGCAACTCGAATTCTGAAGACAAATAATTACTTGTGTCTAAATTATGAAAAGCATTAAAAGCTAAAAAACCAGCATGCTTGCCGCTACAATTGTTGTGGACCGCTTGAGCAAAATCACCGTTTTTAATCAATTTTATCCAATCGGATTTACGGGTAGGGTTTTGAGCACCGCACTTCAAACAAGTTGGATCAAGTCCTATTTTAGCTAAAACTCCGTTTACAACTTCAACATGTTGATCTTCGCCATTGTGAGAACCACACATCAAAGAAAGTTCTTTAGAGGTGAAATTATAATGATCAAAAATTTCGCTTGTCAACAAGGGAATGTGTTGAACGTATTTTAAAGCACTTCTTGGGAAACAAACTTGTTTAATATCGCCTACTGAGAAAATAACATCACCATGTTCATCTACAACGCAAACCACGCCACGATGGAAACTTTCTGTGATACCACCTCTCACTAACTCTACCAATATTGGATTCATAAAAGAAGTTTATAAATTTCGTTGAGCCAATAAAAACAGAACGGCCATTCTAATTGCCACTCCATTTTCTACTTGCTGAAGAATAATGCTATTCGCGCTATCTGCGACCTCGCTACTTATTTCTACTCCTCGGTTAATTGGACCAGGATGCATAATTAGCAACTCTTTATCAAGACGATTTAATCGTTCCATATTCAATCCATACAAGTTCGAATACTCCTTCAATGAAGGGAAGAATCGTGCATCTTGTCGCTCAAGTTGAATTCTTAACATGTTTGCGACATCCGCCCATTTCAATGCTTCATCTAAATTATGCGATACTTTAACTCCCAGTTTTTCTATATGTTTTGGGATTAGTGTAGCGGGACCACAAACCATTACTTCGGCACCCAAAAGTTGTAAACAGTAAATATTACTTAGAGCAACGCGAGAGTGTTTGATATCTCCAACGATCAGCACTTTTTTCCCAGCAATACTCCCGTTGAAATGATTGCGTATTGAAAAGGCATCTAACAATGCTTGTGTTGGATGTTCGTGTGTTCCATCACCCGCATTGATTATTTGAGAGTCAACGTGTTTTGAGAGAAATTGACATGCTCCAGGTGCTGGGTGTCGCATAACGATCATGTCGACCTTCATGCTTAATATATTGTTTACCGTGTCTATTAAGGTCTCTCCTTTTTTCACACTGGATGATGAACTCGAAAAATTCACCACATCCGCACCTAGGCGTTTTTCTGCTAATTCGAACGATACCCTAGTTCTTGTCGAATTTTCGAAAAACAAATTGGCAATGGTTATATCTCTTAGTGCAGGTGTTTTCTTTACGGGGGCTTTTAATAATTCAGAGAAATTATCGGCTGTTTCAAAAATTGACTCAATTTGATGGGTTTGAAGTCCTTTTATTCCTAACAAATGTTTTATAACGCCGCTATTCATGATTTTTTATCTAATAACCAAACTGCAACTTCTGATTGTGACTTCCATTCAACTTTTACAAATTGTTCGGTATTTCTACTATCAATGGAAACGCCTTTATAATCTGGCTTTATTGGAACTTCACGTTGGTGTATTCGGTCTACCATTACCATAAGTTCAATATCCGAAGGCCTTCCAAATCTCATTATTGCATCTATTGCAGCTCTGATACTTCGCCCTGTATACAATACATCATCTATGAGAATAATTCTTAAATTTTCCGTGGAAAAATCAATCTTTGACGGTTTGGGGATATGGATACCGCCTCTACTAATATCGTCTCTGTAGAATGTGTGATCTAAGGTCCCAAATTTTACATTAGAACCCATAATATTAACAACTTCGTTTCGTATTGCCTCGGCGAGCTCTATCCCTCTAGGTTGTAATCCTATAATTGCTGATTTGCTTAAATCGCCGTGATTCTCAATAAGCTCTAATGCAAATCTTTTTACAATCAGGGCCGTTTTTTGGGAGTTCAAAAGAACTTTCTGTGTAGCGTTATTGTTCATCAGCGAGTTCTAAAATTATGTTAAATTGGGCTTCTGTAATTGCAATAACTGATAATCTTGGTTGCTTTATTAATCCCAAATCTGACAGACGATTATCACCTTTCATTTGAGCTAAACCAACTGGTTTATTGAGCTTTTTTACTGGCTTTATATCAACAACTACCCATTGTGGATTGTCGGTGGTTGGGTCTTGATAGGCCGATTTTATTACTTCTGCGATCCCAACTACTTCTTTACCTTCATTGCTATGGTAATACAAACACCAATCGCCTTCATTCATTTCACGCAGGTTGTTTCTTGCTTGAAAATTCCGAACACCATCCCAAAAAGTTTTTTGATCTTTTTCGAATTGCTCCCAACTGTATTTGAAAGGTTCGGATTTTAACAACCAATGCTTCACATAGGCAAAATAATACCAAATCCATCAAAACAAAAAACTGAAATGTAATATGGATACGCAAAAAACCAATAATTCGCACATTTTACTGATAAGAATCTTGACATTGATAATTATATTGCCTTATATTTGTTAAAAAAAAAGACAATATGTATTTAAAAGAAAATATCAAATTACTTAGAAAAAGGCGTAAACGCAGCCAAGAAGATGTTGCTGGTAGTTTGGGCATTACTCGATCCGCTTACAATAGTTATGAAAACGGCGTAGCAGAACCTGGAATTACGGTTCTTCTAAAACTTTCAGATTTTTATCAAGTCAACATCGATAAATTACTTCGAATCGACCTATCAAATGTTGCAGAAAGTCAACTAGCGCAATTGGAAAAGGGATTTGACATGGACTTAACCGGTACACGACTTCGAGTTTTAGCGACAACAGTTGACGCACAAAACGAGGAAAACGTCGAATGGGTTCCTTTAAAAGCCAAAGCAGGATACACTACGGGGTATGCAGATCCTGAATTCATCAAAGTGCTTCCTGCATTCAATATGCCTTTCTTATCTCCCAACAAAAAGTACCGAACCTTTCCAATTTCGGGCGATAGCATGCCACCTGTATTAGACGGAGGTTTTGTAACGGGTGAATATTTGCAAGATTGGAATATGGTAAAAAATGGAAGACCTTATATAGTGGTTACACAAGACGATGGTATTGTGTTTAAAATTATTTACAATCGTATCGAAGAAGATGGCACATTCCTTTTATGTTCAACAAATCCCATGTATCAACCCTACCCGGTTCGCGTACAAGAGATTCTTGAGATATGGAAATTCGTGCATTATATAAATCCTAAATTTGAAGAACCAAGTGCTTCCGACCAGAGCGATGTTGGACCTACTTTACGCATATTACAGAGAGAAATTGGCATGATTAAGGATAAAGTAAAGAATATAGAGGATAAAATTTAAACAATGAATTTCGTCACATAGGTGAAGCAATAGTATATTCGCAGTCTCAATTCGATTGAACATAGATATGAAATTCAAAAAAGACACCTACTTGGAGTGGTACCGAATAATGATGTTGGTACGTCGTTTCGAAGAAAAGTCCGCCCAATTATACGGAAAGCAGAAGATAAAAGGTTTTTGTCATTTATATATAGGTCAAGAAGCGTTGGTCGCTGCTATGAAAACAGCGCTAACTCCAGATGATAAAGTTATTACAGCTTATCGCGACCATGGACACGCTTTAGCATTAGGAATTACTCCCAATGAGGTAATGGCTGAATTGTATGGTAAGGCAACAGGTTGTAGCGGTGGTAAAGGCGGTAGTATGCATATGTTCTCGAAAGAACATAACTTTTTCGGAGGACATGGAATTGTAGGAGCGCAAATTCCACTAGGTGCAGGAATGGCGTTGGCGGAACAATATATGGGAACTAAAAATGTCTCCGTTTGTTATTTCGGTGATGGTGCCGTTCGTCAAGGTGCTTTGCATGAAGCTTTTAACATGGCTATGTTATGGAAACTACCCGTAGTGTTTATCTGCGAAAACAACGAATATGCAATGGGTACTAGTGTTTCACGTACCACAAACATGTTGGATATATACAAAATCGGTCAAGCATATGACATGCCTAGCTACCAGGTAGATGGTATGAAATGTGAAACTGTGCACGAAGCGATGTTCAACGCAGCAGAAGAAGCGCGCAAAGGAAATGGACCCACATTCCTAGAGATCAAAACGTATCGTTACAGAGGCCATAGTATGAGTGACCCTGCTAGTTACCGTACTAAAGAGGAACTCGCGGAATACAAAGAGAAAGATCCAATTGAAACCACGAAAGCGACTATACTCAAGCTTAAATATGCAACTGAGGCAGAATTAGACGCAATGGAAGAAGAAATTATCAAGCAAGTGGAAGAAAGCGTAACTTTCGCAGAAGAATCACCTTTACCAGATCCAGCTTTGCTTTTTAGAGATGTTTATGTAGAAGACGATTATCCATACTTAATGGATTGATATCAATAAAAAAACAAAGGACTTTTACTATATTCGCCCCCTCAAATTATGGACAATCAAGACGCTTTATCACAATTTAAAGAAAAGTTCTCTTCTTTTTACCAAACTAATAAGAAGAGTATAGCTATCGTTTCAGCTGTAGTTATTGCTGGTGTTGCTGGCGGTTATTATTGGGCTAATGAATACATCCCTGCTCAAGAATCTAAGGCTGCTAAAGCTTTGGCGCCAATGCACTATTACTTCAAAAACGATTCGATGGAAATCGTAATCAACGGTGATAAAACCCTTAAACTCAAATCAGCCAAATCTGTCGCCGATGAATATGCGTCCACTTCAAAAGGTAAGGAAGCCGCACTCATGGTAAGTATTGCATACATGCGTACAAAAAAATATGAGGAAGCACTTGTCTATTTGGACAAAACTGAAGCCAATGATAAAATTTTAGCAGGTTCAATTTTGAATATGAAGGCTGTATGTTATTCTAACTTAGGCGAAACTGAGAAGGCTGCTTCTTATTTTGCAAAAGCCGGTGACATTGCTGAAAACGAATTCTCTGCTGAATATTATAAGCGTGCGGGTATTCATTATGAAACTGCAGAAAATTATGAAAAGGCCTTAAAATACTATCAAATTATTGCAGACAAATACCCTACATCGGGTGTTGGTACTGACATTAACAAGTATGTATATAAGATGAAGGCCAAATTGGGTGATTACAATCCATAAGCCTTAGATTCAGTGTCAGACGCGGTTTTCAAATACGACTTTTCCCCACATAAATTTTTACTGTCAAATCTCAAGATTGGTATTGTAACAGCCATGTGGAATGCAGACATTACCTCTGAGTTGACTACTGGAGCCTATCAAAAGCTTATCGAATTAGGTGTAAAACCCCATAACATTACTAAAATAGACGTTGCCGGTGCTTTTGAACTACCTTTAGGTGCTTCACAACTTATCAATATCTCTCGCTGTGATGGCGTAGTTGCATTAGGCTGCGTGATAAAAGGAGATACACCTCACTTTGACTATGTTTGCGATGGAGCAACGCAAGGAATCATGTCTGTTATGCTCAATTCTCAGAAACCCATTGGTTTTGGCTTAATAACTACTTTAAATCACGAGCAAGCATTAGAAAGAACTGGTGGTGTGCATGGACACAAAGGAATTGAAGCGGTTGAAACTGTACTTCAACAATTGATTGAATATCAAAATTTATAATATATATATCATTAGAATTGCCCAACGAAATGAATTCGCAATCTGAAAATTACAACGAGCAGTTAAATCTTGCTGAAAACTTGATCAACCAACAAGAGGAAGATCAAAGCAATCGCGATAAATTCAGCCGATTAACGAAAGAAGAGATTATTGAGGCCGCGGAAAGCTTGATCCAGACTGCGGATGTTAAAAGTGCCTATGAAAATTTACTTCTTTTAAAGGAAATTTATGAAAAGCACAGTGCGGACGAAAAACCAGCTCAAATTCAAGAATGGATTGCAGCGGGAAATGACCCGAAAGATTTTGTCCCTTCTAATGATGAATTAAAGTCCAAACTACACGATATATTCAATCGCTTTCACAAACTGAGAGAAGATGAAAAGAAAAGAGCAGAGGAAGAAAAACTTGCCAATCTAAAAGAAAAACAGGCTATTCTCGAAAAGATTAAAGCACTTGTAGATACTGAGGAAACTGAGAATACCCTATCCGAATTGAGAGAATTGATGCGGAGCTGGAAAGAAGTACGCACAATTCCCAAAGAATACCACGATGCGTTAGCATCTGAATATCGTTTGTTGATAGAAAAATATTACGATAACCTTTCCATATTTAATGAGTTAAAAGATTTAGATCGTGAAAAAAACCTTGAAATCAAGATCGAACTCATTAAAAAGGTAGAAGTTTTGAAAGAAGAATCTTCTATGCGTAAGGCCATTGTCACGCTTAACAAATACCACGAGGATTGGAAAAATGCCGGACCTGTGCGAAGAGAAATTTCTGAAGAAATTTGGACTCGTTTCAAGGCTGCTAGTGATTTAATAATAGACCGAATTAAACAACAGAGAGCTGAATTAGACGCCAAAAGACACGTTAATCTAGAAAAGAAGATGCTTTTGGTGGAAAAAAGTGAAACGGCTATTACCGCGCTTCCAGAGAATACAAGCGATTGGCAGAAATTGGGTAAGGAACTCGATTCATACTTTGAAGAATGGAAAAAAATCGGCCCAGTTCCCGCTCAAAATAACGAAGAAATTTGGGCTCGTTTTCAAGGAGTTAGAAATACCTACTACACTGCAAGAAAAGGCTTTTTTAAAGATCTAAATAAAAACAAAGTAGACAATCTCAAGTTAAAAGAAGAGCTGTGTGTAAAAGCTGAAGCACTTAAAGATTCCGAAGAATTTATGAAAACTTCTGAAAAACTTAAGGAGCTTCAAGAACAATGGAAGAAAATCGGCCCAGTTCCAGATGAACACAACCAACCTATTTGGAATCGTTTTAGAGCTGCCTTTGATTATTTCTTTGAAAGACGTAATACTTTTTTTGATGAAAGAAAGAAACAAGAAAGTGGTGCAGTTCAAGCTAGAGAAGCCATAATCACGATATTGCAAGAGTTAAGTATCGAAGGAGCAGAAGTAAGTTTTGAAAAACTAAAAGCCATTCAGAACGATTGGAATAATTCAGGATTTGTTTCAGGTAAAAGATTCCATTCTCTAAATAATAAATATCAAAAAATTATCGATCCGCTTTTCCAAAAACTTAGAGAAGAGAATAAGCAAGATCGCGTGAAAAACGTTAAAAATTACGTTGAAGGCATGAAGAACTCTGCCGACGGTCAATCTAAACTTAAATTTGAAGAGCGTAAACTTCGTGATTTAATCAAAAAGATTGAAGATGAAATTTCAACGATTGACAATAATAAAAGCTTTTTTCAATTATCAAAAAATGCAGATTCTGTATTAAAGCAGTTTGATGAAAAAATAAGAAAGCTACAAGATCAAAAAGATCGATTATTGGCGGAATTGAATGTATATAAACAGAGTAAATCGTAAATGCTCCGCACCTTTACTCGTATCATAGATTATATCGGGTATTTATTTGGTGGCACCGATTTACATGGGATACACTCCCCTTTTATTTATGCACTTTCCGAGTTTTCTTTATATCATAAAGGCGACAAACGTATTGAATCCATAGAGTTTCAACGTACTCAAATGCTAAAAAGCAAGGGTTTCCTACTGGGTCATTCCCTACCTGATTTTGTTGATAGATATACACTTCCTGCAAAACATTGTTTTGCTTTAACTCGTTTAATCGAATTTTTAGATGTTCGTTCTATTTTCGAATATGGGAAAACAACAGGTATCGAAACCAATTACGCCCTATTTTCACCGTTGATTAAAGCAAAACGGTCTATTACCTACAAATATGAGTTTCCCGATGAAAACAAACTAAAAATCAGCACAAACGAGCAATGGCTTGAAAACTATGCTCTAGAGATGTCAAATATTATATGGAATAATTCTGAATCCGAAAGTCCATGGGAAATTCACATTGTGCATTTAACGGAAGATGCAGATTTAATTTGGTCGTTTTGGGAGCAAAAACAAGATATATTCCATAATCACACCATCGTAGTATTCACGAATATCCGATATAGCGATGATCACTTTTTAAAATGGAAACAGATCACGCATCAACCTAGTGTGAGTGTTGACTTAGATTTATTCCGCATGGGAATCTTGTTTTTCAGAAAAGAACAGCCAAAAGAATCATTTTTATTACGATATTAGTCCTATTATGGAATGGACACATAAAATTAGAGTGCGTTATGCTGAATGCGACCGTATGGGGTTCGTGCATCATTCCGTATATGCACTATATTTTGAAGAAGCGAGAACCGAAATTCTTCGTCAAGCAGGTATAACCTACAAAGAAATGGAGGATGAAGGTATCATTATGCCCGTGCGTTCCATGAGTATGACATTTAAAAAAGCCGGAAAGTACGATGATTTATTGACCATCCACGTGCGAATAGAGGGTGCTGTCGAAGTTAGAGCCCATTTTCATTATGACGTATATAACCAGAATGAAGAATTAATTTGTACTGGATATACAGAAATGTTCTTTGTGAATAAAGACTCAATGAGACCCCTTAAATTACCCGAAAAATACAAAAAACACATGCAATAATGCCTCGGTATTATCGTCCATATAACAAACATTTTGGCAAAAAAGACAAGCCAGAAGAAGAGACTAACAAAGACATCCCAGAAGCTTTAGAGAATCCTATAGCGGCAAAAGTAAGAATCTACTTAGAGTCAAAAACTTTCAAAGGCCTAAAGGGGCATAGTCTATACGATGTAGGTCGGTATTTCTTGCGGTCCCTATTTATGGAAAATTTAAGTGTTCGGGCATCGTCGCTGAGTTTTAATTTTTTCTTGGCTCTTTTTCCGGCATTGATTTTCTTACTTACACTTATAGCATACTTGCCATACGATGGTTTAAAAACCCAATTAATGGAACAATTATCCATGATTTTGCCCGAACGCTCGTACAAAGAAATTGCTGAAACCATTTCCGAAATCCTTAATAAACAAAATTCAAGCTTATTATCTTTTGGTTTTGTATTTACTATTTATTTCGCTTCGAATGCTTTTCATCTATTAATAAGCAGCTTCAATAAACGGTTGGTCGCCTCTACCCTTGTTAAGCAGAATTGGCTGGTGATCCGGGGGAAAGCCGTATTTCTCACAGCACTCCAAACGGCATTAATCATAATATTTCTATCTTTAGTGACTTGGGCGTATCAAATTGAATCCTACATGGAAATTAATAACTGGCCTTTAATTTCCGTTTATAATTTTTTTGTAGAATTACTTAAATACCTTCTCATGATGGGATTGTTTCTATTAGCTATTTCTAGCCTGTATTATTTTGCACCTTCTAAAACCAACAAATGGCAATTTTTCACAATTGGATCTTTTTTGGCGAGTGCTTTATCGATAATTGCAACTTTTGGCTTCACCTTGTACGTAAATAACTTTGACAGTTATAACAAGATTTATGGATCAATCGGCGCCATTTTGGCGTTGATGGTGTTGATCTATATCAACGTACTACTTGTGATAATTGGATTTGAACTTAATACGAGTATAGATAAAGCTGAAATTCGCTCGGCAAGGATGCAAAACTCCTAAGAGCTCACAAATATTTTCTCCAAAACCACTTCACCGTAAAATTCATTGATTTTACCTATAACCAAGTGACGTTGTAAGTAAATTTCATTCTTCAAAGGAGGATTATCCACCTTTATGTATAGGGTTTTGTCTTTTATTTTAATCTCTGAAGTATGCTTCTTAATCATTGGACCAAATATCTCAAGCCAATCCTGCTGGATTTTGGTTTCAAGCGCTTTTGCATCCAAACGATAACGTTTGTACATCTGTTGAAGTACCGAAGTAATTGAAATATCCTTATCCTTTTGCCTCATTTAATTTGCTTTTTCTACGACCATAAAACATGTAAATCAGGAATCCAATTAAAAACCAAATCCCAAACCATTTCCAGTTATCAAGCGTCATCCCGGTAAGCAAATATAAGCAAATCGCCACTCCAAGTAGCGGAATTAAATTCCAATTATTTTTAAAGGTGAATGCAGAGAGTGTAATTAAGCAGATCCAAAGTATACGATGCGAAATTACGTACATAACATCCTCTCCTCCATTTAAAATTTCCTTAAAGTATTCCGGTATGAAATACACACAAAGTAAAACGGCTAAAATACATATTAATAAAAACAACCATTTCCCGTTTATGTACCAAAGTCTAAATCCTTTTCCCTCACCTATTTTCCTTTGAGGAAGTAATAGAACACCACCACAGACTAATACGAACGCGAAGATGGTTCCTATAGATGTGAAATCTAACACAAATGCTTCATCCGTAAAAAAAATGGGTAAACCGACTACAAATCCAGTCATTATCGTTGAAAAACCAGGCGTTTTAAATCTTGGATGGATCGAAGCAAACTTTTGAGGTAATAATCCATCTCGACTCATTGACATCCAAATTCGTGGTTGTCCCATTTGAAATACCAATAGCACGCCTGTCATGGCTATTATGGCAGAAGCACCCACTATATATTCCAACCAATGTACACCTTTGTATTGCAGTGCAAATGCCAAAGGATCGTCTACATTCAGAAGACCAAACGGGACCATGCCCGTTAACACAAGTGATATCAAAATGTATAAAACCGTACAAATCAATAATGAATAAAACATCCCTTTAGGCAAATCGCGTTCGGGATTTTTACTTTCTTCAGCAAGTGTGCTAACCGCGTCGAACCCTATATAGGTAAAGAAAACAGCAGAAACTCCGGCCATAATCCCTTTCATTCCCGACGGATTAAAGGGGGTGTAATTTTCTATATCTATATAAAAAGTTCCAACTAGGATCACGGCAATGATGATTATTAATTTCAATAGGACCATTACATTGCTTACTTGTTTACTTTCTTTAATGCCTCTATAAACCAGAATAGTGATAAGAATATTAATCAAAACAGCAGGTGCATCAAAGATCAATCGCAGATCGCCGATTTTAGGGGCAGTATTCCATGCTTCTAAAGCATCCCTTTGATCTGGATTTAAGATTGAAATCTGCGAAAATTCTGAAAACAAGCGAGATGCCGTTCGATAATCTACGGTTAGCCACCTCGGTAAATGAATATGGAAGGCATCCAACATATGAGTAACATATCCACTCCATGAAAATGCAATGTAAATATTACCAATGGAATATTCCATTATCAAAGCCCAGCCTATAATCCATGCAAAAAGTTCTCCAAACGATGCATAAGCATACGTATACGCACTTCCTGATACAGGAATTCTAGCGGCAAATTCTGCATAACACAGGGCTGCAAATCCGCAGGCTATCGCGCATATCAAAAATAACCAAATGACCCCTGGACCACCTTCTGAGCAAGCCCTTCCCACAGAACTAAAAATACCTCCACCTATAATTGCAGCAATTCCAAAAAAAGTTAGATCTCGTAATCCCAAAACCCTCGACATTTGCGACTCAGAAGCCGTTGGAAAGTCTGTTTTACGTCGAAAAAGTGCCTTAAACATATCTGTCAAGGTGCGATATTACCCACTTTATTCTCTAGAGACAAATAATTTGATATCTTTGTTAATATGAAATCATTTTTGGCCTCGATAATGTTGGTGATTCTGTTGGTAAGCAACGGAATGCTTTCGGCGGTCATAGATGTTTGTTGCTGGAACGATCATGTAACAAATCCAATATCAATTGATTGTTGTGTGCAAAATGAATCCACCCAACTGACTTCATGTTGCGGAGAATCAGAAGAGAATCCGGTCGACTTAGACTCCCATAAGTCCTGTGAATTTAACTCATGGTATTATTTTACCCCTAAATTCATAGAGAATGAATCACAATCCAAAAAGGGTTTATTTAAAACAACCTTAAAATATATTTCGATTAAATCCTACGAAAATTTAGATTTAGGCATACTCCCTCATTATTTTAAGCAAGATGCAGATTCTCCACCAAATTCCTTTGCTAATAGGCCTCTTTTGGAGAAAAACTGCACATGGATTATTTAGCGTATTGATATTACTACCAAAGTAAAGTATATCAACACATTAATAATCCAAAAAATGAAAAACAAACCATTATTTTTAATAATAATTCTAAGTGTAATAGCACTTGGATTTAGCAGTTGTGCACTGTTTAAAGGCAACAAGTTTAAAGTAAACACCTCCTTCACCGTTTATGGAGATTGCGAAATGTGCAAAGAACGCATTGAAACTGCATTAGACCGCAAAGGAATCAACACAGCTTATTGGTCTCTTAAAGATCAAAAAGTTTTCATCACCTATCAATCTGATATTTTCACCGAAGAACAATTGCATAATATCGTTGCAATGGTTGGACACGATACAGACAAAGTAAAAGCCGACGATATTGTATACCAAAACCTACCCGGTTGCTGCCATTATCGTAAGGAGGAAACAGAATGGTAAAGAGATTAATTTTAATTGTCACGATAGTTCAGGCATTTTCATTATCAGGACAAATAGACACCATCAAAGCGGTCGATATTAGCACGGAACAAAGTGCGCAAAAATACGACACGGATGGAGGACGTTTAACCACAACTATAACAGAAAATGAATTCAAAAAGGCTGCATGTTGTACCCTTTCAGAAAGCTTTGAATTGAGCAATACTGTGGAAGTCTCCAATAAGGACGGAATTTCCGGTATTCGACAAGTGGAAATGTTAGGTCTAGCCGGCAAATATGTCCTAATGACACAAAAAAACATGCCAAACCTAAATGGAATTGCACAGTTGAATGGATTGTCAAACATTCCTGGTGCTTTTGTCGCTAATGTTAATATAGCGAAGGGAAATGGAAGCGCTACATTGGGTTATGAGGGTTTAACCGGAGGAATAGATTACGACCTTAAGTCGAGTGCAAAAAATCCAAGATTCTTTTTTAATGCTTACCAAAACAATCAAGGCAGGTCTGAGGTGAATCTTTTACTGAAAAAAGACATAAATCCTAATTTGAGGAATTTCTCCTACTTACACGGTGGAACGCAATGGATGACTACCGATATGAACAAGGATGGTTTTACCGACATGCCCATGACCGATCGTTATTATCTTGGTAATCAAACCCATTTCCAAACAAAAAATACCGAAGGAATGATTGGATTTACCTACTGGCAGGACAATAAGAAGGCAGGTGCTACCGATAAAATTGGTGGAAATTCCATAACAACCGACCCTAGTTCATTTTTATTCAGAAGTAATGAAAATCGTTTGGATGTATTTGCCAAATTAGGCATTATTCCCAATGAGGGTGAGACAACATTTGGCAATATCTTCAATTTTTCGAGACATAACATGAGTTATGGACTGAACAATTTAATTAACAGAACTTATAACGCCGAAGAGTCTCGATTCACGTACAGCGGTCTCATGCAATCAGAAATCACCGAAACTTGGGGAATTAAAACGGGTCTTTCATTCTTAGCCACCAGTTTGGATGAGAATTTAAGTAGTGAACCATTGAACATCTTATCTCAAAATTATTCAGGAAGGGTCAATGAGTTGCAATTTGGTGGTTTTTTTGAAGGCGTATATGCAACGGACGAATTTAAAATGGTTTTGGGCACACGATTAGACAACCATAACTATTATGGATGGTTCTTCACACCTCGAATTCATATTAAATGGGATGTAAACCCCAATAACAATTTATTCCTACAAGGAGGTTATGGCCGAAGACAAGCCTATGTTATTGCAGAAAACCTGCCACTTCTCATTAACGATCGAGTTATATCATCTCCATTTATTAATGAAAATCAAAATTTGACAAACCCATACGGAATGAATCAAGAACGTGGATGGAACTATGGCGTTTCTTACTTGAAGCAATTTATGTTCTTGGGTTATCCCAGTGCGATTTCGTTAGATGTGTTTCGTAATGTATTTGATAGTAGGATTGTCATTGATCAAGAAACTGCAGAAAACATTTCATTTGTTCAATTAAATGGTAAAGACGCCGGATTCTCTGAAAGTATTCACACCGAATGGAGCTTCATGCCGGCTATGAGATTTGAAGTCCGTTTGGCCTATCGTTATGTAAATAACATCCAAAACCTAGGTGGAGAAATGAGACTTAAGCCACTTTTGAGTCAACATCGTGGTTTGGCAACATTAACGTATAAAACCAGAAATAAGTGGTATTTCGATTTAATCGGTAGTATTAATGGACCAAAGCGTTTATTTGAGAAACCGGAGGTAATCAGCCAAGAATTAGAGACCCCGGTATATGCCTTATTCAACGCCCAAATTCGCAAAAATTGGAATTCCGGTTTTGAAATCTATTTAGGTGCCGAGAACATTGGAAACTTCAGACAGTCAGATCCAATTTACGCTTTCACAAACTCAAATCGAATAGATGCGAGCTACAGCTGGGGGCCAGCTAATGGCCGATTGTTTTACTTTGGAATAAGATACGAAATCAAATAAAAGCTTTAGAGCCCATTAAGAATTGTTATTCTGAATGGGCTTTAAAATTTTCTCGAATGGAACTTCTTTATGATAGACAAAGAAGTCAATCCAATACTTGATAATATCATTCAAGTTATAATCAATGATATCCATTAATTTTTGCTTGTCTTTATCATCTAATTCTGGAACTCCCTCAACAGGAGCCATTTCAAAGCCTTTAAATAAACCGTTTTCAAGGTGCACGATGATTTTTGACAACTTCTCACTATTCTCCACATGGCCATAAAACACCAAAGGCTCCCTGTCTTTTCGGCTTATATAGATTTGCAAGCCCATGTATTCAAACAAGTGCTGTTCATCGTTTACGAAAGATTGGATAGATAGTGCCATTGTGTAACTTTTGTAAAGTTAGACACTTTTGTTTGATTTTTTAGTGTTTTGTTTAATTTTTTGTGCAATATATTTTGTTATCGACGCATAAAGTTCACTTTCTTCGGGCAGATTCGATAATTGTGCTAAATGTCTCATTATCGTATCGTTATCTCCTCTTACTGCAGGACCCGTCTGCAATTCAGAAGCATTAGCGGCCGGCCATCGATTAATAGTTTGCTTAGCTATTGGAAGTAAAGCGTTAATTAATTCGTCACGAGAAAAATCAGACAAAGATTCCTCAGCTGCATTGAGTAACGCATTCGTAAAATTATTCACAAATACTGCCGCCAAATGCAGTTTAAGTCTTTTATCAGAATCCAATTCTTTGGCATTAATTCCCAATTTTGAATTCAGTGATTTCAGATATAAAGTAATCGGTTTTGTGTACGATTCGGTAAAAACGGGAACTTCCTTCCATTCCAAATCATAACCCTTCCTAATACTGTAAAGGGGGTACCACACTCCCACTTGAGACTTCCACTTTTCTTGGATATTTATTGCACCGGATGCATATATCATCAAACATCCCGATGGGATTAACTTTTCAATTAATTCACCAATCGCAGAATCAGGAATACACAACCAAACTAGGCTATTTTGATCAACCAATGACAATTCACTGATATTGATAATTTTGAAATCAAAATCATGTTCACGAAACAAATTTGCTATATGCGAACCAAGATTACCTCTTCCAATTATATACGTTTTTAATACATCCATCGGCTTTTCCCTATGGTTGTTTGTTGCATTAAGCAAATTCTAACTTAATACTTTTCTTTGAAGCAAGATACGATTCGTTATAGCGAATACAAAACCAAAAACCATTATGATTGTACCAGCCCAAACTAAATTAATCCAAGGAAATTCCACAACCTTGAGTACAATATAATCACGAACAGGCTCTTTTTCTGCACTCTGTATTACGAAGGATATTTTTTGCTTACTTGGGTCGGGGTCTTGTATATTGAAACTTAACATACTCGCATATACTCCCATTCCTTCATTTTGATCCGCAATACTTTCTAAATTACCTGTTTGTTCGTTTATTAAAATTTGTGGATACAAAGTGTCGGATTGGTTAATCCCTTGCACTAATAATACCAATCTTAACATTAATCCATTTGAAGATGCTCCTTTTTCTATTGATAGTGGCGTTAACTTTCGTTTTCCTGAATTGGTAGTAAACACCTGACCCAAGGCTACAGTATCCGTTTTGAACCCACTGAAAGGCTCCTTTTTATCCATTCCACTCTCATAATTGATATGGGTAAATACATCCTTGTGAATGTAATGTTTCGTTGATGGCTCCGCCAAAAGACCCATTTTGGGATTGTTTTGAGTTTTGGGAACAAGAGTAAAAGTATCACCTGTTTGATTCCGGAATTTTACATAAAAAAACTTATCCAAGGAATCATAATTTATTCCTTGTTCAAAATAGTCATACTCTACTTCATACGTTCCCATTTTTATTGGATCGTTTTTGTAGAGAATTCTATTTTCTCTATTGAATTGCATTCCTTTTACATCGACATTTCCTTTTTCATCCTGTTCAGGCGCCAATTGTATTCCTTCCTGGGTTGAACTCAATACTTTTTGGTTAACGGAAGAAACCAAAACACCCACCAATAAAACACCGAAACCAAAATGCGAAACAGATGCACCCCAAGCAAGGACGCCCAATTTTTTAAGTTTCCAAACATATAGGATATTGCCCAATGCCAACCACACCGCTAAGAATAGGAATAGTAAAAAATGATACCCCTCAATTTTGAAGTTAAAATTCAACAAAACCGTTGTTGCTATAGAAATCAAACCTGTTATCGCCGCATCTTGAAGCCAAGTTTTCCAATTCGTGTTCCTATACGAAAAATATTGCCCAATAGCCATTAACAACATTATGGGCATGGCCATCCATAATTGAATCGCATTATAATCCCGAGCTACCGGCACAGCCGTTCTAAATCCAAATAATTTATTGAAAACTGGGATTGATGTCGCCGTGAAAATTTGAACTAAACTCAATATGATAAACATGGACCCTAAAAACATCCAAAACTCACGACTGGATAGTTTTTCATCCTCCAAATTAGTTTTCTGATTCCTATATAAGTTGATTATAAATAGGACAATAACACTAAAAAATGCGCTTATTCCGAACCATTTCAAACCTGTTTGAAAAGACGAGTACCAATCAGACGGTATAACAAACGAAAGTGCCACTGCACCTATGAATACTCCTGAGATTATGCGATTGAAGATTCTACGTTGATTTATGTTTTTAAAACTTATTGAAGCACTTAATCCAATAAATACAAGTAAAAACACTAACAATTGCCCAGACAATCCCAAATCCGTGAATGAATGCACACTTGCTTCACCCAATATTCCACTGCGTGTTAAGAAGGTTGCATACAAAACCAACCAAAATGACAATTGCACAAGAAGGTGTGACGTAAACATATGTCTACCCGTATTTTTGGATATCAACAACATATGTGCGGCTGATGTCATTATTAACCAAGGTAACAATGACGCATTTTCTACTGGATCCCATGCCCAATATCCTCCAAAGGATAAACTTTCATAGGCCCAAAAACCACCCATTATTATGCCCGTACCTAATACACCTACACAAGCAAGACTCCATATTAGAGCCGGTTGCAACCAAGACCTATCGTCTTTCCTGAAAAGAGCTGCTAAACTGTATGCAAATGGCACAATTGCCAATGCAAAACCTAAGAACAAAGTAGGAGGATGTATAACCATCCAATAATTTTGCAAAAGCTTATTCAATCCATTTCCATCGTTAAATATAGATAAATAGTTTTCAATACCGATGCTTCCTAAAATGGGGATATTCAAAAAGTCGGGTCGGGCTATGCGCAGTAATTCAAAAGGGCTGCTACCAATTTTTACACCTTGTAATTCCAAACCGAGTAACATTGAACTCAAAGCAACTTGCCCAAATGAAATAACAGCCATCACCGGGCTTTCCCATTTGCGAGAATATCGCATCAATACAACCCCAATTACGGCATTCCAAAAAATCCAAAGTAAAAAGCTACCCTCCTGTCCTTCCCAGAAGCATGAAATCATATAATAAACAGGCAGACTATTACTAGAATGCCGCCATGCATAGTAGAATTCGTACCGATGAAAGAAAATGACCGCAAATAATACTGAGAATATGGCTATAACTGAAAAAGCATGAATGAAATAACTTCTTCTCGCCGCTTTTCTAAATGCAACATCTCCAGACTTTTCGTGTTTGTAATAGAAAATCATGGCGGCAAATGCGCTCAGGAAAGTAATAATTATAAATGCCTGACCCAGGTTACCTAGCCATAGCCATTCATTTTTAAAATTAACAACGTCGGAAATTTTAGAAGTTGCTTGCAGTAAGGTATTCACAGTAGATGGTTATAAGGATTTAGGGATTTCTGAAGGATGTTCTTTTTTAACAGGAGCATCTTCATATTTGGAAGGACATTTGCTCAAAATAGCCTCCGCATGAAAATAATCACCTTTATGCTTGCCTGTAAGTACTATTTTCTCTGTCCTTTCTAAATCCTGAGGTTTGGGTTGTAAAAATATCACGCGCGATTCATTACCTAATGAATCCTTTGCCCAAAATTCAAGATGATTGGGATCAACCTCAGGCTGGTAATTAATGGGCTTAGATTTATTCAATTGGCAAACCACATGCACTTGTTTGCTGTAATTATTTTGGCTCAATTCTTGTGCTTCAGAAAATGAAACGTATTTAGTTGTATTACCATATAGACTAACAACAGCTGCCACTCCTAATCCGGCAATAATGATCAATGCAATGTGTAAGGGCTTCATTTTTGATTTGCCTCTAAATTACTAATTTTCCGATTTAGGATAAGTCCATATACAACCAAACCCAATAATATCACGACTAAAACTGCAACTACTACGTGATATTTAGCATTAGTAGCTAAATATACAGCTGCTTGATCGGAAATAGAACTTTGTACTTCGGCTTCACCAAAAAGACTCATTGGTAATAACGAAGTAAGGTAAATTGCAATTTTGTTCGTTAGTTTTTTCATTCGTTGTCAAGATCTAATTGTCGTTGATGTATACGCTCTATTCTATATCGCAAAATAGCAATAAAGCTAAATATAGCAATCCATCCCAATATGGCGGGATAGAAAAACATTCTTAATGTATTGTCTAAATCGTATTTGTTGAATCCCACTGAGCCACCTGTTCCTGGATGTAGTGAATTGTCTGCCAATTTGGGCATAATAGCAATGAGAGCCATGAAAATGGGGAAAACAAGCACATTATACACGGAGGCAATACGCGCTTTTTGATATTCATCCTTAATGGATGCACGCAACACCAAATATGCAAAATACATGAACATACCAATGGCAACTCCATTAAGTTTAGGATCGTCCGCTGGCCACCAACTCATCCAAGTTACTCTTGCCCAAATAGAGCCTGTTATGCATCCCAAAATTCCATTTAGAATTCCAACATGTAAAAAACTCATCGAAATCCAATCGTCCTTTAAATGACCAAAGCGCAGGTATTTTATTGAAAAATACATAGAAACTGCCAATAAAAACATCATACTGAACCACATAGGTACGTGATACAGCAAGTTTCTAATACTTTCATTTAAAACCACCCTATTGGGGAATCCTCCTTGAACTTCATCGATTATCCGGGTATTATCCAAAATACTTGGATCGGCAATTGCATTTGACATGCTGTCATTAGCGCTTTTTTCAATCCAAAGAGCATTAGATAGGTAAAGCCAAACAAATGAATCTTGTCCTTGAAACTGACCACGAATAAAGGCATCCGCATAACCCGATTTTTGATCACCCAAACTCACATCAAAGGTGGCAATTAATGTTTTACCGTAGTTATAAACCGATTGACTTTTCCAGATTTGATCGCTTTTACTTAGATAAGCGCCTTCAATGATTAATTCAGGAACGGGATTATAAATTTCGAATTTAACTGAATCTAAAACGGTTGACTTGATTTTTAATTTATCAGAACCAGAAACACCCGTTTTCAAAGGAATTAATAAACCACCAATTAAAGTATAAACGACAAGAATGGCGCCTAAAACTAGTAACCATTTAGAACGTTTTATTAACTTTTCATTCATGACTTTTCTTGTCTCCTCCTCTTTAATTCTTTTGTAATCAGACCTAATTCACGACCCATTTGCCCTGCCATGCCTGAGTTTTCCTGTGCGCGACGTGTTAAATAAGGTATAACTGCACTTACTGGGCCATAGGGCACATACTTGGCTACGTTGAATCCATGATGGGAAAGGTTAAAACTAATATGATCGCTCATCCCTAACAATTGAGAGAAAAATATTTTCTCGTCCTTTGCCTCCAATCCCATTTTATTCATAAGTGCAACACCATTTAAAGAGCTGTTTTCATTATGCGTACCAATACAAATGGCTATTCTCTCTGCATTGCTTATGCACAGTGCTACCGCTTGATCGTAATCGTCATCTGTGGCTTGCTTATCTGGTTGAATGGGGTCGGTATATCCCATTTGCTGAGCACGTCTTCGCTCTTTTTCCATATAGGCTCCGCGAACTATTTTGAAACCAAGAAAGTAATCGGTTGTTTCTATTTGATCTTTTAGATATTGCAAACGATCGTGACGGTACATTTGAAGCGTATTGTAAATGATCGCACTGGATGTATTGAACTTTTGCATGGCCTCTTCTGCCAATCTATCAATGGCTTCTTGAAGCCAGGATTCTTCAGCATCGATAAATAAACGCACCTTATTATGTGCTGCTGCTTCACATATTTCAAAGAATCGATTTCTGCCTTTTTCCCAATTATTATTCTCTGAGGGACTAAGTTCAATCTTCTCGGTTATTTTTTGTAAAATATCAGATTCAACGATACCCGTTACCTTGAATACGGAAAAATGGTATGTTAGGATTTCCTGAAGCCTTTTTAATTGTATCAATAGTTTCTTTTGTAGTATGATCAAAAGCCTCAGCCGTTTCAGCACCTTCTACGGAATAATCTAAAATAGTTCCAATACCCGAATCGCTTAATTTTCGAATCGCTGAATCGCATTCCGCAATTGTTTCCCCTCCACAAAACTGTTCAAAAATTGTGTTTTTGATAATCGATTTTAAACCTCAAACTAACCGTAATCTTAGCCAATATTGGCCCCCAAGATAAAGTGATAGGAAAATCGAATGACTTAAACAACCATGAAGCCTTGCGCAATGCGGCGTTTGACTTGCTTTTGAAAGCTACTTCCGTATTATCAAAAGACAAATTAGAATGAGGGCTCATCATCTAAGTGCAAAATAACGTCAAATCCTCGAGAGCAAAAAGAAAATCATTGCTAAGGCAGGCGTAGTTTAAGTTTTTCTAACACTTCTTGTAATAATGGATGCTTTTCAACTAGAAAGTCCAACTTTTCTCGGTCCGTATACGGCCTCCTTGTTGTTTCCATGTGGGTTCAAACTCAAAACGAAAGTTAGAGATTTGATTCTGAGTTAAAGATTTAATTTTCTGAATTATAACCGGTTTTTCTTCTTCTAAAAAGCCTTCATGTATCTTATTGCTAATTACAAAAATCAAAGTATCATTTTCAATTTTAGATTGTATTGATTTGAATACTGAATTCAAAAGATTTCCAAAAGATTCAGAAAGGCTTAATCTTATTGAATCGGCCGTATATTGAACCACAGGCTGTATATTTCGAACTTCCTCGTCTTTCGCATCAATAACCTCCCCAATGGAATTGGATACATCTAAGGTTCTTCTCGTTTTTCAGGCGCTTTTTCTTTAGGATTGCTATCTAAATTTCGTTGTTTTAAGAAAGCATCTCTGTCTAATACACCCAAACGAGTAGAACTTACCTTTGACTTAACATCTTCTTTGATGCTGGGTGGAATTATTTTATCGGCAATAACAGAACCCTTTTCAGTTACAGTTTTATTGCTTGTTGCCTTTGAAGTAAGATTACCTAATTTTTTTTTTACTTCCTCAAGTGTGGGAATTTCTGAAATGAATTGATTGATGTGGCAGAGCTTTATGAGCGTCAATTCGATATGCAATCTCGGGTTCCGAGATGACTTGTATCTTTCGTCTGCGTCGTTCAATAAATTCAATGCGTTAAGAAGAAATCCCATTTTTAACTTATTAGATTGCTCAAGATATTTAACTTTGAAAATATCGGCAACATCCAATAGTTTGTTGGTTTCAGGTGACTTGCTAACCATTAAATTTCGAATATGATCGGCAAAACCTCCTAAAATTAGCGAACCGTCAAAACCTTGATTGAGAATCTGATTAATTACTAATAAGGTTTGTGTAACATCTGCGTTTATGGCGTAATCCGTGAGTTTAAAGAATGTATCCATATCCAGGATACTCAACATTTCAACGGCCTTTTCGTAGGTTACTGCTCCACCTGAGAAACTTATAAGTTGGTCGAACATACTTAAAGCATCTCTCAAACCTCCGTCTGCTTTTTGGGCAATTAAATGAAGAACGGCTTCTTCGATTTCAACGGATTCTTTCGACGCAATTTGAGCCAAATGCTCAACCATGTCTTTAATTTGAATCCTATTGAAGTTAAATACTTGACAGCGACTTAGAATCGTCGGCAAAATCTTATGTCGTTCCGTAGTAGCCAAAATAAATATGGCATAACTAGGTGGTTCTTCTAATGTTTTAAGAAAGGCATTGAAAGCAGCCGTACTCAGCATATGCACCTCGTCTATGATGTATACCTTGTACTTTCCTACTTGCGGAGGAATTCTAACCTGATCAATTAAATTTCTAATATCGTCAACGGCATTGTTGGAAGCGGCATCCAATTCAAATACATTGAATGCGAAATCACTGTCTGGATTTTCTCCGTTTTGCGAATTGATTACCTTGGCTAATATTCGAGCGCAAGTTGTTTTTCCTACACCTCTAGGACCCGTAAATAAAAAGGCTTGAGCCAGTTTATTTTGGGTTATTTCATGCATCAATGTTTCAGCTACATGCTTCTGCCCAACCACATCATCGAAGGATTTTGGGCGGTATTTACGAGCTGAAACAATAAAGGGTTGCACACTGCAAATTAACCGCTTTGTCTTCAATCCTTCAATGAAAACTTTTCAACTTTCCCATTTTTCACCTATTGATAGATTATAAATTTGGCGTTATTTTGCACGAATATGAACATCGGAGATTTACTCGTTCCGTTTAATTTACCTGCTACTACAGGAAAAACGATTAGTAGTTATGACTACGCTGAAAAATTCGCATTTGTAATTTTTGTTACTTGTAACCATTGCCCTTATTCTCAAGCATATTGGTCAAGACTCGTAAAATTGGCACAAAAATACGAGGAAGACAATCTCGGCATGGTGGCAATATGTGGAAATGATGAAAGTAAATACCCACAAGACAGTTTCGAAAACATGAAGTCCCTTTACGACCAAATGACCTTACCATTCGAATATTTACACGATGAAAGTCAGGATAGTTCTTAAGTCCTTAGGAGCAACCCGTACTCCAGAAGTATTCTTATTCAATCAACGACGTGAATTGGTTTATAAAGGAGCTATTGACGATAGTTGGGAAAACGAATCAACAGTTATGAAAGTATTCCTTGAAGACGCTATAGAATATTGTTTGGATGGGATTGAAGTAGATTACCCTGAGGTTCCTGCCGTTGGTTGTAGCATTAAATGGAAAGATTAATCCTTGGTAAAACATTCAACGAAAAATATCAACAAAGTAGTTCTCATTACGGGTGCCTCAAGTGGTATCGGTTTGGCCTTAAGTTGGGTTGCTGCAAAAAACAATTGCAACCTTATGTTGACGGGCCGAAATCAAGATGCTTTGAACAATTTAAAAATTGAAATTCATAATAGATTTCCGAATTCTCAGGTTCAAATCCTAGCCGGTGACATCTCAAATGAACCGTTTTGCCATGATTTGATTAAAAACTGTATCCAACATTTCAATAAAATTGACGTCCTCATAAACAATGCCGGTATGAGCATGAGGGGTTTGCTGAATGATACCGACCTCAGCGTTCTTAAGCGGTTAATGGATGTTAATTTCTGGGGTGCCGTATACTTAACGAAATACGCCCTTCCCTATCTATTACAGAGTCAAGGTTCGGTAATTGGAGTATCCTCAATTGCAGGATTTAAGGGTTTGCCTGCTCGCACCGGATATTCCTCGAGCAAGTTTGCCCTTCAAGGGTTTTTAGAAAGTTTGCGCAATGAGAATCATAAAACCGGATTACATGTGCTTATTGCATGTCCCGGATATACCGAGTCTAACATTAGAAAAACAGCCTTAAATGCAAACGGAGAAATCCAAGGTGAAACACCCCTGAATGAATCCAAGCTAATGTCTGCCGAAGAAGTTGCAGAAAAAATCTGGCAAGCATACGAAAAAAAATCATGGTATATTATCATGACATTACAAGGCAAATTGGCTGTTTGGATAAATAAATTATGGCCCAGATTAGCGGATTGGCTAACTTATCGGGTAATCAGTAAAGAACCTAATTCTCCTTTTAAATGAATTTAAATGTAAACGAAATTGTAACGGTATTTTTTACGCTTTTTGCGGTAATTGATATACTTGGATCTATTCCCATTTTGGTTTCGTTGAAACAAAAAATTCCTGATATTCATCCTGGCAAAGTGACGTTAGCCTCGGCCTTATTCATGATCGGCTTTCTCTTTATAGGAGAATATTTTTTGTATTACTTGGGAATAGATATCAGTTCTTTCGCTGTAGCAGGTAGTATTGTAATGTTTATACTCGCGCTCGAAATGATTCTGGGTATAGATATATTTAGGGCTGATCCTGATACAAGCGCAGGAAGTATCGTACCCGTGGCATTTCCGATAATTGCGGGGTCTGGAACTTTAACAACCATACTTTCCCTAAAGGCTATTTATGAAAAAACCACCATATTAGCCGGAATTATCCTAAACGTCGCGGTGATCTTCTTGGTTTTAAATACAACTGGTTTTTTTGAAAGAAAACTGGGGAAAAACGGAATGATGGTTTTACGCAAATTCTTTGGTGTAATACTTTTAGCAATAGCCGTTAAAGTATTCAAATCCAATATTTAACTATAGAACGCTTTTATAAATTTCTATGGCTTTTTTCGCCATATTCTCGGAATTGGTATTCCCAATTAATTCTTTGAAATCAAAAACGCTCTTTTGTTTGGAATTGTTAAATTCGATTAGCTTTAATAGAGATTTGGACATTTCCCATTGACTTCTCGGATCAAAATAATCTAAAGCCGCATTACTACTAAGCTCTCGAAATATAGGGATATCAGAAACAATAATTGGTACCCCAACATTTGCGGCTTCAACCAGTGGTATTCCAAATCCTTCTTGGAGGCTAGGATATACAAATCCTGATGATTTTACTAGCAATTGAAGAATTTCATCGTCACTTGGCGATTGATTGATAAATACCCTTTCCGTAAGACTCAATTCGTCAATTAATTGCTTTATTGCATTAAAATCCCGACCCTTTCCTGCAATGATCAAGTTAAAATCGCATGAATTCACAATGTCAGCGAAAGCACGAATTAATTGAAGTTGGTTTTTTCTCGGGTTAAAACTGGAATAATACAGAAAGTAAGGATTTTCTGTTTGAGGATCCCAATTTACCTCTTTAAATCTAGGATTGATCGATTGATATACAACATGAATTTTGGATTCATTTACGTCGTAATACTTAAGTAATTCTAATTTAGTTGTTTCGCTGGTTACAATTATTGCCTCTGCATTGGAACAAGCATAACGCGTTTTATAATTGTAAACAGATCTATCAATCGGGCTGTAATAATCGGGATATTCTTTAAATATTACATCGTGAATGGTGCAGATTCTCGGAATTTGAATTTTCCCAATCGGTATTTCATTTGAGAGTCCATGAAAAATATCACAACCATTATTCTGTGCCACTTTACCCATTTGGAAACTCCTCCAAAAGCCTTTGTAAAGACCATTCAAAAAGTTCTGCCGAATTTCTGGACTAATTACGGTTATATCATGAAATTTACCATAATCAGGTGCATACAATTCTAATTCAATCGAATTGAATGACAAAAGGGCTTCGACCCATTGTCTCGAATAATTGCCCAATCCGGTTTGATTGAACAACAATCGTTTTGAATCGAAGCCTATTTTCATATTATACGGCTACATTAAAATCTCTAAGAGCATCATTCAAAGATGTTTTCTGGTCCGTGCTCGCTTTTCTTTGTCCGATAATTAATGCAATTGGCACGTAATATTCGCCTCCCGGGAACTCTTTTTTCATGCTGCTTGGAATTACTACACTCCTTTCTGGAATGTACCCTTTCGGCAGTTCTTCACCACTATTGGCATCAATGATTTTTGTGCTCATTGTCAAGGTTAAACCTGCGCCAAGAACGGCTTCTTTTCCAACATGTACTCCTTCAACCACAATACACCTACTTCCTACAAATGCACCATCTTCAATTATTACTGGAGCTGCCTGAACCGGTTCAAGTACTCCACCTATTCCAACACCACCCGAAAGGTGCACATTTTTTCCAATTTGAGCACAACTTCCCACTGTTGCCCATGTATCAACCATGGTTCCGCTGTCAACGTATGCACCAATATTAACGTATGAAGGCATCATTACTACTCCTGGAGCAACGTAGGCTCCATGACGCGCAACCGCATGAGGAACTACTCTAATACCCAAAGCCTCATAACCCGATTTCAAGGGCATTTTATCATGAAACTCCATTGGACCTGCATGAGAAGTTGACATGCTTCTAGTTGGAAAATATAAAATCACGGCCTTTTTAACCCAATCGTTTACCTGCCAAGTTCCATCAAGGGGTTCCGCGACTCTAAGTGTTCCTTTATCAAGCGCTTCAATAATTTCCTCTATTATTTTTACATTCTTTTCTTCCTTTAGCAATTCTCGGTGTTCCCAAATTTCCTCAATGATATCTTTATAGTTTTGCATATGTATTGTGTAAATTGCAACAAAATTGCGAAACATTTTTTGAAAAGCTCTATGAAATTTGTCAAACACACCATTCTATTGGCTCTAATTGCTCCAATAATTCAAATTCACGCTCAACGCGCTATTGCAGTACAACCTGAAAGTAAAGGAAATAAACAACTTGAAATCGGAGATTGCTTTGGATTGAAAACATATGCTGCTAATTCTAGTTTTCAAAGTATAGAGGGCAAAAGTCACTTAATTAAACAATATTTCTGGAATCGCTCTGATAAAGGAAGGCACTATTATAAGGTTTCTATATCTGACCCAAACAACGAAGTCTTGTGGATTCATACAGATTCACTGAATAATGGCTGGAAAAAATATATTGAATCTCAAAAAAAGAAAAAGGCATTCCCAGAAAATGTTGAATCTTTTAATCCAAGTTACGCCACTTTGCATTTCTCAGATGAAAATGAAGGTTGGCTGGAAGGTTCTGGTTGTATTGTAAACTTCAAAAGGAAGAATAATGGCCGCATTCTATATGAATTTAAATATGATTATCCCAATAATAATCAAGCATCTGCCACCCAAGTAACTCAAAATGCTTGTATTGTTCCATGGGGAAAAACAGAGCAATTGGTAAGTGCAGCCGTTGTAAATGATAACATAGAAATATTTGATATCAATGGAAATTTGAAAATTACGGATGATGGCGGAAATGGGATCGTTTATGGTCAAACCGTTCATAGAAGTGAATTTGGCATTACAAAAGGTTTATTTTGGAGCCCTAAAGGAAATAAACTTGCCTTTTATCGTAAAGATGAAAAAAGAGTAACCGATTATCCCATTTTTTCGATCAAACCAAGACCCGCAAAGGCCGATGAATTTAAGTATCCTATGGCCGGTGATAGCAGCCATACCGTTTCTATCGGTATTTTTGATAGAAATTCAGATGTAGGAGCGCTTTATCTAAAAACCGAAGGGCCATATGATCAATATTTAACAAATATAACATGGTCACCCGATGAACGTTCCGTATATGTGGCATGGGTAAATAGAGAACAAAATCATATGCAACTTCGCCAATACAACGCAGAGACAGGCGAATTGATGGGTGTTTTATTTGAAGAAAAGCACGATAAATATGTAGAACCTGAAAATGGTCCAGCTTTCTTACCTGGTAGCAATAACGCGTTCATTTGGCAAAGTGAGCGTGACGGATACAATCATCTTTATGTATATGAAAACGATACATTGCGCCAATTAACAAAAGGCGATTGGATAGTAACTGAATTCCTTGGTTTTGATGCTAGTGGGAAATATGCTTTGGTTAATTCTACATTAGATGGTATCGGTGGTAATGCACTGGAAAGAACACCACTTTTAATTGATATTAAAACAGGTGATTATTTTGAGTTAAGTGTGGGTTTTGGCATGAATTCACCTAGTTGGAATTCCAAAACCGGCATTCTAACTGTGAGTTTCAGCAACCTCAGCACACCTGGAAGTGTATATGCAATAGATATCAACGACTTCATTAATAACATGAGTAACACAATTGAAGTTAAAGCCACTTTGTTAGAAGAAATCGAGAATCCTGCTTCAGAATTCGAAATTGGTTTAATTAGCCTAAGTTCAATCCAAAATGATGGCATTCAATTATTCACTAGGACCTACTATCCTGCAAACTTTGATCCTAAGAAACAATACCCAGCGGTCGTATATGTTTATGGAGGTCCTCATGCTCAAATGATTCAAAACAAATGGTTAGGAGGAGGAAATTTATGGATGGCCTACATGGCAAGTAAGGGATATATCGTATTTACTTTAGATAATCGAGGTTCTGCAAATCGTGGATTTGATTTTGAAAACGCCATTCATAGACAAGTTGGAGAACTTGAAATGCGTGATCAGTTGGCCGGATTGAACTATTTAAAAGGTCTGAATTATATTGATACGAACCGCATAGGTGTACATGGTTGGAGTTTTGGAGGCTTTATGACCACAAGTTTAATGACACGTCATCCTGGCAAATACAAGGTAGGTGTTGCAGGTGGACCTGTAATTGATTGGAAATACTATGAAATCATGTATACGGAGCGATATATGGACATGCCGAGTGAAAATCCAGAAGGTTATAAAAAGAATAGTTTGCTGCAATATGCACCTGATCTTTCAGGTAGGTTGTTAATGATACATGGCGCTGATGATAATGTTGTTGTATGGCAACATAGTTTAATGTTCTTGGATAAATGTGTAAAAGCCAACAATGCGAACTTAGATTACTTTGTATATCCCGGACATGAACACAATGTTATTGGCAGAGACCGTGTTCATTTATACAAAAAAGTGAGCCAATACTTTTTTGACCACTTATAAAACAGCAAACTGCAGGAAATGGATTTTGAGATAGTTGAATGTCCGCGCGATGCCATGCAGGGTATCAAACATTTCATTCCTACAGAAATGAAAATTGCTTACATGAAAGAGCTACTAAAAGTAGGTTTTGATGTTTTGGATTGTGGCAGTTTTGTGCATCCTTCTGCAGTGCCTCAAATGGCAGATACACCTGAGGTTATAAGAGCCATTGAAGATGTTGAAAGCAATACTGAGTTATTGGTTATCGTAGCAAATGAAAGAGGTGCTGTAAGGGCGGCTGCTTTTCAACGAATCCGTTACCTTGGTTTTCCGTTTTCAGTTTCTGAAACGTTTCAAAAAAGGAATACCAATAGTACGAGAGAGAATGCCTTTTTAAATCTTCAAAAAATCCATGATATAGCAAGGGTTTCCGGCAAGGAAGTGGTCTGTTATATCAGCATGGGCTTTGGAAACCCGTATGGCGATCCATTTTCTGAAGAAGAGGTACTCGAATGGATCCATAAAATTAAATCTTTGGGGATACAGATAATAAGTTTAGCAGATACGACTTCACAGGCCAGTTCTTTAGGAATTTCTTCTTTGTACACGAAATGTATTACAGAATTACCCGATATGAATTTTGGTGTTCATTTGCATGCCGCTGCACAACAATGGCAAGGTAAAGTAAAAGCCGCGATTGATTCTGGCTGTCGAAGAATTGATTCTGCCATGTTAGGATTTGGCGGTTGTCCGTTTGCCAAAGATGAGATGGTAGGAAACTTACCAACTGAACAATTAATAAGTTGGCTAAAAAAAGAATACCATTACAACCAACCGAATATATCGAATCGATTGGTTGAAATGGCCTCTAGAACGTATCGCTACGTTAATTAATTGCTTTATCCTCTGTATCGAAGTAAATCAATAATAATATCGAGTTTCTGCATCAAAGCGTCGTTGTAATCTGCTTCTTTAGCTTTGATGATAACAGAAGTTGGATTTGAACCGTTTTCGCCATCCTCTCCTTCTGTTTGAAAAAGATCCATTGGGGTAATGTCTAATGCTTCGCAAATCTTCTCAAAAGTATCCACCCTCATGGATTGCTTTTTTAACATGTAATGAAACCCTTGCTCACTTAACCCGCAAAGTCTCGCCAACTCTTTAATCGGAATTCTCTTCCCCGCTGCAAGACTCTTAATCTTGTTGTAATCTAATCTGCTCACGTTTCTTTGTAGTTATTTTATCATTGAAAACAAAAATGCGTATCCTGTACCCTCCTAAAACTTAAAAAGTTTACGAATATTTTACACGATTAATAAAAAACTACAAGACATTCAATTAAAACATTGATATACTTTACGATATAAATTAAAACACGCATGCTTGTTTACACAAGTATGACAATTTATCCATTTAATCGGTTCTTTTGAAGCAACATATTAATACTGTCTTTGTAGTTTTTACCTACGGGTACTTCAATACCTCCAACGAGATGTACGGATGTATTTTGAATTGATTTAATTTTATCGATGGCTATAATAAAGCTTCTATGCACCCGTATAAATCTATCATTGGGAAGGCCGTTTTCCATGTTTCGCATGGTTTGTAGGGTAACCACCCTTTTCTCCGGAGATGTCCATATTTTCACGTAGTCAGCGAATGCTTCTACATAGAGTATATCCTTGTATAGAATTTTTTGGAACTCACCATCAACTTTAACGTAGACATAATCATCTTGGGTTTCAGCAACTTCTGTATTGGCAGCTTTTAATGTTAAATACTCTTCAATTCGTTTCAAAGCTTTATTCAATCGATCTGGAGAAATTGGCTTGACAAGATAATCCAATGCTTCAAATTCAAAGGCTTCAGCGGCATAGTCAGAATATGCAGTTGTAAATACTACTGCATACGGCATTGGGTATTGACCTTTGATAAATTCCAGCCCTGTTTCACCTGGCATTTGAATGTCAGAAAAAACGACATCAGGCTTTAAAGATTCAAGCTTCTCGGCAAGGCCTTGGGTTGAATTAAAAGTTCCAACAACTTCAACACTTTCGTGAGATTTAAGCAAATTCTCCATTACGGTGATTGCTAATGGTTCATCATCTATAATTATTACTTTCATATTTTACCAATTTATTATTAAGTCAACCCGATACACACCGTCTGCAGTTGAAGACTTTAGGTCGTGGTTATTCGGGTATATTAAATTTAGTCGTTTTTTAATATTCACCAATCCTATACCGCCCAATTCCTCACTTTTCTTTGATGGATTAAATGAGTTTTCGATGAGAAACCTAAAACCATCGGTAAGCCCTTTGGCATGAATTCTTATGTATCTTTTCTCGGGTAAAACCTGTTCGCTATGTTTAAATGCATTTTCAACCAGTGTTAAAAATAGCATAGGCTCTACCAAGTCTTCACTTAAATCACCATCTATGTCTACGTCTATTCGCACAGCATCGCCCAACCTTAGTCGTTCAATTGCCACATAATCGTGTATATGTTGCATTTCCTTCGAAATTGATACTTGTCCTTCCCCACTTTCATACAAAATGTATCTCAGAATATTAGACAAACGCAATACCACCTCGGGAGCTGCATCAGATTTCGACAATGTTAAAGCATACAAATTATTTAAAGAATTAAACAAAAAGTGCGGGTTAATCTGCGACTTTAAAAACTTCAACTCCGTTTGTAGTTGCTCTCGTTTCAATTCTGTGGTCATCTTTTGATCCTTATACCACTGTTTAACCAGCTTAAGTACCATCGTAGTGATGACCGTAAACAAAACGTTAATTATGAGAAAAAGAAAAAAGGTATCAGACCATACGAGGCTTTGTAATTCTTCGTTAACAACAACGAGGTGAACCACAATACTCAGGGGGAAACAAACGCTCACCACTGCCAATCCCAAGCTCAGTAAATACAATAAATAATTACGTGGTAGCAACAATCTTGGAATCAAATAATCATTATTGAAATATGCCACAATGGCATGAAACAACAACAATCCATTTGCGATAATAAAAGACGTAAATAAATCGACTCCTAAAGGAAATAAAAAACCATAAATCCCGGCGTAAGCTAGCCAAAAAAGGAAATGATCAACTTTCCAACTAAGCAAAAACTGCTCAAGTCGTTGAGTTTGGGATAGCTGTGTGGTATTGGGCAATGCTTAATCTCCTATTTTGCGCAACATTTCGAGTCCCATTCCCAGAATTTTTTCTGTGTAAAGAATGCGAGCTCCAGATTTTGTTGCGGATTCAATAATAGTAGTAGCGCTGACTGAATCGGATTCATGCTTATCAAAATAAGAGTCTGCGAGCAGGAAACCTACTACATTTGCGACAAGCAAAGCTACTAAAATCAATATTTTCCGTTTTACTTTATTCGCCATTTACTCTACAATTGTTCAAAAACAGTGCCAATTATTAGTAAGACGTTTAAAAACTGAAAAAGTTTCATTTCAATCAAAATAATCTGAAATAATTTCAGATTCAAGCGACAAAATGACACTATCTATCGAACTTAGTGGCTCCTCGCCTTTTAACAAAGCCCTATTAGTCGTTATCCAATCAATATTTTCATTTGAAATCAATCCCACAACCTCATGCATGTGAAAAACAGCATTGTTAGGGTGAGAATCTCTAAAAATTGAACGACTATACTTGGCTTTTTTATCGTGTTTTAAGCAACACAAATCGAGTAGACTGTTATACAAATCCGCCTGAGAAAAACACGTTGCATTTATTCTTATTCTCGATTCTTTTACTGGCTTACCTATCAAATAAAACGGTATCCTAAAGAATTCACGCTGACCAAAATGGGTTTCAGGTGTTTCAAGATTCTTACCATGATCCGAAACAATCACGAAATACGTATCATCAAATCGATCATCGTTAAAACACTTTCTTAGAAAGGCATCAATACTCCTATCCACATATGCTACAGATTGATAGTATTTTTCAATTTCCGATATTCTCTTAGTTTTCACAATATCATAAGGTTCATGACTACTAAGTGTAAGAAAACTATAAAAATAGGGTTTTGGTATCTGCTTTAATTCTGAATATGCCTTATTCAACAAATCTGAATCATGAACACCCCAATTCCCCATTTGCACATCATCCTTTAATTGATTTTTATCTTTTAAATTTTGCGTACCACCTCCAATCATATATGCACGAATATTGGCGAAGTTCATATCTCCACCATACTGGAATCCAGTTTGGTATCCCATTTGGGCAAATTCACCCATTAAATGTGGGAGTTTTTTAAATCTATCTGGATCGTGAAGAATTCCTTGCCAAGGATGTCCAGGCCAACCACTAAAAATACTTGCGAGGCCTTTATCAGTGCGATCTCCTGTTGCATAACAATTCTGGGAATAAACACCCCACTCCTTTACCCATGAATCCAAATGCGACAAACCATTAAAATGAGTTCCACCTAAAAGTTTAGAAGTTTGAGCACTGACACCCTCCATAATTATCAGAATTATATTCGGCCTGGTCTTCCAGTGGGAATTATTTGTTGTTATATCCCCTTCACCCGCTTTATATACTTTTACTAATTGTGGATTATAAAACTCATGGTTAATTAAATGATCAACATCCGGATGTTTCGGTGTATTCAGAAGTAAGTAATTGATATTCCAAAAAGCATTAACAGAAAGTGCGTTAATTTCTTCGGATTTGCTTTTGTAAGGCTCGGTTATTGATAATGGTATTTTGCCGAGTCCACCTCGAGATAACACTCCTAAAAAACACTATTGTTATCAACTGTTTAAACAAATGCATTTTATTAAATGCGCGAAACATTTCGTTATTCCTAGAAGACTTCCGCAGTATCCATTTAAATACAACAATTGTGACCATCAGGAAGGATAAAGTTCCTGTAATAATCCATTCCGGAGCTACTGAAGCCAAAAGTTGTTTAGGATACGACAAATAGGCTATTGCCTGACTATTTAGATGTGTTCCCCAATAATGATAAATTGCCGCATCCGCTATCCAAATAAAAATAGAATACATCAACAAAGAGGTTGAAAGAATCGCAAAAATGCGAATCTGCCATTGTCTTGAAAATGCAAAAACCAATAAATTCGGAATGGCCAAAAATAAAACTTGATATGCAGCGGCCCGAACAATCTTGAAAAAATCCATTTTGTGAGGATTCAATAAAATTAGAAATAAACGTTAGTTGCTTAGAATTTGAAATAAGCAAAACACATCGATGGCTAAGATGCAAGATGTAAAATACAAAAAACAACTTCCCCCAAAACAAAAAAGTGGCGGCATTTTCAAAAAATACCTGCCACTTTTTTAATGTTGTTTGCATATTAAACCCGTGTAAATTCGTATTTCAAAGGATCAATACAATTAAGGATTTACGATTATTTTCCCTAGAGAATTCCAGTTACCATTAACTTGAGCCTGGACCATATAAATACCTGAATTTAAACTTAACTGCACCATATCCTCGCCTACCAAACCTTCTCTGGTGATTCTACCGCTCAAATCAAATACGCGATATACGGCACCTGTAGGAAGCCCTTTGATTGACACTTGCCCTTTTGATGGATTTGGATAAATTATAGCCTGTATAGGCTTAATTGTGCCATTATTTAACCCAACAACTTGAATGTAATTTGTTTTATTTTCGGAACTGTTTCCGTTTGCATTCTCAACGGTCAAGGAAACACCATACAATCCCAATGCTGTGAATTTCACTTCAGGATTTCTAGATTGTGCGTTAGTACCGTTTTCAAAGGTAAATGTGCTCGGCGAAATACTCCAATTAAAACTAGTTGGATTGTTAGCGCTCAAATCAACCAATTTAACGAGCTCGCTATTAATTGTAGGATACGTATTTGAAGTGGTAAAGTCAGCAACAGGTTTTGCCAAGCTATTTGTTGAAACGTTTATATAATTGTCTTTAACGGCTATTTTTTGTCCGCTAGGGTTCTTGGCAGTTAATTTAACCGTATAAGATGTTGCATTGTTGAAGGAAACGTATACCACTCTATCGCTTAATGAAGAACCAGCTTGGAGGGTGTAACTCGCGGGTAAATTTCCCAGGTCAGGCTTTGAAAGTTTTTAGACGTAGACGTTAAAACCACAGTCTGATTGACAATGGCACTGGTTTTGTTTGCATAGAAATCTGAGCTTACCTCTAAATTCAACGGAATTCTGCGAATAACGTTATTTCCATAATCGGCTACATACAAACATTCGTCATTGGGGTTATAGTCAAAGTGGAACATTTGACCAAAAAGTGCATCTTTCAAAGCACCGTCTTTATATCCAGATGTTGATGTTGAGCCTGCAAACACACTAACTTTACTTCCGTCAAAAACTTTAATACACGTAGGTTCGAGAATGTAAATTTTATCGTCAATTCCAATCACATCATATGGGAAGTTGACATCTTTCGTAACGGTAGTTACATCACCTGTACTTAGTTTAATTCGTCTAATGCATCTGTTGTTTCTATCTGCAACCAATAAGTCCCCATTGAATCCATCCCTATACCTGAAGGATACGAAAAACGGGCGCTTTTTCCATTAGCATCGGTATAACCCGGACTTTGAGATCCATCTCCTGCTAGGGTTGAAACCTGTCCACTCGATATTTTCCGAATACAGTGATTCATGAAATCACAGATGTATAATATACCGGAGGCATCAAACTCGGCATCCTCGGGGAATCTGAAACGTGCATCGGTTAAACTGCCATCCACATATCCGCCTGTCCAATCAGAATAACCTGCATAGGTACTGAACAATGTTGAATTGGAAGAATTTACAAATTTTGATGCTTTACGTATGGAAGAATTATCTCTATCGCATATGTAGAGATCATTGGCTGTTGGATGCACAGCCAAACCCGTTGGGAAGGTAAATCTTGAAGCTGTTGCAGCCCCATCGAAATAACCCATAGATTGAGAACTATTTGGATCACCACGATATCCACCTCTATTTCTAGAGGTATTTCCGTCTAACAACATGATGTTGTGTTCGTCACTAACCCAAATACGACCGTTGTTATCAACGGCGATTCCATTTGGTCGGCTGTATAACTCCGTATTTTTGGGATTATCGGCAGTACCTAAAAAACGTCCGGAATCTGTATACTGAACTCCCGCATACGTACTAACATTCTGTGCATCTACCTGAGATACGGCCATAACGCCGACAACTGCAAGGTATTTTAGTGATTTCATATTCATAAAATTCTTAAAATTCCTTCGATAATATTGATTTTTGGCCTAAGGCAAAAAATCAAGCGAATTTATTTATCCCCAATTCAATTGACTCTTGCATTCTATTGAAGATTTCATCATAAGACCTAGGTGCAAAATCCTTGCCCGTCATTGCTTGGTACAACTCAACATAACGCCCAGAAATTTGGTCGATCATTTCTACCGTCATTTCAGGCATAATTTGACCTTCTTTTCCCTGAAATCCTTGAGACATGAGCCACTCTCTCACAAACTCTTTACTTAGTTGTTTCTGAGGTTTTCCTGCCTTTTGTAAATCGTCATAGGTATCCAGGTAAAAGAAACGAGACGAATCTGGAGTGTGAATTTCATCAATCAACATCAAATCATCGTGAAACATTCCAAACTCATATTTGGTATCGACCAAAATCAATCCTCGATGCTTTGCATATTCCACACCGCTTTTATATAACATTAATGCTTTATCGTATAATGCATTTAAAGTCTTTTTAGGAAGGAGTTTCCGTTTTAATATTTCATCGTAACTGATATCTTCATCGTGACCACTAGCCGCTTTGGTAGCAGGTGTAATTATGGGTTCTGGAAAGGGGTCGTTCTCATTTAATCCCTCAGGAAGTTGCACTCCACAAAGAACTCTTCCCCCTGAGTTGTAAACGCGCCAAGCGTGACCTGTCAGATAACCTCGAATCACAAACTCAATTGGAATAGCATCGCATTTTCTTCCAATTGTGACTTGTGGATCTGGATTGGATATTTTCCAATTAGGAATGATATTTTGGGTATGATCTAAGAAAAGGTTAGCTACCTGGGTTAAAACTTGGCCTTTAAAAGGAATACTTTTTGGTAATACATGATCGAATGCAGAGATTCTATCACAGGCAACAACCACTAGTAAGTCATTCGAAATTGTGTAAACATCACGAACTTTACCTCGGTAAAAATTCGTCTGGTTCTTAAAAAAGAAATTTGTAGCTGTAAGAGATTGGGGTTGCATTTATTCTTCGTTTGCTTTTTCGTATGCGTTTATTATTTCTTTAACCAATCGATGTCTAACAACATCGTTGGTATCGAGTTCAATGATACTTATTCCTTCTATATTTTTCAAAATTTTCAAGCGCGCGATATAAACCGCTTTGCTGTTTCTTTGGCAAATCAATTTGGGTTAAATCGCCGGTAATTATAAGCTTTGCATTAGGTCCCATGCGCGTCAAGAACATTTTAAGTTGTAATTCTGTGCTATTTTGAGCTTCATCTAATATGACATAGCAATTATCTAATGTCCTGCCTCGCATAAAAGCAAGTGGGGCAATCTCAACGGTACGACTTTCTACCATGCTCTTTAATTTATCGCCTGGAATCATGTCTTCCAGAGCATCATACAATGGTCGCAGATAAGGGTCTATTTTCTCTTTTAAATCACCTGGTAAAAAACCTAAGTTTTCTCCCGCCTCTACTGCCGGTCTCGTGAGGATAACTTTTCTAACTTCTCGATTCTTAAGAGCCATGACTGCAATTGCCACTGCTGTGTAGGTTTTACCCGTTCCTGCAGGTCCAATTGCGAAAATTATATCGCTCTTTTGCGATACATCCAACATTTTATGTTGGTTCTTGGTTTTTGCTCTGATTTTCTGGCCTCTTGTTCCAATGAACAAGACATCCTTGGTATTATCTAAAGGCAACTCACCTGTTTCTGATATATCCAATGCTTCCTGGATTATATTTTCAGTTAACTCTTTTCTGGTTGTGTACAATTTTTCTAACACTCGCATTCCAGATTGAAATTCTAGAATACTTCTTTCGTCTCCAAATACTTTAATCTCATCGCCTCTAGCTACCAATTGAAGTTTTGGGTATTTTCTCTTTAGTAAATTCAAATGGGCATTTTGAGGCCCATAGAACATTTGAGGGTTGATAAATTCTAGCTGGTAGATAAATTCTGTCAAGGGATTTGAATTATTTTTACAAATATATGCAAAGCGCAGACGCGAACCGACAACTTTTGGTACATTATTGGTGCGATTATGGTTCTCAAACCATTGATTTCACCTTAGCCCAAGCTGCGCTGCACAATGCATTCCCCAATTCCTCTATTATTTACAGCCCACTCGTCATGGAGCCTGGCAACCTAAGGGAACAAGCCATTATCTTAAAACAGTTCAAAGATGCCTTTCCTCCCAATACAATTCACATCTGTCATGTATCGATAAATTCAACCGAACCACCTCGATACGTAGTCGTGAAATATGCGGATAGTTATTTTTTGGGTCCGGCCAACGATTTCATGCAACTGGGTTTTGAATTGGATTCTTTGGAATATTTTATTATACCTAATGACGGAACCAATAAGTGGAATACCCTACGAGAAATTTATATAAAAGCAGCTTTAACCATTTTAAACAACCCCAATAAGAATCTGTCTGAGCTATTCAAGCCTAAACAACACATGAGAAAACCCATGTGGATTCAACCTATTGTAAAAGCCAATAATATGAGATTGAGCTGCATGTATGTGGATTTACATGGGAATTGTTATTTCAATATTTCTAAAGACAAGTTCGAAGAATATCGAAAGAACAGAAAAGTTAGAGTACGAACGCAAATGGCAACGATTAATGGCATCATGAATGACTACAATGATATGCCAGAAGGTAGGCTGGTTGCCTTATTCGGTCATGGCGGCTTATTTCAATTGGCTCAAAACAGCGGAAATTGCAGCAAAAACATGGGTATTTATGAGGACCATACCATATTAATTGAATTTTATGAAGAAGAAGAATATACACCGTTGGGTGAAAATGCACTTTCAAAAGAACAGAGTTGATGAGTTTCTTCTAGTATTTGAATCATCTAAAGAAAAAATCAGGGCAAGAAGTGGCTGCCTTTCCTTACAACTGATACAAGATCCTGATAGTCCTAATATTCTTTGTACAAGCAGCATTTGGGATTCAGAAGAGTCTTTAAATGACTATAGGAATAGTGCGCTATTTAAAGAAACTTGGTCGAAAACCAAACCTTTATTCCAAGAAAAGGCGAATGCCAAGACTTTTGTCCTTTTAGATTGGCAGCCTTAGTCAATCCATTTACCAGGATTGAGAATTCCATTTGGATCAAAAGCTATGTTTTATCCCTTTCAATAAATGAAAGTGAGTAGGTGTCATTACAACGTCTAAAAAATCTTTTTGCACAAAACCAACCCCGTGCTCACCACTTATGGTACCACCAACGGATTGACAATATTCAAATATCTTACGAATTCCTTTTGGAACTTCATTTTTCCAATTTTCTTCTGACATATTGTCTTTTAAAATATTAATATGAAGATTTCCATCGCCTGCATGACCGTAACATACGGATCTAAATCCAAAGTAACATCCGTATCCTTTACTACACGAAGTAGTTCTGGCAACTTTGAACGAGGAACAACCGTGTCTTCTTCTTTATAAATAGATTGTTGCTTTACCAATTCTCCTATTGACCGTCTTGCCGACCACCAATCATTGGCCATATCTGCATTATTCGGAATATAAACGTTAAGAGCGCCTTGATTCTCAAAAAAGGGATATATGGATTCTGCTTGATTCATCAAATCTTCTTGACTGTCACCTTCTAAAACGAGCAACATATAAAAAGGCATCTTCTGTGGTTTGAGGAAATTGTAAATTTTTATGCTTTAAAACAATATCAATTCCATTTCTCTCCATAAGCTCTATTCCGGAAGGTTTAAAACCATTTTTCAAAATTTCACTTACCGTTTTTGCCGCAGTCTCAGCTTGATCAAAGCTAATAAGCATTAATAGTTCATGGTCTACCTTAGGTGTAATTTTCAAAACCGCTTTCGTGATAATACCCAACATCCCTTCACTACCAACCATCAAATGAGTTAATGTGAATCCCGTTGAATTTTTCAACGTATTCGCGCCAGTCCAAATGATGTCTCCATTGGGAAGTACAATTTCTAAATTTAAAACGTAATCGCGAGTAGTACCGTATTTAACCGCTTTTGGACCTCCTGCACCATGTGCGATATTACCGCCAATGGTACTTGATCCCATACTTGCTGGGTCTGGCGGATAGGTAAATCCGTGTGGCTCTAAAGCTTGTTTTAAATGTTGATTAACCACACCGGGTTCAACAGTAACTTGAAAATTATCGGTATCGATATTCAAAATTTGATTGAGATTCTTTGTGGATAAAGCAATACCGCCATTTACTGGCAAACAAGCACCAGACAAACCAGTACCTGCTCCTCGTGTATAAACGGGTATTCTATTGACATTACACAACTTTAAAATTTCTGAAATCTGTGCAGCATCTGAGGGAAAAAGAACCAATTCTGGGGGAAAACTCAAATCTTCGGTATAATCGCTTGAAGCGTTTTTTAATGATTCAAAATCATCGGCATAATTATTAGGCCCTACGATACTTTTCAATTGTTCTATCGATTCTTGTGCGATCATTTAAACAAATATATCGAATATTGTAAGTAATACGCACGTTTGCATTTGTCATTCATCTTAAGTGATCAAAAGAAATACGGTTATATTAACCATGCGAAGCAATCGAGTTCGACTGATTACGGCAATTCTCTTTATATCTGTTTACATGTTAAGCGCATTAGCTTGGTGGGCTTTCGCACTAACGCGTAATCAGGAAATCATCTACCAAAAAGAAATCAAATTACTGGAAATGAAAAAGGAATGGGCTTATGACTACACCTTCCACTTCAGTAAAACGCTCAACCAAAACGTCAATACAAAAAGAAACATGGGTTAAATTTAAAGATGAACGAATTCTAACGGATACATCAGCACTAAAATTAGCTGTAAATCAGTTGTTTCCAGAAATTCATGTTTTTTTTATGACAATTGGGCAACAAAATGATACAGAATTACGTCTTACATAGACAAGCAACTTCAGGAAGATCTTCACCATACACTTTTGTCTAAAAAACGGGCTTGGATTTGGGAAGGATTAACCTTGGGATTGATTACTTTAATGATAGCGGCAGCGATGTTTTTTTACGTAGATAAAATCATTCGATTGAATTCTCAGCAAAACAACTTTTTTGTTAGCCGTTACTCATGAACTAAAAACACCTATTTCAGCTGCAAAATTGGCGCTACAAACCATTATCAGGAACGATAAACCTCAATTAATCCCAAAATTAATTGACATGGCCAATGCCAATATTTTGCGTCTTTCTCGAATGGTTGACCAAATCTTATTGGCGACTAAATTTGAAAGCAAATTTACAGACCCAGTATTCAGTTCATTACAAGTTAGCGAATTGATTCAAAACTCTATAACAGGATTGGAACTACCCGCATCCAAAAGAGATCTAATTACCATCGTTCAAAATGAGGAAATAGAATTTGAAGCGGATGAATACTATGATGGCCATCGTGATTCGAAACTTAGTTACGAATGCCTTCAAATACGGCACGGACAATATGCCTGTGGAGTTACGCGTGGAAAAATCTAAGTCGGGATTCAAGATTTGCGTGAGCGACCAAGGTATGGGGATCAGCGATGCCGACAAGAAACGCATTTTTGAAAAGTTCTATCGAGTAGGTGAAGAAAAAACACGCATCTCAGCCTGGTAGTGGTCTGGGATTGTATCTTGTGAAAAAAATCACCGAAATCCATTCTGGCAAAGTGAGTGTGACTGATAACTCACCCCAAGGAACCAAGTTCATTCTAACATTCAACCAAAGCAACCAATCTAGCATGACAAAAGTACTCAGAATTTTACTGGTAGAAGACGAAGCCGATTTAGCTGAATTGATCAAAATCAACCTTGAATTAGACGGCTACAAAGTCTCCGTCGCCGTAATCACGGGGCTATCGCTATTCAGCGACTTAAAGTCGGAGAGCTTTGATCTCGATTATTATGGATATCATGATGCCTAGTATGGATGGCATCACCGCAACACAACAGCATATTCGCCTGACCAACAACGATATTCCCATCATGATTTTGTCGGCGAGCAACAGCTCAAAAGACCGCATTGCGGGACTTAAAGGCAGGCGCCGATGATTATATGAGTAAACCGTTTCGAGCTTGGAGGAAATGATGTTGCGCGTTCAGAAGCTAATCCGCACGCACGCAACAACATTTACCCAGATTGACCCTTCAAGAATATTCGTTTTGGACGGTAATTTCATAGACTTTCAATTCTTACAAGGCGTCCAGTAAAAATGGCGAGTTCAAACTCACTAAAAAAGGAAGCTCAGCTTGCTTGAAGTTGCTTGATTGAAAAGAAGAATCAGGTTGTTACTCGTGAAGAAATCCTGAAAGACCGTTTGGGGTTATACCGTATTTCCCTAGTACCCGCACGATTGATAACTTCATTCTCGCCTTCCGAAAGTACTTCGAAGACGATGCCAAGAACCCGAAATACTTTCTTAAGCATGCGCGGTGTGGGTTACAAATACTCGGAAAACGGCGACTAGTCAGCCAATTAATGCGATTTGCAATATCGCATGAGCCGCACGAACATGTGCGGTGCTCCATGCGGCTTGGAAATTAAACCCTCCGGTAATACCCCATCAATATCCAGCATCTCCCCTATGGCATACATAATGTGCAGGTTGTTGCTTAAATGAACCGTTTCCGGATTTAATTCGGATCCAAATCTGAATTCCACCCGCAGTCACAAACTCTTCTTTGTAGGTGGTTCTGCCTGTCTACAGTGAAATTTCGTGCGTATCATATTCTCAATCAAGGCGATTTCGTTCGTCTTTCTTTAATATCTCGTACACGTTCTTATCTAAATCGGAATCCCTGCCTTTTGCAATGAATCCAATTCCCACAATCTTGTCGAGCAAGTCCAAAAGCCGACTGCATTTCGTGCTGTTTTGGAGTTTGTTTAACTCTAGCCATGAGAATTCAGTAACCGTTCCCGTACTTGATCCTCATTCTTTTCGCCAATCCACCCTACTTGCACTGTTGCTATTATAATTTAAATTGCTCAAACAGATCTACGCGCATGCCAAGCACTGAAGAGGCTAAAACCGCTGGTCCACTCAATCCCCAATGGGTTATTAGAACCGGTCCCTCATAGTCTGGCTTTAAAACCTTCGTATTTATACGACCCTTATTGACCGAAAGTCCGGTTAATTGATGCAAATCCCTATCTGCAATATTTAATGTAAAAATTGAAGGAACGAAGTAGTGGTTTCTACTGCAAAATTATCTTTTAACCATTTAGTTTTAGCCAACGTTAACCCCCCAATGGCCAATACTAAATATTGGGTTTGTACCACATCTCCATTAGAAGTTTCTAATTGCCACTCTAGATTCTCAAATTTGGCTAGTTCCAAACTACAATTAGATCTTAGTTTTCCACCAAGATTAATAAATGTTTCTTCTAGGCATTTGGCTATTGTTTCTGAACTATTTGAAATGGGAAACATGCGTTGATCCGACTCAGTCTTAAGAATAACTCCCTTAGATTCGAACCAATCTATTGTATTTTGAACACCAAATGCGTTTAATTTATGTCGTAAATATTTTCCTCCTCTGGGATATTTTTTTATCAAATTACGATTTTCCCTTAAGTCATGGGTCACATTACACCTACCTCCTCCACTTATTCTTACTTTGGAGAGAATCTTTGATGATTTCTCCCATATTTCAACGTTTAACTTAGGGTTATTAATCAACAATTCACAAGCACAAAAAAATCCCGAAGCACCTCCACCTATAATTACAACGTCTAAATTTTGCATTAGATTAGTTTATAGTTTTTATAGGCACCAATTCGTATTCCAAATAATTTTTCAAACCAATAAAGAAACCATGTTTTGGGCGTAAACTTTTTACGATGAGGATCTATCGCAATATCCCAATTAATTGATTCTATTCTTTTTTTCATTAATAATGGATGTGTACCTGTGAAATTTACTAAACTATCAATTTCCGAATAATCGAACTCGTTGGTATCCTGCACCATCTTTTTGATTTGATTATCATCGTGCCACAGTCTATGAAATTGCTGTTGCTTTATTTGCTGTTTTTCAGGATGTTTCACCCAACCATAATGATAAACCGTTGCTCCGGTTATTTTACCCGAAGTTTTTTGTCGTCATTGGTGCGAAAACCTTGGGCATCTTTCCATGATTTAATTTGGAGCCCTTGTCTAATTATTCTTATTTCATTTTGATACCACCTGCGTGAATCACCTACATAATCGTAGGTCCCATAAAAATGCGTATAATCAAACAACAAGGCTTCTACCCTCTTGTCAGTTCGATATTTCTCCATGGTTTCTTTGATTTTCTCTAAATCCTTTTCATGAATACACTCATCTGCTTGAATATAAAAACACCAATCTGAATTTGGATCAGTGGCAGCTAAAGCCTTATTCGTTTCATCAGCCAGTACCCTTCCCCCTTCTCTTAAGTTATCATCCCAAACTGTATCGATAATTTTTAATTGGGGAATTTCCAATCCAGCGATATACTCACGAGTTCCATCATCGCTATTACCAACGGCAACGACAATTTCATCGCATAATGGCGCAATTGATTTCAAGCTTTCACCTATAGGATAGTCAGCTTTAATTACATTTCTTGCAATGGCAAATCCAGATACTTTCATTATCGAATGGTTATTTCGGCATCGTGTTTTACGCTCATCTCATCAAACATTTCCGAACTTCGGGTGTATAAGCAATTTTATTGACGACACCAAGGTGATACCCATTTCTTCATCTGGATCTGAAAAGCTGAACCAAACCGAAGTATTTCCAGGAAATTGATGCATAACATCTTCAACAGTTTGATGCCTGCCATCAAAAAGATCTGAAGGTCTCATGTATACTTTTACATTTCTAACTAGATTATTTGGATTTATTTCAGAGGCTAATTTTACGGATTTATATGAAACAAGAGAACGTGTTCCGTCTCGAGTTGGCTCTACCGTACCTGAGATCAATAAAACATAATCGCGCGTCAAGTAAGACTTATACTGCATGAACGTATCTCGGTAAAACGAAATCTCTGTGGATCCGGAATAATCCATCAAGGTCATTCTACCGTATGGAACACCAGATTGCCCCATTATTTCTCTCGCAGCAGTTACAATACCCATCATACGAAACTCAAGTCTATCCTTATCATCAAATGCCCGAACAAATTCTTGAATGGGCGTTGGATTAATAAGTTCATGGAGGAATTTATGACCATCCAGTGGATGCCGACTCAAGAATACTCCTACTAGCTCTTCTTCAATTTTTAATTCTTCTAGGAGAGTCATGCGCTCAACAGGTGGTAATTTGGGTTCTTGTTCTACACTGTTGGATTCACCTCCTCCAAAAAGCCCCATCTGTCCACTCAATTTGTCTGCCTGTACTTTCTGTCCATATCGCACTGCGAGTTCAATTCCATTTTTACCTTGCTGATCATTAGCAATATATTGAGCTCGATGATACCTATCGTCAAAATCAAATACCCCAGCCTTCGCCATGTTTTCGAGATTTCTTTTATTTACAGCTCTTAAATTGACACGGGAAGTCAACTCAAATATGCTAGAATAAGGTCCATTTTTATCTCTATCCGCTAAAATTTCATCAACCGCGTTTTCACCTACTCCTTTTACGGCGTTCATTCCAAAACGGATTTCTCCTGTTTTGGTGACCGTAAATGCCGATCGACTCTCATTGATATCTGGCCCCAGCACCTTCATGCCCATTCTGTGGCATTCTTCCATGTAAAACGTGATTTTTTTAATATCACCCATATTGCTTTTAAGCACAGCTGCCATAAATTGAGCCGGATAATGTGCCTTTAAATAGGCCGTTTGAAACGCTATAACCGCGTAACACGTAGAATGGGATTTGTTAAACGCATATTGGGCAAACTCCTCCCAGTCGCTGTAAATCTTATGTAGAACTTTTTCTGGATAACCCTTTGCAAGAGCACCCTCCATGAATTCAGATTTAAGCTTGTCAATAATGTCTTTTTTCTTTTTACCCATTGCTTTTCTCAAGACATCGGCCTTGCCTTTTGAAAAACCGGCAATTTTCTGACTCAGCAACATTACCTGCTCCTGATAAACCGTTATACCATAGGTTTCTTTGAGATATTCTTCCATTTCGGGCAAATCGTAAACAACAGGTTTCCGTCCGTGTTTACGGTCTACAAATTCAGGAATATACTTCATTGGACCTGGACGATAAAGAGCATTCATAGCAATCAAGTCACCAAATTGAGTTGGCTTTAAATCGCGCATGTATTTTTGCATGCCGGCACTTTCAAACTGAAAAATACCGTTTGTTTCTCCACGTTGAAATAACTCATAGGTTATTTCATCATCCAGCGGAATTTGCTCAATATCGATTATGGTACCTGTTGTTTCTTTAACAAGTTTAATGGCATCCTTCAATATACTCAGAGTACTTAATCCCAAGAAATCCATTTTGAGCAATCCGGCTTCTTCAATCTGAGTTACATCATATTGAACCTGCATCCAAGGCGAGTCCTTACTTCTCGCTACGGGAACCAATTCATCAATATCTTGGGGTGCAATTATGATTCCACATGCGTGTACGCCAGTATTTCTGACACTTCCTTCTAATTTCTCAGCATCGTGAAGTACTTTCGTCGCCGGCTCTTTACCTTGATATATTCGTTGCAATTCACGAACGTTATCAATTTCCTCAGGTTTTAAATTTACGCTATCATCTTTTGCTAGGGAATCAGGATTTACATGAAACAGCTTCTTTAATTTCATGTTATTGGGAATCAATTTCGCCAACTTGTCGGTTTCCGACAATGGATATTGCAAAACCCTACCTACGTCTCGAATGGCACTTTTAGCTGCCATTGTTCCATAAGTGATAATTTGAGCGATTCTTCTTTCTCCGTATTTTTTGGCAACATACTCGATTACTCGGTCCCTACCTTGATCGTCAAAGTCAATATCGACGTCGGGCATGCTTACCCTTTCTGGATTTAAAAAACGCTCAAAAAGCAAATCGTACTTAACCGGATCAACATTCGTAATCCCCAAAACGTAAGCGACCAAACTTCCTGCTGCAGAACCCCTTCCTGGACCAACCCAAACACCCATTTCTCTTGCCGCAGTAGTAAAATCTTGCACAATCAAGAAATAGCCTTCGTAACCCGACTCACAAATGGTATTAAGTTCAAATTCCAAACGCTCTTCTACGGGCTGAGGAATCACACCCCCATATCTTTTACGCGTGCCTTCATAGGCCAAATGGCGCAGATATGCTTTCATATCCATAAAACCTTCAGGAATGGTATAATTGGGCAATACGATATCCCTATTTAAATCAGGGGTATTGATAGTATCAATGAGTTTATTGGTATTTTCAATGGCTTCAGGAATGTCCTTAAAAAGTTCGGCCATTTCTTCCTGAGTTTTAAAGAAGAATTCCTCATTGGGAAAGCCAAAACGATATCCTTTTCCGCTTTCCTCGTTTGTTGCTTTTGGCGTGGCTTGAAATTCTGAAGTATTGATGCAAAGCAATATATCATGGGCATTTGCATCTTGTTGATCTATATAATGCGAATCGTTCGTTGCAATTATCGAGACGTCGTACTTTTTAGCAAACTTTATGAGCACTTGATTTACGTCTTCCTGACTTAAACCCGTGTTGTCAATATTTTCCAATCCATGTCGCTGAAGTTCAACATAGAAATCATCACCGAACAATTCATGCCACTCCACAAATAACTTTTCAGCTTCTTCTTCACCCTTGAATAATATGGCTTGAGGTATTTCTGCACCGATACAACAAGAGGTTGCAATTAATCCCTCAGAATATTGTTTTAAAAGTTCTTTATCAATTCTTGGATATTTACTGTAAAGGCCTTCTAAATAACCCAATGAGCAAAGCTTACTCAGATTTTTATAGCCGGTTTCGTTTTTAGCTAACAGTAATTGATGGTAACGTTTGTCTTTTTTTCCTTGAGAAAAGGATTTCTCAAATCGATCGTGTACCATGTAAAACTCACAACCGATAATCGGTTTAATTCCTTGCTTCGTGCTTTCTACGTAAAAATCAAAGGCACCAAACATATTCCCATGATCCGTAATCGCAACGGCGGGCATGTTATCTGCTTTAGCTTTGGAGATGAGTTTCTTTACCTCAGCAGCTCCATCGAGCAATGAATATTGGGTATGAACGTGTAAGTGTGAAAACGAAGGCATAGGAATAAACCCAAAATTAAGTCATTCCCGTTTAGCATTGAAGCGTGTGAAGAAGTTTTGAAAAAGTTCTTTTATGGAATTTCAATTGGTTCCGAAGAATTCTCTGGAGCCTCTTGATATTCATAAAATATAGTATCTCCAGACAACCCATTTTCTGTGTAAGGAAGCATCCAAAATGGTTTATCCTTTTTGTAAAACCCTTCTTCCTTCAACCAACCTGTTTGATAATAAGATTGATATGGCCCCTGATAATAGGATTCACCCGTTCTTGGGTCGGTAAACATGGTAAATCGAGACATGCGTTGTCCATTTGGATAAAAATTCTCTGTCCAAACTTCATGAGCACCTTCATATTTTGAAGCGTTCAATAAACTTCCACTCTTGTTGTAGGTAAGGATATATTTCACCGAATCTCCTAGGTAAAAACGCTTTTCCTGCAATGTACCGTCCTCTCTTTTTGCTTCATCTAAAATGGCCACTTTGATTTTCACCAAACTATCTAATTCTGTTTGATTAAAAATATAAGGCACATATCGTTTATCGCTTTCCTCTCCTGAACAGGAGCTCAATAAACATAGAGAAACCAATAAACCCGAGAAAAATACATTCAACCCTTTTTTCATATGACACAAAATTAGCCTTGAAAGTTGAAAGTTTTCACTTTATCCTCAAAAAGGCACTATTTACACACAGACAGGCCTCATTGTTTTCGGTTTGATTTATTTTCGTAATGTGCGTGTATCCGAACTCAAACTTTACCACTTTAAAAACCACAGCGAAAATTCATGGTCTTTTTGCGATAAGATCAATGCTTTCGCTGGTTTAAATGGAGTTGGCAAAACCAATATTTTGGATGCGCTGTATTATTTAAGTACCACTAAGAGTTATTTCAATCATAGCGACCAACAACTTATTCTTTTTGGGGAGAAGGAAGCTTCGGTTTTTGCTAAAATTCAAAAAGACCAAGAATATGAAATACTGGGCAGTTTTGGAGAGACTAGAAAAAAAACTTTCAAAAAAAATGGCAAAGCATACTCTCGATTGGTGGATCATATTGGTTTTTTACAAGCGGTTTTCATAACGCCCTATGATGTAGATTTGGTATTCGAAGGTTCAGAAGAGAGACGAAAATTCATAGATTTTACAATCAGCCAATTAAACAAAGAATACCTCAACGATCTTTTAGAATATCGTAAGGTTTTAGACCAACGAAATGCTTTTTTAAAGAGTTTAGAAGGGCGATTGATAGATACACTTTTATTAGAAAGCTTTAATCGTACTTTAATACCCGTTGGAACAAGAATTTATGAAAATCGCAAAAAGTTCCTTGCCGATTTTTTGCATATTTTTCAAGAAATTCACGATACTTTGGCTCAATCTGAAACAAATGTTTCTTTAAAGTATGAGTCTGGATTAAATGAATCAACATTTGATTTACTTCTAAAAGAAAATTCACAACGTGACGTGTTCGCACAGCGAACTACACAAGGCATTCATAAAGACGATTTAACCTTTGACATCAATGCAATGCCCTTGAAAAAATTCGGATCTCAAGGTCAAATAAAAACATTTGTAGTAGCGCTTAAGTTGGCTCAATACCAATATTTAAAACGCCAATCCAATGACCTCCCTATCCTTCTTTTGGATGATATTTTCGAGAAAATAGATGCCTCGCGCTCTCAGAGATTAATGGAAATGGTATGTTCAGAAGATTACGGTCAAATTTTCATTAGTGATACTCACGGACAACGAATTAAAGAACACTTCGAACCTTTTGAAGTGGCCTTTAAATTATTCGAGTTGTAACCAAGAGCCTGCTGAAATTTATCAGTTGAAAATTCCGACCATTAAATCCAAGTCTTTAAAAGGAAGTCCAAATTTTTGTGCCAGTTGTTTATTGGTTAAACTCCCTTTATACATATAGGTTCCACGCCTTAACCCTTTGTTAATTTTCAAGGCTTCAGCAAATCCGCCTTGGGTTACAATTTCTTCCAACATGGGAGTAAAAATATTGCTAAGGGCATAGCTCGCTGTTCGGCTAACACGAGATGGAATATTGGGTACACAATAGTGAATCACATCATACTTTTTGAATACCGGATTTTCGTGAGATGTCAATTGTGATGTTTCGAAATTTCCGCCACGATCAATAGCAATATCGATAACTACTGAATTGGGCTTCATTGAGGCTATCATTTCTTTGGTTACCACAACAGGACTTCTGTGGTGTTTACCAGAATAGGCCCCTATCAACACATCCGCCCGTTGAACTGCAGATTGAAGAGCCTGAGGTTGAATCGTTGATGTGTATATGTGATGACCGAATGACTTTTGTAATCGTCTCAAACGATACACATCATTATCAAAAATTTTAACATTCGCTCCTAAACCAGTCGCTGCCTTAGTCGCGAACTCTCCTACAGCACCAGCTCCTAAAATCACAACTTGTGTTGGTGGAACACCTGCAAAACCACCAAGTAATTCACCTTTACCAATGTGTGTATTATTCAAATATTCCGCAGCTATCATAATTGAAGCCGTTCCAGCTATTTCACTCATTGCTCGAATAAGAGGCAACGCACCCGATTCATCTTCTATGAATTCATAGGCCATGGCGTGTATCTTTTTATCAAGTAGTTGTTTTAACAATACCCCATCTAATTGATTTATCTGCAATGCCGAAATCAGCAGTTGACCTGGCTTCATAAAACCTAACTCCTCAAGTGTGGGAGGATCTATTTTTAAAACAACATCAGAAAGATATACCTCTCGAACATCGTCCGTTACGATAGCCCCATTTTCACTGTAAGCATGATCTGAAAAATTCGCATTCAAACCACAGCCCGATTGAATAATGATCTCATGCCCCAATCCAACTAAATAGCCAACTGCCGATGGAGTCAATGGAACACGATTCTCTTGAAAAGTAATTTCTTTAGGAATTCCCATTCTCAAGGTATGGGCATGCAACTTCTTTTTTTGAAATTGGACTTGTGTTTCGGTGGCGGATTGCAACACCGTTGAGGTGTTTGATATTGGGTCATTCATATCCAAACGAGTGTCTAATATTTAATTCAAAGGCACAACATTCAATTCAATTATTCGCGCCTTTTCCACAAATATACAACAATTAACACGAGGTAATTGAGCCGCTAAAGTCGGAAAAAACGAGATTCATGTTGTAAATTGCGATTATTAAAATGATACAATATTTTCAGACCGCCAAACGCTTGTCTATTTTCCTTTTTGGAAGTTTTATTTCAAGCACTGGTTGGGTATATGCACAAGCACCAATTCTAAAACCCGATGCAAAAAGCGCAAATAATATTGCCCGTATCGATAGTCTAACACAAAATCTCTATTCGGAAATTCCTTCCCATATCACCCCTGATTGGGTTGCTAATGACGAGATTAATGAATCCGTATTCAAGGAAGCTATGAAGATGTTGGGCAGTTCAATACCTTTTGAATACCATGAATTGGTTGAAGATCAAATTCGATATTTTGCCCGATTAAATCCGAGTTATTACGATCGTTTACACGAGCGAATGAGTTTGTATTTCCCGGTATTCGAGGAAATCCTTGATAAAAAAGGCTTACCCACCGAACTAAAATATGTTTCGGTAATTGAATCAGCATTGAACCCAAACGCCGTTTCATGGGCAGGTGCAACCGGATTGTGGCAATTCATGCCCTACACTGGGAAATACATGGGAATGACCATAAACTATTCTTTAGACGAACGCAAAAGCATTGTTACATCTACAGAGAAAGCATGTGAGTACTTCTCCAATTCTCAAAGCTTGTTTGACAATTGGCTATTGAGTATTGCATCCTACAATTGCGGTGCTGGGAACGTGCAAAAAGCAATACGCAGAGCCGGTGGTGGAGATGACAAATCCTTTTGGGACATTCTTCCTTACCTCCCAAAAGAAACACGTTATTATGTGCCAAAATTCATCGCTATGACCTATGTTTTGAATTTTACGTCTCATGCCAATAGACCTGAATTCAACAATCAAACACAATTCTTGGTTCCAACACGTGTTGATAGCAGTCTGCATTTAGCTAAAATGTGCACTTACTTGGCGGGAGATCAAAAATCTGATTTAATGTCGCTCAATTGCGAATTCATCAAACCCAATACGGGCAATGCAACTAACAATACCATTTTATTGCCTTACACCTATAGTATGTGTTTTATGGCTGAAAACGATTCATTGATGAATTATGCAGCTCTTAGTGAGGAAGATCTGAAATCATTACGTTACACCGGTCAAAAAAATACACGATACTCAAATTCAAAAGGTCGCGTGCACGTTGTGCGCCGTGGCGAAACATTAAGTCATCTCTCCAACCGATACGGGGTATCGGTAAGAAGTATCATGAAAGCAAACGGCCTACGCAATTCACGCATTCGAATCGGGCAACGACTTATAATTGGAGGTTATAAGCATACAAAAAATCATCCTTAATCTCAGGAATGAAACATATTGTAATTTTTGCATCTGGTTCTGGCAGTAACGCGGAAATAATCATCAATAATTTACACCAAACAAGCTTGGTTGTTGATCGCATATATTGCAACAATCCAAAAGCTGGTGTTATCCAAAGAGCCGCTAAATATGATATACCCGTTTGTTTGATTTCCAAAGAAGAATGGAATGAGCCAACTGAATCCACTTGGTATACACTTTTGGAAAAGGGCCGTCCCGATTTAATCGTATTAGCCGGATTTCTTTGGAAGATACCGAATTTTCTTATTGAAAATTTTCCGGAAAAAATCATCAATTTACATCCCTCATTGCTTCCCAAATATGGGGGGAAAGGCATGTATGGACTGCACGTACATCAAGCTGTGCTTGATAACCATGATGATTCAACAGGAATAACCATACATTACGTGAATTCGGAATACGATGAGGGTGGGATTATTTTCCAAGCTAAAATGGATGTCAATCCTTCAAAAACCGCTGAACACCTAGCAGAACGAATTCATTTATTGGAGCACGAACATTTCTCCAAAGTGATTGATATCGTGTTAAATAAATAATTGATTTCACAAGATTTACCCAAAGAATACACACATAAAGCCACACTCAATTTGATGATGTAGTTTTGTAAAGAAGAAAATCATGAAAACATCAAAGCATATCGAAACCAATGTGCTCCATGCGGGCATTGAGCCAGATCCAAGTACAGGAGCCATTATGACTCCTATTTTTCAAACAAGTACCTATGTGCAATCTGCACCAGGAGAACATAAAGGTTATGAATATGCACGTACACAAAACCCCACACGAGATGTGTTGCAAAAGAACATTGCAGCATTAGAACAAATGAATCACGGACTGTGTTTCAGCACGGGAATGGGCGCTGTGGATGCTTGTATTAAACTATTGTCTCCAGGCGATGAAGTCATAGCCACTAACGATTTATACGGCGGTAGTTACAGAATATTCACTACAATTTTCGCCAAAATGGGAATTAAATTCCATTTTGTAGATATGAGCAATCCTGATAATGTGAAAGCAGTAATTACGGCCAATACAAAAATGATTTGGGTTGAAACTCCAACAAATCCATTGCTCCGAATAATTGATATTGAAGCCGTTTCGGCAATTGGACATGAAGCCAACGCTATCGTTGTAGTTGACAATACATTTTCTTCTCCATATTTACAAAATCCTTCATTGTGGGGAGCCGATATTGTCATGCATTCGGCAACAAAATATATAAATGGACATAGCGATGTTGTTATGGGTATATTATGTGTGAACGATTCCGAATTACACCAAAGATTGGCGTTCATTCAAAACACATGCGGTGCGACTCCTGGACCCCAAGATTGTTTCTTGGTATTACGAGGAATTAAAACCCTTCATATTAGAATGCAAAGACACTGTGAAAACGGTCGTTCAATCGCAGAATTCCTAAACAATCATCCTAAAGTGGATTTGGTCTATTGGCCAGGTTTTGAATCTCATCCAAACCATAGCGTAGCTGCCAAACAAATGAGAGATTTCGGCGGTATGATTTCCTTCACATTAAAAGGCGACAATATGGATGATGCTGTTTCGGTGTTAAAGAAAACTGAACTGTTTTCTTTGGCGGAAAGCTTGGGAGGTGTGGAAAGCCTTATTGGACACCCAGCTTCAATGACCCATGGAAGTATTCCACGTGAGGAAAGACTTAAGAATGGTTTGAAAGACAGTTTGATTCGATTAAGTGTTGGAATCGAACATATCGACGATTTGATTGAAGATTTGAAACAAGCAATCGGATAAACCTTTATTAAATAAAAGAAAAAGGTGTTTGGGTAATCAAACACCTTTTTTTATAGATTAAATCTGACTTTTACTTACCCCTATACCAAATAAGGCAAAATCATATTTAACGGGATCAATTGGATCCAAAAGTCTAAGTGAACAATCTAGTTCCCTTAGTGCTCTAGCATCATTCTGTTTACGGGAAAGCAAACCTAATTGACGAGCCACATTACCAGAATGCACGTCTAAAGGACACGATAATTGACTGGGTTGAATAATGTCGTTCCAGATACCTAAATCAACCCCCGAAACATCTTTTCTAACAAACCACCGCAACATCATATTCAAACGTTTTGCAGCCGAACCTTTAGAGGGGTCCGAAACATGTTTTTCAGACCTTTGAAGGTGGTCCAATTCGAAAAACACTTTGCGAAAATTCACAATACATTCATTTAAATACGGCTCGTTTTTTTTACCACCGAACAACCCTTTCATCCCATTATGGTTGATATAAATGTTTCTTAAGGATTTGAAAAAATACTGTAAATCGTGTTCGTTGAAGGTGCGATGAACGAAAGGCATTAATATTTCTTGGTGTCTCCATTTACTTTCCATCACAAATTCAAAGGGTGAATGACCCATTCTTTCGATGATTTTTCGGGCATTTGATAAAATGGATTTGCGATTCCCCCACGCTATGGTAGCCGCAAAAAATCCAGATATTTCCTGATCTTCGGGCAAATCGAACAGATGCGGAATTTGCAACGGGTCAAACTCAATGAACTCAGGCCTTTGAAATTCATAAACTTTTTCATCGAGGTACTCTTTCAGAATTGAATCAATCTCCACCTTACGAACCTAGGATTTTGATATGAAATAGTTGTTCATGTTATCGAAAAAAGTAATTAACAATATGAACTAAGCAATTTGAACGTTCCGGGGTATTGGTGGATTTCAAAAATTTCTTCCTTTAGAATCTATAATTTAAATTCTAATGTTAGTGTCTGCGACAAAGGTCACAGATAAATGTTGTAACTTTGTATCATGGCATTAGAATTTACAAGCAGCAATTTCCAAAACGATGTTTTGGGTTCTGATAAACCCGTATTGGTAGACTTTTGGGCGGAATGGTGTGGTCCTTGTCGAATGATTGGCCCAATCGTAGAAGAAATTCATAACGAATATGAAGGCAAAGCCGTTATTGGCAAATTAAACGTTGATGAAAATCCCGATATCGCTATGAATTATGGCGTTAGAAGCATCCCTACCTTATTGGTATTTAAAGGTGGCGAAGTGGTTGATAAAATTGTAGGTGCAGTTCCTAAGCCTGTAATTGCACAGAAAATCGACGCTCAACTTTAATCATAACAATTTTTCTATAAAAGGCTACCTGAATCAATGAGGTAGCCTTTTTTATTGGTTCAAAAAGTCGAATTTGACCTTTTAGATTGAATAACTTTATCTGCCTAATAAATCCCTGAAGCATAAGACTTCAGGAACTTTTGATTAAATTTAGACCATGAAAATCGAAGATGTAATGTCCTATTCAAATCTATCCTTTTTGGCAGAAAAAGCTATGGAGGGATTTGTAACCGGAATTCATCATAGTCCTTTACATGGTTTTTCTGTTGAATTTGCCGAACACAGACCCTATAATCAAGGTGAAAATATCAAAAATCTAGATTGGAAATTATTAGCTAAAACCGAAAAAAAATACATCAAGCAATACATTGAAGAAACCAACTTGAGGTGCCATTTCTGGATAGATGGCTCCGGAAGTATGCGATTCCCAGAGAAAACCGAACAAAAACTAAAATTCGCATTATTAGCAGCCAGTGGAATGGCTACATTTCTTTCATAAACAGCGCGATGCATTCAGATTTAATGTATACTCTGAAAACGAACTTCTTTGGGAATCCGATTTAAAGTCTACTCGCGCACATTTGCATTTTTGTATTGAACAATTAAAACCTCTTTGGGAAGGCAGAAAGAAAGCATCAATCCAATCGGATTTTGAGTTTAGCTCTTTATTGAAAGGTATAAACGCAGAAACATGATTGTCATACTGAGTGATTTTCTCTTTTTGCCCGACGGCGAACAGGAATCACAATTCTGGGACACGCTCTCCTATCTGCATTTTCTAAAGTGCGAGGTGTTATTATTGCACATTACAGATCATTCCCAAGAAAGATTTTTAGAACTTGGCGACCAACCAATTAAGTTCATAGATTTAGAAACCCAATTGGATGTGAAATTACACCCTTCGGAATATGCCAATATTTTCAAAGAATCGGAATTGAAGCGAATTGCTAATTTAAAAGACAAAGCAAACAGTCTCGGAGTTCGATATTACGATTGTGATGTATCCGAAGACTTAGAAAATGCTCTACAGTATTTTTATATGGAGCGTCAACGTTTGACTTAACGATCGCGCTCAAACATCAATCTTTGTGCATTTATTTCTCTGATTTCACCATTATCCAGACTCAATGTGCCGTTAACCCAAACCTTATCGATGGTATGAGCGAAATGCGTATTTTCCAAAGGAGACCATCCACATTTGTATAGTAGTGATTCTTTAGTCACTTGTGTCTGAACGCCCGGATTCACTAAAACTAAATCGGCAAAATACCCTTCACGGATGAAACCGCGATCTATCATTTTATAGGCTATTGCAACATTATGTGACATTTTCTCAACTACTTTTTCAATAGTGATTTTCCCTTGCTTGACTTTTTCAAGCATCAATAGCAATGGATGTTGCACAAGCGGTAAACCGGCATGACAATCCAAATAATTATCTGCAAATTTTTCGTTTACAGCATGCGGCGCGTGATCGGTTGCAATAACATCCAAACGATCGTCAAGAAGTGCATCCCATAGCGCATCTTGATCCGATTGCTTTTTTATTGCTGGATTGCATTTGATCTGATTATTATATTGTGCATAATCGGCATCAGAAAAATGCAGATGATGCACACAAACCTCAGATGTTATACGTTTTTCAGTTAATGGAATATCGTTTCTAAATAAATGCGTTTCGATTTCTGAAGTAATATGTAAAATATGCAACCGACTATGATATTTACGAGCAAGTTCAACCGCCAATGATGAACTCAAATAACAAGCGGTAGCATCACGAATTATTGGATGTTCTGACGGAGGAATTCCATTAGGGAAGCGATTCTTGGCATCCTCTAATCTCGCTTTAACACGTGTTTCACATTCACAATGAGTAGCTATTAAGGTTGGAACATCTCGAAACATTGCTTCCAATACAGGAGCGTCATCAACCAACATATTACCGGTACTGCTTCCCATGAATATTTTAACCCCACATACATTTTCCGTGTTGATTTGTTTTAAAACATCTAGATTTTGATTGGTACCACCTAGATAAAACGAATAGTTCACCGCTGATTTTGCTGCACCGATTTGATATTTAGCTTCTAGCTTTTCAAAATCTGTAGTTTGAGGAACCACATTAGGCATTTCCATATACGATGTAACACCTCCATGCAATGCAGCACGACTTTCGGTATAAATTTCCGCTTTATGGGTTAAACCAGGTTCGCGAAAATGAACTTGATCATCAATTACACCTGGCATTAAAAACATCCCTTTGGCATCAACGACATGCACATCACCTTTGACTTCTATAGAACTAGCAATTTTCTCAATACGCTCTCCAACAATCAAGACATCAACGGCCGTTATTTTTCCTTCATTGACAACTTGGGCATTTTTAATTATTGTTTTTTTCATGTTAATCAGATTCAAATTTACTAAATAGAAGTCGGTCTCATTTTCCTAATTTTTTCGGAAAATACCTTTGAAAAGTATCTACTCACAAAACAAATGGGCTTTTTACCAAATCAAATGAAATCGAATGTAAGTTGTTAGTAATTTTACTAAACGATTGATTAGCGAGTATTAAATTTTATCGGCTAAACATTCCGCAAACAACTTTTTAACTGTTATTTATGAATACAGACCACTTGAACGAAGAGGAATTGGCACACCTAATAATCGGAAAATCGATTGAAATACATAAACTTATTGGTCCCGGATTGGATAAATCTTGCTATTTCGAATGCATGAAATGGGAATTGGAACAGGAAGGTATTAACTTCCAATCGGATATCGAATTCGACATTATCTACAAAGGGCAAATTCTGGAGAAAACCAATAACATTGATTTCATCATAGCTGATTCTGTGATTTTTAATATGGTAGCATCGAGTGAAATCCCCGAATCAGAAGTTCAGCGCACTTTAAAAATAGTCAGAAATAACAATTATCGTTTGGGATTGGTCATAAATTTCCATTCAACATTGCTTAAAAATGGTATCCGTCGCGTAAGCAATAATAAACAAGCTAATTAATCGAACGAGAAATAAGGCGGCTTTCTACCGAAGCAAGGTAAAGTCTCCAAATAATGTGCGACGTTGATTGTCACAACCTACCCATGTTATTTTGAATACATATACACCCTCTTGTGCAGGAATTCCGTTGATATAACCGTCCCAATTTCCGTCGGGATGATTGTATTCAGCTAACTTTTCACCCCAGCGATTGTATAACCACAATCTGTATTCAGCTCCTTTAACTTGATATTTATTTGAAGGAAATAGGTCATTCAATCCATCACCATTTGGGGTGAACGCATTTGGCATGTAAATATCTGAGGGAAATAAATCCTTACGTTTATTTATCCAAACGGAATCTCTACTGCGACATCCATTTGTAGAAACAATTTCTACAGTATATAATCCGGAATCGTACGCCGTAGTTTTTTGAGTTTTGTTGCCATTATTCCAAGAGTACGAACGCATTCCAAAACCAGCATCTAAAACTGGATTTTCCGATAAACAAATGGTGGTATCGGGACCTAAATTAAGTAATGGGCTATTGAATAATCTCACCATTAAGGAATCTCGCTCTACACATCCATTCTGTGTCACTACACTTATTTTCAACATTCCCGACTCTCTCAATCTATAGGATTGATTAGGAATTTCATCGTTCCAAATTACACTTTTAAAATCCGACCTAGGTGCTGTTATCAACGTATCAATGATATCGCAAAAACTCAAATCTGGACCCAACTCCAATTCCCTAGGATAAAATACAAAATCAAAATCATCTGTAGTTGAACAAAGTCCTACCGTTGCCTTAACCGTATAATTTCCGGACTTATTAGTTGTCATAGTTGGTCCAGTTAATCCGTTACTCCAAGAAATACTTGCTGTAGGATCGTTATAGATCGCGGTAAAGATCATTGGAACATCGGCGCAACCAATGGTATCGTTTACTTGCACGGTTACTTCGGGGAACTGATCAACGCGCACGCTATCTATACTTTTGCAACCGTTTATGGTCGTAACATTCACATAATACCAACCCTTTTGATTTATTATCTGACTACGATTATTAACACCATTAGACCATGTAAATGATGCATTTGGTATATCTTCAGCACCTATTGGATGGTTGAACGTTTCATCGCTGCAAAATAGTGTATCGCCAAAAGCTCTGGCAATATCCCGATCAACATCAACTTGTATGGTATCGTACCATGTGCATGTCTTTTGTGAAACACCAAGGATATATTGACCATCTGTATTCACAACAATGGAATCAGAGGTTGATCCTGTATTCCAGATATAACCGTCTCCTTTAATATCTGACTTCAATACAATTTGGTCACCAGGGCAGATAATGGTATCATTTGGCAGAGTAGGAATTACAGGCTCTATTACATTTACTGTCAATCTAAATGTATCCGAACAATTGTTTTTAAAGGCAACTAGTGTAACAACATATTCCCCAGCCTTCGGGAATTTAAAGCTTGGTTTGGTTTGATTGGATGTATCATCCTCGCGATTCTCAACACCAAAATCCCAAAAATACCGTTGTGCTCCTTGGCTGTAATTCGTAAATAGATATTCATATCCACAAATGAATTTAGGGGCAAAAAATGATGACATCACATTAATTACACAAGCTTGTACATTAAATTGATAGTCTCGAATGGTTTCGTTTATAAAAACTCCGTTACGGTATTCTTTCACAGATATACCTACAACAAACTGGCCTGCCTGTGTGGGTGTCAATGTTAAAAAACCCGTTGACGAATCAATTCGCATTTTAGGAAAACCATTTATTGGATCATTAGCGGTGTAAGCGTTCTTCCAGGAAATTAAATCGAAAGGTGGTCTATCCATAGTTCCACTCGCACCATCATCGGGTCTTGGGAAGTCTCTATTCCCCCCTGTGTAAGGCGTGGTTAAGCTGTAAACCAAAGAGTCCCCATCTGCATCTTTGGCACTGTGATCGAACCTAAGTGCGGTATTGGTGCATAAAAAATTAGGAGGTAACTCTTTAAAAACTGCAGAAGAGTTATTACCAACATCATTAGCATTTGGAATGAACGTCCAATAATTGGCACCTGTCCCCCCTGGATCTGTAATATTGGTTATTGTACCATTACGGCAACATCTTTGAAATGAAATGTAATAGCCCCCAGTTCTTGGAGATAGGGTTACCGTTCTTTCATACCAATAATGATCAACACAAGCATTTGGCTGCACAGCAATGCAGTTGTAGTTTGTTTTTGTAATGCGTTGTGGACCACTTCTGCTTACAGATACCGGATAACCTGGCACCATTTTTCGCGTATTTCCATAAAAAATCGCAAATAACGCATTTCTGTCAGATTCTACAGCTTGAGGGTTGCCATTGATACAATCAATATATAAGTCTAGTCTGAGTTTATATTGGTTATTGCCAAGATAGGTATAGGTCATTTCCCCACCCACAATGTGAGTTGCATCCACCTTTTGAAATAATAAAAAAAGGAGACAAGCGAAAAATCTTAGGAAACGCCTTAGCATTTTAACAAATATAACAATTTATGTGGGTATTTGTTAGGTGTTCCCGCTGCTGTTAACGGAATAAAGCTGCGCAATTATTGAAGATAAACATTTAAATCTTCAGGATTCTCATTTTCGAAAAGCACGTGATCTTGAAGCGTGGTAGCAATACTTAAACCTACGTAATTAGCTGAAATTGGATAACTCCGATGCTCTCGAACCGCTAAAAATGCAGTTTCAAGCGAAGAAACCCCATTATTCATGCACGTCATGGCGGCAATAAAAGCCGTTTTACCAGAATTAAGTACATCATCTACGATAATGATGTTTTCGGCTTTATAATCGTGTTTAGCCATTTCTTGAGTTACGTTAATTTGCTCTAAAGACACGATTAAATTCGGTAAAATTTCGTTCAAACCATGTTGGATTAATTTCGCTAAAAAACTACCGCGTTCATTCAAACCTAACAATAAAAGGCTCGATTTGTCGACATGATTTTCAGCTATTTGCAAAATCATTCTCTTTAGGGTAATACGGATTTCAGAATCCCTTAGAACTATTTGTTTTGCATTCATTTCAATTCGAATTTAGTTTTTTATAATTAGAGTTCGTGCTCACCCTTCAGATTTTTTTCTAAACGCGTAAGATATCTCCGGCGTTGATACCAAATAGAAACTTCATTCATCATTTCCTCGTTTAAATACCAGTCGCTCTTATTTTCGGTTTTTCCGTGGATCTCCATTAATTGATTATCCAAACCATTTATTAAAGCGTGAATGGCACCTTCTATTCTTACCCTATCTGAATTTTCCTTGATGTTATCAATTTCCTCACTTAACTCCATGGCTTCCATTAAAAAATCCATTCCAATCAAATTGGTATTTGGCGGCCAGGTGCCATAATGTTTTAAAATTTGAGACATCCTACTTTCATCGCTTTTCAGCAATGAATAAGCTTGGTTTGCCCATTCTGAAATTTCAGGGTCATTACCTAAATCTGGGTGACCGTTTTTTTGCAACTGAATATAACTTTTTCTTAATGCTGCTAAATCCAGTATTGGTTTGGGTTCAATATTCAATATTTCAAAGGGATTTTTATCCATTAGAAACCCAGAGCACGAGAAATATCAACCCAGAAAATAAAGACAAACAAACTCAATAATACAGCCATCCCAATAAGTTGACCAATATACAATACCTTTTCGTTGACCGGTCTTCTGGTGATCATTTCGTAAAGTAGGAACATAACATGACCGCCATCTAAAGCAGGAATCGGCAATATATTCATTAAAGCCAAAGCCAGACTTATGGTGGCTGTTAGAGTCCAGAAGTTTATCCAATCCCATGTAGGTCCATACATTTGTGCAATACCAATTGGACCAGCAAGTGAATTTTTAGCATTTACTTTACCCGAAACCACTTTTCCGAGACCTTTTGCGTTTGCAGCAATTAACTCGTAACTCTTTTGCGTACCTAAAATCAAAGATTTGCCTGCTGAATATGAAATTTTCTTTTCAGCGCCTTCAAAACCATTGATGTTGGGCTGGAAACCTAATGTTCCCGATTCGCTGATGGTTATGTAGGTTTTCCTGATTTCTCCATCTGGCGATTTCAAAGTAAATTCTGCGGTTTGTCCCGCTTTTTTAGTTAAGATTTCTTTGAATTCAAAGAAAGATCCAAAACTCATAGAGTCTATCAGAACAAATGCATCTCCGTCTACGACGCCTGCTTTATCCGCTGGACTTCCTCCAACTACTCGTTTTACATCAAATTTATAACGAGGAGCAATCAATGGTAAATCGCTCGACATTGAAAAAGAATTCTCAATATCACTAGGTAGGTTAACTGTAACAGTTTGGTTATCACGAATAAGTGTAACTTCCTTTTTGTTGTTAGTTAAAAATTCAGGACTCAAAAAAGCACCCATTAAGTTTTCAACCTGTTCTCCATTAAGTGCTTGTATTTGATCACCGGTTTGCAATCCCCATTTTTGTGCAACGGGACTTACATAAATTCCACCGCGCTCATTTATTGCAGAGGTTGGTACAAACGTTTCTCCCTGTGAAAATGTTAATCCGGAAATAATTACAATCCCTAAAATAACGTTTACCACTACTCCACCAATCATTACAATCAATCGTTGCCATGCTGGTTTCGATCTAAACTCCCATGGTTCAGGCTCAGATTTCAATTGTTCTTTATCCAAGCTTTCATCAACCATTCCGGCTATTTTTACATAACCACCTAATGGCAACCAACCTATTCCGTATTCTGTATCCCCTTTTTTGAATTTAAAAAGTTTAACACCGAAGGCATCAAAAAACAGATAAAACTTTTCAACTTTTATGCCGAAAGCTCGTGCAGCTAAAAAATGACCCAATTCATGAAGGGTTACAAGTAGCCCAAGAGCGGCAAAAAATTGTACTAGGGTTATTAGGGTATTCATATACGTTCTTAAACTACAAAATTAGGCATTCAAGGTGTACTGCATGTAAGCTTTCGCAAAAAACACAAATAATCAAGACGAAATGCGTTTTTCCATGAAATAATGGGGAATTCCAACTTCTATGAATTTTTCCCCTAAAATGGAATAATCTCTCCTTAAATAAAAGTCGCAAGCCGTTTCTCTAGCATGTAAGATTATCCTTTCTACCGCATTGGATGCCGCCCAATTCTCAATAAATGCGACCATTTCATTTCCGTATCCCAATCCTTGAAAGTTAGGATGAACTGCAACTTGTCTCATCTTAAAGGAACTATTAGCCAAGTCAACCATTTGCGCAGTAGCAATTATCACATCATCTAATTCGACAACAAAGTGAATGCATTCTTCTTCGCTTTGTAAATCTTGAGTTGAAAAAATCAACCCTAATGGCGCTCTTAAGACTAAATCACGAAGCGCCAAAGCTTGATAATATTCAACCGATTTATACGATACGATTTTTACATTCATTTTATTTTGCCCGGTCTTGGGCTTCACAAACAGCCAAGGCTACCATATTCATTATTTCTCTAACTGTAGAACTGTGATGCAAAATATGAACCGTTTTATTCATACCAAGTAGCACAGGACCAATGGCTTCGCTTCCGCCCATTGTTCGAAGAAGTTGGTAGGCAGAATTTGCCGCATTCAAATCCGGAAAAATAAAGGTATTGGCTGCTTCTTTCCCTAATTTATTGAATGGATAAAGCTCTTGTCTTTGTTCGCCATCGAAGGCAAAAACTGGCTGCATTTCACCGTCTATTAAAATATGCGGATCGCTCTCATGCAATCTTTTTACCACGCGTCGAATTTTTTCAGGTGATTGGCCGTTGTTTGAGCCAAAATTAGAATATGAAATCATCGCTATTTTTGGTTCAATTTGGAAAGACTTCACACGCGTGTATACGTTTTTCACTAAACGATATAGTGACTCTTCATCTAATTCAACATTTACCGTGGTATCGGCAAAAAACATAGGACCCGATTTGCTCATCATAATGTGCATTCCAGCAATTCGTTGAGTCTCAGGGCTCATACCAATAGACGCTAAAGCCGGCTTAAGGGCCAATGGATAACTTCGGGTCAATCCCGAAATAAAAACATCGGCTTCTCCCGTTTCAACCATCATTGAACCAAAGTAATTCCGATTTCTCATTTGGTATTCCGCTTCATATCGGGTTATGCCCTTTCTTCCGCGTTTTTCAAATAACATTTGACCAAACTTATTCCGCATTTCCTCTTCCCTTCTTGGATCAATAATAATCACTTCGGGAATATTAATATTGTTCTCAGCCATCATTTTTTCAATGACCTCTGGCTTTCCAAGTAAAATTGGTGTCGCAATTTTATCATTGTAACAGCCTTGAGCTGCACGTAAAATTCTCACGTTATCGGCCTCCGCAAATACCACTTTCTTCGGTCCACGTTTGGCTTTAATCATCAAACGATTTACAAAATCATTATCAATTCCAAGTCGTTTGCGAAGTTCATTCTTATACGCTTCCCAGTCCTGAATTGGCGCTTTTGCCACTCCGCTTTCCATAGCTGCTAGAGCAACAGCAGGAGCAACCGTGGTAATCAAACGTGGATCCATTGGTTTTGGGATGATATAATTAGGCCCGAATGCCATATTGGCTTCGTTATATGCCATCATTACTACTTCAGGCACAGGTTCATGGGCAAGCGAGGCAATGGCACGAACCGCAGCCAACTTCATTGCTTCGTTTATCTCCGTTGCACGAACATCTAAGGCACCTCTAAAAATAAATGGGAAACCCAATACGTTATTCACCTGGTTGGGATAATCACTCCTACCGGTTGCCATAATAATATCTTTTCGAGTTTGAATCGCTAAATGATAATCGATTTCCGGGGTCGGATTGGCCATTGCAAATACAATGGGATTAGCAGCCATAGATAATATCATTTCGGGCGTAAGAATATTCCCTTTACTCAATCCCACAAAAACTTCGGCTCCTGCCAAAGCTTCTTCTAAAGTATGTATGTCACGATCGGTAGCAAATTGAGATTTATACTTATCTAAATTTTCTCGATCCGAACGAATCACGCCTTTAGAATCGAGCATAACAATATTCTCAATTTTGGCACCTAATGCTACAAAGAGTTTTGTACATGCTATTGCACTTGCTCCTGCACCATTAACCACCATTTTAACCTCTCCAATTTTTTTATCTACAATTTGAAGGGCATTAATTAATCCAGCACCTGAAATGATAGCCGTTCCATGCTGATCATCATGCATTATCGGAATATTGAGCTCGGCTTTAAGTCTTTCCTCTATTTCAAAACTCTCGGGAGCTTTAATATCTTCAAGATTGATACCCCCAAATGTTGGCTCGAGTGCTTTTACTGTTCTAATAAAGTCTTCAACATTAGCACAATCCAATTCAATATCAAAAACGTCTATATCCGCGAAAAGCTTGAACAAAACGCCCTTACCTTCCATAACTGGCTTACTGGCTTCTGGACCTATGTTTCCTAATCCTAAGACTGCGGTTCCATCAGATATAACGGCTACAAGATTGCCTTTGGCTGTATACTTATAAACGTCTTCTTTATTTTCCGCAATGCGCTCGCAAGGTTCTGCTACCCCAGGCGAGTATGCCAATGCTAAATCAAATTGTGTTCGTGTAGGTTTGGTTGATACCACTTCAATCTTCCCAGGCCTTCCTTCTGCGTGGTAAGACAATGCATCGAAATATTTTTTATTTGCCATTGCAGGGGCAAATATAACCGATTCGGGTTATTGTCAGATTGACAATACTCCCATTTTAATGCAATGGCCTCAATATTGGTCAGAACAGATTATGGTAACGTTTTTCTATCACAAGCGAACTAACTGGCCTTTTCTCTTTATTATGTTTTTATAATCCCATTGAATTTTAACGGATTTGTCTAACCAACCAATTAATAAATCCTTATCAATTTCCTCAACTGCATTGTAGTAAAACGATGCATCACGGAACTTCCCATGGGTAATAATCAATTCGGGCTCGTCGAAATCTGCACCACTCCAAAACATCAACCTCAATCCTTTCTTTTGTTTACTATAACCCACTATTGGGTTGCCGGCTAAAAACCATACGGGATGTCTGTGCCATACCTTTGATTCTGATTCTACAAGATGCTCACTTATGATTTGTTCCAATTTGTTACAAATTAGATTGTAAGGTAAAAGTTGCTCATTATTGTATTTTTGAATTTCTTGGTTCATCTTTTTTTTTTTGCGAAAAAATCCCTGGCAAAGTAATCACCAAAAAAAATAGATTCAAGTTCATTTACCTTATTTGGATTCATCGTATAAAGGTTCATGAAATCGATAATAAAAATTGCCACAATCACTAGTATGGGTTTGTTATCCGCCTTAGGATTCTCTGAACTTCAGAAAGAGAAGATCATCATTAAAAAGACCGATCTAATCCAAAAATCAAATTCTTCAGATTTTGAGGATTCAACTTCAAAGCAATTGGTTAACGTCAATAATGAAAAATCCATTCCCAGGATTTTTCATTTGAAAAAAAAGGTCAAGGACTCGACCAAATTACTTTACCTATTAGATACCACTGGAATTATTTGGGATTACGCTGAAAGTGATGATTTTGGCAATGTCGATTTCAACATAAAAAAACCGGGAACTTACAGGGTTGCAAAAATGAACGGTGCAAAGGTAATTTGGTCAAAACGCGCATTATTTTCGGACGGAATCAATTCAATAAAAATCGGCACAAATGGGAAAGAAAGCATTCATACAATGCGCAATTTTTCTGGCTCCATTGCAAAAAGGCATTTAACCCTTGAGGATGGCGCAGCTCCTGCTCCAACTTCGCTATCTCGAGTTAAGGATATGTCTATTAGCCATTTTGCCGATGAAATTGCGATCGAAGATGCCGAAACCGAAGAAACTATGGTAAAAACTTCCGAGAAAATAGAAGTATCGACTGTATCTGAAGAAAAAACATCAAAGAAAAGTGAAAAGGCCAAAGCAGGCGTAATGACTGCGGGTATTTGGAATGATTTAGAAAATTGGGACCGTTTTAATAAAACCCTGCAAGATGAGAAAATACACGCCAATCAATGGAATTGGAAAATGGACAATCGAAGATATGCTATTGAAATTACCGATAAAAACGGCAATCCCGCTATTGATATAGCTTTACAACTACGGAACGAAGATGGAAGTATATTTTGGACGGCCAGAACTGATAATCGAGGATTTGCAGAACTATGGTATGCGCCCTATTTAACAGAATTAAAAGATCTACCCCATGATTTTTTACTGTATGCTCAATATGGAGAAAGACCTTTTACCAAATTGGGTAAAGTTGGTTCTGACGGGGATGTGCGGAACTCCTTTCGAATTAATTTCGAAAAATCAACTCCAAAAAATGTCGACATATGTTTTGTCGTCGATGCTACCGGATCCATGGGAGATGAAATCAAATACCTAAAAGAAGAATTAATGGAATTGATGCTAAGAAGTTCCGAAATGACACCTTGTTCTGATTTGAGATTATCTACGGTTTTTTACCGAGATAATCGGGATGCCTACACGGCCATTCATGCGCCTTTCACCTCAAGATTTGAAGACGCCGTTGATTTTGTTCAATCACAAGGTGCAGGTGGTGGTGGAGATTACCCAGAGGCCGTAGATGCTGGATTAGAAGAAGCCATTGAAAAGCTCGAATGGAGTAAAAATGCCCTTACACGTTTGTGCTTCTTGGTATTAGATGCTCCACCGCACAAAGAAAAAAAGAGTGAAATTGAGCGATTGACCAAAGAATACGCCGCACAAGGGATAAAAATAATTCCCATTGCAGCAAGTGGCATTGATAAACCAACGGAGTTCTTGATGAAACGCATGGCTGCCATAACTTCAGGTGACTACATCTATATTACCGATCACTCTGGAGTTGGCAATTCTCACATCAAGCCATCTGGTGTTACAAGCGATATTGACCTTTTAAAAAATCAACTAGAAAAAGTAATTCGTAAATACACCGTTAATAAAGAATGTGACAAAGAACCTAAACCTTACAATCCAGATCCTCAAACAATAATTTTTGGAAACGATCAAATTGTAATTCAATGTTTTCCAAATCCTGCAACATCTTTTATCAGTATTAATAGCAATACCAAGATGAATAATGTACTCGTATATGGAATTAACGGACAATTGATTAAAAAGGTAGAAAGCATCAATACAGATACCTATCGTTTAGATGTTAGAGACATCGCAAAAGGCATGTATATTTTAAAAGCCAATACCGACAATCAAACCTTCACAACTAAAATATTAATCTTGAACTCTCAAGGGATTGATTGATCAAGAATAACTATAGATGCGATTTTCGCGAAAAAATCATCAAATATTAATCGCGAAAATCGCACCTATGTCTTGAGAGATTTAGAGTTCTGCTCGGGGTGCTGTATTTTTGCACCACTATGACAGCATTTCGTATTGAACACGATACCATGGGCGAGGTACAAGTGCCTGCAGATGCCCTGTGGGGAGCCCAAACTGAAAGAAGTAGAAATAATTTCAAAATTGGTCCTGAAGGAAGCATGCCAATTGAGATTATTCGTGCTTTTGCAATCTTAAAAAAATGTGCGGCAAAGGCGAATAATCAATTAGGAGTATTGTCAAACGAAAAATTCGAATTAATCGCTGCGGCAGCCGATGAAATAATTGCTGGAAAGCATGACAATCAATTTCCGTTGGTTATTTGGCAAACTGGAAGTGGCACTCAAAGCAATATGAACATGAATGAGGTTATTGCCAATCTTGCTCATGTTATGAATGGTGGTAAATTAACGGATGAAAACAAGGTATTACATCCAAACGATGACGTAAACAAAAGTCAAAGCAGTAACGACACGTTTCCAACAGCTATGAGCATCGCTGTTTTCAAGCAAGTCGTGGATTACACGTTACCAGGTTTACAAGCACTTAAAACCACCTTAAAACATAAGTCTAGAGAGTTTCAAGATATCGTAAAGATTGGTCGTACACATTTCATGGATGCAACGCCATTAACATTGGGGCAAGAGTTTAGCGGTTATGTAACACAACTTGATAACGGTATAGCTTCTATTAATCGTTCCTTACCCGTTGCAGCAGAATTGGCATTAGGTGGAACTGCTGTTGGTACAGGATTGAATACCCCCAAGGGATATTCGAATCTGGTTGCTCAGTTCATTGCAGAAGAAAGTGGTCTTCCATTGGTTAGTGCAGAAAATAAATTTGAAGCCCTAGCGGCTCACGATGCAATGGTAGAACTTCACGGTGCGATAAAACGCGCTGCGGTAAGTGCCTTTAAAATTGCAAATGATATTAGAATGCTCAGTTCTGGTCCAAGAAGCGGAATTGGTGAAATTATCATCCCTGAGAACGAACCAGGTTCTTCCATTATGCCAGGGAAGGTCAATCCTACCCAACCTGAGGCCTTAACTATGGTTTGTGCTCAAATATTAGGTAATGATGTTGCCGTTTCTTTTGCTGGAACCCAAGGACATTTTGAACTTAATGTTTTCAAACCTGTTATTGCTGCTAATGTATTGCAAAGTGCACGACTTTTGGGACAAGCTTGTTTGAGTTTTAACGATAATTGTGCAGTAGGAATTGAACCCAATCACGAAAATATCAAACGTTTAGTTGACCAAAGCTTAATGTTGGTTACGGCTTTAAATCCGCATATTGGCTATGAAAATGCCGCTAAAATTGCAAAGAAAGCGCATAAAGAAGGAACCACTCTTAAGGAAGCAGCCTTAACATTGGAATTACTTACCGAAGAACAATTCAACGAATGGGTACGTCCAGAAAATATGGTTGGCGATCCTTCTGAATCTATAAAATAAATGAATCCCATCCCTTTTCTTGAAGGACCTATGGGTAAAATCCCCATAACCCAACCTGTGGTTATGGGGATTTTGAATATCACTCCCGACTCATTTTATGCGGGAAGTAGATTTTCAAATAATTCTCATTGTTTAAATGTTGCTGCAAAAATGCTCGAAGAAGGAGCATTAATTCTGGACATCGGGGGACAAAGTTCTCGACCGGGCTCGGAACGTATTTCTGCCGAAGATGAATGGAATCGAATCGCTCCTGCTGTATCAGCGCTAAAAAAGGAATTTCCAACGGCGTGGATCAGTGTAGACACCTATTACTCTGAGGTGGCAATTAAAGCCATATCGGAAGGGGTGGATATCATTAACGACATCTCTTTTGGAGAAGATGATAATAAAATGTTCTCAACCCTTGCCAATCAGAATATAACCTACATTGGAATGCATAAAATTGGCGATCCCAAAACCATGCAAAACAATGCAGAATATGCCAATGTTACGTCAAACGTATTGCATTATCTTCAGCAGAAGGTATCTGAAGCCCAAAAAATTGGCCTAAATAATATATGGGTCGATCCGGGTTTTGGTTTTGCTAAAACTCCTCAGCAGAACTTTCAATTATTGAGAGAATTAAATCAAATTAGCACTTGGAATCCTTCCCTTTTAGTTGGAATTTCCCGTAAAAGCATGATATATAAAACCCTTGAAATATCAGCAGATGATGCATTAAATGGGACGAGCTTTTTACATGCTGAAGCCCTGAATAACGGAGCTAAGATTTTGCGTGTTCACGATGTAAAGCCTGCAGTTGAATGCATTACTTTATGGCAAAATTTATATACATGAACTAAGCAAGTATCCACCTACATCGTAATAAATTAACTACTTTTGTAACCATGTCTAAGATTATAGCTCCATCCATACTCTCTGCAGATTTTGCTCATTTAGGGCGCGACATTGAAATGATTAATAATTCAGATGCCGAATGGTTTCATGTCGACGTAATGGATGGCGTTTTTGTGCCCAATATTTCCTTTGGGTTTCCAGTGATGAAATCATTAAAAAAACATGCACAGAAAACGTTAGATGTGCATTTGATGATTGTCCAACCGGAAAGATATATTCAAGATTTTGCGGATGCCGGAGCAGATGTATTAACGGTTCACTTAGAAGCCAGCACCCATTTACACAGAACGCTTCAACAAATTAAAAATGCAGGAATGAAAGCGGGCGTGGCTCTTAATCCACATACTTCTATTTATGCTTTAATGGATGTTTTAGAAGAAATAGACTTGGTTTGTTTAATGAGTGTGAATCCTGGATTTGGGGGTCAGAAATTCATCCCACAAACCCTTAAGAAAACCCAAACCTTAAAAAATGAAATTTCACGACTTGGTTGCAATACCTTGATTGAAATTGACGGAGGCGTGTCTTTACAGAATGCAGGTGATTTATTCCGCGCAGGCGCCGATGTTCTTGTGGCAGGAAACACGGTATTTTCATCCGACAATCCGACTCAAACCATTACGGATTTATTGAATTGTTCAAAATAAACCACCATACGGCTCGTTATTACTGCGTGAGTCGTTGGTTCATTGCCTTAATTGGCCTGCTTTATTTTCAAAACATTAGTGCTCAAAATGAGTATCGTGCAATCGTAGATGGCCATCCCCTCACCTTTGGCCCTATAGAAATCCGCGATGCATCAGGCAAGGTTTTGACATACACCGGAAAAAACTCAGAATTTGAAATACGTATACCCTATCCTTCTTTTTTGATTTTTGGATACATTGAAGATGAGAAGGTTTTCGGTCATTATGCTGATTTACGTGAAGGAATTGATACCATCACCTATGGTTTGGGTCTTGATCTCATTGGAACGGTGGAAATTTCTGCAGGATCGGACAATGCATTCATGGAGGAGATTCGACCAAGAGAATTGGCATTGAATGTTGGTGTTGGTTCCAATATTGAAAATATCATCAAAACTTTGGGTGGGGTTAGCAGTAGCAACGAACTTTCATCCCAATTTAGCGTTAGAGGCGGAAACTTTGATGAGAACCTTATTTATGTTAATGATATCGAAATTTACCGGCCACAGCTTATTCAAAACGGACAACAAGAAGGATTGAGTTTTATCAACCCTGCTATGGTTGATAGAATCAAATTCAGCGCAGGTGGTTTTGCCGCACAATACGGAGATAAAATGAGTTCTGTATTGGATGTGGCTTATGTAAGACCTGACTCAACTCGGTTTCAAGCAACCTTGGGTACCATGTTGAATTCAGCAAGTTTAGAAGGATCAAAAGGATCCGTATCTGGCATTTTCAGTTTTAGGCATTTTACCAATAGTTTATTGACCAGCACATTGAATACGGATGGCACGTATAATATGAACTTTGCGGATGTTCAATCCTTCATTACTTGGGAAATCAATCGCAATTGGTCTTTAGACTTTTTGGGGAACTACGCTAGAAATGCATTTCAGTTGCGCCCTGAAAGTCGTACTACGGAATTCGGAACCATTCAAGCCGCCTATCAATTGAACGTGTATATGGCGGGACAAGAAAACCTAAACTATGAATATCAGCTGGGAGCCTTAACCCTAAATTATAGACCAAGTTTATGGGCTAAATACAAATGGATTACCAGTGTTACCTCTATTAATGAAGAAGAATATTTCGATATTCAAGGTGCCTATAGCCTCAGTGAACTCGATAGAGATCTTGGATCGAGTAATCTAGGAAAACCCGTTCGTACCTTAGGATATGGCTATTACTTGGATCACGGCCGAAATCGAATGCAATCTCGCATTTTGAATTTTTCCCATTTAGGGGAACTAGGAAAAAAAACCTCTCGTACTCAGGTAAAATACGGAATTAGATTCAATAAAGAAATTATTGACGATCGTTATTACGAGTGGCTTTATATGGATAGTGCTGACTACAATATTGCCCCATGGAGTAGCAGTATCGATAGCATTGTTTTAGATGATGTAGTTCGTGCTAATAATTCTATCAGCAGAAATCGTCTGAGTAGTTATATTCAAGCCAAACAAATTCTGGATCGCCAAAAAAACTTTTGGATGGTAGCAGGAATACGTCAAAGTTGGGAAAGTATCAGTAAACAATGGCTTTGGATGCCCCGATTGGCTTTTTTCTATGAACCGCATAAGAATTACAATCTAAGAGCACCAGATAGTCTAAAGAGAACTCCTAGTACATACAGGTTGGCAGTAGGAGCCTATCATCAAGCGCCCTTTTACCGGGAAATGCGTAATTTCAACGGAGCGTTAAACTTGAATTTGAAGGCTCAAGAATCGTGGCATGTTGTTTTAGGTATGGATAAAATAGTAACCCTTTGGGGTAAAAAATTCAAATACTCAACCGAAGCCTATTTCAAGCAATTGAATAATTTAGATCCGTATTTATACGATAATATTCGAATACGTTATTATGCAAACAATGCATCTAATGGATATGCTATTGGTTTTGATAACAGGCTATATGGCCAATTTAATAAAGGGTTAGAAAGCTGGTTTACGTTGAGCTTACTTCAGAGTAAGGAAAGAATTTCATACACAGATGAAAATGGAATTGCACAAACAAGCGATTGGTTGCGAAGGCCAACAGATAGGCGCTTTGAATTTTGCTGCAATTTTCCAAGACCGTCTTCCTCAAAACCCAAGTGTTCGCGTAAATTTAACTTTAAATATTGGCACAGCGGTACCCTATTATTTGGATGGAGATGCGAGATATTCGAATACACCAAGCCTTGTTCCGGCGTATCGCAGGGTTGATATTGGATTTAGTAAGGTTTTTCGAAAGAATGGAGACAAGCCTAATAAAGCAAAATGGGTTAAAGAATCGTGGGTAAGTCTTGACATATTCAACCTGTTAGACATCAATAACGTCATTGCATACAGCTGGGTAAAAGACCTCAATAATGCACGGTATGGCGTTCCCGAATATCTAACAGGTAGAATGTTGAATTTACGTTGGTTCTTAGCTTTTTAACTTAGTTTGGAGTTTCCTCTTTAGTTGAAGTTGCCTCAGTTAATTTCGTTTCACAATCTTTTAGTTGACCTTTCAACGTGCTGATCTCAGCATTCAATTTTGAAATTTCAGCGTTGTTCGTTTTAATGATCTCTCCTAATTTACCCATATCTTCATCCATTGAAATGATTTGACGCTTCAAATCTTCATATTTAGAATCTGCCAGATTTTTTGCCTTTTCAGTCTCTGCTAATTTTGCCTCTATTTCAGATAACTTTTTGGCACATTTATCCGAAATCAAGGTACAACCGCTGATTTGATTGTCCTTTTTCTTAATTTCCTCTTTTAGTCTATTGATTTCAGCTGTTAATTCTGCAGAATTGTCACCAGCGGCAAGCTTTATTTCCAATTCTGAGGCACGAGCCTCTAATTCAGATACCTTTTTAGTCAACTCATCGTTTTTCGCTTTTAATGTTAAGCAAGATGTATTCTGTTGCTTGAGTTCTTCAACTTGAGAAGCCAACTTCGCTTTTTCAACTTCTAGAGCTTTAATTTTTGCCTCAGCCGCGCTCAAAGCCGCTTTGGATTTTGCTAATTCCGATTCACATTCTTTACAATCAGAACCAGTTGCTATCTTTTCCTCTAGAATGCTAATTTTAGATTTTAATTTTGAGATTTCATCTTGTAGGGGTTTTGGATCTACCAATGATGCTTTCTCTTTTTGACAAATAGCAAGGGCCGCCTTTAATTTTTCTAATTCCGCTTTTATAGGCTCGCAATCGATTGTAGATGCTTTTTCTTTTTCTAAGACTTCAATTTTTGCTTTTAGCTTGGTGATTTCGTCGGTGTAAACGCTTATTTCACTATTCGATTTTTTTGCCTCTTCTAAAGCGATCTCTACTTTATTTTTTTCTTCAACCAAATTGGATTGCTCCGATTTGAGTTTAGAAATTTCCGCTTCTAAAGTTGAAATTTTAGACTTGTATGGTGTGCAATCTTCTTTAGATGCTTTCAATTTTACAATCTCAGCTTCTAACGCAGCAATTTTTGTTTTGTATGGCGTACAATCTTCGCTTATTGCAATTGAAGCGTTTATTTTGGCCTTTAAGGTTTCCACTTCTTTTTCTAAATCCGCAATCTTCACTTTTAATGGAGCGCAGTCTTCTTTTGAACTTTCTGATGCCGATAACTTTGATTTAACGGATGCTAGTTCTGCTTCTAGTGTTGAGATTTTATTTTTATACGGAGTGCAATCTTCTTTGGCTTTTAATGCTGATGCGAGTTGAACTTTTACAGCCGCAAGCTCCGCTTCTAATTCTGCTGACTTCACCTTATAAGGAGTACAATCCTCAACAGGATCTTTGGTCATATCAATATCAGCAGACTTACGTAATTTCTCATTTTCCAACTTCAACGCGGCTATTTGTGCATTGAGTGTGGCAATTTCAGCTTTCTGTTTTACTTGATTCTCATCACAAATTTGCTTTTCTCTGGAAAGTGCATCCAAAGCATCTTTGCATTTTTGAGCTTGATTTTTTGCCTCTGCAGCCTCTATGGCGGCATCTTTTGCCTTTTTCTCAGAAGCACTAGCCTCTATTTGCGCTTTTTTTGTTTTAGCCTTTTCCGTTTCTAATTCCAAGGCAATTTGTGCATTTTTCTGAGTTTCTTCCTTCCATTTCTTTTCTAATTCCGCAATTTTGTCATCACAAGGTTGTTTTATGGCCTCTCCAGACAGTCTATCTACTTGATCCTTTAATATCTTGTTTTCTCCCTCAACTTCGGATTTTGCTTTTTTCAATAACGCAATTTCGGCCTGCAATTTATCTAGGTAATCCTGCAAATTTTTCTTCTCCTCATCACACTTCTTTTGAAGCGCTATGTTTGATTTTTTTGCTTCATCCAATTCAAGAACAACCTTGTTTCGAATGCTTTTAATCAATTCAATTTCAGCCTTTAATTTATTTAATTCTGGTGTGCAATCAATAGTAACCGTATCTACTTTGGGTAGGCTAGGATTTTTTTCTTTCGCCAAATTTATCAATCTCTGACGCTCTTCTTCCCATTGCTTTTCTTTTAGAGCGATTTCGGCGTTTTTCTTTTTAATTTCGGATTCCAGCGTTTGTTGGGATTTTTTACATTTTTCACTTTCTAATTTTAGAATTCCCAAACGATCCGTGCATTCTTTTTGTGCTTTTTCTGCTTCTTGACGCAATGTTATTATGGATTTCTCTTTTTCGTCAAGTTCCTTTTTTAACTTATCATTTTCTGCCTCCAAAGCAATTTCAGAATCTCCTTTCTCTTCATCGCGAATCGTGGTCGTTTCTTTTTTCTTTTCAATAATCGTATCACGCTCAATTTTTACGATTCGAATCTGCTGGGTATCGCGCTCAATCAGTGTGTCGTAAAATGTTTCTTTTTGCAAATAAGAATAACGTTTCGTGCGTTTGTCACACCCACCAATTTTAGATCGAACTCCAAAATAGAAACTTCCTCCTGAATAACTCTCATTTTGAACATATTGACTTAAACCAAGTAGATTATCTGTACCAATAATCACAGGGCCGATACGTCCATAAACACCCATATGTAAATCGGTATAGTCATTTGCAACGGTAATAGGAAAGCCGTACTCTAATTGTTCGCTTTGCCATCTGGGTGTAATATTAAAATAAGAAGCTCTTCTCAAACCCACGGAATTACGGCGTTTCAAATTCTGGGTCCAGTACGCCCCAATATGAATGTGTCCATTAAGGTTTTGGTCAAATTGCAAATTAAATGCCATGGGTGTGGTACTTATAATATCATCATTCTCCACAGCACCTAAAACAGAAAAAAGACGATTATCAAGATCATTAAGTCTGTCATCGCCGGAATTTTGAGCACTTTGAATGATTTTTGGATCGATTACCCAATTATTATTAGCCATAGATACGATTTCCGAACCCTGTCCCCAATAACTGAGAAAGCCTATATCCGTAAAACTTGCCCCAATTTTCCAATTGTATTGTTGTGAAATTTCGCGATCACAAAAAGAGGAATTTAGCTTGGGCTTTCCTCCGGATGGTCTATTTTCATATACAATACCCAAATCAATTCCCGTTCCCGCACCCTCAATAAAATCGAAACTCATTCCTAGAGGTCGGTTTAATGTATTCATAGAACCATAAGAACTTCTATATAGTCTCCCGTTAAATTGGTTGATATCGATCGACTTAGCATCTTGTGAGATATTAAAATTTAGATTGTCGCTTCCTAAATGAGCCATTCCCATTCCTATCAATAATTTAGCGGTTACACCCCATTTCCAAACATGAATATCATCGGTTTGAGCTATTCCAGCTATATTCATGAACCATTCTTGATATTTTTCTGTGTTAATTGAAAATTCATTTTGATTTATAGTTTTTCCAGCAAGTTTATTGATTTCAGGAAGCCCATATCGCAAAATACCACCCATTTCACCATTAACTCCGTTTACCGAAAATCCAGAAACCTCTTTAACTCCAAAACCAAAGGTGCCTACTTCATCAATAGGAATGAATATGGATGGACCATTAACTTCAGACAGATAATTCAATTTAAAGTCGACAGCATTGTTAAGGGGCAGCCAATTCTGTTGAAATGCCAGAGATCCATTAATATCCGCGTATTGATCCGGATAACTTTCATTTATCCAAGCGCCCAATCGAAAAGGAGCCGCATAAACCATAAAATTATTTTCAAGCGAAACTGAAGCTCCCCACCAATTTATGTAAGCTCTATTTGACGGATTTGTTCTAGAAAGAGCTGGATTTAAACTGTAAGAATAAGGACTGTTGTAATCACCGACCACCAAACCCATGGCATGTTGAGATTTTAAAGGCGAAGCACTTAAAACTAAATAAGTTAAAAATATTGAGAGAATTCGTTTCATTATAATGTTGTTGTTATCACAAAAATAAGGCCAATTAATAAGTTAAACGTAACGACTGCCTTCCTTAATTGTAAAATTTCCAGAAAATAACGCATCCGTTTATCGGGTATTCAATTAGTTAAACGAAGTAACAAACCATAATTTCAGGAGCCCATACTACCTTTGTTTTGAATGAAAACGTTTTTGAAATACTTCCTAACCTTCGTTATTGGGATTTTAGTTGGACTTGCTGGATTGGTGGTTATCGGCCTTCTTGTAATTGCCAGCGCCGACTTCTCAAAAGAGAAGCCCGAAACACCTTCTAATGGAATTCTTAAAATTCAACTGCCTGTAGACTTAAGCGAAAAAGGTTCTGAGGAATCTATAACAAAAATTATTGGAAATATTTCTGGTAACAATTCTATTTCATTGAATGAGTTACGTGAAAAAATCAAAGCCGCAGCTACCGACAGCCGCATAGTAGCCATAAGTTTGGACGCTGGTATGTTCAGCGGCGGTTTAGCCAAAGCACAAGAAATACGCCAATGCATAGATTCCTTTCAAAAATCGGGTAAACCAGTTTGGTGTTACAGCGAAAATTATTCAGAGTTGGGATTTTATATAGCCAGCACCTGTGATAAGGTTTTTGCCAATCCAAAAGGCGTTTCTGAGTTCAATGGTTTTTCAAGCGGTATAGTTATGTACAAAGGCATGCTGGACAAATTAGGAATTGATGTTCAGGTTTTTAAAGTTGGAAAATTCAAAGGTGCGGTAGAGCCCTATACCCAAGAAAAATTATCTGATAACAACCGCGATCAAATAGAGGCCTATTTAGGAAGTTTGTTCAACAATCAATTGAATCAAATTGCATCTGATCGAGTACTAAACCGCGATTCATTGGAATCTTTCGCTCTTTATGGGAATTCCTATTTAATGGCCAATTGCATGAAAGCAGGACTCATAGATTCACTGACTTATTACGATCAGTTTGAATCTTTCCTCAAATCAAAACATAAAGATTTTAAATGGGTTGAATCGAAAAATTATAATGGAAATGAATCAGAATACGAATATGTAGAAGATAAAATTGCAGTTGTATTTTTAGAGGGTGAGATAATTCCAGGTAGGTCCGAATCAGAGGGTCAAATTGCGAGTGATGATGTATGTAAGTTGTTACGTAAAATCAAGAATGACGATAACATTAAAGCCGTTGTATTGCGAATCAACAGCCCAGGTGGCAGCTCTGTAGCAAGCGATCTTATTGCACGTGAAATTTCTTTGATCAAAGAAAAGAAGCCGGTAATTGCCTCATTTAGTAATGTTGCTGCCTCCGGAGGATATTACATTGCCTGTTTAGCCGATAGTATATTCGCCGATAGAAATTCCATCACGGGTTCAATTGGAGTTTTTGCTTTAATTCCTAACACGGGTAAACTATATGGTGGAACATTGGGTTTGAATTATGAATCTGTCAATAGCGGTCCCCAATCTGAATTGTGGAGACCTGATAAACCACTATCAGAATCTCAAAAACGCATCATGCAAAAGATGGTAGATGGCGTGTATGAAGATTTCACTCAAATCGTTTCTAGAGGCAGGAATTTAGAAATCAACAGAGTAAAAGAAATTGCTGAAGGCAAAGTTTATTCGGGGGTTCAAGCCAAAGAAATTGGACTAATAGACGGATTCGGGGGGCTAGAATACAGCATTCAAGCTGCTGCAAAAAAAGCAAAAATAAAAGCTTACCGCATAAGTGAATATCCTAAAGATAAAGATCCGTTTGAACAATTATTCTCCGCTTTAGAAATGAATACCTATTTGCAATCGAATTTGCAAAAAAATCCAGTAGGAAAAGTTCTATTGAAAAGCACGGAACAGTGGAACTCTATTCAAGGAATTCAAATGCGAATACCTTGGTCGACCGATTACCAATAATTGTCGATATTAAGGGCATAAACAGGAAACTTTAAAGCTAGCAAAAGTTTCCTACTCCTCTTTTTCCTATTTTTGCGGCGGTTTGAAGGAAATCACCCTAAAGATACAGCATGTCGCGACTCAATTGTTTTTCCGTTCTGGGATAAAACAGGTCTCGATGGATGACCTATCGAAAAAGCTTAAAATTTCAAAAAAGACCCTTTACCATTGTTTTGGTAATAAAAATGAATTGGTACGACAAACCGTTCAACAACATTTCGCCTACATAGAAACTAGACTTGATGAAATCAGTCACATGCACATTTCTGCGGTAGGACGCATGGTAAAAGCTGCATCCTTTGCGGTTGAAGAACTATCTAAAGTCAACCCCTCTATGATTCAAGATCTTCATAAATACCATCCTGAGGTACATGAAGAGTTATTGGTTTTGCGAAAAAAAACCATCAAAGAACTAATGATAAAAAACATCATTGATGGTAGGCAACACGGATATTATCGTTTGGATTTCAATTACGAGTTAATCAGTGAATTATTCGCGCAACAAATCATATATATCACCGAAAATTGGGCTCAAAACAACGCCCAAGAAGCGGCTCAGGGAGTATTCGAATATGCCATTTATCATTTAAGAGGAATTTCTACTAACAAGGGAATCACAGAACTAAGCACAATACAATTATCATGAAAGTATATAAACGCATACTAATTGCTTGCGCCTTTTGGGCTAGTACAAACGTCCATTCGCAATCCTTGGACTCATCCAAGATTGTTGCGATAACGGGACAAACAGTAAAAGTTGGAATGAGTTTAAAAGAGGCTATTAATTATGCCCTTCAAAACAATCCTGAGCTCAAAAAATCAAAATTTGATGTTTCAATCTCTAAGGAAACCGTTAAACAAACCGTTGCAATTGGATTGCCGCAAGTAACGGCATCTGGAGGTTACCAGCATTACACGCGAATCCCAGGGAACTGGATTAAGAACTTCGCCCCTACTCCAGGAGCTCCAGAATATATCTTTTTGCAATTTCAGCAACAGATTAATAGTTCGGCCACATTAGGCGTTAATCAGTTAATCTTTGATGGTTCTTACTTAGTGGGGTTAAAAGCAACCAAACAATTTGTGGATATGAGCCGCTTTTTAGAAGCAAAAACTGAGTATGATGTTCAGGTTAATGTTTCTAAAGCTTATTTAATGGTTGCAAGCACACGCATGAATATCGCTTTACTTGAAAGTAATATATCCGTTTTGGAAAAAAGCACTTCAGATGTAAAAGCATTATTTGAAGAAGGATTTTCTGAAGAATTGGATTATAAAAGACTTCAATTATCTCTGAACAACTTGAAAGTTCAAAAGCAGAAGTTAGAGAATACAGTTGATATGCTCATGAATGTTTTGAAATTGCAAATGGGCATGGATTTAACGGAAACGCTTGAATTAAGTGATGACATCGAGAGTATAGATTCTTATATAAGAATGAGCGACATTGCTAATTCAAGTAGTTGGTCTCCAAGTCTAAGACCTGAATTTCAAGTATTGAATCAAGCAATTACACTCGGTAAATTAGATAAAAAGCGCTACCAAATGGGGTTTCTCCCCAAACTTGTAGGATTCTACCAACATCAGCAAATGACGATGAGACCTGAATTCAATTTCTTTGAAAGCAATCTTACTCCTAATAACAATTGGATTCCTTCAGATCTATTTGGATTACAAGTTCAATGGACACTATTCGATGGATTAAATGCGCAATCAAAAATCCGAGAAGTGCAATATAAAATTGACAAAGCTGAGGTGGATTTAAAATCATTTGAAAATGCGGCTTCTATGGAATGGAAAAATGCCCAAAACACTTACAATGTCCAGCTACAACAAGCTGCATTGCAAAAGGAAAACATGGATCTAGCTCAAGACATTTACAATAAAACTCAGATTAAATTCCAAGAAGGTGTTGGGAGTACCCTTGAAATGACACAAGCCGAATCGGAATTAAAAAATGCCCAAGTAAACTATTTAAACGCAGTTTACGATTTAGTACTTGCAAAAATTGATTATCACAAAGCCATTGGAAAACCACTTAACTAACATGAAAAACGCCATATTTTTTAGCGCCGCTCTTAGCGTCGTTTTCTTAGCCTCATGTGGAGGAGCCGAAAAAACCACAGATGCACAAGCGCAGGAGGAATTGAAAAACATTCAATCACAAATTGCTGAATTACAAAAAAAAGAACAAGCTTTATTAATGCAAATTGGGGGCAATGAATCTGCTCGAACAAAATTAGTTGAAACCCAAACGGTCGCATTAGCAACATTTACCAATGACCTAACGGTAGAAGGAATGGTTGATGCGCAAAATAGCACCATCGCTACCTCTAAGGTGCCAGCAACAGTTACCGCAATTTTAGTGAAAGTGGGTCAACAAGTAAGTGCAGGTCAAGCATTAGCCAAACTGGATAATACATCCCTTGTGCAAAGCAAACGCGAATTGGAACAACAGTATGACTTTGCTAAAACTTTGTATGAAAAACAATTAAGACTTTGGAAAAAAGGCGTTGGCACTGAAGTTCAGTATTTAAGCGCAAAGAATCAAATGGAAGCTCTTGCAAAAAGTTTGAATACGCTGAACTCAAACATCGACATGTACACAATTAAGTCTCCTATTGATGGAAGTATTGAAGCTATTGATATCAAGATTGGTCAAGTTGCCGCTCCTGGAATGCCGTACTTTAAAGTTGTGAATGTTTCGATGATTAAGGCTGTAGCAGAAGTATCAGAAGCTTATGCAGGAAGTGTCCATCAAGGAGATGACGTTGAAATAATTTTCCCAGATTTAGAGAAATCCATCAAAAGTAAAATTGGATTTGCGTCTAAATTCATAGATCCCTTAAACCGCACGTTCAAAGTTGAAATACCATTAATTGGTTTAAAAGATATAAAACCGAATATGATTGCTCGTTTGAAAATCACTGAATATGAAAAGAACAACACGATTGTCGTGCCTTCTAATTGTGTTCAAGTAACAGAAAATGAAGCTTTTGTTATGGTTGCAAAAGAGATCGAAGGAAAAGTAGTGGCTCAAAAACAAATAGTGAAATTAGGTCTAGCCAATAAGAACTCAACAGAAGTTACAGAAGGTTTAGAAATTGGTGAAAATCTGATTATTAATGGATTCCAGGAATTAGCCGAAGGACAAGTTTTGACAATAAAAAAGGCAACTGACAATGGCTAAATTCAAAGAATTCAAACCCACAAGTTGGAGTATTGACAATCGGACAAGTATCTACATACTGACAATATTCATCAGTATTGCGGGTATCTTTTCCTATATCAAGCTTCCAAAAGAACAGTTTCCGGATATCGTTATCCCAACAATCTACGTTCAGACCATTTATCCAGGTTCTGCCCCTAAGGATATCGAAAACTTAATTACCAAACCCATTGAAAAGAAAATCGGGTCTATCTCAGGTGTAAAGAAATTAAAAAGTCAATCTTTACAGGATTTCAGTATCATCACGGTTGAATTTGGAACTGATGTTGATGTGGCCGTTGCGAAAAGCAAGGTTAAAGACGAAGTAGACAAGGCCAAACAAGATTTACCTTCCGATTTAAGAAACGATCCAACCGTTCAAGAAGTAAACTTCAGTGATATGCCAATCCTGTATGTTAATATTTCTGGTGATTACAGTCTACAAGATTTAAAGCGTTATGCCGAACTGGCAAAAGACAGAATTGAATCCTTGTCCAGTATCACTCGAGTAGACATGGTGGGTGCATTAGATCGTGAAATGCAGGTTAATTTAAACTTGACCAAGATGATCGCTGCGGGCATTACGCTCGATGATGTTTCTAGGGCCATTCAATATGAAAATGCACGTATTTCCGGAGGAAACGTGGATATCGGCAATATGAAACGCTCCATTAGTGTTAGTGGTGAATTCAAAAATAAATTCGAACTTGAAAATTTAGTCATACGAGGTAATTTAGGCGCAACGCTCTATTTAAAAGACATTGCAGAAATCAAAGATGGATTCAAGGAAAAGGAAAGTTATGCGCGTTTAGAAGGAAAGAATGTAATTACTTTAAATATCGTAAAGCGTGCAGGTGAAAACCTGATTGAAGCATCTGATAAATGCCGTGAAATTGTTGCCGAACTTAAAACCAACGGTCAATACCCAGAAAAATTAAATGTGGTATTTACCGGTGACCAAAGTACCAAAACAAGGACAACGGTTCACGACCTTATCAATACCATTATCATTGGTTTTATTTTGGTAACCCTCATTTTAATGTTTTTCATGGGTGCTACCAACGCCATCTTCGTTGGTCTTTCAGTTCCCCTCTCCTGCTTTGTTGCCTTTTTAATCATGCCAACCATAGGGTTTAGCTTGAACTTCATTGTTTTGTTTTCATTTTTACTGGCTTTGGGAATTGTTGTTGACGACGCTATTGTTGTTGTTGAGAACACCCATAGAATATATCATGAAGAGAATATCAGCATAGTTAAAGCGGCCAAGAAAGCGGCAGGTGAAGTGTTCCTTCCCGTTTTTTCAGGAACTTTAACCACTTTAGCCCCATTTTTCCCTTTGGCATTCTGGCAAGGTGTCGTAGGTAAATTCATGTATTTCCTACCTGTAACCCTGATTATTACCCTTCTTGCTTCGTTATTGGTTGCTTACATAATCAATCCTGTTTTTGCTGTTGATTTTATGCAGAAAGACAGCAAGCCCGAAAAAGGAGCTTGGAAATCATCAAAATTTAGAAAAACGAGCATTGTATTTGCTGTATTAACCCTTTTGGGATATGGAATAGGATTCGGAGTTGGTAATCTTATTTTGTTATTTTATCTGATATATGCTGTACATAAAGTTTGGTTAAAAGGTGTAATTTATCGCTTTCAAACACAAAGATGGCCAAAGGTTCAAAATGCATATAAAAACCTTATTGCATGGACCTTATCTGGAAAAAGATCCGCATTGATACTATTGTCTACCATTGGATTATTGATTTTTTCCTTTGTCATTACAGCAATCCGAAAACCAGGTGTAATTTTCTTCCCACAGGCAGATCCTAACTTTACTTATGTGTATTTAACGCTTCCAGAAGGAACTAGCGCCAAACATACAGACAGCATTGTAAAAATTGCTGAAGAACGGGTATTTCAAATCCTTAATACCAATCAAAACAGAGACTTGGTGGAAAGTGTGATATCCAACGTTGCTGTTGGAGCTACGGATCCCAATAGTGGTGATCGCTCCATTAAAAGTAATAAAGGAAAAATCACAGTAGCATTTACGGAATTTTCAGAACGAAACGGTAGAAGCACCCGTAAATTATTGGAAGATATCCGAGCGGGCTTAACCGATTTTGCCGGTGTGGAATTGGTAGTCGAGCAAGAAAGTAACGGGCCACCAGTAGGAAAAGCCATAAATATTGAAATTCGCGGTGATGAATTTGATATTTTGGTTAAAACAGGTGCTGAATTAAAGCAATTCCTAGATGAAAAGAATATATCAGGTGTGGAAGAGTTGAAGAGTGACTTCATAAGCTCTAAACCAGAATTAATTGTTCATATTGACAGAGAACGCGCCAATCGATTTGGAATTAGCACCTCTCAAATCGGAATGGCATTAAGAAATTCTATTTTTGGTGCAGAGGCATCTAAATTCAAAGATGCCAATGACGATTATCCCATTATGGTGCGCTTGGAAAAAGCAACGAGTAATGATCTGAATGAACTCCTCAACATGAGAATCACGTACCGTGATATGATTTCAGGTGGTATGTTAAGACAAATTCCACTTTCTGCGGTTGCAGATGTGCGTTATAACAACACATTTGGAGGAATTAACCGTCTGAATCAAAAGCGTGTTATTACATTATCGTCAAATGTACTTTCAGGATATGCGCCTAATGAAGTAGTTGCTAAGGTTACAGAAGCGATAAAACAATATGGACAACCAGAAGGATTAGAAATTGCCCTTACAGGAGAACAAGAGGAACAAGCAGAAACTGCAGCCTTCTTATCTACAGCTATGATGGCGGCAATTGCCTTAATTATTGTCATATTAGTTACCCAGTTCAATTCTATTTCTAAGCCGATAATTATTTTAAGTGAAGTTTTCTTCTCTGTGATTGGAGTGCTTTTAGGATTTGCCATTTTTGATATGGATTTCTCAGTAATCATGAGTGGCGTCGGTATAGTGGCCTTGATAGGTATCGTTGTACGAAACGGTATTCTAATTGTAGAATTTGCCGACCATATGAGAAGTCAGGGAATGCCTTTGAAAGAAGCTTTGATTGAAGCAGGTAGAACGCGTATGACTCCCGTATTATTAACAGCTGCCAGTACTATACTGGGATTAATTCCATTAGCTGTTGGTTTAAATATGGATTTCGTAACCTTATTTTCTGAATTAAATCCTCATATTTTCTTTGGTGGAGATAGTGTTGCGTTTTGGGGGCCTTTAAGCTGGACCATGATTTTTGGTTTAGGTTTTGCAACCATACTCACATTATTCATCGTTCCCAACTTGTATTATCTAAATGAAAAGGTAAAAGCAAAAATTTATTCTTGGGTAGGTGTATCCTATAATCCAGACAAGGAATTAAGACCTGGTAAAAAGTAAAGGTTTGTTTAAGTTGATAGATAAAGGCCACCCATGGGTGGCCTTTATTGTTATATATACATCAACAACGCTAGATACAATGTAATACCATTAATAAACACTGCTGTTCCCCCTTTACCTGCGAATCCATACAAACCACTGAAAATTCAGACTCAAACCATGTAAAGTTTCACGTTACACGACTATCACAAAATCGATTCATGGAACATCGAAACCTGAATTTTATGGATTCAATAACGGTGAATTTCATTATACGTATAATCCACAAAGGTATAAAACAGAAAAGCCACCCATAGGGTGGCTTTTCTGTTTGGTATTGATAATGATTATCTAAGATTAAACGTATTTTTTTGACGCAACAATCCGCGTGTCCAAAGTTCAGTGGTATATCTACCTTTCTTTAGTTTACCCGAAAGATTACCACGATCTGGGAATTTCCATTTTACCTTTTGGAGTGCCCCATCAAAGGTTACTCCCTCTCTCAAAGTAAAAATGAGACTCTTATCTTTAAGGGTTTTGTTATTCACGGATAATACACCGCCATCTGGATCAATCAAACGGATTGTAACCTCTTCATCAACAACTTCCGTTACCATTGGATTTTCCAAGATATCGAACGTAATAAGAAACTGATTTACTTTTTTCGCCTTATCAGCTATTTTCTTTTTCTTATCGTAAGCACTTGTTATAAGCGTACCAAATTGAGGTATTGCTCCACGCTCCAATCTCTCTTTTAATTCGGTATTTTCAATACCCAAGGCCTCTTTTTCATTAACAGCTACTTCTTTATCCGCAACAGCCTGGTTACGCTCAATTATCAAGGTATCCAACTGAGCCGTCAAGTCTTTGATTTTTACCTTAGCATCTGCCAATTGCTTTCTAATTCCACTAAGATTTACATTTTTTGTATTTCTTTCAATATTGATATCTCCGCCTTCTCCAGTTGAAATTTGCACCAATTGACGACGCAATCTATTAACCTCTCTGTAAGCGGCAATAACTCGAGGATTATTAGGGCCTTCAAGTTCAGTAACCTTATTTACCAAGGAAGCATTTTCTTCTTGTAAGATCATAACTACGTTGTTAAGGGAGTCTTCAATTCGAAGAAGTTCGCGTTGTAAGGAGTCGCGCATTGCGACCAATTCAAGTTCTTTCTCAGCAATAGAGTCTTTGTTGTCGTAATACAAATAAGTATTTGTACCGGCTGATAACAGCAGAAGAATCAACAAAATAATGATTACACCTGTTCTTTTCATGAAAATATTCTCTCTGCAATATTACACAATAATAACTACTTATGTATAGTCTGAATATGTCTATGCAAATCACCAACATTATTTGAATTGAAAATCAAATGTTTACGTTCATCCCAAAATAAGAATTGCGGTATTTGTTGCAATCTTAATTTTTCTGCTATACTGGAATTACAAAAGCCCTGAATTACATTTATGTCGTAGCGACGGTTGTAGTACGAAACATATTTACCACTGCCACCAAAATTTAAAAACACCCAATTTATTTCATTGTTGTATTTTCTACTTAATTCATGGATATACGAAGAATCGCGAATGAAATCTTGATTTTCAGCACTCCAAATAACCAAAATGGTTTTTTTATCACCTATTTTCCTAGAATTTAAACGTCGTTGATTTTTCTCAGCTGTGCAAAATTTGAATCGGGGTAATACTGAACCGTTCAATAAACTTTTTTGCGTTTTATCACATTTTAATCTGGGAACAAGGGTAATTCGATTGGATAAATTACTTGTACTATCAAAACTTAATGAAAAAGCATATCCCAACCAAGCAAAGTTGGCATCTTTTCCAACAGCAACCTTATTCTGGGAGCTTAGCGTATTACTACTTCCTGGCGAAATCAACCATTGATCTATTCCAGCATCACTAAATTTCCCGTTTGAATTGGCGTCTAAAACGCCAATGAGAAGGGTATCACTTCTAAATAAGAAAGGTGCATATCGGATATTAACCCGTTCTACTTTAAATGAATTCCTAGTGCCAATAAAATTTCGACTCCCTTGCATTTCACCAATAGACAAATCATTCATCTTAGAAAAGCGATAGAATTTATTTTCTGGAAAAACACGAATACGAACACCCGATGACAACCCATTTTCATCCGAAAAAGAAATCGGACCTTTCGATCTGCCTTTAACAAGAATTTCAGGTTTTTCATCCGTGAAATCCAAATTGTGATTTCTATCAAGCCATATTCTAACGCTTAATTTACGATGCCAATAATGACCACCTTCAATTAAAAATAAGATTCTTTTGGGTTCCCATACTGAAGATTCATGATGCTGAAAGAAATATCCATAACTCAAATCTCCTTCATGCTCAGGCACTTTAATTTGAATTGAATCCGCACTTTGATTGTAATCCGCACCGGCCAGATCTAAATAACCATGCACCCAATCACCATTAAGAGCAAATAAAGGCACTAAGCCCATTGAACTTTTACTCGCTAAATCCGTACCAATTGAATCCAAGGAAGCCTGAACCGTATAATCAGACTGAGCCAATTGAGGTAATTGAGCCGTTAACTGGCTGAAAAAAAGAAAGGATAAACCGTAAAAAAGTCTAATAAATTTCAACATTTTTTATTTACAAAATCGCACGAACATCACGATAATAGCAAATAAAAACATGAAAATAGAAATCTTGTTGATACCGTGCATCATCCTAAGATTGAAGTTGGGCTTATCCCCTTTCGTCTTTTTAAAGGAGAGATACTCCCATATCTTTTTTAAGATCATGCTCAAATATAGTTTATTTGGACTTTCTGGATGATAAATCTATCGGATTCTTTACTTTTTCGTCAGTTAAGGCTAAATCCAATACTTCAAACATGTTATTGACAAAATGAAAAGACATTCCTTCAACGTAGTCCGGCTTTATATCTAATATGTCTTTTTCATTTTGTTTACAAAGTATCACCTCTTTAATGCCAGCGCGTTTTGCCGCTAATATTTTCTCTTTGATACCGCCAACGGGTAAAACTTTACCTCTAAGTGTTATTTCTCCCGTCATTGCCAATTTATTCTTCACTTTTCTTTGGGTAAACAACGAAGCAAGAGCGGTTAGTATCGTTACACCAGCAGATGGTCCATCTTTAGGAATTGAACCCGCAGGAAAGTGAATATGGACATTCCATTGATCAAAAATCGCCGTATCCAATTCTAAATATTGAGCATGTGCCTTTAAAAAAGTATGCGCCAACGAAGTACTTTCCTTCATCACTTCACCTAACTGACCTGTAACTTTCAATTCGCCTTTACCCGGAGTCAATGTGCTTTCTACAAAGAGTACACTTCCACCCATAGGGCTCCAAGCTAAACCAGCAACAACACCTGCTGTTTGATTGTTTTCGTATAATTCGGGTTCTAGCTTTTCAGGTCCTAAAATGGTTTCGATTTCACCTTGACTTAATGTTTTCTTATAGGATTCTCCTGACGCCTCTTGTTTAGCGGAAGCACGGGCAAGCGATGCTATTTTCTTTTCGAGGCCACGAACTCCACTTTCTCTGGTGTACTGTTCAATTATTAATTGCAGGCCGGCATCTGAAATTTTAAATTGAGTGCTTTTTAATCCGTGGGCTTTTCTTTGCTTGGGAATTAAATAGGTTTTTGCAATTTGTAATTTCTCTTCAACACTATATCCATGCAAATCGATAATTTCCATACGATCAAGTAATGCAGGTTGTATCGTATCCAAAGAATTGGCAGTAGCGACGAATAAGACTTTACTTAAATCGTAATCGTATTCTAAATAGTTATCGTAAAACGTGGCATTCTGTTCAGGGTCTAAAACCTCTAAAAGTGCAGAACTTGGATCGCCTCGAAAGTCACGACCTAATTTATCAATTTCATCAAGCACAAAAACGGGATTTGAAGAACCCACCTTCTTGATATTTTGAATTACTCTGCCTGGCATGGCTCCTATATAGGTTTTACGGTGTCCACGAATCTCAGACTCATCATGAAGTCCTCCGAGACTCATTCGAACATATTTTCTACCTAATGCTCTAGCGATACTCTTCCCTAATGAAGTTTTACCTACACCTGGAGGTCCATGTAAACAAATAATCGGGGATTTCAAATCACCTTTAAGCTTAAGCACCGCCAGATATTCAAGTATACGAACCTTTACTTTATCCAATCCAAAATGATCTTCATCAAGTACTTTAGCGGCCCTAATTAAATCAAAATTATCATCGGTAAAGGTATCCCAAGGAAGGTCCAAAAGCAATTGAACATAGTTCAATCCCACAGAATAATCAGGTGAGGCGGGATTGATACGCCCCAATCGATCTAATTCTTTGTTGAAGTGTTCGCGAACCTCTTTCTTCCATGATTTCTTCGGCACCCTTTTAAGGCGTAGGTTTTCTATTTCCTTATCGGGCGATTCCGCGCCCAACTCCTCTTGAATAGCTCGCATCTGCTGATGCTAGAAAATACTCTCGCTGTTGCTTGTCGATATCGGTTCTGAACCTTACTCTGAATTTGATCTTTCAATTCCAGCATCTGCAACTCCTTCGTGACATGCTCTAAGTACTCGGTGGGCTCTTGCACTTTGGTGAGATAAGACTCCAGATATTTCTTGCTTCTCGCCTACTGGAATATTCAGGTTTGATGCCACAAAGTGAATTAAGGAAACACACTCGAGTCAATATTCCGAATGGCAATCGAGGCCTCCGATGGAATGTTCGGTGACAAGTTGATGATATTATTGGAAATATCCTTAATGCTGTCTATAATCGCTTTATACTCCTTGTCTTCTTTGAATGTCAAGGTCGGGATAATGCCGATACCTCCGCCTTCATGTAGGGCTCGGCTTGGGTTAGAGTCTCCTAACTTGCACGCGTCGCTTTACCTTGAATAATCACCGTTGTGGTTCCATCGGGCATGCGCATCAATTTGATGATTATCTTAGCCAATACCCCAATAGCATAAACATCCTGCCAACCCTGGATCTTCTACCTCGGCGTTTCTTTGGGAAACTACGGCGATGGTTTTGTCTCCCTTGCTCGGCGTCTTTGATCAGTTTGATGCTCTTATCCCGGCCGACGGTTATTGGGAAAATCACCCCTGGAAACAATACCGTATTCTTTATGGCCAAGACGGGAAGTTCGCTGGGAATTTCCATTTTATTGCTCTCGTCTTCTTCCTGCTTTCGAAAACAACGGCAAGAAACTCCGGCGTTCCGTCTACGTTATCCTCCTCATTCATAAAGTCAAAGAAGGTCTCTTTCTGTTTAAACATCTCTTTTCGTATTATTCAAGGCTTATGCCAAACTGCAAATATCCACGAAAAACTAAAACAATTGACCCTAAATTCTCTTTATTTCCCCTTTAGTGTCAGTATATCCGCCATTTTGACACATACAAAGAAAACAAAAGGCGACACAAAACTTTCATTTGCAATTGTTGTATAAATTGGGGAATTTGCACCCACAAAAATAAATTAAAATGAAACATATGAATTTAAAAACTTGGATGTTGCTGTTGCCTTTATCCGCAATGGCGTTATTGTCCTCTTGTGGAGGAGAAGAAGAGGTTCCAAAGCCTACCGCATCTATCACCATAACGGGCGATAAGATTTCGGGTAACGAAGTAGAGGTAGTATCCGATATTGTTATTACTGCTTCTGCAACAGCGGGTTCAGAAAGTTTAAAGTCAGTTAAATTTTCAGTTAAAATTAACGGAGCTGCTGCTATCACTGTTTTGGATACGGCTGTTATAAGCAAAAGCTTTACGGTAGTATCTCCTACAACAGCCTTGGGTTCAACCGGTGATGATGTGGAATACATTGTAACTGCGATGGATGCAAATGGAACTGAAGCAAGTGCAAGTACTAAATTATCTGTGGTTCCCAAATTATTGAGTTTGGATGGATCTGCGAACCAGATTGTTTACAACTCAAATGCGCAAGGACAAAATATCGCTTATGATTTGGTCGCTGGATTTGCATTGGCAAAAGGTTCGGCTCCTATCGATCAAGACATCAAAGATGCAACTGGTGCAACCGAGGTTCAGTGGTCTAAGAAATGGACTTCTGGAAACGGAACCAAGTTTATAAAAATCACTGCTAACGACTGGAACAATTCACGCAGCACCACTTATCTTTACAACTTATATAAAGCCAATAAAGACAAAATGACTACCGAAATCACTTTCGAAGAAAAAGATGTGATTTTAGCTAAATCAACTCAGGATGTTGAATTTAACATTTATATAATTCAAATCGACAAGGTAACCGATTTGCCTGCCGTTGGAAATAACAACGATTTCGCACAGTTTAGCGTGAAAGGAATCAATTATCCCAAATAATAATCAAACTATTTTTGGTATTATTTACAAAAGCCCTCGACGATGTCGGGGGTTTTTGCTTATTTTGAACTTTCATTCAAAGATCGAATCAAGTGGAATCAAATATTAAGAAGATTGCTGTCTTTACTTCAGGTGGAGACGCCCCCGGAATGAATGCCTGTGTGAGAGCAGCCGTGCGTACTTGTATATATTTTGGCATAGATGTCTACGGCATAACCGGTGGTTATGACGGCATGATAAACAACCGTATTTCTCCCATGTCAGCATCTAGTGTTGGGAATATCATTCAGTACGGTGGTACCATACTTAAATCAGCGCGTTCAAAGGAGTTTCGCACACCCGAGGGTCGCAAAATTGCCTATGATAACCTAAAATCTCACAATATTGATGCACTTGTGGCTATCGGTGGAGACGGAACCTACACGGGAGCCTTGAAATTCTCAGAAGAATACGGCATTCCCGTTATCGGATGTCCAGGTACCATCGACAATGACTTAGCCGGCACTGATTACACCATTGGATTCGATACCGCCACAAATACAGCCGTAGATGCAATCGATAAAATTCGCGACACAGCCGATGCGCACAATCGTGTGTTTTTCGTGGAAGTGATGGGGAGACATTCGGGACACATCGCGTTAAATGCAGCATTAGCAGGTGGAGCCGAAGGGGTTTTTATTCCGGAAAAAGAAAACGAATTTGAAGATTTGATTAGTTTTCACAAGAACAAAAGAAGAGAGAAGCAATTCTCCATTTTTGTGGTTGCCGAAGGCGATGAACAAGGCCGTGCATATGGCATTGGCAAATGCCTATCAGCAACATTTCCCTGAAGCAGATACACGCGTTACCGTTTTAGGCCATATTCAACGAGGCGGTAAACCAAGTGCCAATGATCGAATCTTGGCTTCAAGATTAGGAGCACATGCGGTGAAGGGACTAATAGAAGGTAAAAAAGGAGTTGCAGTAGGCGTCATTAACCACGAAATCGTATTTACCAAATTTGAAGAAGCCATTTACGGTAAAAAAGAAATAAGTGAAAATCTTTGGATTATGAACGGCATTTTAACCCGTTCGTAAAATACCAAAACCATGCTCAAGCGCCTGCTGATATCACATTATGCACTCTTGGACCATTTAGAAATGGAACTTACAGAAGGCATGACTACCATCACCGGAGAAACCGGTGCAGGTAAATCAATATTACTGGGAGCAATTGGACTCATTTTAGGGCAACGGGCCGACACAAGTGTTGTTTCAACCGGTCATGAAAAGTGCATAATTGAGGGACATTTCGATATTAAGAAATTATCGCTTCAAGATTTTTTCGAAACCCAAGATTTGGATTACACCGATATTTGTATTTTTCGGAGGGAAATATCCAAAACAGGTAAATCGAGGGCTTTTATTAACGATACCCCAGTAACTTTGCCAGTGCTAAAGGAATTGGGGAGCCAATTGGTCGAAATCCAAACCCAACATACGAGCCACATGATGGCTCAAACGGATGTTCAACGTGAATTACTCGATGCGCTATTAATAAACCCTTCGATCCTCGAAAATTATAAAAAGAGTTTCGAACGATTCGAAACGACTTCGAGGTTGTTATCAGACTCAGAAAACCAATTAAAAAACATCATTAAAGAACGCGATTTTAATCAGTTTCAACTACAGGAAATTCAAATTCTCAAATTACTAGAAGGCGAAGAAACCTCGATTGAACAAGAAATAAATACCTTATCGCAAGCCGAAGAAATCAAAGAACATTTCAGCCAAGTGGCAATCGGCTTATCCGATGGCGAACTAAATGTTCGCAGTTTAATTGGACAATTATATAATTTGATAAAAACATTTGAAGATTTAAAACCGGAGTTTGCAGATTTTAAACAACGATTAAAATCGATATCAATTGAGGTTGATGACTTAGCCAACGAAGCAATTAATATTTCTGAAAAAACAGAGCAAAATCCCGAGCGATTGTTTGAGCTTAACGAACGTTTTGATAAAATACAACAATTATTACGTAAACATGGGGTTAATACTTGTGTCGAACTACTAGAAATTGCCGAAGCGCTTCAAAAACACCTTTCTTCCACTGAAACACTCGAGAATACAATTGAAAAATTGCGAACTGAGCTGTCGGATTTAAAAACAACATGTACCTATCTCGCAAAAAATCTGCATCTCGAACGAATAAATGCCGGTGAAGAGTTATCGAACAAGTCCGTTGAAATTTTGAAGAAATTAAACATGCCTTACTCGCAGGTTGGCTTTGAAATTGAATTGAATCTAGATCAGATGAATACTTTCGGGGCCGATGAAATCAAACTCTTGTTTACCGCAAATCCTGGAACCCAACTTCAAGCAGTTAGCGAAATTGCATCTGGGGGTGAATTATCCCGTTTAAATTTCGCTTTTAGAAGTATCATTTCCGAAAAGAAATTGCTCCCAACCCTTATTTATGATGAAGCAGATACAGGAATCAGTGGCGAAGTGGCAGCCAAATTGGGGCATTTATTTCGAGAATTGGGTAAGCGGCACCAAATTTTATGCATTAGCCATTTGCCACAGGTTGCCGCAGCAGGCAATCAACAATGGGAGGTGGTAAAGGTTCAAGACGCCAATAGCACGCGCAGTGAGGTTCGTTATTTAAACGAATCCGAACGTCCGTTAAGTATTGCTAAAATGCTTTCAGGTTCCGAAATGACGGAAGCAGCTATGAATCATGCCGCTCATTTACTATCGGGACATTAATAGATGTGAAGGAATTTTAATGCTTATTATCCTATGATTGCGTTATCTTTTCGTATTCATAATCGCGGTTTATTGCATTGTTTTTTGCGGCTTGTGTAGCAAGAAAATCGCAACGTTCATTTTCAGGCACTCCGGCATGACCCTTGACCCAATTGAAATTTAATATGAAACGGTTTTGAAACCTTGAGATATTCTAACCAAAGATCCACATTCTTTACATTTTTGAATCCTTTTTTCACCCAATTACCAAGCCAGTTTTTGGAAATTGCATCACATACATATTTTGAGTCTGTGTAGATAGAAACCGGAATCTCGGGTTTATTTATTTGCCGTAACGCCACAATCACAGCCAAAAGTTCCATCCTATTGTTGGTGGTTAAAACAAATCCTTCGGATAATTCTTTTCGATGCTTCCCGTAAATTAAAACAGCACCGTATCCCCCAGGACCTGGATTTCCCAAAGCAGCACCATCCGTGTAGATTATGATATCCGACATATCTAGCAAACTTATGTCCTTTATTTCGGTGTGCGTAAAAAAAGGATTAACGCCCTGTGGATTTCGATACTTTTGCAGATATGGATATTGAAGTAATCACCATTGGCGATGAATTACTAATCGGTCAAACGAGTGGATACCAATAGCGTCTATCTTGCGCACAGGTACTTGCCCCGTTGGGCCTTGAATATTTCAAGAAAGACGTGCAATTACGCGATCACCAAGGAAGCCATTATTTCCTCCTTAAACGAGGGATCGTTTACTCGTGTGGATTTCTAATTATCGTAACTGGGGGTTTAGGTCCTACCAATGACGATATAACCAAATCCGTTCTTACAATCCTATTTCCAATTGCGGAACCCGAATTGATCATTCTGTATTGGAACATTTAAAAGTAATTTTCAAAGATCGTGACCCGCAATTGTTTGAGATTAATAAAATGCAGGCGAATCTGCCCGATGTGCTGAAACACTTTTTAATTCACAGGGAACAGCACCCGGAATGTGGTTTGAGCGAAATGGCAAATATTTGGCGGCAATGCCCGGTGTACCAGGTGAAGTAAAAGCCATCACCGAAGAGTCACTTATTCCTAAAATAAATGCGCTTTTCACACTCCCCTCTACCCTTCATAGAACGCTTACTACCGCGTTAATTCCTGAGAGCCTAATTTCTCAAAAATTACAAAATTTCGAATCAAATATACCCGGTTGCGGTCTTGCGTATTTACCAAGTCACAATATGGTTAAATTGCGATTAACCCGCTTGGACCCCAATTTGCCAATTGAAACTTTTAACTCTCATTGGGAATTACTAAAGAATGAATTGGGTGATTGGATTTTTTGTGCCCAAGACCTAAGTATGGCTGAATGGGTTATTCAAACAGCTAAAGACCATTCATTGAAAATTGCAACGGCCGAAAGTTGTACAGGTGGTTTTATCGCCAACCAAATCGTTCAAGTTACTGGTGCATCCTCCGTTTTTTTAGGAAGTATTGTAGCTTATGACAACAGTGTCAAAAACTGATTTACTCGGAGTTAATCCCGAAACCATTGAAAAACATGGTGCTGTAAGTCCAGAAGTTGCAGTCCAAATGGTGGAAGGCGTATGTGCTAAATTGAATTCCGGTATTGGAATCGCCACGACAGGAATTGCAGGTCCGACAAATGGTACCACCGAAAAGCCAACGGGTACAATATATATTGCAGTAAAGTTCAAGAATGAAATAACCGTCCAAAAATATGTCTTACGTGGGGGTAGATTGGACTTCATGATTCGAGCCATGAATTCTGCGATGAAACAACTAAAAGAATTGCTTTGATTTACTCTTCGGATAAGGATTAAGCGTTATCTTTGTGTTTCATATTTATGACTGAAAAAATCCTCATTTATGACTTTGGATCTCAATACACCCAGTTGATAGCCCGAAGATTGCGTGAAATTAATGTTTATTGCGAAATCCATCCTTTTAACAGTGAAGTAAAGCCTGATGAAATAACCAAAGGTGTTATTCTTTCAGGAAGTCCGTGTTCAGTTAATGATGAAAATCCTCCTCAAATTGACTTAATGTCTTTATTTGAAAAAGTGCCCGTACTCGGCGTTTGCTATGGAGCTCAATATATGGCAAAAATGGCCGGCGGTCAGGTTGATAAAAGCAATCATCGCGAATACGGACGTGCCAAGATGCTTCAAACAGGTATCAGCAATGATCTTCTCGATGGTTTGAGTTATGAAAGTCAAGTTTGGATGAGTCATGGTGATACCATAGGTACCTTACCCAATGAATTTGAAATCATTGCCAAATCAGATTCTATTCCCGTTGCCGGATTTAAATGGAACGGACAACCCAATCCGGTGTATGGTATCCAATTCCACCCTGAGGTGTATCACAGCACGGAAGGATTGGATTTATTGAAAAACTTTGCATTGAATATTTGCGATTGTAAAGCAGATTGGACCCCAGGACATTTCATCAACGACACCGTTTCAAGTTTAAGAGAAACTCTCGGTGATGACAAAGTTATATTGGGTCTTTCTGGGGGTGTGGATAGTTCAGTTGCTGCAGCCTTATTGAATCAGGCAATTGGTGATAATCTTACGTGTATATTCATCGATAATGGTCTTCTCAGAAAAAATGAGTTCCAAGAAGTTCAAGAAAATTATAAAAGTATGAACTTGAATTTATTGGCAATTGATGCATCTGAAGAATTTTATCAGCGAATTGGCCGGAAAAAGCGATCCTGAAGAAAAAAGAAAAACCATTGGACGTGTTTTCATTGAGGTTTTTCAACGAGAAGCCGCTAAAATTAAAGGAGCTTCTTGGCTCGCTCAAGGAACCATTTATCCAGATGTTATTGAAAGCGTAAGTGTCAACGGTCCCTCAGTTACGATAAAATCGCACCACAATGTTGGTGGATTGCCTGAGAAGATGAATTTAAAGGTTATTGAGCCTTTACGTGCATTATTCAAGGATGAAGTGCGTAGAGTGGGTAAGGCGATGAATTTAGGCCATACACTACTTGGTCGACACCCATTCCCGGGGCCCGGCCTTGCAATTCGTATTTTGGGCGATATTACTCCCGAGAAAGTGGCATTATTACAAGAAGCAGACTATATTTATACTCAGATATTAAGAAAAACAGATTGGTACGATAAAATTTGGCAAGCAGGAGCTATTTTATTACCTGTGCATAGTGTTGGTGTTATGGGAGATGAAAGAACATACGAACAAGTTGTTGCTTTGCGTGCAGTAAGCAGTACTGACGGTATGACAGCAGATTGGGTTCACATCCCTTACGAAATACTTGCTGAAATTTCAAATTCAATCATCAATCAAGTAAAAGGAATCAATCGCGTGGTTTACGATATTAGCTCAAAACCACCTGCAACTATTGAATGGGAATAAAATGAAACTAAAATCGCGCCTTTTTTTAGCTTTATGCATCTTTTGCTTAAAAAGTGAACTCGTGCACAAGCACCAATCAATCTGAATGTGGGCGTACTCCTTCCCTTCTACAGCGATACAACATCATCACTTTCTCAACAGCAAATTTCACAAGCCGCTTTGGATTATTATGCAGGTTTGAGAATTGCCGCTGAAGATTTAAACAAATGGAATGTTTCAATAAACTTGAGAGTTTGGGATCTTCAAAAGATGAGCGATTCTGCGCTAATTTTACTGCCTAAAAGCGCGGAATTTCAATCATTAGACATATTTTTTGGGCCTATAACACAGAAGCCTGTTGATCTAATTTCTACCAACCTTCAACAAACAGATTTTCTATGGGTTTCGCCACTTACCAATCTTAAACTTCCAAAAATTGTTCAGAATGTCAACTTTTTCGGTCATGACTCACTGAGAATAAAAGGTCTTGTTAATCAGTTAAAATTATCATATCCAGAACATACGTTTTGCCTAATAGTAGACAAGAAGAATCAATCTCTTGTAAAGTATTACAAGAAGGAACTTAAAAAAGCTAAGATTGCTTATACCGAACATTTTGTATCTGGGAATAAAGTAAGTCCTAGAATAACAACAAAGACAGAATCATTGATTTTACTTAATGTTGGAACGAGTTCTTTCAGCCGTTTGGCACAGTTTTCAAATGTTTCTAGAAAAGTAGATAGCTATATTGTAGGAGATTTTAACTGGTTTGACGATTTGTCCGCAGCTGAAGAGATTGATGAAACAAAAATCATCTACCCCAGCATGAATTTTATTAGTGGCCTCGACAGTTCTGCTCTTCGATTCACGGAAACATTTATTAAAACCGAACGCGCAGAACCAAGCAAGTTTGGATTTCAAGCATACGATCAATTAACCTTTTTAGGCGGACTTTTTGCAACTAATGGTCGTTTGGATTTAAATGATTTACCAAACGCACGATACAACGGATTGATCAATACTTTTGAATTGAAAAGATCGCACCCGCGTACTTTTGTTAATCAAGGTATTCGTTTGATTAGAAACGAAAAGATTGAACTTGCCCCCGTTGAAGAGGACGAAACGACAAAATGATTTCGAGGCGACATCCCCGACATTATAATCAAGCCGTAAAAATTATTGAGGCTTACGATGGCAAAACACCATTTCCCATATACTTAAGCAATATTTTTAGGCAGAATAAAAATTGGGGAAGTAAGGACCGTAAATCCTACCGAGAACTTTGTTATTTGATTTTAAAAAACTTCCGACTATTTGAACATTCAGAGAATCCAATAGATTTACTACTTCAACTCGATTCAGATAGTTCTGACATATGACTTAGAACCCTATTTGGATTTACATTCGTTTATTTCGATACATTAATATAAACCAATTAGGTACATGGTTTCAACATATCCACCCACTTTCTATTACTCTTGGGAATTCGATTCTAGTTTATTGAATTTACAAGCCCGTTTGTTACCCGATATTCAAACTTGGATATTCGAAAAACAACCAAGCTTAAATTCGTTAATTGAAAATGGTAAAGGCATAATACAAGACATAGCGAGTACTCAAGTCATACAGTATTATTCGAATTATTTTACATCAAAGAGAGTTTGGGATTGTTGCGCTGGGGCCGGTGGAAAAGCACTAATGATTGCGCATTTAACTTCTCCATCAGAATTAATTTGTAGCGATATTCGACCACAAATTTTAGAAAATCTAAAATCGCGTTTTGAACTCAACCGAAAAAAAACTCCACAACTAGAGTAATCGACGTATCCAATACCCGATTCGAAATTACAGATATCCAACCCGAAATTATTTTTGCAGATGTCCCATGCAGTGGAAGCGGCACATGGAGAAGGAATCCAGAAGTTTTAAAATACTTTGACGTTTCTAAAATAAACCATTTCAAACAACGTCAAAAACATATTCTTGGAACGCTCTCAACGTTAGGTTCAGCTGAATACATCATTTATTGTACGTGTTCAATCTTCAAAGGAGAAAATGAAGAGGTTATTTCAGAGTTTTTAAAAGAGAATTCGCAATTCCGCTGCGAAAGCATGATGTATCACGGTGAAATAGAGATACGGAAAATGTCCGTGGTGATTATTTATTCAGTGCTCTATTAAAGCGCCATGTAATTTAATAAGCCCATTTAACATAAATGGCGCCCCAGGTAAATCCACCACCAAATACACTAAGAATAAGGTTATCCCCTTTTTTGAATTTAGATTCGAAATCCCATAACAACAAGGGAAGCGTTCCTGCCGTTGTGTTGCCATATTTTTGTATGTTAATCAACACTTTAGAGGCATCTAATCCCATGCGATTTGCAGTGGCATCAATAATTCGAAGATTTGCTTGATGTGGAACCAACCAATCAACATCATCCGATGTCAATCCATTTCTGGTCATAACATCATAACTCACATCTGCCATGTTCGTAACGGCAAATTTAAAAACTGTTTTACCTTCTTGATACACATAATGCTGACGTGCATCAATAGTTTCATGAGTTGGAGGCATTAAAGAGCCACCTGCTGGTTGAACTAAAAATTCGCGGCCACTGCCATCCGAGTGAAGTTTAGCATCTATGATGCCCACATCTTCTTTTGTTGGTTCTAATAAGACACATCCTCCACCATCTCCGAAAATAATACATGTATTTCGGTCTGTATAATCAATAATGGCAGACATTTTATCAACCCCAACAACTATCACTTTTTTGTGGGTACCTGATTCTATGAATTTCGCTCCTGTTTGTAAGGCATAAAGAAAACCTGAACAAGCAGCTGCTACATCGTAACCCCAAGCATTTTTTGCACCAATTTTATCGGCGACGATATTCGCTGTAGCTGGAAAAACGTGATCACCAGTTATGGTGGCACAAATAATTAAATCAATTTCAAGAGGATCTATATTATTTTTTTCAAGCATTGGCATTATAGCGCGAACGGCCATGTCAGAAGTGGCTTTACCCTCTTCTTTCAAGATATGGCGCTCTACTATACCAGTACGTGTACGAATCCATTCATCACTTGTATCAACAAGTTTTTCCAAGTCGGCATTGGTCAACACCGTTTCAGGAACATACCCACCAACGGCGGTTATTGCAGCATTAATTTTATCCATTGTTTTGGTCTGCGTTTTTCGAACGCAAAATTGAAAAAGCTTCACCCACCTTAGAGCAGAAGTCCGATTCGATTGAATTCTTTACCAATTCAACCATTTTAACAAAAGTAGGTGCTTTAGAAATCCCGTGACCCACAACAACTGGCGCCTTCACACCTAAGATCAAACCACCACCGTGATTCTTAAAATTCAAAGTATCCAAGAAATCATCTTGCACACCTCTTTTAACAAGTGTATAATAGAATCCTTCTATAATTTTTACCATTACATTGCCAGTAAAACCGTCACAAACTAAGATATCGTGTTTATCACTGAAAATTTCTCGACCTTCGATGTTTCCGATAAAATCAATTTGTTGGGTATTGCGCAGTAATTGGTTTGCCGCGCGGGACAATATACTCCCTTTTTCGTCTTCCTCACCTATATTTACCAATCCAACTTTAGGGCTTGAAATTTTCAAAATGGCCTCTGCGTATATACTACCTAACAATGCAAATTGCTGCAAATGTTCGGGCTTATTATCCGCATTGGCACCTACATCTAAAACTATACCATGATTGCCGGATGGTTTAGGCACGGTTGTAAGAAGTGAAGGTCTGTCAACACCCTCGATGGACTTGAGTATTTGAATAGAACCAACCAGCATAGCTCCGGTATTTCCAGCACTTAGGAAACCCTGAATTTGACCGGCGGCTAAATCCACAAATCCTCTAAAAATAGAAGAGTCTCTTTTAGATGCAATAGCCTTAACAGGATGCTCTCCCATTTCAATCGTTTCAGTACAATGAACGATTGTCATTCCATCTAAAGATTGAGATTCAGATGCTGCTATATCTTTAATGATTTTCTCATCGCCGTATAGAACAATCTGAACATCGGGGAACGCATTTTTCGATAGGCTGGCTCCCTTAATGGCTTCAAGTGGAGCGTAATCTCCACCCATTGCATCAATACCTATTTTTATCATTTAATTAATCTTCGTTACGACCTTTCATCACCTTAACCCCACGGTACATACCCGTTTCAAGATTAACACGATGGTATAAAGATACATCACCAGTAACAGGGTCAGCAATCATTGGACGTACTATCAATTTGTCGTGTGTACGACGCTTATCTCTACGTGTTTTGGAAATTTTTCGTTTAGGATGTGCCATAATGAATACGTTTTATTTCTCTTTATTGTTTAATAGTTTTTTTAGTTCTTCCCATCGCGGGTCAATTTCGTTTCCATCACTTTTTGCCTCTTCTAAGGAATCAATTTTATCCAACATTTCAGGATTACATTCATTATCTTCAATATCATCACAGCGCGTAACCATTGGTATTTCGGTTATAAAACTCTGATAAATAGATTCAGAAATGTTAATCTTAAATTGTGAACCGGAAAGATAAAAAACATCTAAGTTTACTTCCTGTGCCTCATCTATCTTTTCTTCAATTGAATTCAAATGATAAATTGATTTGAAGTTGTTTTCTACAGGATAGGTTACATCCGATAGACAACGATCGCAAATGAGATCTATAGTACCCGTTCCTTCAATATCTACCTGAAGTAAATTATCGAATTTATTCATGACGGCCTTTACAGAAATCGAAGCATTTTTTACTTCCTGATTCTTAAAAAAGTCAAAGAACGATCCGTTTAATTGGTATTCAAATTGGTGAATTCCATTTTTAAGCTTTACAAACTCGATGTCGAATTCTTCCATCATTTAGCACCTATAAACAAACGAAGGGCAAAGATACGAAAAATCATTTACAACTTTTGCAAGCCTCAATAAAAATCAAAGACAAACACAAGTTGTTCACTTTATTGGAAAAACCACGGTATTCCCAACTATCAAATTCAATTAAAATAAAAAAGGCCACTCGTGAGAATGGCCTTTTTTATTATTAGGGTCACTTTTAGTACTCCCAAAGATCATGTTCAAAAATGAACAAATCGTTTTTGATTTTTTCAGCTTCCAAAAGTGTTGCCACCTTATCGTCTTTAAACTCCGTTTTAGATGAAATATATAAATCATCCCAATCGGTTTGTTTTACGATGTAACTGTCAAACAAACGGTGTAAGTTGATATGCTGATCCCAATTTAAACGCATTGCATCGTTGTAACGATTGAAAACTTGTGATTTAGTCAATGTCGGACGACAATCATCCATTTTTAACCAAAACGGCTTGCTCTCTCCCACCATTTCCTTTTTGGTTGTTCCATCAGGCTGAGGTGCATCAATAAATTCAGGTTTAACTGGTGCTATTCCAATTATAATAGGCTTTAATTCACCATGCTTATAATCAAAAATCCAATCTTCCATGATTTCAAATTTGTTGATGTCATTCCATTTGAACATTACTACAATTGTACTGTCCACATAGTCATCACCCGTGGCTTCAGCCGGATCAATACCAGGAAGTAATACAGGAACTTTATCCAAACTAGACGTAATTTCCAATATTTGCTCAGGCGTTATGATACGATTAAATGAATCATTGGCATATGCTCTAGCCAAACCTTTGGTACCCAATTCCCAAAATACCTGGGTAATCGGGCTACGAGGCCAAGTCCAAGACTTATTTATCTTTTGTCTTAAATCTATGATTCTCCAAATACGACGACGGAATTTAATATCTGCTTGACGCAAATAAGGTCTGCGTATAAGAAGAGAATCACCTTGGTGTAACGAAATATTGGTATCTGAATTTACATATTCAGGCTCAAAATGAGGCTGAGGTGCATCGTCATAGTGCGTACCAATAGCTTCGATTACAATTTTAGGCTTGGTGCTGCTGGAGCAGCCCCTTTCTCAGAGGAAGAACCTAAATCAACCGATTGAGCACTATTATCGTTGGATGAACTAGACCCATCGTCATCGCCCCAACCGCCCCACTGTGCATTCAATGCCAGCGTAGAACCTAAAATTAGAGTTAAACAAAATTTACGTATCATTTGAGATCTTTTATTTATCATTATTTTACTTGTGCACTTGCGTTATCTAGCAAACGCTCGGTTCCGTCAGGACCGACAGCTGTAATATCTGTAAAGGTCATCAAATCACCAGGACCCAATTGATCCAAAATTGCTTTGATAGGACTTAAATCAGCACTGTTACTCTTAGCAAATTTTGGTCCGTTGGTTCTACGACCAACCGCCATGAATTTGTATCCAGTCACACGGAATCTAACGCCTTCATAAACGAAACCATCAAGAATTGCTGTTGCCGCTTTTTGATATTTTAAGGCATTTCGCATTAACAGAACCTTTAAATTCTACACCACCACAACGGAAGCGAGGATCGGGAACTCGGTTAACTTTGAATACTTTTTCACCCATGCTCTTAACACGACCATCGGACAATTTAACAGCTACTTGAATCTTTACTTTCGCATCGGTTCTCTTAGCAATAGACACTTTATATCTACCTTTTGAACCTATGATTTTAGCAGAAGTAGCACCCCCTTTTTCGTTAACAATACGTACCAAGTAATTGCTTGGATCAATACCACCAACAGAAATAGAAACTGGATTTTCCAAACCTACGTAGAATACAGCTAGAGCATCCGCCGAAATCGCAGCTGAAGGAGCAAAAGCGGTAAATTCTGCTTTACCCACTTTAATTTCTTCTCCTCCGCCTGGCTTAGGAACAGAGATTTTTACGTCCAAATTATTTGTTCCTGGGCTTTGTGGAGTAACTTTATATTTACCCACACCCGCTTCTACCGGAATACTGTTACCGTTCACAAATATTTTCATGTCTGCTTTTGAATTATAAGCAGCCAATAAAATATCCGCTTCGTAAGTTTGACCCGTAACAACAGCACCTGTTTTAGCTGCAACTACAGGAATAATAGCATCAAATTTGAAATCCGCTGCACTTACTGATTCTGCTAATGTTTGACATACTCTCAGATTCAAGTAATTTAGCGTCATTTTCAACCTTAGAAAGTATTGCAAAAACCGCGGCTAATGGTGTACTGTGGAAGTAAACTTCTGACCAGTTCAACATTTTACCTTCTTTGTCTTTGATTTTTTCAGACTTGTTTGAGAATGGATCTTTAACAAGACCTGCAACCAACGAGGTCTTTTGAGAGAGCTCCGTCATTTTGCTCTTTAAGTAAGAACGTGTTTCCGCATTCTTACCCAAGTTCGTATCACTTTGTGCAACTTTTAAGGTAATTTAAAAGTTTCACACGAGCATCGTTGATAGACAATTCCAAATCTTTACCACGCTTACCTGCCAATTCTTCATTGAAGTAACGAACGTGATCATCTAAATTATCACCTGCCTTTAATTCAGGCATATCACCAATTTTAGTTTCAGCCCAAGGATACTGTTTGAAGAATTTGTAATCCTTTTTTTCTTCATCCTTGATACTGAATGCCTCTTCTGGTTTGATATTTTTATCGTTGGGATCTATCGCACCTTGCGAATAACGCAAAAGGTGGGTTTTGATCTCGTGAATATTATTAATAAAGTCGGAAGTTACTTGGTTTGCATTATTGCAATAAGTCAATGCTGCTTTGGCTGCTTGATTATCACCCGCAATCTTTTGAAGCTGCGAAACCATTTGCACCGTTTTAACTTCGATGTTGGCCGTTGACTTCTTCAAAGAGTTATCAATTACGGTAAATGCAAGCAAGATTTCCTTTGTCACGTTCAACGCCAAAAGCGCTGTCAACACGAGATACATCATGTTGATCATCTTCTGACGTGGACTTACTTTTCCTCCTGCCATGTTTACTTATTTATAGTTTAAAATTCGAGATTTAACAAAAATTAACGATTTCCTCCCATAGCACTCAACATGTTTCCGTAGATGTTGTTGAGGTTAGCAAGGTTCTTGTTCAAATCTGAAATTTCATTCTTTGAACTGAGCTGTAGCTGCTTCTGATTCACTTAAATTGTTCATCACGTTCGACAAAGAACTTGAGAACGATCCTAAAGAATCTGAAACTACTGCACTGCTGTTTGCAATGCTACCCATGTTTTGAGTCGCTTTGTTTGTAGCATCTACGTATTCATTAGTAGCAACCGCCGCATTTGAAAGTGAAGACATTTCTTTCACGTTCGTGCTTAATGATTGTAAACCTGTTCCTAAGCTTTGAATCAATTCAGGACCAACTTTAGCTTGAGACAAAAGAGAATCTAATTGCTGGCTGACACTTCCAGTAGAACCTGATTTTTTAGCTTGGCTCACCACCAGCTAACTCAGGATATACCAATGACCAATCTGGCTCTTGGTGAACTGGTTCAAATGCAGAAATCATAAAGATAGCCGCCTCTGTAAGAAGTCCAACAGAAAGCATCGCGTTTGCTCCAGGAAGGTGAAGGATTTTGAAAAGTGCTCCCACAATTACGATTGCCGCACCAAAACCATAGATGAAATTCATGGTCTTTTTCCACTTTTTCGATTCAAAAAAACTTTTGCTCATGTTTGATTAATTTAGTTTGTTTTATTGTTGTTTAGTTTTGTTTGTTTTCTATTGAATTATTTAGAATCTTGGTTAGAACGCCCGATGTAGCTTTGTACACAACGGAATCCAACATAAGATTTACTGGTATCCTGGTATTCGTAAGTACGCGCACCACATTCGATGTAGTAGGCAACATCTTTCCAACTTCCACCACGAATTACCTTACGCTTACGAGAGATAGGAACATTCATTATTTCTTGTTGTTCTTTCGCGTCTTCAGAGTGCTCTTTAATGTAGATATCGTAGTTACCATTCAAATCATGCACAAACGAGTTATTGGTTTCATCCCATGCAGTAGACGTCCATTCTGAAACGTTTCCTGACATATTATATAAGCCAAAATCATTTGGGAAATAACTATCTACACGAACCGGATATACACCACCGTCGCTTGCTCCATAATCTCCGCGCATTGGCTTGAAGTTAGCCAACATACAACCTTTTGAGTTACGCGCATATGGACCACCCCAAGGAAAACGGTTTCCAATACGACCGCCTCTTGCAGCATATTCCCATTCGTATTCGGTTGGCAACCTGAAATCTTCAGTATTTGGAAGACCTATACGATTCCAATAGCTTTCTTTCAAATGAGTTCTCCAGTGACAAAATGCACGAGCTTGAGCCCAGTTTACACCTACAACAGGATAATCATCGTAACGTGGATGCCAGAAATACTGACGTGCCATTGGTTCGTTGTACGAATACGTGAAATCACGTATCCAACATAATGTATCTGGATAAACCAAAACGTCCTCGTCTACTAAGAAACGCTCACGATTCATAGCGTTGTATTTATCGCGATCTATATTAGCTGCTAGAGCTAAATCCTGCCATTGGTAATGGTATTTCAACTTACGCGTATCGATTTGACGCTTGAAACGGAAACGCTCAGCACCTTGATAATCCATACGACGGTATAAAATCTCGTCAAAATTGTCACCATTTTTACTGCGATACTTTTTATCTAGAGGCTCATCGTAATTGATATACTTAATTGGATTACCTTCATTGTCAAACGCATTTGGATCGTATTCTAAATCATCAGGATCGTCAACACGAGACGTAAACAAAGCAACCCCAGCTTCAGGAGGAACTGGCTTCTTAGCCAATTCAAGATGAACACCACCACCGGTTTCTTCATCAAGAATTGCTCTCGCTAAAGAGTCAATAACGTGATGTACGAACTGACGGTACTCGTTATTGGTAATTTCTGTTTCATCCATCCAGAAACCTGTAACAGTCATTTGTTTGTTAGGTTCTAGATACGACTGGAATACGTCTTGAGTTCCTTGACCTGTGTGGAAAGTTCCCGTTCTTACGTAAACCATCCCAGGAGGTTGCGGATGCAACCAAGGGCTTCTGCCTTGTACACCGATCAAATCACCGGTATCGCTAGGACAACCAGCGAAAAACACGGCAACCGTAGCCATAGCAAACAACCTCAGCGCAGGGCTCGCGGTTAAGGCCTTTGGCATTTTCAATGCTCCTTTCTTAGCGATGAAATCCATCAATTGGTTTCTCATTGTAATTTTATTTCGTTTCAAGTATAATTCTTGTGAAGTTGCAAAAATATGGAAAGATGTCAATTTTCCAATATTTTTGGCTTTCACCTTTTAAATAACGTTATCGATAAATGTTTATTGTATGTGGATAAACTTTTTTTATTAATCTTTCAATGGATCGCGTACCATCCAACGTGGGTGGCGATAAATTTTAGGTGGTCTATCCGGTAATGTGAAGTTGAAACAATAGTTCACTTGTAATTCGTGTGTTCCGTAGCTAGCACGGTTTATTCTAGAAAGAGTAATATCATAAGAATAACCCACACGTAATGTTTGTTGTTGTCCAGCTGCGTTACCTGGAATAGGAGGATAATAACCTATCATAATACTCAACGCATCCATTCCTGCTATATAAGAACGAAGATTCAAACCGGCAGCATACAAATCGTTGTAGGTCACCATTCCTTGTAAATCCAATTCGGGTTTAATAAAACCACCGTTCTCTCCCATTGCCGATTTTAATAAAAATGCAGGCTCAAGGCGCAATGATGGATTTCCTAGGAATTGTTCCATTTTGAGTCCTCCCGAAACATATAAATTTTGGGTAGTTGCCATTTTAACGACGTTGCTTCCTCCAGTGGAGTATTCAAATTCAGTTGGCAATAGATTTGTCATGCTAATTCCTCCCCAAACACCATCCATAACATTCGGGTTCATGTAATAAACACCTGTTCCAAAGTTTATTTTGGTGTCTCCAGTCAATCCGGTTGGAATATTGGGATCATTAGGATCGTGATAACGCAATTTCGAACCATCCAATTGTTTAGTTAGAGATGTTAACTCAAAACCAACACGAATGCTGGATCCATCAGGCAGCGCGTAAGCACCGGCGATTCCACCTCTAAAGAAGGTTGAGCTCTCATAGCCTAATTGATCCGATATAAATGAAGCATAAGCTCCACCCACATTTACTTTCTCATCTTTTATTTTCAAGCGAATTGGTGCTGAAAATCCAACCCCAGTTGTTCTCGGGTTAACACCTCTAACGGTTTCACCGGTTGCGGGGAAACCATTACCTTGAGTACCTATCAATGGCGACTCATCGCGATAACCCAACCACTGCTGGTGGTTAATAGCATTTAAACAAAAATTATCGGATGCTCCTGCATAAGCCGGATTGTACAATAATTTATTGTAGGTAAAATGCGTGTAGGAAGGGTCTTGTTGTGCCTGCAACTGTATAGATGCAAATCCAAGTAAAACCCAAGCTGCTAAAGCTTTTCTACTCACTAATGTCGGTGTCATACATTTCAATTCAGAACAAATATGCTGCAATTATCCAATAATCGCAAATAAATTTGTGTTCATCGATTAAACCTCTTCCCTTTTGATTATTGGACTTTTAGAACAAATTGAAAGACAAAAAAATGGCCAATAACCATATAAAAGTTATTAATAATCAATCAGTTAATTTTAAAAACACTTAATTAAATGTGTTAGAATTCCTTCGTATTTATCAATTCGTGGATAAACTCCCTAAAAAAGTGGATAGTGTCTATTAAATAATCCACCATATTTGTAGACACTAAATTCTAAATATATGCCTAACATATTGGTAATAGACGACGAAGCTCCGATTCGCGAAACGCTAAAGGAGATACTTGAATACGAAAACTTCGATGTAACGCTCGCAGAAAACGGAGAAAAGGGTTGGCAGTTGATACAAAAAAATGATTTTGACGTGATATTGTGTGACGTCAAAATGCCGGGTATAGATGGTGTTGAACTACTTGAACGCGTACAAGCCGTCAAGCCTGAAATTCCAATGGTAATGATTTCAGGTCATGGTAATGTTGAAATGGCCATAGAAAGCACCAAAAAAGGAGCCTTTGACTTCATTACGAAACCACCCGACTTAAATCGTCTGCTTATTACCTTACGAAATGCCATTGATCGGAACAATTTAGTCGTAGAGACGACCCATTTGAAACGGAAGGTTGCAAAAACGTTTGATATCATTGGCGAAACCCCTGCTATTACAAAAATCAAAGATACCATTGAAAAAGTAGCACCTACGGAAGCACGAGTTCTGATTACAGGTGAGAATGGTACCGGTAAAGAATTGGTTGCCCGTTGGCTTCATGAAAGAAGCACAAGAGCGAATCAATCTCTTGTTGAAGTCAATTGTGCATCTATTCCAACAGAACTTATCGAAAGTGAATTATTCGGACACGAGAAAGGCAGTTTTACTTCGGCGATAAAACAACGAATAGGTAAATTTGAACAAGCACATGGTGGCACCTTGTTTTTAGATGAAATTGGAGATATGAGTATGGCCGCACAAGCAAAAGTGCTTCGTGCCATTCAAGAAGGTCGGATTTCTCGTGTTGGCGGCGACAAAGAAATTAAAGTTGACGTTCGGATAGTTGCGGCTACCAATAAAAATCTTTTGGAAGAAATCGAACAAGGTAGATTCCGTATGGATCTTTATCACCGCTTGTCGGTAATTCTTATTCACGTGCCAACACTTAATGAACGTGTAGACGATATACCGCTGATTGCCAATAAATTTTTAGATGAAATTTGTGCAGAGAATGGTTTCCCCAGGAAGGATTTCACCGAAGACGGTTATCAGGCTCTGAAAGACGTTAACTGGACGGGTAACATTCGCGAATTGCGTAACGTAATCGAACGACTTGTGATATTATCTGGTAAAGAAATCACAGGAGATGATGTTTTCATGTACAGCAATCCTGCTCAAAGAGGTTCGGATCCTTTTGGAGTTGTAGATGATTACCAGACTCTGCAGGAATTCCGAGATTGGGCTGAAAAGGTTTTTATTGAACGTAAATTAATTCAGAACCAATGGAATGTTGCAAAGACCGCCTCTGAGATTGACATTCAACGCAGCCATTTGTACAATAAAATCGATAAATACAGCTTAAAACGCAGATAATGGCGTTTGAAACCATAATCGGTGACCAAATTCTAGTCGCAAAAGATTGGCTTGATCGCGATGAATTGGTAGGTATTCCAACAGAAACTGTTTACGGTTTAGCTGGAAATGGATTAAATGTTAAGTCTGTATCCAAAATATTTGAAGCAAAGAACCGACCTTATTTTGATCCGTTAATCCTTCATTTTAAAGACATTAATGCGATTAAGACTTGCGTTAGGGAATTTCCTTCGTCAGCGTATAAATTGGCAGCGTTATTTTGGCCTGGACCTCTCACTTTGATTTTGCCCAAATCTGAAATTGTTCCGGATTTAGTAACGGCGGGAAGCGACGGTGTTGCCGTGCGAGTACCCCAGCATCCTATTGCGTTAAAATTACTGGAAAAACTACCCTATCCACTGGCTGCGCCATCTGCCAATCCGTTCAAATATGTCAGTCCTACTTGTTCCCAGCATGTTTACGATCAACTCCAAACGAAGATTCCGTATATTTTAGAAGGAGGCCCTTCAAAAGTTGGAATTGAGTCTACTATTGTTTCGTTTCTCGATGAGGCACCCAAAATTCTGAGGTTAGGTGGAATTCCAACGGAAGAAATTCAAAAATACATCCCTGAGGTTATTGTTGACATTCAACATGCACCAAATTCCAGTGCTATTCCCGGACAATTGGCTCATCACTATGCCCCTAAGTGTCAATTAATACCGTTAGATTCCTTTAAGGGTGAAAAATTCCCCAAAGAAATTCCGTTGTTATTGTTTCATAAATCCAAAACGAAAATTTCTGATTTTGAATATTATCTCTCGGAAAATGGCAATTTAAAGGAAGCTACAAGTTCCTTATTTTCAACACTGCGCGAATTCGATAAGGCAGGTTTTAAAAAAGTATATTTTGAATGGATGCCCGACGAAGGACTGGGAAAAGCGATTAACGATCGACTTTCCCGTGCTAGCACCAAGGAAAATTAAGCTATAATTTGATCTTCAGCTTCTTCCTCAAGAAACTCCAAGGTATTATCTAAAACTAACCAAAAGGCATGACTGGCCTGTTCCAAACTTTTCATCGGGTGGGAAGTGCCAAATGTATGATCTTGATTGGGCACCTTGATAAATATGGCATGCATACAAGACTCGGCTAACTTTTCAGCTTGCAAAATTGGCACCGCAGAATCATTGGAACCATGAATAATTAAAGCCGGTTTATCCAATTTTTGAGCAGATTTTACAATATCATATAATTCACGATTGGATTCAAATTCTTCATAAATCATCCAATTCATGGGCATCGCTTGTTGGGTGCGTGCGTTTGTTATATGAGTAATACCGTCTGCTTTCCATTTTTCCTTATCAATATCTCTAAAAAGATGTTCGTAATTGTTAATGGAAGCCCAAGTCACAATTTTACGGACGTATTGAGGGAAAAGTGCACTAAAAACCCAAACATTACCGCCACCCCTACTGTGTCCTATCCAATCCAACTTCTCCGGATGCAAATGATAGGTTTCAGTTGCTTCCTCTTGAATCCAACGGGCGATGGACTCCATATCGCGTAGCTCTTGACCGATGGTATTTGCAGCAAACAAATCTAATGCATCAAAGTCGCGTTTATCAACACCGTTGTGCGAATAATTAAATGTTAAGAGAGCACGGTTTTCGGTAACCATAAATTCATGGATATGAGGAACAAAACCCCAGTCTTTAAAACCCTTAAAACCATGGCAATAAATGCTAACGCTTAACTTTTCCGAACCCGGCATTTCGGGTAAAAACAAATCGACGGTCAAATGATGACCGTCGATAGTTGGAATCTGTGTATGTATGATTCGATTCAAGTGGTGCCCAGGACCGGAGTCGAACCGGTACGGGTTTAACCCCACTGGTGTTTGAGACCAGCGCGTCTACCAATTCCGCCACCTGGGCTTCCTTTAAAAGGAATGCAAAAATAACACTTTAGAGCAAATTAACAATTGATTTTTATAATATTTCTGAAGTTTGTTTTCTTGGCCATTCTACTACTTCTAGATTGACCATTTTACCCGATTGAATTTCAAATCGCAAGGCCGTTCTAACTGCATGAAAGCCATGTAATCCTATAGCTCCAGGATTTAAATGTATCCAATTGTTTTGAGGATCGTGTTTTACCAATAAAATATGTGAGTGACCACAAATAAAAATATTGGGTCGAGACTTTCTTGCTTCAGATAAAATGCGACTTGGGTATTTCCCAGGTTTACCAGCAATATGCGTCATAAAAATGCGTAAACCATCTCTTTCAAAATGTTGAAATTCTGGGTAGTATCCGCGGACATCCGTACCATCTACGTTTCCAAATACTCCCATAATAGGCTTTCCTAATTTTTCAATTTCGAAATGCAAATCTAAATTCAGCCAATCTCCCGCATGCCAAACTTCATCTGCCCATTGCACATGTTTCAAAATCCCTGAATCACAATGCGCGTGATTATCGCTCAATAATAGAATTTTCATGTTGCGATTTTCTATGCGAAATAAAATGAATGCTTATATAGGCCATAATGGGATAAACCGGTATAAGATAACGAGCTGTTCCCACACTCCCGATGGCGAACGCATAAACGAGCATTATTGAAAATAGAAATAACAAGTGGGCATATTGTTTACTCCTTACCCGTATCAATTTGAAAATAGCCCAAATTAAAATGGCAAACTTCACCAAATTGAAGAAAGCAAAAATGAAAATATACAACCATTCATAAGTAGGTCTACTTTTTGCATTGGGATGTCCATTTTTCAACCCAAAAAAACCATTCGTTTGTGGCCAATCCAAAAATACCATCGCGTCGTAGCGCCCTGGGTCTATAAACATCTGCAACATACCCTTAGCATGTATTTTGAGGTATGATGTCGGATACCTCAAAATTGTAGATGCCGACAACGATTTAAGCAAATTGCCTTTTTCGGGATCAAAATCCGACATGGAGTTGAGTTGTACAGATTCCATTTGATATAAAGAATCAGTAAAAGCAGTACCGCGTGCTTCTTTCAGGGTTTGATACCGATTGTATTCATAAAAATTTGTCGTACTAATTGAGGATAAATGCAGTACGCCCCATTTTGAAAGATTATAGAACCCAACTATAATTATGAATCCAATGGGTATTAATAATGCAGTTGGATTATACCCATTAAAAGAAATTTGATTTAAAAACCTAAATCGTTCTATTAATCTATAGTTACCAAAAAATTTGAGTATCAATAAAATAGTTATAGGCCCTAGTAAAACAATGAATATGGGTTTAATAAGAATTAAAAAACTCAAGATCAAACCAGATTTAAAACTTTGCCTCTTTAAGAAAAAAAGCAACCAACAACAAAGAAGAAACTGACTGATTATTTCGGGCATTGGAAGAGCTGAATAAAAAAATTGAAGTGGTTGCGTTAACCAAAAAAGCCAGAACCAATTTTCTCTAATTTTAGTTGCTCTATTTTTAAAAATGGCGATAAGTATTGCGGGTGATATAATTGCGGATACTAGACCTAAAATCTGAATGCCCCAATCGCCGAAAATTTTCATCAATAATGGGTATCCTAAAGTTCGTCGTGTTACATACATCCACCTGCCTAAATAAGGGTTTAATTTGATGGAGTCCGAATTAAACCAATACTGCACTGAGCTTTTGTATTCAAGAGTATCCATTAATTCTTTAGGGTGTAAAAACTGTTGCATACCCGCAAAAACAAGTAGCATCAGGTACACCCAAGAAAAGGGATTTCGATATGTTTCTTTTAACGAAATAACCATCTCAACACAACCGCAAAAATGCTCGTAAACAGAAAAATCGCAAACTTAGCTTCGAATAAATTAATTTTATATCCCAATATAGCCAATCCTATGATAACTAATGGCATAAGTAAATTTTCGACTTCCAATGGATATTGAAAATTATATGGATTCTGAGTGGTAAGCACCGGATGCTTCTCATCTAGGCAGAATCTAACAAGACCATGCAACGGTGTAAAATACAGATAAGCTTTATCGCCTTTTTTAGCCCTATAATAAGTGGGCTCATCCACCTCTACGAGCAATACTCTATCGTCTTTATCCGAATTTAATGAATCTTCCACGAGAAGTGCATAAGCCAAATCTTTATTGACCTTTAACTCTTCTGTAAAACTAACTTGTTTGTGATTATTGGTTATGGTATACACCTTTACCACAGGGGGTAAAATCTCATCGAAGAGATAAACCGCTGAATTCAGAATTAAGAAAATTAAAAACAGGTTGACAAACCGGGTAATTTTAGTTTCCATATCCGGTTTGTCATGACCCTTAAATTTCTGTATTTACATCCCACTGTTCGAGATATTCTGCAACTCGCTTTACAAACATCCCTCCTAAGGCTCCGTCTACCACCCTATGATCGTAGCTATGCGATAATATCATCTTCTGTCGAATGGCAATAACATCACCATGTTCTGTTTCAATTACGGCAGGCTTCTTCGTAATGGTACCCACAGCCATTATAGCTACTTGAGGTTGATTAATTACGGGTGTTCCAGCTATATTTCCAAATGAACCTACGTTGGTTAAGGTGTATGTGCCACCTTGAATATCATCGGGAGTTAATTTATTGTTTCTTGCTCGAACCGCAAAATCATTCACAGCGCGCGTGAGGCCGAGTAAATTCATAGAATCGGCATTTTTAATAACGGGAACTATCAGATTACCATTATTTTGTGCCACAGCCATACCAATATTGATATTGCGTTTCTTTATGATTTTGTCTCCATCAACAGAAACATTAATCATCGGATAATCTTTTATGGCCTTTGCTATGGCCCAAAGGAATATGGGTGTAAAAGTCAAATTTTCACCTTCCCTCTTTTTGAAACCATCTTTAATTTTATTTCTCCAATTAACCACATTGGTCACGTCTGCTTCTACAAATGAAGTAACATGTGGGCTGGTTTGCATGCTCATAACCATATGGTCAGCGATCATTTTACGAACGCGATCCATTTGGATAATCTCATCCCCTGGATTCAAATTAATTGGGCTTGTATGTGCTACGGCTTTGGTTTGTACTGCATCATTTTGAATCGGTGCAGACACGCTTGTTGCAGCGTTAGTGACACCAGTTGCTGTTTGAACTTCAACGGGAGCTGATTTTCTATTTTGTAAGTATTTAAGTATATCGGCTTTGGTCACTCGACCTTCCATGCCCGTTCCTTCAATTCTTTCTAATTCTTCAGAACTAACGCCTTCTTGGCTGGCAATATTCATTACCAATGGAGAATAAAACCGATTGGATCCTGCTGGCTTTGAAACGGGAGCCGCCTGGGAAATTGATATTGCTTCGTTAATTTGATTTTCAATATTTTCAACCGCAGTATCGATTTCAACTGTTGTTTCTTCTTTTTTCGGTTCAGCGGTCGCCGCTACCGCAGCTGAATCTGAACTGAACATTGCTATGGCCTCACCAACTTTCACGACATCTCCATCTTGAAATAATTGTTGTGTAAGTATACCATCTGCAGGACTTGGAATTTCATTATCTACCTTATCGGTAGCAATTTCCACGATGGGTTCATCCTTTTCAATTTTATCACCCACATTTTTAAGCCAACGAATTACAGTTGCTTCGTTAATGCTTTCGCCCATTTTTGGAACGAGAATTGGATTTTCTGCCATAATAAGATGTTGCAAATTTCGCAAATTTATTGCGAGGTAACAAATGTAAGCTAGGATTCCTCAGAATCAACCATGCCTAAGTGTTTCATAATATCCAACACATCTCTTTGTTTTTCTGAATCTTGCTGCTCGGAATAAGCAAAATGAAGATTTCTCAAAATGCGTCTAAATATTTCTAAATTATCACATGGTTCGTAAAAAGAAGCTTGAGGACTTACTTTAATAACTTTTAAAAAGGCATCTACACTTTCTTTAGTAAAAATTTGACCTTTAGAAAATGCATTTACATAAAAATTAACCTTCTCGACATTCCCGACTTTAAGCCTAGAACGATCGTACGTGCCATTCTCATTAGGCGGCGTATTCAGTCTGCAATAGGCTAAAACAAAATGCTGCGGAAGGTTTACACCAAATAAAGGTAAGCCCAAATCATGCGCTATAGACATGTAAAGTACCGATAATGATATGGGATTGCCCAATTTGGTTTCCATCACCCTTGTAACAACAGAATTGTCCGGGTTATGGTAGTTCTCATTATTTCCTTTAAACCCATAAGTTTCGAAAAAAATATGATTGAGAATTTGAATTTGATCTAATGGATTTCTCACACCACCCATTTTAACCCAAGCATCTATTTTAAGTTGATTCAAATGGGCCTTGATCATGCCAATTTTAAGACCAGGATACTGAACCCTACTTGCCAATACCCATGCTTCTAGAGCTGTCGCCTCATCTTTCTTTTTAAGCCATAAATCGATGTCTTGTAAAAGTGATACCTTTTGATATCTTTTGATTATTTCTTCTATTCTCTGATTGAGTTCAGGATAATGATTTTCTAACCAAATTTCTTCAAGTTCAGGTATGTAGTATGCCCCCTCATCAATTAACTTTTTCTCTACAATATCGACAACTTCAGCATCGGAATCATCCAATAATTTCACCAATGCATGTATATCTTTATTGTTGCTCAATTAGATATTTATTTCGAACTTTTTTTCTTCGCAGCCGGCTTTTTTGCTGTTGACTTTTTTGCCGTGGTTTTCTTTGCAGTGGATTTCTTAGCACCGGATTTTTTATCTGCTTGATCCGACTCCTTAGCTATTTTTTCAATATCCTCAATGGTAAGATCGTTATAGTCCACATCCTTAGGGATTTTCAAATTAGCCTTGCCGTATTTAATAAAAGCACCGTATCTGCCTTTTTGAACGCTCACATCGTCTCTTCCTTCAAATGTTTTAAGCATTTTCTGAAGATTATCTGCCCGTTTTTTCTCGATTAATTCAATTGCTCTTTCTAAAGTGACCGTAAAAGGATCTTCAGCTTTAGGGATACTTGCAAACAAAGAAGCATGCTTCACATATGGACCAAATCTACCGGCATTAACTTGAACTGGTTTGTCTTCGTAATCTCCTAAATTAACTGGGAAACTCGGAGATTTTTCAAACTCTGTCAACATATGATTGATTTTCTCTTGATTCAATGTAAGTAACTCGGAATCGTCTTTTACATTTATATATTTCTCGCCATATTTGATGTAGGGTCCGAATCTTCCTACTCCAATTTGAACATGTTGCCCATTAAATTCGAAACCGTTATTCATGATATCAAGCATCTGAATGGCTTCTTGAAGCGTAACCGTTTCTAACCTTTGCGTTCTTAATAAGCTGGCATATGTTGGTGTTTCGGTTTCTTCGCGAGACCCTAATTGCACCATGGGGCCATATTGTCCCATACGCACTAAAATGGTTAACCCACTAACTGGGTCTTTCCCAAGGATTCGCTCACCACTTACTCTACCCCCATTCTGAATGGTATCAGCAACCGTAATTTTAAATGGTTTATAAAACTCATCGAGCATAATTTGCCAACCTTGCATTCCCTTTGCAATTTCATCAAATTTCGCTTCTACTTGCGCAGTAAACCCATAATCCATGATATCTTTAAAATGCTCAGAAAGGAAATCCGTCACTAACATTCCTATATCGCTTGGGAAGAGTTTATTCTTTTCAGCTCCAAAATTTTCTGTCTCAGAACTAGCAACAATGGTGTCATTTTTAAGGGTGATTTTAGGAACATCACGTTGTTGTGCAGGACGACTTTCTTGCAAAATATAACCACGCTTTTGAATGGTTTGAATGGTTGGTGCGTAGGTAGAAGGTCTACCAATTCCCAATTCTTCTAATTTTTTCACTAATGAAGCTTCCGTAAAACGAGGCGCATGTTTGGCGAATTTTTGTTGGGCCGTTATGGTTTGATAGGCTAGTTTTTCGCCATTCTCAACAGAAGGCAACATGCCTTCTTGGTCTTCTTCTGACTCATCGTCCGTACCTTCCAAATACACCTTCAAAAAGCCCTCAAACTTAATTACCTCACCAGATGCCTTAAAAATATCTGAGGTATTGCTATTTTGAATATCTAAGGTCGTTTTTTCCAATCTCGCCTTAGACATTTGAGAAGCAATGGATCTCTTCCAAATTAAATCATATAAACGCTGTTCTTCTGGGGTGCCGCCTGCCTTATGTTTATCAAAATAAGTTGGTCGTATCGCTTCGTGTGCTTCTTGTGCAGAATCGCTTTTAGTAGCAAAGTTTTTAGGTTCTGAAAAAGCTTCACCATAAGCAGATAGAATTTCATTTTTTGCACCATCAATTGCCGTTTTGCTCAAGTTGGTAGAATCGGTACGCATATAGGTAATATGACCGTTTTCGTAAAGTTTCTGTGCTACCCGCATTGTTCTCGAAACGTCAAATCCCAATTTGCGCGATGCTTCCTGTTGGAGTGTCGAGGTTGTAAAAGGTGCTGAAGGACTTCTGAATGTAGGCTTTACTTCGATGTTGCTTACACTAAATTGAGCTCCAATTAATTTCCCTAAAAAAGCCTCGGCTAACTCTTGATTTGCGAATTTTTGAGGTAATTCGGCCTTTATTAATTTGCCATTGGTCTTTTCAAATATAGCGACTACCCTAAATTCACTTTTTTCAACAAAATCAATAATTTCCCGTTCTCTTTCAACAACCAGTCTAACGGCAACGGATTGAACTCGACCTGCGCTTAATCTAGGTCTTACCTGCTTCCATAGCACGGGAGACAATGTGTAACCTACTAGCCTATCTAAAATTCGACGTGCTTGTTGGGCATCTACTAGGAATTGATCGATATTCCTAGGATTTTCAATTGCACGTTGTATGGCAGGTTTGGTAATTTCATTAAAAACTATCCTTTTCGTTGTCGTTTTATCCAATTTTAATTCTTCCGCTAAATGCCATGAAATAGCCTCTCCTTCGCGGTCCTCGTCCGTTGCTAACCATATTACATCTGCTTTTTTAACCAAAGATTTAAGTTCACGAACAACCGCTTGTCGGTCATCTGAGACTACATATTTGGGCATAAATCCATTATTGATATCAATGGCATCATTACCATCTGCTAGATCCCTAATATGACCTTTGCACGATACAACAGTGTAATCTGCACCCAAAAACTTTTCAATTGTTTTTGCTTTAGCGGGTGACTCAACTATTACCAGATTCTTCATTTATTCGTTTTCGAAAATTAATCGTTGTGAAGCACTACCTTCATTTGTATTTACTCTAATATAATACACACCAAAGCTTGCATTTGTTGGGTGTATTATTTCAAATTCTTGTTTGCCTTGAAATAAAGCCCCTTTATAAATCAAAGAAACCATGCGCCCTGTTACGTCGTATAACGCAATGTGAGCCTGATGAATTTCTTTGTTATTGAGAAGCGTTAAATTGGTTTTTTCTGTCGCAGGATTTGGGAATAACTCCATTGAAAATGGCTCGAAATTGGGATTTTCAGTAGAAGCAAAGAACGGACTTAAATTGATATTGTCTAAATAAACCGGGTTTCCTCCACCACTGAGTACATCTATTCGGAAAATTGCACTCTTTGCATCTCCGTATCCGAGGCTGCTTAAAGAACCGAGTCCATGCCTTCTCCATTGTGTCGATGTTGTGGGTTTAAATCCATTTGTAAAAGGCGCATTTAAATATGCTAAAGAACTCCCATTTCGCTGGTAAATTTGCTCCCAATTACCGCCACAATCCGTGGATATGTAAATTTTCAAGGTTTCGGTCACATCGGCACTTGGCTGAGCATATGATGCCCAAAAAGTGAATTTAGGTGAGAACCCAGTTTGTAATTGAGACAAATCAAATGAAGGGGTCTGGAAACTGAAAACTGCACCTGCAGGCGTTGAAGCGTTGATATTAGCCCGAAAAGAATAACTGCCCGTGTAACCCGCCAGATTTGTCCTATCAAATTTATACGTTGGTGATAAATGTTCAAATCCAGAAATAGCAATTGGGTCTCCGTTTTCGAAACCTTCCTCAAAATTGGGACTTTCTTTACCAAATTCATCTAAGACCTTTATATAGGCAGTTTCTGTTTTACTATCACTACCAAAGTTATTTTCAACTTGTAACTTCACCTCATATGAACCAGGGTTATTATAAATAACAACTGGATTGGCGTCTGAATAGCTTGTTTGTTGGGCTCCTTGAAACGTCCATAGGCGACCAGAAACTTCGCCTTTACAGCTTAAGTCATAAAATTTAACCGCTTTACCTGCGCAAATCACCCGAGTATTGGAGTTAAAAGCTGCCGTAGGCTTAGCATTTTGTTTATTTACCCCAACAGATAACAGATTCGAAGAACTGTAAATGGTACTTCGTAAGGTTTCCAAGTAATAATGCATGCGAGCAACCTGTTCTTTTGTAAAAGCGCTCATGCATTTACCATTAGAATAATCCATGTAATTCTCCCACATATCTGGTAAATCAGGAAAATCTGTATTACAAGAATTCCCGTTAGCTGGACAATTAGCATTTGTAAATGTACTTACAACCGGTGGTGTATCGTCACAATTATCACCGTCGCTGCATCCACCTTGAAATGTATGATACAAACCCAACCAGTGTCCTATCTCGTGGGTCAAAGTACGACCATCATCCGTATTAGAAGCCGTTCCAATTGAGCCAACTCTATCGTGACGAATTACGATTCCATCTTTATTAAAATTAGACGTCCAAGGGAAAACCGCATACCCCAAAACAGTTCCTGTTCCAGATCCGCTTTCTATATTGGTAACTACCCAAATATTAAGGTATTTACGATAATTCCAATAGGCCAAATCTTTAACGGGTTCATCACTCATATCCATATCAACACCACTTGGAGAGTAAATTCTATTAATCCCATCAAAACAATTACCCGATGGGTCAATTGTCGCCAATTTGAATTCAACATCTCCAACCGCCGCTACATTTTTAAATGCATCTCTTAAATTGACTTTATTTGGATTCGTGTAACTAAAATCTTCATTTAAAATTCGGATCTGATCCAATATTTGTTCTCTGGAAATATTTTCACTTCCGCCAGTGTGAATCACATGAAATACCACAGGAATTGTGTACGTAGCCGCCCTTTTGTTTACATTATTTTGTTGTTTTTTAACATACACACGACTCTTTGAGTTGTGGTCAGATTCGACAACTTTCAAGGTTGGATTTTGAGCCAACTGCTTTTCATGATATAAATCAGTTCCACAGGTATGCTGTGCATTGATTTGAAGAGCAATGCTAAAAGCTAGAATTCCGAACACACGTATTTTCATTGGGTGCAAAGAAAGACTAAAAGCGTTTGACATTAAAATCTATGTCGTAAAAATGAGACAAACGGTTAGAACTTTTACACGAGTGACGACCAAAAAATGCATCTTTCATATGGAATAACTGGCATGAAAATGCACTTTGGGTAATGGCAATGATATCGAACCTAATGGTTTTATTACAAGGGAATTCCTCTTGATATTGCTGTGCGCAATTTTGAATATATTGCCTCTTGTACTTGTTAATTTTTGATTCTGGAAAATTCATAGATTTTGCATTATTAAATTTAACTTCTACAAACACCCGGTATTTGGCATTTTCCACAACCAAGTCAATCTCTTGATGATTTTTAAACCAATTTTTGTGTGCAATTTGGTAACCATTTCGAATCAACCAAATTTCCGCCAACTTTTCTGCTTTATTCCCGATTTTTCGATTAGATTTATATTTCGATTCTGGTTTCATCATTCAGGTTACGATAAGATTCTTTCTTTGAACTCGGTGTGCTCCGCTTTTTCAAAAATACAGACAGACTAAAAGAGAAGCGCAAAAAGGGCATTAACTTTGAGGCATGATTAATTGTGTTTTTCACCAATTGGGTCGCGTTTCTTATAAAGAGGTTTGGGATTTCCAACAAAAGCTATTTTCTGAAATCATTGAAGAAAAAAGAAAGGGAAATCACTCCGATATGCATCTAATTTTTGTTGAACACTCTCCTGTGTATACATTCGGTAAACACGCAAAAAAGAATCATTTATTAGCTACCCCTGAGATGCTCAGTTCCTTGGGAGCAGAAGTGTTTGAAATAGAAAGAGGTGGAGACATTACCTATCACGGACCAGGACAATTGGTTGTATATCCTATTTTTGACTTGGAGCAATTAAACATGGGAATTAAAAGTTATGTGAGTAGCATTGAATCTTGCATAAAGGAGGTTCTAAAAACCTATGGAATCGCTTCGGGTACTATCAATGATAGAATTGGTGTATGGCTCGATATTGGAAGCGAAAAAGAAAGAAAAATTGCGGCCATTGGTATAAAGAGTAGTAGATATGTTACCATGCATGGATTGGCTTTGAATGTAAATACCGATTTAAACATGTTTAACCATATCGTACCATGTGGAATACCGGATAAAGCGGTAACAAGTATTTCTAAGGAGTTGAACGAAGAAATTGATTTCTTTGAAGTAAATCTAAGAATGAAAAACGCGTTTGCGCGTATATTTGAAATACAGTATTTATGAAACGCAGTAATATAATTTTGATTGCCGTAATTGGTTTTTTCGTATTGATTTTTGGGATGGGCTGCAGTACCTATAATGGTATGATCGGTAAAGACGAGGATGTCGAGAAAGCTTGGAATGATGTTGAAACCCAGTACCAGAGACGAGGCGATTTAATCTTGAATCTTGCCAAAACCGTTGTTAAAGCGGCTAAAACCGAAGAAAATATCTTAAAAGAAGTAGTTTCTGCGCGTGCATCGGCTACTAGTATGAATATCGATGCGAGCAAATTAAATGCCGATAATCTTAAACAATTTGAAGCTGCACAATCCAAATTAAACGGAACTTTATCGCGTTTGATGGTAGTAGTAGAAAAATATCCTGACTTAAAATCCATTCCACAATTTGCTAAATTGAATGATGAAATTGCTGGAACAGAGAATCGAATCAGTACAGCAAGAACGGATTTTAATGATGCCGTTGCCAAATACAACAAAACAGTTCGGAGATTTCCCAATAACATTTTAGCAGGGTTCTTCGGATTCGAAAAACGATCAGGTTTCTCTGCTTCTGAGGGCATGGAAAACGCACCTAACCTCGATGCTATTTACGAATAATTAGATGTTGTTCGGATTTAAAGGATTACAAAAGTTTTCGCCAGCAGGGCAAATCGAAACCGCCAAAGTAGTTCAATCGATTACCGAAGCGGAGGAAATCACGTCTGCAGAAATAAGAGTCCATTACACGGTTTGCGGATCCAAACTTCCACTTTTAGCAGAAGCACAAAAAGTCTTTGAAGCCCTTGAAATGCATAAAACTGAAAATCGCAATGGGGTGTTGATTTTCCTAAGACTTCGCAAACATGAAATTGCGGTTATCGGTGATGAAGGTATACACAAACATGTAGGAACTGAATTTTGGGAAGCCGTGAAGGACGAAATTATTCAAAATATCAAAACAGGCACAATCACAGAAGGCATCGTAAAAGGCGTCCATGTGGTGGGGAAACAACTTTCAAAATATTTCCCTCCAAGTGATGAGAACCCGAATGAACTATCCAATGAAGTTACCAAAAACAAGATTTATTAAGCAAATATTTTTCTTTATTGGCTTTCTGTTAGGGCTTAACTTTTTGAGCGCAGAACAGAAACTTCCTCAATACACCGATTATCTTAATGATTATGCAGGTGTTTTGAATAAAAACGAAGTACTTATGCTTAATAATTTATTGAGCGATTTTGAAGATTCAATGGGAGTTCAAATTGCCGTTGTATTAGAACCAAATTGCGATTATGAAGCCTTTGATAGAGCATTGTTCATTTCGAGAGGATGGAAAATTGGGAATAGTGGCGTGAACAATGGAATTCTGGTTTATTTGAATATTGGGGGCCGAAAATTTCATATAATAACGGCGGATAAAACACAGGGAAAATTAACCGATGGAATCGTTGGAGATATAGGAAGAAAATCGCTCGTTCCTTTCTTAAAACAAGGTGATTATTATAATGCTATTCGAGAAACTGTTTACGCATTAGCCTTTGAAATAAAAGGAGAATTTAAAGGGCGCAACAAAAATAATAAAAAGAAAAAAGAATCATTTCTAAGCGTGCTTGGCCCAATATTCATGTTCCTACTCTTCTATCTTATGTTCGTTCGTCGAGGCGGAGGAGGTGGATATTCGAGACGTGGATACTACACACCACCTATTTTCTTTGGTGCGAGTAGTTTTGGAAGCGGATTCGGTGGTGGCAGTAGTTCAGGAGGATTCGGAGGATTCGGCGGCGGCGGCGGATTCAACGGAGGTGGTGCCGGTGGTAGTTGGTAATACGCGTCGTATGCCGTTCACCCGATAAATATATATTTCCTGACTCTTTACAATTGGATTTAGTTTAGGAATCAATCGATCTAACCAAGAAGATTTTATTACTTGAACCCTTTCAATTTCTGCTCTTTTCTGAACCCTTTTTACACGTTCTTTTAAATTTTCTTTGTCAAAGAACAATATATAGTTGGGCTCTGGATGCACACCTAAACTTGCAGAATCAAAGAAACACTCCGAATCGCAATTAGGCAAAATGTGTTGATAGGGTTGCCAGAATTGTCCATAGAAACGTGGCATATATTCCATGTAATCTTTATGTGATGATTCAATTACAAAATGTTTTGCGTCCTCTTGCTGAAACAAATAATACATGGCATCCATTTTAGCGGTTCTCGTTGATGCAAGGGATAATGCCAATAATAGAGGCATGTTTAAGATCCAGAAAAATCGCATTGAAAATGTATTCCACTTCATTTTTTCAGGAAACAATTCATTCCATGCCAAAATTCCACCCATTATCAGAAATGGAATAACAGGTAAAATAAAACGCTCTTGCTTGTTTGGGAAATACGAATGAAATAAAAGAAAGATTAAAGTTGGCAAGAATAAAATCAGGTATGTTTTGAATTTCAAAACACTTGCATAAATCCAATTGGCTGGAGCAAAAATTAGCAACATTCCAAGAATTACGAATAGATATTGATACCAAGGCCCGTTGGGATATTCCCCAGAGTGTGTCATGTTATAATCTATGTAGGTTATCAACTCGTGGAAGGGCATTTTGAATAATGCAAAATCCAGTATCCCTAAAAATAGGATACTCCCTAAACCAAAACCAAATAAAAGCTGCAATGCCTCTCTCCATTTCCTCTGTGATAATAAAATAAATCCAAACATTCCTGAGAATAATACGGTCTGAAACCGCAAGGCAAAAGCCACCGAGAACATGATACCGGCCCAAAGAAATAATTTACGTTTGTTCTGTAAAAACAACCAGGTTCCGAACATCAAGGGAGGAATACAAACGACTTCGACTAAATTTCTTACCGATAAAAATGGCATAAACCAAGCTATTGCCAACATCCAAGATACTTGTATTGCGCTTTTAAGGTTGCTTAATTTCCTTGAAATCTTAAATCCCAAATAAATAATTATCAAACTGTACAAAGCATGCATCAATCGAACTGAAAACATGATATATATTGGGTTTTCAAACCCAATTAGTCGATAAAATTGAAATAAAGAATAATGAAGGAATGTATAAAAAGAACTGTGAGATAACCGATCTTCCGTAATGATATTGGGATTGAAAAATGAACGCTCCTCCCCTCCTTGCATAATCCATTGTTGGGCTTCTTCAATAACAAAATAATGATCGTCTGTGAAGGCATAACCTTTTGAAAAAAAAGCCGCAATTAAACGGAATATTAATCCTACAATGAGTATGCTTCGAAGCGGATGTATTCGGTAATACCTAAGAAATTGGTTGGTCACTGGGAACAAAAATACGATGTTTCGGATAATACGCATTTGATTAGACTTTAAAGAAGGAATAATCGACGTAATATGTAAGTAAAGGTATATTCTTTCGTATTTTTGCGATTTATGACCCAAAGGCCTCTTGACATCAATCAACCTGACAGCGAAAAAGTAATCATTGTTGAAGGTGCCCGGGAACACAATTTAAAAAATGTGGACTTGGTGATTCCTAGAAATTCGTTGGTTGTATTCACAGGTTTATCGGGTTCGGGTAAGAGTTCATTAGCTTTTGATACTCTATTTGCAGAAGGCCAAAGAAGATATTTAGAAACATTTTCTGCGTATGCACGGCAATTTGTGGGAGACATGAAACGCCCGGATGTGGACAAAGTGAAAGGACTCTCTCCTGTAATTGCTATCGAGCAAAAAACCGTTTCGAGAAATCCACGAAGTACAGTTGGAACCGTAACTGAGGTTTATGACTTCTTGCGATTGTTATTTGCACGTGCGGGTGAGGCATACAGTCACATCACTGGTGAAAAAATGGTTCGGTATTCAGAGGATCAGATTTATGAAAAAATTTCAACTACCTACGAAAATCAAAAAATAGTTTTAACGGCACCGGTAATCAAATCAAGAAAAGGACACTATCGAGAATTATTCGAGCAAATTAAAAAGCGTGGTTACAACAAGGTCGTTGTAGATAAAGAGATGCTCGATATCACCACGGGTATGATGTTAGATCGTTATAAAATTCACGATATTGATATCGTAATCGATCGATTGGAAGTTAAACCCGAATCCCCCAAAAGGCTCCAAGACAGCTTAACCACTGCATTAAAGGTTGGAGAGGGATATGTAACAGTAATTGACGAATCGGGAGATTTACACCCGTTCAGCAAGTTCCTAATGGACCCCATTTCCGGACTGAGCTACCAAGAACCACAACCAAATTCGTTTTCTTTTAACTCGCCCTATGGTGCTTGCGAAAATTGCGAAGGGATTGGAATTAAATCTGAGGTGAACTTAGATTATATCATACCAGATAGATCAAAATCCATAAACAAAGGAGGTATAATTCCTCTAGGAGAATACCGAGACAACTGGACATTCCAGCAACTCAGAGTCATTGCCAAAAAATTGGGATTTTCCTTAGCCGATCCTATCAATAAATTAACAGAAGACCAATTAAACGCCGTGTTGTATGGAGATGACGACGCCATAGACATTGTAATGAAAGGCGATAAATGGGGCGGCCATAAATACGAAACTTATTTTAAGGGCGTTATCAATATTGTTTCTGACTCCTATTTTGAGACTGACGATGACAGAATGCGCGAATGGGCCGAAGAATTCGTCCATGAAATTGCCTGTCCTGTATGTAATGGAGATCGATTAAAAAAAGAATCACTCCACTTTAAAATAGACAATAAGAGTATTTCTGATTTGGCCCGAATGAATATTTCGGATTTGGCAGGTTGGTTAAAAGATGTTGAACTTCGACTTACAAACCGTCAGAAAATCATTGCTACTGAACTGCTTAAGGAAATTCGAAATAGAATTTCATTTTTATCTGGTGTTGGATTGGGGGTACTTATCGCTCCATTCACCAGCAAAAACATTAAGTGGCGGTGAAGCCCAACGAATTAGACTTGCAACGCAAATTGGATCGAAATTGGTTAATGTACTTTACATTTTGGATGAACCATCGATAGGATTGCATCAGCGGGATAATGAAAGACTCATACAAAGTTTAAAAGACTTGCGCGACATCGGCAACTCCGTTTTGGTTGTTGAACACGATGAGGATATGATGAAAGCCGCAGATTGGTTGGTTGAAATTGGTCCACTTGCAGGTAAAAAAGGTGGCGAAATTGTGGCGTCTGGAACTGTCGAGCAATTTCTCAACTCCTCAGCCGTTACTGCTTCTTATTTAAACGGCACCGCTCAAATCGAAATTCCTGAAAAACGAAGAAAACCAGGTAAAGAATATATCCACGTTTTGGGTTGCAAAGGCAATAACCTAAAAGGTACAGATTTACATGTACCCTTGGGTGTTTTTGTTTGTGTAACTGGAGTTTCTGGAAGTGGTAAATCTACATTGATAAACGAAACTCTTTATCCGCTCGCAAAACATAAAATATACGGTTCACACCACCGACCGCTATCCTATGATAAGGTTACTGGTTTGGAGCATATTGATAAGGTTATTCGAATTGATCAAAGTCCTATTGGAAGAACCCCAAGAAGCAATCCAGCTACTTATGTTGGCGTATTTCAAGAAATACGAAATCTATTCACACAACTTGCGGAGAGTAAAATTCGCGGGTATAAGCCAGGTCGTTTCTCTTTCAATGTGAAAGGAGGACGATGTGAAGGTTGTAAGGGCGGCGGTAAAAAAATAATTGAAATGAACTTCTTGCCAAATGTCGAAGTTCCTTGTGATGTATGCCAAGGCAAGCGTTACAACCGTGAAACCCTTGAAGTTCGTTACCGTGGTAAAAGTATATATGATGTTTTAGAAATGCCCGTAAGTCAGGCAGTTGAATTCTTTGAGCACGTACCCCTTATTTACAGAAAGATAAAAACCATGCAAGACGTAGGTTTGGGTTACATTACACTGGGACAAAGTAGTACTACATTATCCGGAGGAGAAGCGCAACGCGTGAAACTCTCCACCGAATTAAGTAAACGCGACACAGGTAAAACCCTATTCATATTAGATGAACCCACCACGGGCTTACATTTTGACGATATCAAGCAACTTTTATCGGTACTTCAAACCTTAGTCGATAAGGGAAATACAGTTTTGGTTATTGAGCATAATCTTGACGTCATTAGAACCGCGGACTGGATAATTGATGTTGGACCAGAGGGCGGTGCCGCTGGAGGGGAAATTGTCGTGGAGGGCACTCCTGAAAAGGTTAAGAAATGCCCTGAAAGTCATACCGGTAGATTTATCTAATTCTTTACCAATTCACCTAAGATTTTTTCTTCGGTATTGTGGGCTTAATGATAGATGGCATTGCCTTCTTCTTCTTCGGCATTCTAATGGTATTGGGTACACTCGGTGTGGCCGGTGTTGGGGCTGATGGAGAAACCATTGGTTTTGAATCAGCTGGATTCACCTCTAAATCTGTTTTCTTATTCGGAATGGTTTGTGTTCTACTTGGCTCTGTTGTTTTAGTCTCACAGGGACATGGAGGACAAGGTTGAGGTTTATCTTCATAAATCCTTTCCAGAACCATAGTAGTATCGTAATAGGCATCTTTAATCAACTCTTTTTTACTGTGATTACTACTTAAATCAAACAAAATTCCAAATTTCCACATTGTGGATTCATAATTTACACTTTGTTGAGTAGCTGTCATTTGTGCACCATCAAATTGAGTGTTATTCACGTCAGATAAACCAACTTGAGATCCAAATTTCCATTCGTGCGATACCACCAAACTAGCCCAACTGTTCATTCGGAAACGGACTCCCAATTCTGGTGCTGCATATGTGGCCACTCTTGTGTGAATATTATCTTCAGCGCGACTTTCATAATCACGAAGTGTCATATAGGTTTCAGTAACTTGATTGGTTGAAATAAAACTAGCTCCAGCTTGTAAACCTATAAAAGGATTGAATCGACCTATTGCGAGTTCGTATCTTGCGAGTGAATAGAAACTGACATGTGCGGTTTCTAAGCGTGTATGAGCACTGTCTTGATTCACCGTATTGATTACAACACGTTCCTTTTTTGATTTATGGAATTGATTTACGTTAAATCCAAAGCCCCAGTTAAAACTTCCCATTCTCGGGGAAGCCATTTTCCAATTTTGTATCCGCTTGGGCATTACAAGTCCGTACATATTAAACCCCGAAGCATTTCCCAAATAAGTACTACTGCTATCCCAAGTCATGTCGACTTTATTTACAAAAGATTCTTGGGAATAATCCATACCTAGAGCAAAGTCACTGATATAGTTTCTAGGAGTAGAAATATACCGATATCGTGCTGGATGGTAGGTTATTTTTTGTACTTTTCTATATGCATTTTGAATGATAGCACTATCTTCTGTTTGGGAAAAAAGAGAATTTCCCAATAGTAAAAAAGTCGTGATCAGAATAATGTTGCGTACGTTCATATTAGTAATGACCCCAAATTTAAGTATTGCCCCTAAATTATCTTTAGAATAGTTGGTTTATTATTTTCTATTTTTGCAACAAATTCTAATTTATGTCTAGCATCCACTCTATAAGCCCTATCGACGGTCGTTACGCAAAAGCAACTCAAAGCCTTCAAAATTATTTTTCGGAAGCTGCATTAATTCGATATCGTCTGAAGGTTGAAATCGAATATTTAAAGGCATTATCCAAATTGGATGCGCTGGGTGCTGATGCTCAAAAACTGGCAATAGCTGGTAAAGAACTAAGCAATTGGTTTGATACTCTAAAGGATACTGATTACGAAAGGGTAAAAGAAATCGAGCGCATTACCAATCATGACGTAAAAGCCATTGAGTATATTATAAAGGAGCAGTTGGATTTATTGGGTCTTAGTGAAGTGAAGGAATGGGTGCATTTCGGATTAACCAGTCAAGATATCAATAATACAGCCATTCCGATCAGCATGAAAGATGCCAATTTGGAGGTTATGTATCCGATGTTGGAATCGGTTCTTCAGAAAATGACCGAACAAGCCAGTGCTTGGATGCCTCAACCCATGCTTGCACGTACACACGGACAACCTGCATCTCCTACCAGCCTTGGCAAGGAATGGGCGGTTTTCATCGCCACGAGTTCGCGGTCAATTCGAAGCACTTAAGCGCATTCCCCATAAAGCTAAATTTGGTGGAGCAACCGGAAATTTCAACGCCCATCATGTCGCCTTTCCAAACGTAGATTGGATAAATTTTGGTCAGAATTTCGTATCTGAACATTTGGCTGTTGAACGCAATCAATGGACAACACAAATTGAATCGTACGATTCTATGGCTGCACACTTTGATGCCTGGAAGCGCATTTGCACCATTTTAATCGATTTTTCTCGTGATGTATGGTCATATGTATCCATGGACTATTTCAAGCAAGAAATTAAAAAAGGTGAAGTTGGTTCAAGTGCTATGCCCCACAAGGTAAATCCTATTGATTTTGAAAATGCTGAAGGCAATTTGGGTATTGCAATAGCCATTTTAGAACATTTATCACACAAATTACCAATTAGCCGTTTACAAAGAGATTTGACCGACAGCACTGTTCTAAGAAACATTGGTGTTCCTATGGGACATATTTTAATAGCTTTGAGCAGTCTCAATAAAGGTTTGGGTAAATTGATATTAAATTCAGACAAATTAAACTCAGATTTAGAACAAAATTGGGCTGTAGTTGCAGAGGCTATTCAAACCATACTTCGTCGTGAAAAATATCCCAACCCCTACGAAACACTAAAAGAATTAACACGTAAAAATTCTTCAATAACCAAAGAATCAATTCACGAGTTCATCGATACACTAAACGTCAATGACACCATCAAAATGGAGCTCAAAGGAATTACCCCGCATAATTATACGGGTGTTATTCCTAAAAAATAAGAAGTTTCTTAACTTCCTGAAATTTACTGGTATAATCTTGGGACTAATTTTGGTCCTGGGTATTGGGTTTAGACAACAAATCTTGAATTGGGGTTTTGAAAAAGCCCAAGATAGGCTTAATGGAAAAGGATATCTAATCAGTGCCGATACGTATTCCTTCAAAGGTATAACCAGCGTTTCTTTTATTGGATTTTCTGTAAAACAACCCACTAACCTGGAAATTGCTGGATGTGATAGTTTGGAAGTTCAATTAAGTCTTGTAAAAGGATTATTGGGGTTTGGTTGGATTGAATCTATCCAATTTGGACGATTACGTATTCAATGGGAAGACTCCGTTTCACAAATTCCCAACATTGAAAAATCAACCGAACTCGATGAAGTAAAAACTACAGATTTGGTAAACACTTCTAACAAGCTGGAAAAAATCAAACAACTATTAGATCAACTACCCAATCAGCTCCATGCCAATTCGATTCAAATTGGATATAAGCATAACCAGGCATTAACTTTAATACAAATAGAAAAATTTCATTGGCAAAATGAAATAGTAGAGGCCCAAATTAGCATAAACCAATTCAATAAGATTCACACGTTTTCATTAGAGGGCAATTTGAACAAACAAACTCTAAAAGGAAAATTAAAAGTTGAAGGCCTGAATAATGAAATGGTCTTGGTTTCAATGTTAGGTGGACGTTTCGGATTTTCTAAAATGGCATTTTCAATAGCCGATTTACATGAAAACGCTCAAGGCCTTGTGATTCAAAGTAATTGCGATATTGATAATGCATTTATTCAACATAACCGGATTTCAGATACAGCGGTTTCTATAAATAAACTTATTGGGAAGCCAATATTTCAATTAGGAAAAGGCAGAGTGCAAATGGATAGTATTAGCAATTGGCGAATCAATACTTTCAATTTTCAGACAGGTTTCCACTATCCTTTGAAAGACACGATGGGAGAATTTTGGGCGGTTTTAAAGTTCAAAAAAGAGGCAGGATCGCATCTCTTTCCTTCACTACCTGTGGGATTGTTTAGACACACTGCAGGTATTAGAATAAACGGTAGTTTTGGGCATCGATTTTACGTTTGGTACACGCCAAAAGATTTAAGCCTCACGAAACTAGAGGCGGATGTTCAATACAGCAACGATTTCAAGGTGATTAATTGGGGAATGGTGAACCCTAACTACATAAAAGGAAACTTTCATCACGATTACTATGACGGTAATCGCTGGGAAGCGGGCTTTGAGGTTGGCCCAACAAATCCATACTACACACCCCTTAATCAAATCGCTCCAGAACTTATACAAACAACTTTAAGATCTGAAGATCCGAATTTTTTCTATCATAAAGGCTTTTATATAGACGCATTTAGAGAGGCGCTAAATGCCAATATTAAGGAAAAACGTTTTGCCCGAGGAGGTAGTACAATTTCTATGCAACTTGTGAAGAATGTTTTTCTCAGACAACACAAAACACTTACACGTAAGCTTGAAGAAATTATTTTGGTTTGGCTCCTTGAACACGAAAAAACAGTATCAAAACAACGGATGTTGGAGGTTTATTTCAATATTATCGAATGGGGACCTGGAATATTTGGGGTTGGATCGGCCTCTCAATTTTACTTTGGTAAAAAACCGTCACAATTAAATCTAGGAGAGAGTTGTTACCTAACGAGTCTAATACCCGCTCCTAGTAAAGCTATTTGGAGTGTTGATTCAAGCGGCAGTGTTAATCCCAGATGGTCGCGATATTTTAAGTTAAAAGATCGTATGACTCGATTAGATAGTGCCAATATCCAAGATTCGGACTTCGAATTTAATGTTCGTGCCTTCCAATAAATACGACAAAATGTCTTAAAAACCTCCTAAATAATAGGCTCAATAAGACAATTTGTCGGCATTTCCCATTGAATTACTCTGAAATTTACGAAGAATGAAATTTGGAATATAATTTGAGCCTTCTTTAAACATGAATCCACAACAATTTACAATCAAAGCACAGGAGAGTATCAATCAAGCTCAGGACTCCGTTTTATCAAACGGGCAACAAAGCATTGAAGTACCGCACTTAATGCTATCTATTTTAACCGGTGATGTGGAAGTCGTTAAATTTATTGCAGGTAAAATAGGCGCAAACACAACACATTTAAAGCAAGTACTCGAGAAACAGATCTCGTTATACCCAAAAGTACAAGGAGGACAAGTTTATGCCTCGCAAGAGTTAAATCAAGTATTTATCAATGCTCAAAAGGCCATGCAAGAAATGGGTGATGACTATATCACCAACGAACATTTGATAATTGGCATTCTAGATTCCAAAAGCACAACCGCTGGTATATTAAGAGATGCAGGTTTCAAACGCACAGATGTTATTAAAGCCATAAAAGAATTAAGAGGCGGAAATAAAGTGGACAGCCAAACGGCAGAGAACCAATTCAATGCATTAAAAAAATATGCCCTTAATTTAAATCAACTTGCAAGAGAAGGAAAGTTAGATCCGGTAATAGGTCGTGATGATGAAATTCGTAGAGTGCTTCAAATATTAAGCCGTAGAACAAAAAACAACCCGGTACTAATTGGAGAGCCTGGTGTTGGTAAAACAGCTATTGCGGAAGGACTGGCATATAGAATTATCAGAGGTGACGTTCCAGAAAATCTCAAATCCAAAACCATTTACAGCTTGGACATGGGCAGTCTGATTGCGGGTGCCAAATACAAAGGCGAATTTGAAGAAAGATTGAAGTCGGTAGTGAAAGAAGTTACCGAATCAGCAGGAGAAGTCGTTTTATTCATTGACGAAATACATACTTTAGTGGGCGCTGGAAAAGGAGAAGGAGCCATGGATGCCGCCAATATATTAAAGCCAGCACTAGCACGCGGAGAATTGCGAGCAATTGGTGCTACTACCCTTGCTGAATATCAAAAGTATATAGAAGTTGATAAAGCTTTAGAACGTCGCTTTCAAAAAGTATTGGTAGAAGAACCCGATACACAAGAAGCTATTTCGATTCTAAGAGGATTGAAAGAGCGGTATGAAGTTCACCATAAAGTACGTATCAAAGATGAAGCTATTATCTCGGCTGTTGAAATGAGTCAGCGTTATATCAACGATAGATTCTTGCCAGACAAGGCTATTGACCTTTTGGATGAAGCAGCGAGTAAGTTGCGTCTTGAAATGGATAGCGTTCCGGAGGAATTAGATGAGTTAAATCGACGCATCATGCAACTTGAGATTGAAAGAGAAGCCATTAAAAGAGAAAACGATAGTCACAAATTGAACAAACTCAATGAAGAAATTGCTGATTTATCTGAGCAACGCGGTGTTCTGAATGCCCAATGGGAAAATGAGCGTGGCATTCTACGACAAATCCAACAGAAAAAAGCCAATATCGAAAATCTCAAAATTGAAGCAGATCAGGCCGAACGCGAGGGCAATTACGGACGTGTTGCTGAAATCCGTTATGGTTTGATAAAAAACAATGAGGAAGATTTGTACGCTTTAAGTTTAAAATTGGGAGAAAGCAAACAAGGAAAATCACTGGTTAAGCAAGAAGTGGACGCCGAAGATATAGCAGAAGTAATAAGTAGATGGACAGGAATTCCATTGCGGAAAATGCTTCAAAGTGAAAGAGAAAAACTACTTTCATTGGAGTCCGAATTACACAAACGTGTGGTTGGACAAGAAGAGGCTATTGAGGCTCTATCGAATGCAATTAGAAGAAGTAGAGCAGGTCTTCAGGATCCTAAAAAACCTATTGGTTCATTTATCTTCTTAGGTACTACAGGAGTTGGAAAAACCGAATTGGCGAAAGCTCTGGCAGATTATTTATTTAATACGGATCAAGCCATGGTTCGAATCGACATGTCGGAGTACCAAGAAAAACATGCAGTAAGCCGTTTGGTTGGAGCGCCTCCTGGCTATGTCGGATACGACGAAGGTGGTCAATTGACAGAAGCAATTAGAAGAAGGCCCTACAGTGTGGTATTATTAGACGAAATTGAAAAAGCCCACCCCGATGTATTCAATATTTTATTACAGGTACTGGACGATGGCAGACTAACCGACAATAAAGGTCGCACGGCTAATTTCAGAAACACTATTATCATTATGACTTCAAATTTAGGAGCCGATGTAATCCGAGAATCCTATGAATCTCTAACATTGGACAATTCCGATGAAGTTCATGCACGGACCAAAATTCAGGTATTCGATTTATTAAAGAGAAGCATTCGACCTGAATTCCTCAATCGTATAGATGAAACGGTAATGTTTGAGCCTTTAAACCGCGAACACACGGTTGAAATTGCAAAATTGCAATTCGATATCTTAAAAAATCGAATTAAAGATCAAGGTTACCATTTAGAAATTTCAAATGAAGCAATCGACTGGATAGCACAACTTGGTTATGACCCTCAATTTGGAGCAAGACCCTTGAAGCGTGTTATTCAAAAACGTATCATGGACGAACTAAGTAAACAAATTCTTGGAGGAGCAATCCAAGAGGGAAAGGTAATTATAGATATGAATGATGGAGCCCTAACTTTTACATCTGAGATAGGTTCTGAATCGACACTAGAAAAAATAAATCCGTAACGATTGAATCAAAATGGTGTGGTTCTTAACATATCTAGATGATATAATTGAACTGCATCATTTTGATTTTACCAATAATCTGAATTTAAGCGTACTTAACAATAATGGTTTCAACTACGTTTGAGACATCCTCAAATTTATCCGTAGTCACTTCCATTAAGGTATACACTTCTCTTAAGCGAATTAGCGTTTTAAAATCATTTTCCGTATCAAATAGCTCTTTTATGTTCTTATCGAAAAGATCATCGGCTTCATTTTCCAGACTGTTAATTTTAATAATGGATTCCATTATTTTTTGAGGCTTTTTTAGCCCCCGTAATTGCATAAGTAGCTTGGATACTTCTTGGGAACCCTCAAAAACGAGTTGCGCCAAACTTTGAATTGCTTGCTTATTGGGATCTATATTGTGGAAGTGAATTCTTTTGCAAGAGGCAAAGATATAATCTGCTACATCATCGGTGGAGGTGGCTAGGTAATGGATATCTTCACGATCAAAAGGCGTGATAAAATTCTTACCCAATTCATAAAAAATCTTATGGGTAATTTCATCATTTTGATGTTCAAGTTCCTCTATTTGTTTAAAGATTTCTAATCTTTTTATGGGATCAGATTCTTCTACGAACAAACGAAATTGGGCCCCCATTATTTGTATGTTTTCAGCAACATTTTCAAATAACCCGAAGAACACAACATCTTTAGGAAGAAAGATGCTTAAAATGTTATTAAACGACATAAATTTCGTGTAGCGAATCTATGCCTATTGCACAATATACCGACCACAAGAAATCAATGATAACAAATATTTAATATGGAGATTTCTTCTCCCAGGGATAGGTATAATCCCATAGCTGATAAACACGCACGTTACCCCTACTCTGCAAATTTAATACTACAACATCGCTTAATGTCGCTTTCATTAAGCACTTGGCTCGTAGATTATAATCGAATTCTTGTTCGGAATTCAATCCCACATTAAGAATTTGTGTACTTGAATATTTATCTTGTTCCTTGGCTTTAAGATAACGGATAGCTTCATCCATAAGTTGTTGTTTAATAGGACCATCGGCTTTATTTTGTGCTTTAAACCTAAGGGTGTTTGCGGCACCATCTACGCGTTCAATCTTTAAATTACCAATTACCTGTAGTTTTTTTCCTGAAAATGGGGATTTCATTGCTTTTACCCTTAAATAAGTCAGGTTCAAATCAACAGTATCACCATATAAGTCAAATAGATAACCAAAGTCTTCCATAACGAGCAATCGAATCACCCCTTCCTTGTTTAAGATTTCTTTCTGTTCTCTGAAATAAGCCGGTGTAATAAGTTCAGCTTGAGCTTGTTTGGATAATGAAGAAACGAAATAATCACGAAAAGCCGTCCAGTTTTCTAATTTTGCTATTTTACCAGAAGGTGCCAATCTTATTTCTAAGGGGATTTTTTCAACGTCATTTGCTTTAGAAAATGGCTTTTCCCCTTCATCATCGTTATAATAATTACCTATATAAACGGAAGAATCCGATTCTGACCTTTTAAAAATCAAGAATGCCGTGTCGAGTTTCACATCCAAAAGAAAACCGTTTTCATTTGCAATGTATTCTTGAGCAATTCGACGGAACATGAATGACTCGAATTTATGAAAATCCGATTCGATAAATTCCAATTCTGGAATATGACCTAATTCGGAAGTGTCGGATGAGCTTGTACCCGTTATATCGAATTGAGAAGAAAGGTAATTGGGAGTCATCCAGAAAGCGAGAAGGATAAACCATCCTGTTTTCGGGAAATTGATATTTGAAACTTTTTCCATTTGGGTAGAGGATAGACGAATGAGAATATAAATTGGTTTACTGCGAAAGTACTTTAGTTCATTTCAACTAAAAAAGGCCATCGATAAACGACGGCCTTTTCAGATATGATTTTAATTGATCGGATTATCCGTTCATTACTATATCAAGTACGGCTTTGAAACCTTGAGAATCGTTCATTGCCAATTCGGCCAATGTTTTACGGTCCATTTCCAAGGTTGAGTTACCCAATTTACCCATAAACTGAGAATAACTCACACCGTGCTCGCGACAAGCGGCGTTGATACGCATGATCCACAAAGAGCGGAACTCACGCTTTTTAGTTCTACGATCGCGATACGCGTAGGTTAAACCTTTCTCTACGGCATTCTTAGCAACCGTCCATACGTTTTTTCGTCTTCCGAAGTAACCTTTGGCTAACTTCAGGGTCTTTTTTCTTCTAGCTTTACTAGCTACGTGGTTTACTGATCTTGGCATATTATTTTAGTTTTATGGCATGAGCGGCACAAGGCACTTGTTAGCTCCGGCCAGATTTTTTTTATTTACCGATACGGAGCATGAACTTCACATTGCTCATATCTGTTTCGTGCACCATTGCTGGCTTCGCAAGGGCTTTCTTACGTTTAGTAGCCTTTTTGGTCAAGATATGATTCAAAAAAGCTTTACGGCGTTTTACTTTCCCAGTGCCCGTTACCTTGAAACGTTTTTTTGCGCTGGAATTGGTCTTCATTTTTGGCATGTTCGTATACGTTAAATATTATTTTTTGGCATTTTTAGGGGCAAGAATAATTACAACCTTCTTACCTTCTCTCTTTGGTTCCATTTCAAGCTTTGCATACCCATCATCTATGAGTTTATTGGCGAAGTTCATTAATAAATCAATTCCTCTTTCAATAAAAACAATGGTACGACCTCTAAAGAAAACAAACGCACGAACTTTATTTCCTTCTTCCAAGAAAGAAATTGCGTGTTTCATTTTAAAGTTGACGTCGTGTTCATCGGTATTAGGCCCAAAACGTATTTCTTTAATTTCTTGCTTTACAGCATTTGCTTTGATTTCCTTTTGCTTCTTCTTTTGCTCGTAAAGAAACTTCTTATAATCGGTTACTTTACAAACTGGAGGTTCAGCATTGGGACTAATTTCGACTAAATCCAAGCCCAACTCATAGGCCATTTCAATTGCCTTTTCAGTTGGATAGATGCCCATCTCTATGTTGTCACCAACCAAACGTACTTCTTTCGCAACGATACGTTCGTTGATTTTGTGGGGATCTTCCCTACGGCGGCTTTTACCTTTATAACTTGGCTTCATCAATTATTCTATCAGCAAATTGCTGTAATTCCATTAATCCTAAATCAGTTCCACCGTGCATCCTTACAGACACCGAATTTGCTTCGGCCTCTTTCTCCCCAACTATTAGCATATACGGGGTTTTAGATACCTCTGCGTCTCGGATTTTCTTACCGGCTTTCTCTGATCTGTGATCAATAGAGGCGCGAATATCGTGCTTTTTCAGGAATTTAACAACTTCATCTCCATATGCCGCATATTTATCTGAAATAGGCAAGACAATTACTTGCTTCGGTGCGAGCCATACGGGAAGTCGACCTGCGTAATGTTCAAGTAAGAAGCCAATAAATCTTTCATGGGTGCTTAATGGTGCTCTATGGATGATGATGGGCCTTTCTTTCTCGTTTTTCTCGTTTATAAAGAACAAATCAAAACGCTCAGCCTGTGCAAAATCAACTTGGTTGGTAGCAAGAGTAAACTCTCTACCAATAGCACTGTAAACTTGTATATCTATTTTGGGACCGTAAAATGCAGCTTCATCTTCAACCTCCACATAATTTACGCCCATTTTATCCAATACTTTTCGAACCATGGCTTCGGTTTTAATCCAAAGTTCTGGCATATCTATGTATTTCTCACCCAATCTTGCGGGGTCGTGCTTAGAAAAACGCATCACATACTTCTCAATTCCAAATTTTTCGAAATGCTTCAAATACAATGCATTGACATTTTGGAATTCTTCTTCAAATTGAGCTTCTGTGCAATAAATATGCGCATCGTTCATTTGTAAACTGCGGACACGCATAAGTCCAAACAACTCACCGCTTTGCTCATAACGATAACAAGTACCGTATTCAGCCAATCGAATGGGAAGATCGCGGTATGATTTCGGAGTGGCCGCAAAAATCTTATGGTGATGCGGACAATTCATTGCCTTTAGGTAGTAATTCACGCCATCAATTTCCATTGGTGGGTACATACTATCCTTGTAATAAGGTAAATGTCCGCTTTTTAGATACATGCTCTCACGCGCGATGTGTGGGGATTTCACCCTTTCATATCCACCTTCACGTTCTACCTTTTTTGCATAGGACTCAAGAGCTTCAATCATGGCTCCACCGTTTGGCAACCACAATGGAAGACCAGGTCCTACATCGTCGTCAAACGTGTAAATTTCCAATTCTTTACCTAATTTTCTATGGTCGCGCTTTTTCGCTTCTTCCAACATTTCCAAATGGGCATCTAACTCGGATTTTTTAGGAAACGTAATGGCATAGATTCGGGTTAATTGTTTGTTCTTTTCATCACCTCTCCAATAAGCCCCAGCAGTTGAAAGAATTTTAATTGATTTGATATGCCCTGTATGTGGAATGTGAGGTCCACGACATAAATCGGTAAAATTACCTTGTTGATAGAAGGTTATACTGCCATCTTCAAGGTCTTTTAACAAATCCAATTTATAAGGATCGCCTTTTTCTTCAAAGTATGTGATGGCATCGGATTTTGACACTTCTTGACGAACAAATGCCGAGTTTGTTTTGGCTAATTCGCGCATTTTAGATTCTAGCTTGTCAAAATCAGCATCGGTGAATTTGTAATCTCCAAAATCCACATCGTAATAAAACCCATATTGAATCGGAGGACCTATTCCTAATTTCACACCTGGAAAGAGTGCTTCAAGTGCTTCTGCCAAAAGGTGCGCTGAACTGTGCCAGTAAGTTTGTTTACCATCCGTATCGTTCCATGTTAACAAGGATAAATTACTATTTTGGGTAATTTCAAAAGAGGCATCTACGACTTTATCATCAACTTTTGCGGCAAGCACGTTACGTGCAAGTCCTTCACTTATTGAAAGTGCAACGTCCATAGGAGTACATCCAACAGGATACTCTCGTTGGGCGCCGTCAGGAAGGGTTATAGTTACTAAATTCATTAAAAATGCAAAGTTCGTTAAATAAGTCAATTTAAACAATGAGAAAAATATAAAGCTTCCCAACTATATTTGTGTAAACTCCTATGAGAAAATCATATACCTCTACCCTTCGTTTGGTTGTAATAATGCTCGTTTTTGCGACCTCATTAGATGGTTTTGGCCAAAGCACAAGTAGCGACACGAGCCAATACTACAGAATTCAAACCCAAAATGGTCGGGTTGAAGGAAGAATTGTAAAAGAAGATGCCAGAGAATTAGAAGTAATAAAGAGTGACGGAACCCGCGTTATAATTCCAACTTACGCTGTTCAAATGCGAACCGTTATACGCAACCCTAAAGCATTGGGACCCATTATTCATCCAACTCGATATCTCTACGCCCCTTCCGCAATACCCTTGAAAAAAGGCGAGGGCTATTTGAATATGATCTATTTCTTATTAATTCAAGCGCAATATGGGATAACAGACAATGTTAGTATAGGTATGACTACCACCCCTATTTTGATGCCAACGTTTGTTAACGTGAAATATGGAGGTAAAATCGGAGAAGATTTGTATGCAAGTTTCGGAGGTCAAATGGGTAAATTATTTTACGGCGATGATGAATCTTTAGGATTATTATTTGCCAACCTTACTTACGGAGATAAAGAAGCAAATGTAACATTGAATACGGGTTATGGATTTTACACGCGCTCTAATGAACAATTACCCATTATAGAGGTTAGCGGTTTATACCAAACTTCACCTAAGGTGAGTTTAGTCGGGGAGTTTTGGGTGTTATTGCATCAAAATACCTCTCCAACAATAATCGGAGGACCTGCTCTTAGAATCAATGCTTTGAAAAATGGATTTGTTGATATTGGAGTCCTTTCTGTTGCATTTAGCGAGACCGTAGATAACGGATACTACGATAATGTAAACAGGGTTTATGTTCCGGTAATCGAAGAGGAAAGAAATGCCTATTGGCCGATCCCCTTTATTAGTTTAGGAATTACATTCTGAATAAAACATTTACTATTTTACCATTAGTGTGCTGAAAAAACTGTGGTTAGTTTTTTGATTTTGTATAAAACTTAGTTAAAATTCTCATTACAAAGCATAACCTTTTCTAGGATCTGGGAGTCTCGAATAATTAAATTTTAATCTTTAAGATTGTACAACACAAAAATTACTAACATAAAAAAGTTTTTATTAGAAGTGGTTGCTTACTCTATCAGCTTGCGTTCTCTGAGATGGTAGTTTCAGGTTGAGATTTTGCTAATCACTCTGTGTGCAACGAAAACAATCCAGTAAGCATCAACCAAGTAACCGTTGGTGGTTCTCAAGAAGGTCATGGACACGCAGGCCTTTTTTTCCTATTGAAATCTCGTTACAATGACCTTTTATATACCATAACTGTATTCTAAACGGGTTTTATAAACAGATTTCCGTTCTCCTTGTTATACTTAACATAATTTCCATATACACTCAAAATGAAACGATCTGAATCGATTTCCCAATTTCGCAGTCCCATATCCATCGATACAGACAAAATTTCTCTAGAATTAGAACAATTTCAAAATTCATGTTTACGCCCCATCCTTAAATTCCAAAATGATATCTTGGTATCTTATTTTAAGTCAAACATAAATCTAATTTCGATTCCAGAATCGACAAGCGAATTGGAAAATCTCGTCAAAAATCGACTTCAAAAGGACCTTATAACCAGAAATACACTTTTAGGAATGACTATTGGTTTGTTGCATGATGAAGAATTGACCTTTTACATGTCCCATAAAAATGAGCTCAATAAAAGGTTGGTAGTGATGTTAACACAAAGGATTACCGATAATTTAATCCACAAGTAGTTTAAAAGGGATGAAATCGTGGAGGTTAAAGGACATTTGAAGCTTTTTCAAATAATAATCGCCTTCCTTATAACAAAACTGTAGCGGTGGATGACTCACTTAGTTGGTGATCCCTGTAGTGGTGGCTTAAACAAATCAAAAGACCAAGAGTTTCTCTTGGCTTTATTTTTTAGGCCTCACTGCCCTCGAGCAAGCTCGGCTCATCCTGTATTTTGGGGATTACTCCCTTCGGTCGTGATCCCTGAGGGGTGGCTTAAACAAATCAAAAGACCAAGAGTTTCTCTTGGCTTTATTTTTGGGCCTCTCTGCGCTCGAGCAAGCTCGGCTCATCCTGTATTTTGGGGATTACTCCCTTCGGTCGTGATCCCTGAGGGGTGGCTTAAACAAATCAAAAGACCAAGAGTTTCTCTTGGCTTTATTTTTTAGGCCTCACTGCGCTCGAGCAAGCTCGGCTTGTCAGGCCAAAAAAATAAAGCCCGATGCACAGCATCGGGCTTTTGATTTGTTTGCGGTGAGGGGGGGATTCGAACCCCCGGAACAGTTTCCCGTTCGTCAGTTTAGCAAACTGGTGGTTTCAGCCACTCACCCACCTCACCGGTTAGGGGTGCAAATATACGCTTTGTCTCATTTTTTTCAAGCGGTTTAATAAAAATCCTAAAATAAATTTCTGCATCTTTGTAATGTGATTCAAAATGGCCGTTGGCAAACATTGAAATTCAATCGAAAAAGTCCTCATGGATGGTATTTAATTGATCGAGAAGGCGAGGAAGTTTTACTCCCTAATAAATATCTCCCAGAAAAAATCATCGTAGGACAAGACACCGAAGTGTTTGTTTACAGAGATTCAGAAGAGCGACTTGTTGCTACTTATTTAAAGCCACATATTGAATTAAATACATTCGCCATATTGGATATTGTTGCCGATTCAAACTTCGGAGCGTTTGCTGATTGGGGAATGGAAAAAAATCTGTTCATTCCGTTCAAAGAACAACATCAACGTCTACGAGAAGGTGATTACAGCATTGTATATATGTACCTCGATGAGGTAACGGACAGACTTGTGGGTTCTGCTCGAGTAAATCGCTGGCTCAATCCGGATACCCCAGAGTATAAAAAGGGTCAAAAAGTCAATGTTTTGGTATACTATCAAAACGAAGTTGGATATCAGGTAATTATTGAACAAGAATTCAGAGGTATTATTTACACGAATGAGATATTCGAGCCTCTAAATATTGGCGATCGTTTACAAGCTTATGTTCGACAAATTCGCGAGGGTGGACTTGTTGATTTATCGTATACTCCATTAGGTCGTTCAAAAATATCCTCGTATCAGGAACGCATTATTCGAGAAATTAATTCGAATGGAGGTTTTTTGGCATTAAATGACAAAGCGGAGCCAGAGGAAATTCAACGAATACTTCAAATGAGCAAGAAATCATTCAAAGAAGCCATTGGTGGTTTATACCGAAACAGAATGATTGATTTTTATCGAAACGGAATCAGATTGATTTCTGAAGAGTAATTACTCTTCCTCCGATAAATCCTTTAATATTTGATCCACGTCTACCTCGGTTTGTTTCAGTTTTTCTTTGCAAAAACGTAAAAGCGAACTGGCTCTTTTCACTTTTTCAGATAAAACGTCAACAGAAATATCTCCGTTTTCAATTTCCTGAACGATTTCCATCAATTCTTGATACGCATCTGAATAATTCAGTATTTGATTGTTTTCCATTTGATTTTAATTTATTGTAGATTCGATTTTCCCATCTTTGAATTGGGTTATTAGTTTTTCTCCGGATTTTACTTGCTTAATAGATTTAATTATCCCTTTACTATTACTCGTGATAGAATAACCTCGTTTTAACAATTCCACAGGATCCAATAAACGCAGCGTTTCTGATAATGTTTCTAATTTCTGCCTGCTTAAAACTTGGATATTCTTGACATTTCTCTTTAAATCACCCTGTTCTTTTTTAAGATCATTTTTTAGGGTTCTGATCACATTGCGAGTTGAATTCAGAAGGGTCCCCTGAATGTTTTCGTAAAACACGTGTTCCTTAGATAAAATCTTATTGGTTTTTAAGATTAATTTCTGTGCCCATTTTTCTTGAGAATCGTTATGTCGATTCATTTCTAATCTGGCTAAAGCACGCAGCTCCAAGGCATATTCTTTCCATAATCTTGATTCCAATTGGATACGTTCGGGTATTTCTCTCAAAATCAATTCCTTGGCGTTTATCAAAGGAATTTCTATTTCGCGAATTCGATCCACAAGAAAATTTGCAATACCTGTGGGAGTTATACTTGTTTTAGCAGCAACCAGATCGGCAACAAATTCATTGGTACTGTGTCCAATTCCCGTAAAAACCGGCAAAGGAAACAAAGCAATTTCCCGAGCTAAATTGTAATCGTTGTAACACGTCATTCCCACGTTGCCACCTCCTCCGCGGATAATCACTACCGCATCAAAATGCTTTTGAACACGCTTCACTCTTTTCAATTGCTTAAGGATACTGGAAATCGCAGCATCACCCTGCATGACCGCGGAAAATACATGTCGTGAAAAACGAATACTGATATTCGTTTGTATCCAGAACACTCATAAAATCCGAAAACCCTTGTGTTCCCTCTCCTGAAATTACCGCAATTCTTTGGATCAATAATGGTTGATGTACTTTTTTATTTGCGTCAAAAATCCCTTCTGTTTTTAAGCGTTGGATGGTTTCAAGTCTTTCTCTTTCTAACTCACCAAGGGTAAACGTTGGATCAATATCTAAAATATTGAGGCTTAAACCGTATAAAGGACTGTATTGAATTTTAACATGTAACAGTGCATTAATCCCATCCTTAAGGGGTTCATTTAGCACTTTCAAAAAGTTCGAATTTATACTTTGAAAGGTTCTCGAGAATAAAGTAGCCCCTATTTGAGCCACTATTTTACCATTTTCTTTTTCTACTAATTCTGGATATGCATGCTGAGAATGCGGATTGTGGCTTAAACGATTTATTTCTGCTCTTACCCAAAAAGAACTGGGAAATTGCAACTCAATTTTTGATTGAATGATCCCAGTAACCTGCTTGAGTGAAAATGCTTTTATCGCCGACACAATACAAACTTAAGGCATAGCCATAAATTTGACTCCGTGAAATTCACAATTAATATTATTCAAATGTTTATTAATTTAAAATAACCCTTAGAAAATGGATGGTAAATTCGCATTGTGACTGAAATTTCCGTTTCCGAAATCGCCTTTGACATTGTTGAAAACACAAAGAGAAATGTCTTCCTCACAGGTGAGGCAGGAACGGGTAAAACCACATTCCTTAAACACCTACTTGCGCATACAGAGAAGAATTGTATGGTTGTAGCACCTACCGGCGTTGCTGCGATTAACGCTGGAGGCAGTACTATTCATTCTATGTTTGGTTTGCCAACGCGAATGTTTTTACCCACTATGGAAGCGGTAGATCCCAATATCGCACAAAACATCCCGATGTTGCAGTCACATTTTAGATACGCGAAGCCTAAGCTGGATTTATTCAAAAATCTAGAATTGTTGATTATTGATGAAATCAGCATGGTGCGTTGCGATTTATTCGATGCCATTGATGAATCCCTTCGATTTAGTCGCAGAAACTTTTTGCCTTTTGGTGGGGTTCAAATTTTATTAATTGGGGATTTATTTCAATTACCTCCGGTGGTTCGAAATCATGAAAAGCCCGCATTGGATGCCTATTATAAGTCTGAATTCTTTTTTGATTCCAGAGCCTATGAGGGATTGGATATATTACAGCTCAAGCTGAACAAAGTTTACCGACAAACAAACCGAACCTTTATTAGCTTGCTGAATAATATCCGAAATGCAACACTTGAGCAGGGCGATTTTGAACTTTTACAGGAACGCTACCAACCGCATTTTGAGCCCGATGAAGATGGCTTTGTAACCTTATGTAGTCACAACGCGACTACAGAAAGAATTAACGAAGACAAACTCAATGCATTGCCGGGTACTCATAATACGTATCATGCAGAAATCCAGGGTGATTTTTTTGAAAATCAATATCCCATTGAACCTGTATTGAAACTCAAAGTTGGTGCCCAAGTTATGTTTGTCAAGAATGACACATCCGGTGAAAAGCGCTATTACAATGGTAAAATTGGCATTATTTCTGAATTATCCGGTGATAAAATAGTCGTAGAAGATCCTAAAAATGGCCGTTTAATTGAAGTTGAACGAGAAAATTGGCAAAATCTGAAATACGTTTTAGATAAAGGAACGGACTCTGTTATTCAGGAAGAAATCGGCAACTTCAAACACTTCCCATTGAAATTGGCGTGGGCTATAACCATTCATAAAAGTCAAGGATTAACGTTGGAGAAGGTCATTATCGATGCAGAAAGATCATTTGCACCCGGACAGGTATATGTGGCTTTAAGTCGTGCTGTTTCTTTAGATGGTCTTTATTTGAAAAGTGGAATCTCTGGCCGAAATATCATTATTGATTCCCGAATCGTTGAATATTCCTCTAAAAATGCACCTGTAGAAGAATTACCAAGTTTACTGGAATCAGAGAAACGTCAACACGCCAAAGAAAAACTCCTGCAAAAATTTGAATTTGAATTATTAAGGAGTTTCACATCGGCTTGGTATGATAAATTAGAACGAAAATTTGGAGATAAAATCCCAAGTGAATTTAAAGATTTACATCCTATTTATATAGGTAAAACCAACGAATTGGAACAAATTATGTTAAAGTTCCGCAATGAGATACGACAGATATTTCAGAATCAAGATTCTATTGAAATTATGGAATCGGAGTTGTTCAATCGAAGTAGAAGAGCAATTGCGTATTGCGTTTCTCAAATTGACGATCACCTCCTTAAAAGAGCCCTTCAACTATCCAATATATTCCAAAAACGCAGTAAAAGTAAACGATGGTTTACGGCAATAAATGAACTTATTAATGCTACGGTAAATAAGCGCGAACAATTGTTACATCTTAAATACTTGAATCAACCTTTACATCCTGAAACCGTTTCAGCACCTCAATATATAGAGACATCTGATACGATTTCAACTAGTAATGTGCAAAACGATGAAAATGGGCTTAGTATTACCTTAAAACATACGCTCGAATTGTGGAATACTGCAAAAAATGTTACTGAAATTGCCAAACAGCGAAATTTAGCGGTATCAACGGTAGAGACTCATTTAAGTGCACTTGTACAATTAGGTTTATTGGATGCTAAAGAATTAATTGATGAAACAAAGTTGTTGTCGATTCAAAATTCTCCTATTGATTGGTCAAAAAGCTTAAGTGAAATACGTTCAGAATTTCCTGACTTTAGCTACTTTGAGTTAAAATTATCGAAACAGATAAAACAAAATTCCAATGATAAAACCACTTCAATTTAAAGTATTCCTAATATCTTTATTGATTTCCTGTTTGAGCAGTCCATTAAAAGCAGATTCGTGTTTTATAGATAACCAAATAGTAAGAATTTCCAGTTTACCAGATTTTTTAAATGAAACGTCCTCGCTTTGTGAAACGAAGGAGGGCATTTGGTCAATCAACGATAGTCATAATCCATCCGAATTGTATTTATTAAATCATCATGCCTACGAACGTTGGAGAGATTCGGCAATTGCATTTCAAAGTTCCGACTTTACAGTTTTTGATATTTCTAATGCAAACAACGATTGGGAGGCCATGGAAACGGACGGAATTAATCTTTATCTTGGAGATTTTGGAAACAATAATGGCAATCGGAAAAATTTAAAGATCATAATTATAAGCATTGATTCGTTAGGCGTTTATTATCGAAAACAAACAGGTTTTAAACTTGGATTTAAGTCGAAAAAAACAACTAATATTGAACTTACTCGGATTAATTGCAATGGCTTAAACAATAGAGAGATAAAATTCAAATACCCCAATCAAAATAACTTCACTAAAAGAAAGTTGCACAATTACGACTGCGAGGCAATGGTCGTAAATGATAAAACCATTTTTCTATTGAGTAAAAATTGGAAATCACTGACTTGCGATTTGTACCAAATTCCCAAATCGCCTGGCTCTTATGAAGCCCTACAAATTGGAAAATTCAATCCAAAATTTTTGATTACAGATGCATCTAAATCGCGCAATACAATATTTGTTTGCGGCTATGCACCAAATGGTAAGCAATGCGTTGGGCAATTGAATATATCAGGAATATCAGATTTTGAAAACAATAAGTCACCTTTAAAACTTGTTCAATTGAAGATTTTTATCGTTTTAAGTTACCGATGAAACCTGCACAAGTTGAAGGGATTCATTTCGATGAAAAAACCCAGCAACTATTATTAAGTACAGAATCGAGAAAATCGCAAATTCAATCTCTTTTTCTAATTAAAACACATTAAGGTTATACCTTAAATCCAATCCCACCACTTGCTATATTGGGCTTTACTTCCGTATTGAATTCTTGGACGTCCTCATAGGTGAGCGTATGAATTAGTTTTTCGGTTCGTTCAGATGCTTGCAATTCAGCCAATCTTAGGTGTTGATTCCTTACAGCTTCTTCAATGACGCGCCTTACACTTCTGCCATTCCCAAAGTACTTATCACGGGTTCGATATAAAAAATCTACATATCGCATCAAATGATCGGCTGCTTTAGGCTCTGGAGTGATATTTTGTTCGTTGAGCTGATTCATGGCAATGGTATACAGGTCATCGGCTGAGAAATCCGTAAAATTGAAAACCCTATCAAACCTCGATTTCAAACCGGGATTTGACTCCATAAAACGCTCCATATTTTGGGTATATCCTGCGGCAATTACAATGAACTCTCCGCGTCGGTCTTCCATGCGTTTTAATAAGGTTTCTACGGCTTCTCTGCCAAAGTCTCCTCCCCCGCCTTCTGTTAAGCTGTAAGCTTCGTCAACGAAAAGAACACCACCCATCGATTTATTGATCAATTCCGATGTTTTAATCGCCGTTTGGCCCACGTATCCACCTACCAAAGATTGTCTATCGCATTCTACTAAATGACCCCTTTCTAAAATACCAAGTGCCTTATAAATTTGAGCCAATATACGGGCTACAGTTGTTTTCCCTGTTCCGGGGTTACCCGAGAAAACCGAATGTAAAGAAAACGTTTTGCGAACATCTTTGCCCATACTTTTATAGAATCGAACCAGTTTAACCAATTCTTCTATTTCTTCCTTTACTTGTTCCAAACCAATCATACCTTTCAGTTTGGTTAAAGATTCTTTTAGAAGCTCTTCATCTATGGGTATTTCAGGTAACACACGGGCTTTTTCTGCAAATATTTTATCAAAATCTTCTTTTTCTAAAGTGGAAAGAACCTCTGACGACAAATTTTCAGGATGATCCGTTTTCATAACACGAAGACCCAGATTAATTTTGGCTTCGTCTAACATCGAGTTCACCAATCGGGCATTACCAAAAAACTTATCTCTTTCGCGATATCTATCGGTTAGGAATTTCTTCAGAGATGTTGCGGCATTTTCAGATAAATTTATCCCCCGTTTTTTTGATGCAAATCCGGCAATTTCCACCAATTCTTGTGGAGTATAATCGGGGAAGTCATACTGTACGGTAAAACGGCTCTTTAAGCCAGGATTGGATTCTAAAAATATTTCCATTTCGGAAGGATATCCCGCTACTACAATAGCAATATCATCGGCATCTGAAAGTTCCTTCAAAAGTATTTCTATTACCTCTTTACCAAAGTCTTTGTTATCATCATCTTGCCTTGCAAGAGCGTAAGCTTCATCAATAAACAGAATACCGTCTTTAGCCTTTTTAATGGCTTCTTTTGTTTTTGGAGCGGTTTGACCGATGTACTCAGCCACCAAATCGGCGCGATCTACTTCGTGTACATGGCCTTTTTTAAGCAACCCTAGCTCCTTATATATTTGCCCTAATAAGCGTGCAACTGTTGTTTTACCCGTACCTGGATTTCCTTTGAAAACAGCGTGTAAATTAATTCGATCAGATTCTACAAAACCGCGTTCCTTCCTCAACTGTACAAATCGTAAATAGTCAGAATATTCTCTGATTTTCTGCTTAATGGGTGTTAGTCCAATTAACGAATCCAAATCAAACATTACCTCATCAATTCCCTTTTTCTGATTGGATTCTGAATCATTCGGAGTCATTTCAGTGATTTGTTCTAAATTCAAATCTGCTGCAGGCAATAAGAATGGCGTAAAGGGTCTAAAATCATCTTCGGTTGCTTCGACGAAATCGTCACCGATTTGAAAGGGAACATGCGCCATCATTTCCCCCATAAATATTATCTCTACATAATATTTACCGCGTCCCCACGAACCAATAATATTGGAACCAATTCCGGCAGTTCTCTCAAAAGAACTTTCATCCGGTTTGATAAAGAAAAGCTGCGAAATCCTACCTTTAAGGAATCCTGAATTGGTTCTGTAATTAAAAATCAATTCCAAAGGCAAATCTGTATGCCTTCGCGTTAAATTATCGGCAGTGATTTCGGTAAAAATATAACGTGTATTTAAAGCATTGAAAACCGAAAAATACTTTTTATTTTTTTCTTTTGTTTTACTGCTATTTCCTTCAAACAACTTGACGGAATTGATTTTAAAATATGGATTAAATCCTGCTTTTACCTTGCCAACATTTTCAACATAGAAATTCTTGGTGGCAATCAATTCTCCGTCTACATGGGCTTCCCATCTGTAAACACCTGGCTGCCAATATTTAGCGGTTGTCTTTACACCCCAACCTTCCCTTATGTAAACTATATTTTCATTGATTCCAACTGGTCTATCACAATTTATTGAGCAAATTTGATTGTTTGTTTCATCCAAACAAACCAAGTCCATCCGAATACTCCACTCTTTTTGATCGAAGTATTTATTAAAAAAAGAAACTTCACAGTAAACGTATGTTAGTTCTTGAATATCAAAAACCGATCTGTATTTTTTAGTATCGTTTGCGAGCCATTCGGTATCGCAATACGTCTTAATATCGCGGAATTTATAGGGTGATTGCTCCATACATCAAACTTACGGAGTGTTGGTGATAAGAAAAATAGACTTCGACTAAAATAAATTTACAAGGTATAGGTGATTCCGAGTGTCAGTCCGATAACATTACTGCCAATTCCCAAATTAGAGGTATAACCAAAGTTTTTAAGTAATTTATAATCAAAACTTTGCTTAACACCAATTAATGTTAATTGCCAAGCATTACCCCCTGAACTAAAATTATACTGGGGTAAGTTCCTGCCATTACCACCTGTTACTTGTGTTTTAAAATTTACATTATACACGCCTAGTGCCAATCCAGAAAAAAGACTTAAAGATGATTTCTGTCCATTTCTATAATACCAATGATAATCGACTGAGCCCATAAATGAATTGATAACCACATTGTAGTTAAACTGGGTTGATTCGGATGGATTTTGTAGATCTGGATAATCAAGATTGGGTGTTGTTACATCGGCTCTGCAATATACCAACCCAAGACTCAATCTATTTTTAACATGATACTGATAACCGATAACACTTGGTGCATTAATCGTATTGGGTTTTTTATTGGGGAAATCGTATTTCAATTGCTCATCCAGTTCATTTGAAATTTGTCTCATACTAAAATCACTACCCGATCCATAATAAAAGGTCAAAGCCTGATTTTCAAAAAGTCGAACGTCATATTTCGTTTTGTTTCGACTGGAGTCTTGAGCGTTCAAACGAACCGTTAATAAAAAGAGGATAGTTACAACGGTATTTAATTTAAAGTATGTCATATCAAAGGTTTGACCAAAAGTAAGAAAAGAAGCTAGGTTTTTTTATAAAAAAACCATGAAACAAATCAAATAATATTTTGCAAAAGTGGTAAAAAGCCTTACTTTTGCACTCCGTTTTGGTCGGACCTCGTAGCTCAGCTGGATAGAGCAACTGCCTTCTAAGCAGTAGGTCACAGGTTCGAATCCTGTCGGGGTCACTCCGTAACACGGATCCGGGGAGTAGCGCAGCCCGGTAGCGCATCTGGTTTGGGACCAGAGGGTCGCAGGTTCGAATCCTGTCTCCCCGACAAAACCCTCCAAATTTGGAGGGTTTTTTCATTTTTAACAACCAAATTCAACTCCTATTTTAGAATCAGCTTTAATTTATGAATCTAACAAAAAAGGGAACTTTAAAAGTTCCCTTTTTCAATTCTTGACTTATCGTTTATTATCGATTGACAATTACCGGAATATGAGTTACTTGTTTATCCGAATTGACAACTCTTAGGATATAATATCCGGAAATTAAGCCTTCGACATTAATACTACCTTCATTATCTACTTGAATAATTTCTGAAACGGCATTTCCTGAAATCGAATATAGCTGTACCGATCCTTTGTAATTCATCTTAACATTTATTTTATCATTTGCAGGATTCGGATATACATCTATAGGTTGATTATTAAAATTAGAAACAGCGTTAACCGGCTCTGGCTTACACAATCCTACTGCAAAACTACCCTTTTTATCGGCCGTATTCTTTTCACCACCTGTGAACGAATAGGTATAGTAATAGTATATGGTGCTTCCTTCAGCGGCGTTAATTCTAAAAGGAACATTAGGCTTAACCAAATAACCGGGCATGCTATTCATATTTGTGCTGTAATAGAGAATGCATGTTGGATTTCCTGTGGTAGATTTTTTAGGCACAAACGTAGCTGTTGGATTGTTCTTATCATTGGAAAACACCACATCAAAATCGCCATTTGCGGAAGGGAAACGACAAGAAGGAAGTTCATCAACTTGCAATATCACATCTGAGCTCATTACAATCGCATTGCTGTCGTCAATGGCTTCTGCCGTAAATGTATACGTTCCCGCAGGAAATGCTCTTGTAAACTCATAAGGTGCAGTAGTTGCACTATCGGAAACGACATCATTAATTCTCAATCTTACTTTTACCACTGAACCGATCAAATCCGAAGCAGCTACTTTTATTACAACTTGTTGATCTTCCCATACTTTAGTTCCAGTACTGGGACTCGAAATCGCCACACTTGGAGGTGTATTGGAATCATCGCTTACCACAATAAACACATCATCTTCATCGGTATATGTTCCGTCTGAAACCATCAATTTGCACTTGTAAACCCCTTTTTCAAAATTACCAACTTGCGATTTCACGCTGTCCTCTTGAAGGAAATTTAATTTCGACGGACCATAAACTTGCGACCAATTATAAATCAATTGTGAATTACCCGTACTATTTGAGCCATCCAAATTGAAAAGGGCATTCATGGGATTAACCCAAGTATTCGAACCGGCATTGGCAATTGGATAAACCACATTCAAATCTGACTTTTTTGTAAAGGTCAATTTGCCCAAATTGAAACCGCCACCAATAAAATTCAATCTTAATTTGTGAATTCCTTTTTTCAAGGGAATTGAACTCACGGTTTTGGTTGTCCATTTTTCCCATGAACCAGAACTTGAAAAGGTAATGTTCTGTGCAATTGTATCGCCGTTAAGTTCTAATTGTAATGGTCCGGATACAAACTGATCACTTGCATATCGAATTTTAAGTTCATAGAGTCCGCTTTCTTGTATATCTACCGAAAAATCTAACCATTCATTAGGATCTATCCATGTTACTATGGCTCCTTCATTTCCTCCGTCTGATGCATCTACAAATTGCTCTTTTCTAAAATCGCCAAGGTTGCTCCTACTTAAATCTAGATAAGTAAGCCCTTGTCCTATTCCACCCTCAAACTCGTCAAAATGTCCTGCTTCAATAGTTCCAGGTATCACCGATAAATTACCGGCATAAGGCTGGGTTTCGCCCACACGAACTCGAACAAAATTGCTGATAGCGAATTTATCTCCATTGTATAAACGGGCACTCAAATCGTTCCATCCTAACTTTAACGGAGGTGTTTTAATCTTATGAGGAGCCGCATCGGAATAACCAATAGAATCGTTTCCATTGTAAAAAACAACTCTTTCGTACAGTTCCACTTTGGATCGATAATTCCAAATTTACCGAACCTCCATAATACGCTTGTGGGAAATCTACTTCTAGTTCCCCTTCGATATCAATGTCTTTGTTCGTTGCTAATTTGTTTGGTGATACTTTAAGCTCAAATCCATCTGAGAATTTCACTTTCAGAGTATCAGAGCTGTAATTTTTAGCCACATAAGTTTTATCTCCCGATTTATTGAATACTACTGCAAGTGGATGGGTACTTGATACTGATGTATCTAGTCTTCCCAAAGCATTCAATGCATGCAACCAGTGGTAGGTTTGCGCATCGGAAATACCAAACTTCAAATTGCGATTTGGGTAACTGTTGTACATTTTCAAAGCTTTTGGAGCATCGATAAATGCCAAATACGACCAATAAACATCGTGCCAAAGATTGTCATTGGCTTGATTGTTCAAAATACCCGTATTTTTAGACATTTCATTCCATAATTTTCTCATGTAAGATGTATCATGAGCTAAATATAAACTACCTCCGTGTATCGGGTAAAGTTCTATTCCGTAAGAGGCTGCGATATCCGCAGTCCAAAAAGTTCCATTATCGTAGGAATTACCCCATACTCTAGAAACCAAGGCATAGTTCTGGTTCGGTTGGAAATTGCGTTCGTTTTTATCAAACCAATATTCCTCAACGGCAGCCTGCTCGGTAGCATAGAGGTAAATTCCTAAATTACGAATTGCGGTATCTCCGATAACGCTTCCCCAGTGTATCAAGGAAGAATTGAACTGCATACTCTCAGAGGTACTTTCTTGATCGTTTCCTTGTGGGAAACTGGCAAATCCATTCGCCCAACAATGCCCTTGATATGGATTGAAATTCCTCAAATGAGGAAACATAGCATCGTTTCTATCGGTACCAGCAGCATCTCGAACCAAAAGATTGATCATACCACCCCATTTTGAGGCCCAACCAGGTTCAAATTCTTCAATAAAGGATGCCGCGTGAATGAAATATCCCCAATGAAAATGATGATCGTTTAGATTATTATCCTGGCCATGTCCTGCAGGATATCCCAACAAAGACTTCCATGTACTATCGTAATAAAATAAAAATGCTATTTCTCCACTTTCTGCGGTTAACCAATCTTCCAATCGAGTTTTAACCGTTTTCAAAATAGTGCCCACGGCATCGTCCATTTTCATTTCATGAGCAATTCTCGCCGTTTGAATCAGCCTATTCATGACTTGTCCCTCGTTATAGGAATCGGTCCATTCAGCAAGGCCATCATTCATAATGGATTCAATTTTATCCTTTAAATCCAAGGGATTAAAACCTTCACTATATGCATCCACATAAGGTAGCGTAGGTAAAATACCGCGATACGGATGGTGGGTTTTGAAAGAATTTCCAGCCATCATTTTCAAGTCTCCCCGCACCGTGCGGTATGAAATATTGGTCATTCCAGAGGCTGTAGAACCCAAATTCGCCCATTGATGTGGTAATAGACCCATTAAAATTAAAGAATCTGTGCCTTCTTTAACGTCAACATCGACCTTAAACTGTGTCTCTACGCGACTTTTTGCCGCATTGTAGGTATAGCTCGAACGGGTGTTTTTTGGGTATACAAATGCAAAAGGTTCGTAGGTATCTACAGCATCTTGCAAGTTACTCGCATCGTGTGGTAACATCGCCATGGTCCAAAAATTGCCCCCATTCAAATTGGATGTCAAAACGGTACCATTCTGCGTCCAGGTACTACCATTTGGAGCAAAAACAACAAAATCGCCGCCATTTCTAGCATTTTCAATAAGTACTTGATTTTTATTAATGGTTACATTACCAGAATTGACGGTTATCTGCGCAACACTTTGGGAATCCTTTTCAAAATATAAAAATGGCATTCCAACACCGACCGTGGTTTTGAAAATGGAATTCTGCTTTTTCCAACGCATTTGAACGGTCCAATCAGAGAAATCAGAGATTTCCGCTGCTGATGCTGACATGCCCTGAACACCCATGATAATAGGTTGAATGTCGTCAATAACGCCCCAGGGAATATAGGTAACCACAACCCCAGCATTTACGGTTTTTAAGGTAAACGGATAATTGAATAGATTATCACAGTGGGCATTTTTTATTTTCGCCGACCACCAATCGTTACTTGGAGGTGGTTTCAACGCTGCTTTTTCGACCACTAATGGTTTTCCCGAAGGATATCCGTTCCGTCCTGCAGCATCGTTACCTGGAAATCGATTGGTGTAGGATCCACTTCCAACGGAAATGAACTGGGCTTGTGCATTTGCTATTATGCCAAATGCCAGAACCCATAGGGTCCGTTGTATTGTATATATCATTTTTTATCTTGTTCAATACCAAATATCCTTTTGGATATTTAGTTTTTGACTGAGGTCTTTAACCATGATTGTAAAATCACCAGACTCCAGCATGACGCTTTTCATCTTTATTGATAAAACTGAGCTTCTTCAATGGAATGTACGTGAAATTATAGGTATGGGATTGTCCCGCTTCAATTTCTACCTTTTCAAATGCACAAAGTTTCTTCACAGATGGTGTAACGGAAGCGTATTCATCTCTATAATATACCTGAATAACTTCTTTGGCTTTTAGATTTCCCGTATTGGTCACGGTAACCGTTACACCAACATGGTCATCTCCATCTGTATAGGTCAACTTAAGATCGGAATATGCAAATTGGGTATAACTCAATCCATGTCCGAAATCGTATAAAGGGTGATAGGCGTCTTTACCAAAATTCACATCGTTATTTTCAGTAGGCTTTCTATCATAATGCACAATATCTCCTGAAGCTTTCGGATAGGTAAACGGCAGCTTTCCGCTTGGAACAAACTTTCCAGTTAAGATTTTAGCCAAAGCGCTCCCCCCCTCATCACCGGGCAAGTAAGTGTGAACTACTGCGGTACATAATGTATCCAAATGGGTGATAATTCTGGGTCTTGCCAGTGCAAGAACTAAAATTGTTTTTGCTCCCTGCTTTTTTCTACTTTGCAATATTTGCAAATCTTTTTCAGGAATTTCAAATTTCAAATCGTTGATATCTCCGGGGATTTCCGTTGCGGGCTTTTCCCCTATGCAATAGATCAAAATTTCTCCTTTTGATTTTTTCTTTTTCGGGAAACCTAGGATTGCATTTTTTTCTCCCAATTCTGAAGAAATACCCTCAAAAAACGTCGGTTTATTTGGAGTTTGATATGCATTTGCATCACCACCTTGCCAGGTATGCGACCAAGCTCCATTTAACAAAGTCAAATCGTTCGCTGCATTTCCCGCCACATAAACTTTAGTATCATTACTTAAAGGCAATGTGTTAACGTTGTTTTTTAACAGCGTAATAGATTCTAATGCCGCCTGCAACGCAACTTCACTGTGTGCCTGTGATCCTAGTAAAGGATAAGCCTTATCAAACTGGGAAATATTAAATCTATCGTACTGTTTTTCTTTTTTTGAATTATAAACCGGCTTATCCCAAAGCCCTAATTCCTTTTTTACTTTTAGTATGCGATAAACCGATTGTTGAAGACGTTGTTTTGTGATTTTTCCTTCATTCACTAATTCTATCAACAGATCATTGAATTTGAAATCGGAAGGGGTCATTGACATATCAATTCCCGCCAAAATACTCATGTAAACCGCATCTTTCAACGTTGGCGCTACTTTATGCGTGTGGTGTAATTTGTAAATATCTTCCCAATCGGTAACCGCTATTCCTCCAAAACCCAATTCCTTCTCTCAGTAATTTGGTTAGGATATCATAATTGGTATGCACGGCTGTTCCGTTTAATTCACCTGAATTAATCATGGTAGTTAATGCACCAGAACGAATTGCTTCTTGGAAAGTGCGGTAGATAATACTCTCTCAAGGTGCGATTATCAATCCATGCGGGGGTGCGATCTTTACCACTTAAGGGATAGGAATATCCTAAAAAGTGTTTCATACATGCGGCCACACGGAATTCGGGTTTGTTATCTTGGTATCCAAGTATGGCAGCGCGGGTACATGCTTCTGCAAGCATTACATCCTCACCATAGGTTTCAAAGAAACGAGACCATAAAGGTTGACGACCTAAGTCTAAAACGGGAGAGAAATTCCAATGAATTCCCGAAGCGCGTACATCATATGCCGTAATTTGAGCTGCTTTTTGGATTAAATCCGGATTCCACATCGCGGCTTGACCAATTTGTTGAGGAAACAAGGTTGCCCCTTTGGTATAATTCGCTCCATGAATGGCGTCAATTCCGAAAATTACAGGAATATTGTGCGAAGTAAAATCCGAATTGGCTATTTGAATGTCTTTTTGAATTTCTATCCAACGTTCTCTTGAAATCGTACCCGATCCACATCCAACATTGAGAACGGAACCTACCGCATAGGATTCAAATGCTGTTTGTAATTTTTCCTTTACTAAGGTCTGAGGGCTTTTCAATGCGCAAATGTCACCGTCACATATCAAGGCAAGATCTATTTGTGTCATTTGACCGACCAACTCTTTAACCGACAAAGACGCTACTTTCTTAAGCACCTCATTATCTGGAATAACATGACGGAACTCAGGCAATTTCAAATCCAATGCGTATACTTCACCTTCGAAAAGAATTACTTTTTCGTCACGGATAACATATTCTACGTTAGATTCTACCCTATCGAATTTAGCTTGTGGTTCTACCTCTAGTTGTTTATCATCTTCAACCACCTCAACAAACTTAGGAGGCTTAGCTTTTACCGGTGTTTTAGTTGTTTTAGGTTGCGAAAAAAGCGAAAAAACGCTGCAAGAAAACATGCATAAAACGTAAAATTTCTTCATATAGAATGGTATACTTTGGAATTAATGCAAAAAATTAAAGATCGAAATCATAACCGCCTGTCATGAGCTTGGCGTATTTACGCGAATTGTATTTGTACAACTTGGCAGGACGGTGCATCACGCTATGTTGTTTAAGTCCGGTATCGGTAATAAAATCCATACTGAGTATTTTCTTCCTGAAATTTCTAACATCAAACTCTTTTTCCAATATGGCTTCATACAAACGTTGCAATTCGGTCAGCGTAAAATGCTTGGGGAGCAATTCAAAGCCAATTGGTTGCTTTCTGATTTTCATCTTAAGCAATTCTTTAGCATAATTGAAAATTTCATTATGGTCAAAAGGCAAATCGGGTAATTTGTCTATTGGGAACCACTCGGCTTGCTCGGCCCAAGAAGATGCTTCTACTGAATAATCTTGGGTCTTGATTAAGGCAAAATAGGCAACGGTAAAAACACGACCGTATGGATGCCTGTCCAAGCGTCCAAACGTTCTTATCTGATCGATGTATAATTCTTCTAAACCGGTTAAGTTACGAAGTACTTTTACGGCAGCGCTATCAGGCGTATCGGCTTTCAGATCGATTAAATCTCCCGGCAAAGCCCAATGATCACGGTACGGCTCTGCTCCACGATAAATAAGTAAAACATTTAAGCCGTTGGTATCGAAGCCAAAAATTACGTTATCGACGGACACAGCTGCTTGAAAGTGTTCTTGTAAATTTACATCCATAGGATAATTACTTCAAGTATATTGTAAAAATTACAATAATTCAAATTTACTCTTTAGCACAAACCCAAAACATAGAGTAAAAGTACTTGTAAGTATTTTTTGATAAGTTGTTTATCTTAAATATTTGAACAACCATCACTGGACATTTACCATTGATTAATTGAAAAAAAATCTCTGATAATTCTATTAAGCCCCAGCAAAATCCACTTAAAAAGAAAATCCCATAAATTTCTCTGAATTTATAATTCCAAAAACTCCTAGAGGAATACCATTTATATCTAAGGGGGATAACTTGCTGACAAATTTCCTCTAAGTTTTAGTGATTGAAGTCTAATTTTGAATTTTAATCACCAATGGAAATCGTAACCGCTTACTTCGACCAGTTGATTTTCAGCTCTATCGATGCCCTATTCGCCATCTCGTTGGGATTGGTTTGGATAATTTCTGCCATCTATTTCTTTTATTATTTTGGATCTGTACGGATTACTCAGTCAAAAGAAAGCAATACCAAGCACCAACCGGCAAGCATTGTAATTTGCGCAAGAGATGCTTCATTGCATTTAGAAAAACATTTGGAAGATTGGTTAAATCAAGATTATCCTGAATTCGAAGTCGTAGTTGTAGATGATTGCAGTGCTGATGAAACTGCTTATTTACTCGTTACAGAATCGAAAAAACATCCACGATTGAAATACGTACTCATGGATCCCGCGGTAATTAAAAACGGAGGTAAAAAGCTGGCTTTAACTTTGGGAATTAAAAAAGCACAATACGAACATTTGGTGCTAACCGATGCTGATTGCATTCCACGTAGCGACCAATGGTTAAAAAATATGATGTCTGGATTTACGGATGGTAAATCAATTGTGTTGGGCGTTTCGCCGCTGCAATCAAAAGGCGTTTTGGGTGGATTGGTCCATTACGAAAATATGTTTACGGCGCTGAACTATTTGGGCATGGCTATTCGCAAGCAGCCCTATATGGGCGTTGGTCGCAGTTTGGCTTATACCAAAAGCATTTACAATTCAGTAGGTGGTTTTTCTGCACATCACCATATTCCTGCAGGTGACGACGATTTATTTGTACAATCCGTCGCTACTAACTCGAATACTGCCGTTGTGATCAATCCTGAAGCGTATATTGATTCATTAGGTCCCAAGAATTTCCAAGCCTACTGGCGACAGCGCATGCGTCATTTGTGGGTCGGTAAATTTTATAAATCTGGAATCTCATTCAAATTAGCGATACTTCCATTTTTGAATTTGCTTTTTTGGATTGGTGTGATGGCTTTCTACTTTTTTAGTAGCAGCTGGCTTTATCCTACAGGATTGATACTATTGAAATTCTTACCCGAGTGGATCCTCTTTTTCAAAAAAAGTACATTACTTTCCATGCCTATTGCAGCTCCGTTTTACCCCTTTTGGAATCTGTTCCATTCATTTTGGTATATTTTTGTTGGAATACGCGCCTTTTTCAAAAAGAGAATTATATGGTAGACGCTGATATTATTTTTAAGTATTTCCCAAATTTCAATGAAAAGCAAGTTGAACAAATTACAAAATTGTTCGACTTATACCAATACCACAACGCACGGGTAAATGTGATATCAAGAAAAGACATGGATAATTTTTATATACACCATGTATTGCATTCCTTATCACTTTTAAACATTGCCGATTTTCAACATGTTAAATCTGTAATTGATATGGGCACTGGAGGGGGATTTCCGGGTATTCCATTGGCCATTGCATTGCCGGAGATTCAGTTTCACCTTGTAGATAGTATTGGAAAAAAAATACAAGTGGTGAACACCATTGCTTCAGAAATTGGGTTAACGAACTTAAGAGCATCGCATTCAAGAGTAGAAAACATCGATGAAAAATTTGATATGGCCGTTTCAAGAGCTGTTGCACCCACCAAAGATTTAATGAACTGGATGAAGAGCAAGTGGAATAAAAAACCCTACCTTGCTTTTTTAAAAGGGGGTGATTTAAGCGAAGAATTGAACGAAGCACTCGAAATGAATCCTAAAATCAGGTTCAAATCTCATTCAATTTTCAAACATATTCCAGAACCATTTTTCGAGACGAAAAAGGTCGTAATGGCCTTTTAAACAAGTCCTTTCTATTTCGGATTATTTAATAAATTACGCCTTCCCAAATATAGATCTAGCGTGTTGGATTGCATTATCCAATCCACTTACATCTTTACCTCCTGCCGTTGCGAAGAAGGCTTGTCCGCCTCCACCACCCTGGATGAATTTTCCGCATTCGCGAACTATGTTACTGGCGTTCCACGATTTTTCTGTTACTAATTCTTCAGAGATATAAATGGCCAACCCTGGTTTCCCTTGAGCTTCATAGGCCAACACAGCCACAATTTTGGAAAATGAATCTTTCAAATCG
>CALSSY010000005.1 GCA_943789135.1 uncultured Bacteroidia bacterium
TCAGGGATGTTTTTTCCATTTCGTTGAGCTATTTCTAATTTTCCATTAGCTGCAGTAGAAGTGGCCATATCCAAAATAAACGAGCGACCATTTTTCCCCGGAATCGCAACACATATGGGATTGGTTCCCAACATGCGCTCAATCCCATTTGCAGGAACCACTAACGGACTTGCATTGGTCATTGCAAATCCAATATAATTATGTTGAAAACCCTGAATTGCATGATGTGCAGCAACTCCGAAATGATTGGAATTGTAAATTCCTGAGAATGCAGTGCCATAGTCATGCGTGGTTTTAACGCATTCTTGCATTGCTAAATGTGCCGAAACCAATCCAATAGAACCGTCCGCATCCATTCGAATTTGAGTTTTTTTGCGATGCTCAAATTTGAATTGGGGATTTACGTTAATTCTTCCCGCTTCGATCAATCTTAGGTAACCCGACAATCTGGCTACCCCGTGACTATCAATTCCTCGTAAATCTGCAAATGTTAATACATCTGCGCATATTTGGGCATGTTCTTTACACATGCCTTTTTTTAAAAACACATTTGCGATGAAACTGTGAAGTTCCGAATGATTGATCTGCGTCATTGTGTTATTCTCAACCAATGTTGTAAATCTTCATTGTTTTGTTTCCAGTATTCGCTTGAAATTGCCTTTCCTCGGAAATTCAAAGACCATTTGTATTCGGGTACATTTTGGTGTTTGCCTTTCAGGTTGTAAATCAATCCATTTCTTGAAATTACCACATCAAGTTCACTTGGATTTCCAAGCTGTTCTGAAAGTTCATCAATATTATTATTGATTCTATATCCGTTTAATGAGATTAATTCGTCGTTCACATTGATGCCCACGGATTCGGCTGTTCCATTTCGATGCACGTAACTGACTATGGTTTTGCCATTTTCCAAACGACTTTGGAGATTAAAGGAAATAGGAATGCCAGACTCCATGGTTACCCCAATTCCATTAAAACCTTCAAAAATAGATTTGTAGTCAGGTGTTTTTGACGTTTCCAACCAGTCATGTAAATATGAATTTAATGGTTCACCCGCTACTTCATTACAAACACTAACAAACTCGTCTTCTGTGTAACCCGTTCCTATCGGTCCCTAGTTTTTTTGCGCCATAAAAGTCCGACCATAATTTTTTGAATACATCGTCAAGTGATTTTTTACCCTTAGTAGTTTGACAAATTTTGGCATCCAGAAGTGCAGCGATTACAAATCCCTTTGAATAATAAGAATAACTCGTGTTTCTTGAGTTTTCATTCGGACGGTACTCACGAATCCATGCATCCATACTCACTTCATGTAAACTTGTATAATCTTTTCCTGGACGGTTTTCTTGTCCGTTTATATAACTAGCAACAACTCGAAGGAAATGTGCCCTATCTACGATTCCAGCTCTCATTAACGCCAATTCATCATAGTATGAGGTTATTCCCTCTGCAACCCACAGAGATTTGGTGTAATTTTCTTTATGGTAGTCGAAAGGGCCTAAGGCGATTGGACGAATCCGTTTTACATTCCATAAATGGAAATATTCATGCGCGACTAAACTCAGAAAACCGCGATACCTACCTGGATTGCTATAATTGAAACGAGGCATTACCAATACCGTACTATTCAAATGTTCAATTCCACCTCCTCCAGCTTCAACATTCTGGACAATAAATACATATTTATTGGGTTTAATATCTTTTGGAAATTCGCCTACAATATTGGCCATGGTAGCGCACATGAGCTGCATATCGGTCTTAAGTTGATTGAAATTGGCATTATTGGATCCAACCATAGCAACATAGTGGGGGATGCCCATAACTTCAAATTGCAAAGTTTCGAAGTTTCCCAATTGAATAGGGGAATCCACCAAAATGTCGTAATTTTCAAAGGTGTAGGTAACTCCCCCTTCAAGAGGGCTTTCCTGCATAGAAGAAATATAGGATTTCCAAGAATTAGGAAGAATTACATCCAATTGGCCTTTTCTGCTTTCAAACCCTTCTACAAACATAAAAATAGAAGCGCCGTTCAATAGTGCTTGGTCTGCATCAATAAAAGTAGTGCGTGCCGAAAATTCGAAACAATAAACCGAATACGTGAATTTTATTTCTCCTTTTGATGGTACTTGAACTTTCCAACGGTTTTTTTCAATTTTATGAACGTTTATATCTTTTTTGTTGATGGAGGCACCAACTTGTTCAACACTTTTTGAAAATTCTCGAACCAAATAACTCCCAGGGGTCCAAACGGGCATACTGAAGATATAATCGCCTGGTGCATCCACCGAAACTGTCATGGTTATTTCCGCATAATGATTGGAAGGTTTGGGTATGTTTATCGAGTAATGCATTTTTTGTGCGTTTAAAATGGTAAAGGAATTCGTCAAGACCAAAAGGCCAAACAGTCGTAAAAACTTCATTGCTCAAAATTCCGAAAATATCACCTCAATTCCAATTAATTAAGGTCTTGAAGGTAAAAGAAAAAAAACCAATTGAATTTTGTATTTTTGGGATATGCAAATTGCACGATTTTTTACGGTGAGTTTCATTGCTTGTTGATTCTTACTATCGCAAGCCTGAGTGTGCTATGCCGGCCTGCGAAAAGGAACCTTCAACGGGCAATAACGATACGGCCCAAATCGATACAAATCAGAATTGATACCAGCGGGAATCAGGCTTATCTTGGAGCAATTGTTTGCCGCATTGGTTTTGGACAAAAAAATTAACGTAATCTTGGCTGTCGATTCCTCAGGTAATTAACTTGACTCCTCGATTACGATAACCACGATATCTTTCCTAAGAAAAGGGTACTTTTTATGACGGTCCATTGGATATTTATGCCAATGGTACAAAATACGTGGGTACTTGGGAGTCCAATAAAGATTATTCAATTACTAGACTTGTCCATTGAAGGGCGTGCCAGAATTCGAATTCTATACACGACTCATTTGGCGCTTTACATTAAAGAGTTTCGATCTTGCTGAAAATAGCCCCAGTTCAAAACCCGGGTCAAAAGCAGTTACATTTAAAAAAGGAATAAGTAATACATTTGAAATCCATGGAAGATTCCTTAGTGAATAAAGTAGCTCTAAGCGGTTTAGTGACATTTAATTTAGAAAATTATTACCCTGAAGGATCAAGAACATTTTTAGATATCAAGGATACCCTTTTTATGGGAATGGTTCTGAAGGAAAAGGATTTTCGCAATTGGATTAAAGAGCACGATTGGAAGGTTTATTTGTCGCATCATGTGGCCATAGGCTGTTCGGTAGATGCGATAATTCCAACATGGGCCTATATGCTCATCGCGAGTAAATTGAAAGACATTGCTTCCACAGTGCATTTTGGTGATTTAAATTCACTGGAGAATGAATTGTGGTTAAATGCGCTATCTGTTATTGACTTTAATCAATTTACAGACGCAAAAATGGTAATAAAAGGTTGTTCGGATAAAGAGGTGAGTCCTTTTGCCTATGTATATGTAACCGAGCGCTTGGTTGGAGTAGCCCAATCGGTTATGTTTGGTGAGCCATGCAGCACGGTGCCCGTCTACAAAAGGAAAAAAGTCGATTAGCTCGGAAGCTTAATCGACTTGTGTGATTTTAATGGTATTCGTTCTTTGCTTTTTAAGCAATGGCATACTCGCACTGTTTATAACGTAATCCCCGTGTTTTACATGGCCGTTATCTTTGAGAATCTCGATAACATCTTCAAAGGTTTGGTCGGTGCTTATATATTTATCGTAGTAAAAACCACGAACGCCCCAAACTAAATTCAACGTATTTAATAGGGTAGGGTTATTTGTGAAAATAAAGATACTTGCTTCTGGGCGATAACTGGCAACTTTAAAACTGGTGTATCCACTTTTGGTCATGGCAACGATCGCTTTGGCGTTTAGATGGTCGCTCATACGCACGGCCGTGAAGCAAACTTCATCCGATGCAAAAGAAGGACTTGATTGTTGGGGTCTTTCTCCTTTGTAGTACACGCGCTTATCTTGCTCAATATCCGTAATGATACTATTCATTATTTCAACAACTCGAATTGGGTATTTACCAACTGAGGTTTCAGCTGATAACATCACAGCATCGGCTCCATCTAGAACGGCGTTGGCAACGTCTGTTATTTCAGCACGAGTTGGCATGCTATCCTCAATCATGCTTTCCATCATTTGTGTTGCTATAATTACGGGTTTAGCATGTTTGATACAAACATCCACGAGGTGTTTTTGAATTAATGGCACTCGTTGTAAGGGTACTTCAACGCCTAAATCACCACGAGCAACCATAACGGCATCCGTTACCTTTACGATTTCATCAAAATTTTCTACTGCTTCTGGTTTTTCGATTTTGGCAATAACCTTAGCACGTTTCCCTTTTTCTGCAATTAGATTTTTCAGTTCAATTACATCTTCGGCTCGACGCACAAAACTCAGCGCTACCCAATCTACATCCAATTCTAATCCGAAAGCTAGATCTTCTAAATCTTTTTCGGTTAAACAGGGGGCAGAAATTTGCGTATTGGGAAGATTAAAGCCTTTGTTGGATGTCAAAGGGCCCCCATTAATAACGAGTGTTTCGATTTCAGTTTCGCTAATGATAGCCGTAATTTGAAGTTCGAGTTTACCGTCATTTAATAAAATTCGATCGCCCACATTAGCTTCTTGCGCTAATTTTTCGTAGCTCACCGATAATAGTTCCTCAGTTGATAATTGCTGTATTGTAGTAACACGTATGGTTTTTCCAGCCACAAGATCAATTACACCATCAACCTTTCCGATTCGCAATTTTGGACCTTGCAAATCTTGTAGTATCGCAACATGACAACCAAGTTTTTCGTTAAGAATTCGAATATTCTGTGCTACCTCCGCGTGAATTTCATGAGCACCATGCGAAAAATTCAAACGGAATACATCAACTCCGGCATGAATGAGTTTTTCTAATTGTTCGACGGAAGAACTAGCGGGACCTACAGTGGCAACAATTTTCGTTTTATTAAAATTCTCTTTATACATTATTATTGGGTATCAAATAAGGGAGATCGAAGCCCCATGTAAATTTGTTGCTTCTTTCTAGGGGGTAAAGATAAGCCATTTGAGCGAGGCCTTTGTCTTTAAGCATATAAATCCAGAAATCTGTTACTTCAATTTCTTCATCATTTTCCCAAACAATCCAATAGTCGACCATTGGCTTGCTGGAAACGAGATTTCCAGAGGCACCTTGGTTTTGAATCAACCATGTTCTCGGTGTGGATTCATTTCCTTCAAAAAAATACAAAATATGCGAAGATGGGTCTCCCGATTGTTGATATTTGAATGAATTGGCTTCACAAACGAATTGAATGGTGCTTTCTTTTGCTATCTGCCAAACAAGTTCATAAGGAAGTAAATTACAATGAACGGCAACGTAAATGAAATCGTTACCATGTAAGATTGTTTTCGATTTGTAGCGTTTAGCAGACAATTTTGAATACAAAAATAAAATTTTCATTCGCATCTCAAGAAAAAAATGTTTCTTTGTACCGCAAAAAATAAAACAAATCATGTCAGAAAATTGCAGAAAAAGTACAAGCTATCATCGTCGATAAGTTAGGCGTTGATGAATCAGAGGTTACTCCCGAAGCGAGCTTCACCAACGATTTAGGTGCAGACTCCTTGGATACCGTTGAATTAATCATGGAATTCGAAAAGGAATTCGACATCAGCATTCCTGACGATCAAGCTGAGAAAATTCAAACGGTAGGCGAAGCGGTTCAATACATCGAAGAAAACAAAAAGTAATCTATGCAACTCAAAAGGGTTGTTGTTACAGGTATGGGTGCATTAACCCCTATCGGTAACACACTAGGAGAATATTGGGATGCACTCGTAAAAGGTACGAGTGGTGCTAATCTTATAACCAGATTTGATCCTACCAATTACAAGGTCAAATTTGCTTGTGAGGTAAAAAACTTTGATCCATTATCCATGATGGATCGCAAAGAAGCACGTAAAATGGACCCATTTACGCATTATGCCATGGCATGTGCAGATGAAGCCATTGCCGATAGCGGTCTCTTACAACAATCCGCTAACCTTGATCGAATCGGGGTTATTTGGGGTGCTGGTATTGGTGGATTGTCCACCTTCTTTGAAGAAGTCGTTTCCTACACCAAGGGCGGAGGCGCACCGCGCTTCTCGCCCTTTTTTATTCCTAAAATGATTATTGATATAGCCGCTGGTTATATCTCTATCAAACATAATTTACGCGGCCCAAACTACGGCACAGTATCGGCTTGTGCGTCTTCGACTCACTCCCTAATTGACGCATTTAATTTAATCCGTCTTGGTAAAGCTGATGCTATAGTTACTGGAGGTTCCGAAGCCTGTGTTAATGAACCAGCTGTAGGTGGTTTCAGTAACATGAAGGCTCTAAGTGAGCGTAATGATAATTTTTCTACTGCATCTCGACCATTTGACAAAGACAGGGATGGTTTTGTAATGGGAGAGGGCGGTGCTTCGATTATTTTGGAAGATTTGGACCATGCAAAAGCAAGAGGCGCCAAAATCTATGCTGAAATAGTTGGTGGTGGTATGACTGCCGATGCCTATCATCTTACTGCTCCACATCCGGAAGGGTTAGGTGCTAAGAATGTAATGTTCCAAGCCTTGGAAGATGCGCATATGTCTGCTCATGAAATTGACTATATCAATGTGCACGGAACTTCAACTCCACTTGGTGATATTGCTGAAATAAAAGCGATAAATCAGGTATTTGGTGAGCATATCTACGATTTAAATATAAGCTCTACCAAATCTCAAACAGGTCACTTATTGGGTGGTGCAGGTGCAATTGAAGCTGTTGCCTGTGTTATGGCAGTTAAAAATGATATTGTTCCTCCAACAATCAATCACCAAACTGAAGACCCTGAAATAGATTCAAAATTGAATCTAACTTTGCACAACGCCCAAAAGCGCACGGTTAATGCTGCATTAAGCAATACCTTTGGATTCGGAGGTCATAACGCCTCTGTAATCTTTAAAAAATACGCTGAATAGTATACGGCAATTGCTGTTTTCCTCTAAACATAAACAACTACGTACGTCGATTTACCGACTCACTGGGGTGCGTCCTGTAAGGATTAAAATCTACAGGGAAGCCTTTACACATTCTTCAGTTGGCGAATCTCGCGAACTAAACCAGATTTCGTTTACGAATAATGAGCGCTTGGAATTTTTGGGGGATGCCATTTTAGACGCAATTGTCGCAGAAATTCTATTTAACCGATTTCCCTACAGAGACGAAGGTTTTCTTACTGAAATGAGAACCAGAATTGTTAATCGCGATCAATTAAGCGATTTAGCCCATAAAATGGGATTGGTTGAATTCATTCAGATGAAACCCGAACTGCAGAAAAATCACGCTGCTGTTAAAAGTATAGGAGGCAATGCACTTGAGGCTTTAATTGGTGCTATTTATCTAGATCGGGGATATAAAAAAGTGTCTTGGTTTATAAGACACAGACTGATGGGCCAATACTTAGACATGGATAAACTTATGAAAACTACGGTTAGCTATAAGGCGGTGTTCATGAAATGGGTTCAGAAAAATCAGAAAGATCTAAAATGGGAACATTCTTCCGAATCCGATGCCCGTCACGGTAAACATACTGTAAGTTTACACGTTGATGGCGAATTGTGGTTTACGGAAGTGAATAAAAGTCGCAAGCGTGCGGAAGAACTATGTTGTGAAAAGGCCTGCCGCAAGCTCGATTTATCTTTTCAGCTTTAATCATTACCCGGGAGGTATTTTACCCAACCTTGTTGTTTGGTGAATTGACACCAATTACAATCTGATTTTCCACATCCATTTAAGAATTCTCTACTTTCAAGTTGGAGATTTGCTTTTTTAATTAAATCACGGAGTATTTGCTGATGCTCGTTGTTATAGAAAATATTAATTGTCTCAAATTTACCCTCTTCGTTTTCAGTTAGAGATTCAATAGCGCCTTGTACACATTGAAGTCCAAGTTCCTTGTGGGCATTAACCATCATTACATAAATACCCACTTGTAGCCAATAATCTCTTGGGACATCGCCCGGTTTGAAACGCGAACTTAAACGGCTTTTTTCGCGCATATTTTTTACTTTACCCGTTTTGTAATCAGAAACGATGGCTAGGTTACCCTGAATGATTAATTTATCGATATTCCCCTTTAGTAATACACCTTCGATTTCGGTTTGTATGCCGTATTCTGTTTTGGTACTTTGATAATTTTTATATTCCTCTTGTTTTGCAGTCAATAAAACACCTAGAATATTTCGACCTTGTTCCAGTCGAGATTCAAACTGTTTTTCTGTAAAACTGCCTTTCATTCTATTCATCTGGAAATCGAAATATTGTTTCCATTCTTCTAAACTTAACCAGCGATTCTCTTCTCGTTTAATATCGACTAAATATCGCATACAAGCGTGCATCGCATTTCCATATGAGAGGTATTCGCTTGGACTTGAAGGTATACGAACTATGTGGTTGAAATAAAATGTAACCCCACATTTTAGAATACTTTGAATCGAAGAGGGTGAAAATGTGAATTTCTGGATGCGTTCTTCCAACCACTCTTCTGCAGAAACCTCTAATACAGGCTTTCCTTTGCTCAATAAAATTTGTTGTTGAGCCCAGAATAAATCTTTTTCCTCAAGGTTGCGTGGTTGTGGATCGTTTTGGAAATACATTGGATTGAATTCTCCAATGAATTGACTTGGAGTGAGACTGTTCTTATTATCTGTGAGCTTTTGATTGAAGTAGGAAATATGTACGCTCTTTTTAGCTCTAGTAAAGGCTACAAAAAATAAACGGCGACGTTCTTCTACAGCTTGAGATAAGGTTTCTTCATCTTCTAACTGACCTTGGAATGCCTCGAGTAAATCACGCATGCTGTAGGGATACTGTGTAGCCGAGGCTTCGCCCCATTCATTTTCCAAAGCTCTAATGATAAATACATGGTCAAATTCCAATCCTTTAGAACTATGTGCAGTGAAAAGTTGAACTCCTTTATTGTTACCAATTCTTTTTTCAAGTGAAATTTCAATATTGGCAGCTTTTAATGTGTGAATCTGATTCAATAATTCATTCAATTTGATAAATGGGAATCTCTCGCATTGTTGAATTACATAAGAAGTGAAAGTATGCAAAACCTCTAATTGCCAGTGGCTGTCTGGATTTTTTGTGGCTAAAGCTAAAAAGCCAAATTCCGAAAATATTTGAGAAACCAAATCACCCACATTCGTTGAGGCCGTGTTTTTAATCCATTTTTCGATAAAATCAAATAGCCTAATAAGCCCTTTTCTTTCGGATTCTTCCAAATAAGGAGTTTCTTTTTCACCAGATTTGACCTTGGATAAATGTTCTCGCCAACTGTAATTGCCGTAAATGCCCTGTTTGCGACGATCCAATCTGTGCTGGCTAATATCCGTGCTCAGTTGATTGAGTGCAATAGGTCTAAATTCATATAAGTTGCACGCCAATAATGGATAAAGCAAAAATTCACCACTATTGGCCTCTTGGATTTCACGATTTAAATATTCCATCCAATTAAGCATCAAACCAATAATCGGTTCAGTGAGAATGTTGATTCTTTTGTTTAACACGAATGGTATTTCGCGTTCCTTAAAAAGGTCTACAAAACTATCGGCGAATTTGTGCTTTGGGTATATAATTGCAATGTTTTGAGGTGCTACTCCAGTATTAATTAGATTTTGTATGTCTTGAGTTACCCCTAAAACTTCGTGAAATTCGTTGGTATAGGAATGGATTTGTGGTTCGATTTTGGGGAATTCTTTGTTTTTGCCTGCAGCTGTGAGTATTTTGGAAAGTCCTTTTTGACTATTCGTCAAGCGCAATTTGTTTTTTTCAATTAGTCGTGATGATGCGTCTAATATGGGTTGGGTACTGCGGTAGTTCTCGGTTAATACCACAGTTTTGAGGGTATGCGCATACCGATTTTTAAATTCCAACATGTTGCCTACACGTGCTCCTTGAAAAGCATATATACTTTGATCATCATCACCTACAACAAAACAGTTGGCTTGATCTCCCCAATAATCAGTTAAAAGTCTTAGGATGTCACCCTGTCTGTAGGAAGTATCTTGAAACTCATCAACAAGAACAAATTGAAAACGTTCCTGTATGCTCATTTTATATTCTTCATCGGTACTGAGTTTTTCATGCACCCAGTCAATCATATCGCTGAATTCATAAACACCCAACTCTGCTTTTTTCTGTTGGTATATTGGGAATAAATCAACGGCAGCTACTAATTTTTCCCAATTAGAGAATAGATTGTTATGCTCTTTTTGTTTTATATCACCTGCAGAATTGGTTTTGGTCCCGCGTTTATATACAAATTGGGGGAAACAAGCTTTGAAAAACTCGGGATCTTTTAATTTATCAATATATACTTGGATTTGATTTGAATTGAGTTGTAATTCTTGAATGGCATTCCAGGTTTTAATTAAATTGCGATTGAGCATGGTATTGTAAGATTCGTATCCTTTTAATACCGAATCGTGAGGTAACGATTCAACAATAGATTGAAAAATTTCCACCTGTTCCAAATCGTCAATTACGCGTAATTCTCTCCGTGAATACAAATCTGGCCGTTCTGAAATAAGTCGATTACACAAGCCATGAAAAGTGAAAATATTTACACGGTAAGAATCCGTTCCCATGAATGTGCTCAATCGCTGACGCATTGCAGTAGCACCCGCCTCTGTATAGGTTAAACATAGGATATTTTCAGGGCGGGTATCCGTTTTTTTAAGAATATTGAGAATGCGCGTTGCTAAGATTTGTGTCTTTCCCGTTCCAGGGCCAGCAATAACCATAACAGGACCTTCTATAGTCCCAACGGCCTCTTTCTGCGCGGAATTGAGCGATTCGAAAATTTCTTCAAACGTTTGCATAAGGAAATATACGTCCGAGAACGAAAAAAACAATGAACCTTAATATCTTTGTTGTTCATGTCATCAACATCCACGCAATACGATTCCATTGTATCTCGTTGTAAAGAGATCTTCCATAAAAAGAATAATGATTACGGACCTTCTTGGAGGTTGTTTCGTTCGAGTAGTTTAACCGATCAGATTTTAATCAAGGCGCAAAGAATTCGTAATATTGAAACCAGTGGTGAAAATCATGTTGGGGATGGCATTTTTGGAGAATTTATGGGTATCGTAAATTATTCGATCATGGCATTAATACAATTAAAATATCCGTCAGACTCCGAAAATGAAACTTCAATTGAACAAATTAATCAGTACTATTCAGATTCGATTTCCGAAACTAAGGAATTGATGATGCTGAAAAACAGTGATTATGGCGAAATTTGGAGAGAAATGAGAATCAGTAGTTTGACCGATATGATTTTGGTGAAATTAGCTCGTATCAAACAAATTGAAGATAATTTAGGATTGACAGAGGCCAGTGAAGGCGCAGATGCCAATTATCAAGATATCATCAACTATGCTATATTTGCTCTGATCCGATTAACAGAGCAAAAAGATGAAACTACTATTTAACTTAATTAAACTGCTAACCGGAGCCTTGTTCGTCTTCTCCGGATTGGTCAAGCTCAACGATCCTGCAGGGTTTTCAATAAAATTAGATGAATATTTTGATGTTTTTTCTGAGGATGTTGCCCCCCGTCAGGACTCAATTCAACTTCAAATTCTTGCGGAAAGTCATGTTTTTTATGACAGCAAGTTTTTATTATATCCCTCCGATAAAACAAAAGAAGTAAAATTAGCAATCGCGAGTGACACAAATGGCAATTACCAGCTCGATTTGAAATGGGGAGGAATGGAAAGAACGGCTTCTTTCCAAAGTGTAATTTCATTTCCAGAAAAAATTGGGTTGCGTTTTATTCCTTTGGGCGAAAATGATAACAAGGCATTAATTGGTCCGAGTACACAATTCTTCGAATTGGATTCGATAGAAATTGGACAGAAAAATGCCCGTATTGGTACAACGTACGATTTAACCACGCTCGTTAAGCCACCTGGATTTTTTAGTGGATTTTTTAAGTCTTGCAAATCATATTCCCTGCATTTGTCTGTTTTTTTCTGTGCCTTAGAGGTTTTGTTAGGGCTTGCGATGCTAATAGGTTATGAGATCAAAGTGACGGTAATTATAACCGCATTGCTGATTGGCTTTTTTACCTTTTTGACGGGTTATAGTGCCTATTTCAACAAAGTAACCGATTGCGGTTGTTTCGGAGACTTTTTAAAACTGGAACCTTGGACTTCATTTAAAAAGGATCTGGTTCTCTCTTTTGCGGTGTTGGTATTAATTCTCGGTTGGAAGCACAATAGGTCGCTTTTTATCAAAGGAAAGGCACACTTCGTAATGGGGATTTTGAGTATTTTAACTTTTGGCTTTGGAATCTATTGTTATTTATACCTTCCAATCTGGGATTTTTTGCCTTACAAAAAAGGCAATGATATCAAGTTCATCATGGAAAATATCCCTGAGGGTGAAAGAGCTTCGGATAGTATTCAAGTTCGTTTTGTTATGCAAAAAGGACAAGATTCTGTTAAAGTCACAACACTTGAATATGCCAAATATGCAGAGAAGGGTTATGCTTTTGTGAGACAAGATCGGCAGCTAATTGAAGAAGGCTACAAATCGCCAATTCATGATTTTGCGATTTATAATCTTTCAACCGGTGAGGACCTTAAAGACAAAATACTAAATACAGACCGGTATCAAATGTTATTTATTATGCCCTTTCTCAGTGAAACGGATGATGAATCGTTGTCAGAGATCAAAAAGATTTATACTTGGGCGTTAAAAAATAAAATTGACTTTTACGCTTTAAGTTCCGCCTCTTTGGAACCAACTCGGCTTTTTCGAAATAAGCACAAATTGGATTTTGAAATCTTTGCGGCAGATCAAAAAATGTTAATGACCATGGCCCGTTACAATCCGACATTGTATTTATTCAAAGGAAGCACAGTAGTTGATAAATTCAGCGGATGTGATTTTCCTGAAAATAATGAACTCGAGGATTTAATGAAATTTTAATCAAATTGAAGAATAAAGTACTCCAAAAGGTAGGTTTTCTCAGCTCCATATTGATTGGACTCATTTTGGTGGTATTTTTCCTGTTTCAAGCTTTGCCAGGTCCTGAACAAATTCTGAGTGGTCAGAGAACAGACAAAGCGACGACAGAAGCCATTATTCGAGATCTAGGGTTGGATCAACCAACATGGAAGCAGGCGTTGTTGTATGTAAATGATGTGAGCATCGTTTCTGTTTATCGCGAAGATAGAATTCCCCAATATGTCCAAGGTGTTTTCATTCCAGTGGGGTCGTATAAATTAGGATTGAAGTTTCCATATTTACGCACTTCCTTTCAAACGAAAAGACCCGTGAATCAATTACTAGGAGAAGCTTTTATCGGTACGGTTATTCTCACTTTTGCCTCACTGTTAATAGCTTTAGTAATCGGTATTCCATTAGGTACATTTGCCGCCTCACGGCGAGATTCAAAATGGGATAGGGGGATTGTTGCAATTTCTACTTTAGGAATTTCAGTTCCTTCTTTCTTTTCTGCCATGTTGTTCTCCTGGCTTTTTGGATTCGTATTAAGAACCTACACGGGATTACCCATGACCGGGAGTTGGCTCGAATTAACAAACGATGGATCCCATCAAACCTTGAAACTTTCGCATCTTATTTTACCGGCTTTGGCACTGGGTATTCGTCCCTTAGCGGTTTTTATCCAGTTAACCCGAAATACAATGGTCGATGTTTTGGACCTGGATTTTATAAAAACTGCCCAAGCGAAAGGAGTGTCAGATAAAAAGGTCATTTGGAAACATGCCTTTCCCAATGCGTTGAATCCAATTGTTACGGCAATAGGCGGTTGGTTCAGCAGTTTACTTGCAGGTTCGTTCTTTACAGAATATATTTTCCAATGGAAGGGAATGGGCAAAGTTAGCATCGAAGCACTCCAACAAAGTGATTTTCCCGTTGTCATGGGGGCGGTTTTATTAACAGCATGTTTGTTTTTTGTCATACACCAATTTACGGAATGGTTGTATGTTTGGATTGATCCTCGATTAAAAAATGGATAAAGTATTTTTAGTAGGACTTCCTGCATCCGGTAAAACAACCATTGGCAAATGGTTATCCCAAAAAATGAATTGGGAGTTTATTGACTTGGATGAAAGTATCGAGAATGAGGCTCAAATATCTATCAGTGCATTTTTCAAATTGCACGGAGAACCGGCCTTTAGAGAGAAAGAGACTGAAATATTACGAAGTATTGAACACAAACATCAGGTCATAGTAGCGTGTGGAGGTGGAACTGCTGCTCATTCAGAAAATATGAAATGGATGCAGGAACGAGGAATTACGGTTTTTTTAAATATAGATTTAGGTACTATTCAGACTAGAATCCACGCTAATCCCAATGAACGCCCACTTTTTGAGGGAAAAAATCTAATAGAAATCCGCAAAAAACTTCAAGAAATGTTAACTTTTCGTGGGGATTTTTATCATAAATCAAAAATAATTTGGAATAAATCAAATTCTGATGAAATCTTGCATATTGCTGTAAGTCAGCTAGTTGCGTCTGGGGTATAGTTGCAAGGTTATAATTTGTTAGTGAAAAGTGTATAATTTTTTTACACTCCATCCTTACTGAAGGTTTGGTAATCTCAAAGAGTTTCATACTTTTGACCCAATCAACTAACAACCAAATTATCCAAAATATGAACAAGTCAGATTTAATCGGTAAGATGTCAGCAGATGCTGGAATTACCAAAACCCAAGCTCAAACTGCATTGAACAGCTTTATCGAAGCTACTACTGGTGCTTTAAAGTCTAACGACAAAGTTATCTTAGTAGGTTTCGGAACATTCTCTACAAGCGTACGTAGCGCTCGTAAAGGTAGAAACCCTCAAACAGGTGCTGAAATCAACATCGCTGAAAAGAAAGTGGTACGTTTCAAGCCAGGTGCGGAATTAAGCGAAAAGGTAAAATAAGATTTTACTTTTTACGACGAGGCTGTTTCATTCCAGAAACAGCCTTTTTTTTTGACTATAATTTTGTCATTTAAGGATGCTCTGTATTTATCTTTCATACCAGAACTTATATTTGAGAATCTAGCTTTCAAGATTGATTTGGGTCTCCATCAATTTTTGTACTTTTGCTTGTGCATGTATCAATAAAGTCTTTGTTCTTTGAACATATGGCGCAAACTACCCCGGCTCCAATCGCACTTAAAATTGATCGGGCGGAAGGCGTTTGGTTGTATGACGAAAAAGGGAATGCCTACCTAGATTTAATAGCAGGAATTTCCGTTAGTAGTCTAGGTCATCAAAATGAACAGGTTGTCAATGCGATAAAAACGCAAGTTGATAAACACATGCACGTTATGGTCTACGGAGAGGTGATACACGACACACCAGTTGCTTTTAGCAAATCCATAACCGATCTTCTTCCTGATAGCCTTAATAATGTTTATTTTGTAAATAGCGGCTCTGAAGCTATAGATGCCGCCATGAAATTGGCAAAGCGCATTACCGGTCGCACCTCCTTTGTAGCTCAGCATAACGCCTATCACGGAAGCGGTCAAGGTCCATTGTCTTTAATGGATGATGCGTATTTTACCCAACGTTACAGACCCTTATTGAATGATGTAAGATACATTGACCAAAACGATTGTTCAGCGGTAGATGAATTACCAGTCGAAGGCGTGGCTGCGGTAATCGTAGAATTGGTACAGGCGGAAAGAGGCGCTCGGAAAGCTGATTTGCTCTATCTACAGAAATTGCGTCAATATTGCGATGCAACATGTTCATTGTTGATTTTTGATGAAATTCAAACCGGTGTATTCAGAACAGGACCCTTTGTTGCATTTCAGGACTATGGCATCGTACCTGATATTTTAGCATTGGGAAAAGCAATTGGTGGAGGCATGCCTTTAGCCTGTATTGTAAGCAATTCTAAACTGATGCGTAGTTTCTCAGACAGGCCAATTTTAGGTCATATTACTACTTTCGGGGGGCACCCCGTTTGTTGTGCCGCTGGACTCGCTAATTTGGATTATATATCTAAACATATTGATTCTTTTGACATTGAACATAAAGAGGCTCTTTTTCGCCAATATTTGCAACATGACAATATTCGTGAAATAAGTGGAAAAGGCTTGCTACTAGCATGCCATATTGATAATAGGATTGATATTATTGAGTTTAATAAAAATTTACTGAAAGAAGGTGTATTTACCGACTGGTTCCTGTTTAATCAAAATGCCATTCGTATTGCTCCTCCGCTTGTTATTGAGAACGACCAAATTCAATGGGTGTGTTCAAAAATCCTTCAAGTACTGGATCGCTATCATTTCTGATTTTGGGGGATGGATTGCTTATATTTGTCTGATTAATAATGAAACTGCTCCATTACATTCGAGTTCTGAAATATAGGGTTATAATTACCCTAGTTTTTGGTGCTATTGTTTTTGGGGGAAGTTCTTGTGAAAATATCTATGACGAACCTACAGACAACGTAGATGAAGCTACGGAATTCGCAGTTAATCTCCACGCGCCCATAGGTTTGTTCGAAACTATTGGTCATGTAGCCACTGTATTTTTCGAGAATGGGTTTTATCAATCAAATGCAGATACGCTGGGTGATCATATTGGTGCAAAGATCCAATTGATTGATAGTGTTTTTGTTGATGACGATTCAGCTATTTTTATGGTTTCTTTTGAAAAAGATAGAACGAATAGGTTCGATCGTAGATTTAGACAAGGGAACATAAAAGTCGTAGTGTTTTATGATTACACCGAAATAGGGAGTAAAATTAACGTGAACATTGATTCTCAGAACCCGTTTATCCTTGAATTACAGAATGGGTCAATATTTCAGTTAGATGGACCATTCACAATGGAAAGAATGCTGGATGAAATGTATCGTTTTGATTTAACCGAATTGAAATTATCATCACCGGATGGAGATGTGTGGGACCTGAACGGCAACATAGATTTTAAGTTAATTTCGGGAAATTCTGCAGTAGGATGGCTCGATGATTTGGTTGAACTACAGGGCAAAGGGTTGTTTGTGAATTCAGAAGAAACGCACGAGTGGGAAATCGTACTGCCTTTAAGGATGCGATACGAATTTGGTTGTTCGGAGTATGTCCACAAAGGAATGATTCGTTTATTGTCTTCTCCGAATCGCTATACCATTGATTTTGATCCTTTTGAAACGGGAGCCTGTAATAAGATTATTAAGATTACGAAGGGAGGAAATCAATTTGAAGTGGTATTGCCTTGATCTAAATTTTTAGGAAATTCTATAATTTCAAACTTGCCCTCAATTTTCATCATCCAAACGTGTTGCAGACCATTGGTTAACCACATATATTCACTGTCTATTTTTGTGAGATATTGACCTGCTTGAGTAAGCGTTTTTGGTGATATATCCACCTCAGGAGCTTTGCATTCTATAAGGATTTTAGGAGCGCCTTTGGAGTTAAATCCAACTATATCAAAACGTTTAGGTCGGTTGTTTACCTTGATTTGGCGTTCAACCGCAATAAGATTTGGCGAAATATTATAATACTCAATGAGAAGGTCAATGCAGTGCTGTCTTACCCATTCTTCGGGAGTTAAGGGGATAAATTTTTTTCGCACTCTATCGAAAATGAGTTTTTTTTGCTCATCTATTCGAGAAGAGAAATCGAAATCAGGAAAATTTAACGGTATCAACCAAACGAAAATAAGCAAATAGATGGCCAAAAAAGCAAGTGCGACCGAACTTTTTTTGCAATACGAGAAGGAAATCCGTAGCGGAAAGTTCGCACCCGTGTATGTGCTATTTGGAGAAGAAACTTATTTTATCGATAAAGTTACCCATCTGCTGGAGAATAGTGTGGTTCCAGAGGAATCAAAAAGCTTCAACCAGCATATTTTGTATGGTAAAGAAATAAACAGTAACGATCTCGTATCAATCTGTAAGCGCTATCCAATGATGAGCGATTTCCAATTGATTGTGGTTAAAGATGCACAAGACCTTAAAGATATGGATGCATTAGCAACATATTTTGAAAATCCCCTTAACTCAACAGTTTTGGTTTTGGCCATGCGAAAGGGTAAAATGGACATGCGAAGTAAGGTTGCCAAGGCTGCAAGCAAGCATAAGGTTACTGAATTTGCACCACTAAGAGATTATCAAATGCGCGATTGGTTGCCCGTTTTTGCAGAATCTAAAGGAAAGCGAGTTGATATTGATGCAATTAACAGATTGATTGATTTAATCGGAGCAGACCTTACCAAAATACACAACGAATTAGAAAAAATATTTGCAACGGTTAACGAAGAGTTTATTCGCGTCAAACATATTGATGAACACGTTGGTTTCAATCGAGAATACAATGTATTTGAGTTGCAAACAGCGCTAGGAGCGAGGAATTTCAATCGATCCATTCAAATTGCGCATCAAATGGGTGCAACTATGGAAAAAGGTGAAATGATGCGAAATTTAGTAGTGCTGCAGAAGTATTTCAGTAATATACTCCTACTGCACGGGATCAATAATGCGGATAAATTTGAAATTGCAAAAACCTTGGGTGTTAATCCATATTTTGTAGATGAATACATGAGGGCCAAATCCCATTACAATTTGTTGGATTTGGAAAACGTCATGAACCAATTAAAATATTTAGATCTTCGCTTGAAAGGAATTAATAGAGGTGCAGCGTCTGACGGCGATTTATTGGTAGAAGCGGTTGTGAAAATATTAAACAGATAATTTGTGACTTAAAATTCACACCTTATTTTCCCTTTTTATTTTCTTTTTAACATCATATTAAGTTAATTCGCAAAAGACAATTTAAACATATGAAAAAATTATACACGTTAACAGCGGTAATTTTTGCCTCGAGTATTTCTTTCGCTCAGGTGAACAATTCCACACAAAAATGGCAAAGTGCTATGTATGGAGCTCCTGTGAAAGTGAGTTACCAACTTGGAACCCTGCCAACCGATAAACAAGAGTTTACGGGAAATGGGGCAAAAATAAAACCGAGCGGGGTTAGCAATCGTGCTGCCGATCATAGTGCTTTCATTCGTTTAGGTGAAACTTATTACGATCTTCAATCCAATGCCGCTATGCCTCATCGTTTGGTTAAACATCCGAATGGCAATATAAGCGCTACTTGGACAACGGCATCTTCAGATGCACCTGGTTTCCCAGGTCGTGGAGCGGGTTATAACATGTTTAACGCGGAAACATCAGAGTGGTCTACTCCATCTGCTGAGCGTGTTGAAGCAAGTCAAAGAAGTGGATGGCCAAACGTAGGTGTATTAACCGATGGAAATGTATTTGTTATCGGCCACGACGCAACAAGCGGTGGTTTTTACATGACAAAATCAACAACCCCAGGTCAACGCCCTTCTGAAACTGTAAATATTCTTACTCAGGCGCCTTACAAACCCATTTGGTCTCGCACCGACAATACCGGTGATACCATTCACTTAATTTGTGCATACACAGATTCTGCGGCACCTGGAGAATCTAGACCTCCTGTAATCAATGGAGTAAGAGGTCCTATGGTATACAGCCGCAGCCTTGATGGCGGTACTACTTGGGATAAGCAACATACCGTTTTACCTGGTTACGATTCAACAAGATTCAATTCAGGTTCTGCAGATAATTATGCCATCGATGTTCGTGGAGAGAATGTAGCAATCGCAACTTCTTCTGCACTTTCTGGTGTGGTTGTTTGGAAGAGCGGTGATGCAGGTCAAACCTGGAAGCGCTACCTAGCTGACAGTTTCCCTTATGCACCATTTACTGGAAAGAAATTCATGATTGATACACCATTCACTTCAGATGGTACAGTTGATGTATTATTGGATAACGACGGCAAGGTTCATGCTTTCTGGGGACTGACTCGCGTTTTTGATGAAGATACAACAGACGAATCTTATAGTTTCTTCCCTGGCTACCAAGGTTTGGTATATTGGAATGAAAATATGGCTTCTGGCGAAAACATGTTAATCGCTGCTGGAGGTTCTTTTGATCGCGATGGAGACGGTGCAAATGGTATTACTCAAGCCAATACAGCCGCATTGTCTGAGGGTAACGTACCTGCAGGATTGGCTACAGTGGCGCGTTTAGGAAATACTTCTGCATTGCGCCAGCCAAGTGCTGCAATTGATGAAAATAACAGAATTTTTGTTACGTTCTCAGTTCCAATCGAAGGCGACGAATCATTTTTAAGTGCAAACTTCCGCGATATCGGAATTGTGCATTCTGTTGATGGTGGTGCTACTTGGGAAAATACTCAAAACATAACCCAATTCTATCAGAAAGAAGACGACTTCGCTTGTGTAGCCCGTGATGTGGATGAATTCGTCCATGTAATGTGGCAGCAAGATGAAATTCCTGGAACCAATTTGCAGAACAATTCAACGTTGATGGCGAATCACGAAGTTGTATTAAATACAATCTATTACTCTGCAATTCCTGTAGAAGCTATTGTAACCGGCGAGATCGGCCATATGTACGGAATTAACAATGAGAAAATCGGTACAGGTGATGTATTTGTGGTAGGACAAAACTTCCCTAATCCTTTTGGAGAGTCTACTAACATTGCTATTTACCTTTCTGAGCCTGGAGATGTTACTTTAGAAGTTCGTAACACCATGGGGGCATTGGTTCAGCGTACCAATAATAAAGGTTTATTGCGCGGAAATCATTTATTGGAAATTTCAGCTAGCAATTTGAGTAACGGCGTGTATACCTACACCGTTATTGCAGGTGGACGCAGCGAAACCAAATCTATGATGGTTGCTCACTAATCCTTAGTAAAACATATTTTTCAAAAAAGGTCGGTTTCGTGCCGACCTTTTTTATTTTTGTAAAATGAAAACCAATCATTGGTACCATGCATTTTCAGGAATTGTATTCGTGATTATAGGCATCTATTTCCTAAGTGCTCCCCCTGAAAACTTAAAAGGGGCATCGGGTACTGGGATACAACGATTTTTGCCCTGGGTAATAATAACTTGGGGGATATTTAAAGGAATTAATTCCTTTTTGATCTACAAGAAGAAAAAAAATGACTAATTCTTATAAGTTTTTGATGGTTTTGGTTTTGGGAGCTATCGCTTCCTGCTCGGATATCTCTTTTCAAGGACAAGCCAATGATGTTCCAACTGCCGGGCAAATAACCATCGGCTTTGAACCCGGAGATAGTTTCATGGTTAGCCAATGGCTTTATATCTTCCATTCACAATATCCCAAAGCATCCATCAAGCCACTTTTTAAAGACAAAGAAGATTTGGTTTCTTTACTGTTACAAGATTCTTTACAAGGAATATTTATTCATGATACATTTACCGATGCCGAACAGAATTGGTTATCAGAAAAGAAAAACGCTACGGTAAACGAAATTGCAGTGGGATTCACATCGCCCGTTTTTATTACCTCTAAAAATAGCGATTTGCAAAAGATATCATTCCAGGATACATCTTCTTGGAATAACGTTTCAAATTTACTACTGCGCAGCAGATTATGCTCGGAGGAGCAAGCAGTAACTCGATACCTAAAAGAAATTTTCAAGGATTCACTTAAAGTCAAAAACCATCCTTATTTGAAATTGCAAAGACGTGCACTGCCAACGGATAAACAAATTGTGGAATATGTATCGCAACATCCAAATACCTTAGGTATGATTTCCTTAAATAGTATCGCGGATAAACGAGATTCGCTATCCATGGCATTACAGCGGATGGTTCGTATTTTACCTGTGGAAAATAAACAGGGAGTCTTCTATTTACCATTTCAATCTCAATTAAGTGCGAAACAATATCCAATGATTCAACCGATTACCAGTTATGAAACTCAAGGTTATTCCGGCTTAATTAAAGGTTTTGTTATATATGTAAACAGCCAATCCGGACAGGCATTGTTACAGAAATCAGGATTGCTTCCCGCCAATTACCAAGGCCGTAAAATACAAATAGACGTGAATTAATGTCACATTAACGTCAGCATCAAATCTTTTCGTTTACTTTTTAGTTTTTAAAAGAATAAAGTTTAGGATATCTCGATAAAATCAAGGAATTATAAAATTCCTTACAATGGTTTAACATTTAATTAGTTTTTTTGCAATCAAAATGAAAAAATACATCTTAAGTTCATTGATTTTGCTGAGTGTTGTGGTTAACACCCTTCAAGCTCAGTCATTAAAAAAGGCACAAGTTTACGCCCGTAACGAGCAATACGAAGATGCTGAGAAGGAATTTCAGGCTTTGATTTCCAAAAAGCCAAAAGACGGTCCGAACTATTATTATGCGGCCATGAATCTTTTTGCTAAAGGCGATTCAGCTTCTGCGATATCTATGATTGAACAGGGTGGAATCAATGCCCCCAAGTGCAGAATGGTATTAGTAGGTAAAGGATTTATTTCCCTTCGACAAGGCGACGCCAAGATGGCAGAGAACTATTTCCAGCAAGCTCAAGATGTTAAGAAAAAGCGTCGAGGTGTAATCAATAAAGAAATTGCTTCTGCATATTTGAATCAACCCTACGCAACCGAAGCACAAACTATAGAATTTGCAAAAAAGGCTAAGGACTATTTAACCATGGCTTCGGACGACTTTGAAAGTAAGTTGTTATTGGGAGATGCATTGATGTTAATCGATAAAACCGATTTGTCTCTATCGGTTCAACAGTTCATCGTGTCAGGATACGAAGAGCCAAACGATCCTCGTCCACTTTTGCGTGAAGCAACGGTGTATCGCAGAGCTAAAAACTACGAATTGTCAAAATTGCGTATTCAACAAGCTTTATCTAAAGATGAGGATTATGCTCCAGCATACCGTCAATTGGCAGAAGTTTTCAATTTGATGGAGGCCCGCGATAGTTCAATCTTTTACTTCCAAGAGTATTTGAAAAGAAATAACAATTTAAGTGCTCGCGTTCGTTTTGTGGAGGCCCTATATCTTAATAGTGAATTTGACAGAGCCATTCTAGAAGGTGAAAGTCTTTTACAAGAAAACAAGGTGCCTAATATCTACGGGGTTATTGCGTATGCCATAGTAGGTAAAAAGGATGCTAGCGAAGAGGAAATTAAAAAAGGCCTTAAATATTTCGATTTATACGAAAAGGAATACGTGGCTAAGCAAAATAGAGGGTTAATGAATCGCGAGCTTTTCTTCAAAGGAAACTTGTTATTCCGCGATGCACAATACGACGGCGCTTGGAAATTATTCGAAAAGTCGTTGTCGGATACCTTACGCTCTACATTGAATGCTTACGACGCGGTGAAGGATTTATATTACAACTTGGGTAAAGAAAGACAAGAAGCGATTTCGGCTTTACCACAAAACGATTCAACCGTTGAAGGTCAAACTGCAAAAATGAATGCACAAAAAGCCAAATACGATGCCTATAATTACGCTTACAAAGCTTTAGAATTAAAGCGCGTGAAGAATGGTGATTCTTTGAATTTGGTGGATTTGTTCTACGAAGGACGCTGTTTGAATTTCATGGATCGTAATAACGATGCCCTAACGGTTTATCAAGAAATCGTTGGACAGGATTCTAACTATGTTTCTGGTTATTACCTTATTGCTACCACATCTGCATTGATAGACCCTACCGATACAACCGGAATGGTTACAGCTGCATACGAGAAATGGATGGAGCGTTTGAATGAAGAGCAAAAAGAGAAATACAAAAGAGACATTGAAAATGCGTATCGCAATATGGCATTCTTCGCCCAAAAGAATAAGGATTATGAAAAAACCAGTTATTACTACGGTAAGGTTTTAGAAATGAATCCAGACGATGAGGTTATCGCCGATGTAAAGGCGCGCATTGACGACTATCTTGAAAAAGTACGTGCAAGAGAAGCTCGAAAAGCAAATAAGTAAAGCACATTAATTTTAAATATTGGAAAAAGCCCTGCATTGCGGGGCTTTTCTTATTTTTGAAAGATGCGCGTATATCTGTTGTGGCTTTTTTTACTTCTAAGTAGTTTCCGGCTAAGCGCCCAATCATCGACGGCGAGTCGTATTGTTTGGTTGAAAAATCCCCAAGAGAATATAAAGAGCATGTTGCGCAACTTTGAAACGGTTCGTGAAATTTATGCGCCTATGGGACTTTGGGAAGTATCTCTCAAAAAAGAAACCCAGAACGAAGCCAGTATTATCGTAGATCGATACTGGGAGGAATTAGAATCTGTTCGTTATTCAGGACCCAATCGAAACGTGCAAAAGCGCGTAATTCCTAATGATGTCTTTTATAATAACCAACCTTATTTGAGTCATATTGGTTTGGAGTATGTTTGGAATTATCAAAAAAACGGGATTGATGTTAACGGGGATACCCTTGTTGTAGCGTATATAGACGATGGGGCTGATACAAGCCATCCTGACCTGATTGCGAATCTATATATCAACCATAAGGAAATTCCATGGAATGGAATAGACGATGACGAAAACGGATATATTGACGATTACAGAGGATGGAATTCTGGCCAGCGTTCGCCATTGGTATTTAGTGAAGTTTCCATTTTAGATGGTCATGGTACCAATGTAGCTGGAGTTATCGGCGCCAGAGGGAATAATGTTGATGGGGTAAGCGGGGTGAATTGGAATATAAAAATTCTTCCAATTAATACGTATCCCAATAATTTATTGAATGTGGAATCGGCGGTTATACGCGCAATGGTATACGCATTCAAACAGAAACAACTATATCTCCAGACGAACAAATCCAAAGGTATTAACATAGTGGCATTGAATATGTCATTAGGAATGGATAATGCATTTCCTGCTGATGCGGAATATTGGTGTACCTTGTTTGATTCTTTGGGATCTGTGGGTATTTGGTCGTACAACGCCACAACCAATCGCAATGTAGATGTAGGTATTAATGGAGATATTCCTACCTTATGTTCGAGTAAATTTTTAATTTCAGTTAATGCCAGCACGATTAATGATGAGCATTATTCAAGTGGTTATTCCGATTCGTTTATTGATTTAGCGGCCCCTGGTGTCAATATTTATACCACGATGCCCGTTTCTTTTGGGGCAACGAAGCCGTACACAACAGAAACAGGAACTTCATTTGCTTCACCTATGGTGGCAGGGATATCTGCATTAATGGAATCTATGGCATGTCCTTATTATTTGGCCTTAAAAGACACCCAGCCTTTAGCCGCTGCATTGCTATGGAGGTCTTGGATGAAGGAGTCGGTGAAGAGGAGTGCCTCATTGGGAGAGAAAACAGCCTGGGGTGGACGAATAGATGCTACCCAACTTTTTAAGGCTATGACGGATTGGTGCGAACAAAATGATTCGAATTTTTCGGGTTCCAATGCAATTTCATTGGGTCGCTCTTTTGTGATTTTTCCAAATCCGAGTAGTGGTAGTCTTAATTTTCATGCTGAGGTTTCAGGCAAATTGACGTTTTATGACCTTTTAGGAAGGATGATTAAAGAGTTTAATATAGAAAAGGGTAGTGGCATATTGAATTCGGATGGGCTAAATGGCACCTATTTGGGATTGTTTGAAGGGCGTAATGGGGAGCACATAAAGAAAATACATATTTTTTCGAATCAGTAACTGATTGTGTGTCAACATTCCATCTTAAAAGATGAAATTATTTATAGATTTTTTGGGAATCATGTGGTGATTATTACGAATCTATATCTATTTTTG
>CALSSY010000006.1 GCA_943789135.1 uncultured Bacteroidia bacterium
ATAGGGGCGCATATCCGCCTCCATGCGCTTTTTGAGCTCCTCTCTGTTTACGATGTTTCGCAATAACATAGTCAATCAGGAGTTTAAATTGGACTACAAAAATACAATAGTTTCGGGATTTGGCATAAAATCCTCAACAAATAGACCCTCTCTTAATTTACACATGAACAAGAATTCGTAACTAAATAAAAAAGGCCGCCTCTATTTGAGGCGGCCTTTTTATTTGTAGAATTTTTATTCTTAGTGACGAACCATCACTTTAGTTGAGTAGTGGTAATTAGCTCCTTCAACAGACATCATGTAAACTCCTGTATTCCAAGTAGCTGTATTGATACTAGATTTACCATTGATCATAGATCCTTCATAAACAACTTGACCTGAAATATTCGTTACCTGAACTTTAGCATTCTCAGATGCTAAACGATCAATTACCACGTTAAAGGCATCATTTGATGGATTAGGGAATACCTTAGCTTCGGCTTCAATGTTTTCGTTTGATGCATTGTTTACTGGAATTACTTCTGATTGCAATATTTCTTTGGTAGTTAGATCTTGAACCCACACTAGCTACGTACAAATCATCAAAAGTCTCTACACTGTGCTCTGTAGTATGATTGATGTGGTTGGCTGATTGTCCGTCCGTCGACAAACGATAGTCGCCATTAGAATGTATGAGCTCAAGGACTTTTGCTTACTTTTGTGCCTTTTGTCATTGCGGACAGAGTCCCATTCCTGTAGCACCTGGCATCAATCTTCTTCATTACCATTTCGAACTTACCGTTTCACCGTTGGTCTTTTTGTTGTTGAAGGTTTCTCCCTCTACAATTGCCGCAAACAACTTCATGTTTCTGGAACTGAAGTCCGCTCAATGGATTCAAGTCTACATCTAAAGAGATTGTATTCTTCCATGTATTCGCTGCCACTCCTGTGATTTCAAGGAATGAAGGCATATTAGCCGTCGCTTCGTCGTACAACGCTGCTGCACTGAATGAGCCTGGCATTACCATCCCATCCTCCGTCGACTTCCATACGAGGCACTGAGTTCACTCCATAGTAACTTGCTCTGAGCACGAACCTCTTGTGTGCAATATGGGTCCCCTGTTCCAGGCCACCAGTACATCTGATATTTGATGGTTGTGTGGTAGCCGATCTACCACTGAAATTACCGCTTCATTGTAATTCTCGTTACCCGGACGTGCATGGAGGGCACAAGTAGAAGAGGTGAAATACTCTCGTTTAACATCTTACGTTGCTACCCAACGATCAACTACATTCTACTGTAAAAGTAGCGGTATCGTTAGCTGGCATTCCATCAACCGATCCATTAGGATTAGATGTCCAAAACTTTTACGTTATAAACCCCAGTAGCAGATGGAGTCCATTTTGCTGGGGAAGTTAAAGTACCTGATGCTAATGAAGCGATATTAGTAGAAGTAGTTACTGCACCACCAATTGCCATTCCGCCATCAATTGAGAAATGTACATCAGCAGAACTTAACGTAGCAGAACCTATGTTTCTTACATTTACAGAAATATCAAAAGGAGCATCTCCAATTTTCATGTAAGGATCCATAATTACATTCTTAGCCAACAAATCACCAGCAGGCTGGGTTCCTTGAACAAATGTGTAATAAGAGTTATCAGAAGCATCGAAGATATTTTGAGAAACTTGCTGTGCCGCTAAATTTGGAGAACCTGCAAGCTGAATATGCCGTTGAATTATCAATTTGGATACCTGCAGAAATTTTAACGTTTGCAGAAATCAAATTACCACCTTCAACAGGTAAAGTTTTCATATCTACAATATGAATGTTGTTGGTACCTTCTTCAAGCACAACAGCCCAGTAAGTCCATCCTTGCTTGATATTATCTGGCTGACCATAAAAGTTGAACCAAATCCAGTGTTGACGGTTTGGAGCTGTTCCAAATGTTTTTGTCATAACTGCACTCTGGTAAGTAGTAGATCCAGAAGCAACAGAAATTGGCTGAATACCTAATACACATACAGAATTATCAGGAATGTCGCTAGAAGGAAGAGACACGTTAGAGAAAGCGCTAGGCTTAACAGAAGGCGTTCCAACTGCGTCAAAAGTTACCGTACCATAATTTCCTACTGTGTAAGTGGAAACATCGGCATCATTAAATTTGAATGCAAAAGGGATGTTTTGAGCTGACGTATATGAAACAGCACTTGTAGCTCCACCGTTCCATAGTGTATTCCAACCCGTGTTTGCTGTTTGAAGGGTAAGGATTTTCCCCGTCTTTGTTAATCCCATTTGGATTCTCTCCTGCTTTTAATGTAGGATAGTTGTAGTATTGCGCCTGGGCTCCAATAGCGGCAAATACACATCCTGCGAAAAGTAAAAATTTCTTCATAGTTTCGTTTTGTGATATTCACAAATTTAAAGACTTTTCACAAACTCACAACTAAAATTAAACAGAAATAAATCTGCTTTTGGGAAAAGGCAAGGAACACTAAAAAAATCTTAGGCCCTCTAATGACTCAAACTGCTTAGGACCAATTTCTTGAAGTTCGGATAAAATGAGCCTTACATCATCGGGGTATTGAGCACTCACCAGCCGTGTTCTATATTCTTTAAAATGGCTGTAACCTTTAAAATAATTGGAATAATGCCTACGCATTTCGACTACACCTACTATCGGACCTTTCCATTGAATGGACTTTTCAAAATGCGTCACACAAGCGTCTAATCGCTCTTGAAAACTAGGCTTTTCTAAATGCAAACCGGTTTTCAAAAAGTGTTTTATTTCTCTAAAAATCCATGGGTAACCAATACTCGCCCGGCCAATCATTATGCCATCCACTCCATGTCGATCTTTGTATTCCTTTGCCTTTTCAGGGGTGTCAATATCACCATTCCCGAATATGGGAATTTGCATCCTTGAATTCTCTTTCACTTTCCCTATCAAGGTCCAGTCGGCTTCACCTTTGTACAATTGTACGCGCGTTCTACCGTGTATGGATAATGCCTTAATACCGACATCTTGTAAACCTTCAGCTACCTGTACGATATTTTTTGTTTGATCGTCCCAACCCAAGCGGGTCTTAACCGTTACAGGCAAGTGGGTAGCCTTGACAATTGCCGCGGTCATTTCCATCATTTTTTTAGGATTGGTCAAAATTCCGGCTCCCGCGCCCTTACAGGCCACTTTTTTAACCGGACATCCGTAGTTGATATCAATTAAATCTGGGTTCACAGCACTTGCAATTTTTGTAGCCTCTACCATAGAGTCAATATCCGACCCAAAATATTTGGATCCGATGGGCCTTTCATATTCAAAAATATCCAGTTTTTGAGTGCTTTTAACCGCATCACGAATCAAGCCTTCACTGCTAATAAATTCGGTGTACATCAAATCTACACCTTGCTGTTTGCACACAAAACGGAATGGCGGATCACTCACATCTTCCATCGGTGCGAGCAAAAGAGGAAATTCCCCAAGTTGTATGTCGCCAATTTTTACCACCTTTGTACAAAATTACAACGAAATATCCCGAATGAACCCCATAACCGATGATTTTCGCCAAAAACCCCTTTCCAATTTTTGGGGAATTTCACTTTTGCTTCTATTAATTCTTGTTTTTCAAATTGTAGGAAATGCTTTTTCCAATTGGTTATTGGCAGCCGCTTACGGCATTCCAATTGATGAAGTAAAGTCCTTATTGATGCAACCAGATTTTTCCGCCTTGAGCATCAATCTTGGGCGGTGGTCAAACTTGATTCAATTTTTATTTTACATGGGAATTCCAGCATTGTTATTCACCTACGCCAACACAACCCGACCCAAACATTATTGGGGGAAGTTATCTAAGGTAGAAGGGAAATACATTCTCCAAAGTATCGTATTGGGCCTAAGCGCCTTACCCGTGGTTGCGGTTATGACCTATTTTATGCAACAAATTCCTCTGGAAGGTTCATTGGCATTAACAGCAAAGAAATTAGTAGAGGTACGTCAAACTTTATTTGAAAACATGCTTGATATGCAACATCTTGGAGAATTGGCAGTTTGTCTGCTAATTTTAGCCTTGATGCCTGCGATTTTAGAAGAATACCTATTTAGAGGTATCATTCTCAAAGTAGCACGATTGCAATACAAAGGAACCTTCTCTGCATTGTTTTTTCAAGCGAGTGTTTTTGCCATATTACATCTTTCGCTGTACGAACTTCCGGGAATTTTTTTAATGGGTTTTATATTTGGAATTATTGCATACCGTAACGAGAATCTTTGGTATAACGCCATTACGCACTTTGTTTTTAACGGAGCTACAATCAGTTTGCATTATTATCTCAACCATGCATCCCATGGATTTAATAGTTTTACTACCGATGATATATTAGCTAATGCTGCCATTTCTATTCCAGCATCCTTATTAATGGGACTCTCCTTGTATGGATTAACACGAAAAAAGCATTTACCTAAATAGAGTATCAGTTTTATACTTGTAATACCAATAACTGTGAAATTGAATAATTTTTGGACCCGAATTTTAAGCGGAATCGCGCTCATAATTTTTACCTTTTATTTGTTTTACTCAGGTCCATTTGGCCTTGCGTTTTTTGCAACATTGATTTCCTTATTTGGACTTCAAGAATATTTCGTCTTGCAAAAAAGCCAAAATAAAGGGTTCAATAGATTGGTAATAATTCAAAGTCTTACCTTGGTTTCTACCATGCCACTTTACCCCATTAGTTGGAGGTCAAATACGGGTAATATACTAAATTTTTACGTCGAATTTGCCAGTATCGGAATTGCCAGTATTATAGGAACCTATGTTTATCTAGCGTTTAAAAAGCCCGAATTGAGCAAGTTATATATGGTTGCTCATATCTACATAACAGCCCCTCTTATTATGCTTCAAATACTTGCCCAACCCACAATTAGCGGCATATATCAGCCTTTAATACCTGTTTTATTGATGGTGTTGGTTTGGTCTTCTGATTCCTGGGCATATGTATCTGGTAAATTATTTGGGAAACATAAACTTGCACCAAGCATATCGCCAGGTAAAACCTGGGAAGGACTGATTGGTGGCAGTTTACTTACTGCGGTCACGGGTTTTCTAATTTCTTACTACGTATTTACAGAATGGGCATCACCTGAAATTCCCCAAGAAAAGATAGGCCAAACATTCCAACAAATCATGAAACCTTGGGGTTGGATTTATACCCCCATTTTAGGCATGTTGGTAGGTGTTTTTGGCACAATGGGCGATTTGTTTGAAAGTTCGATGAAGCGAAAAGCGGGGGTCAAGGATAGCGGAAATATTATTCCAGGTCATGGTGGCGTTTTAGATCGCTACGATGCTTTTTTGTTTGCAATAGTCGTCATGTACGTTCTCGATAAAATCCATGAACCTGTAATTGAATTCCTTGTGAACACATTCGGATATTACTAATATCTAATTCGGGAAATTGCGAAGAAAATCCGAGTACTAGAACTACTGGAATTCCAGCTGATTTTATTCATAATTAGAGAAACCTAAAATAGATTTTGTGAAATTCACAAAAGAGGATGTGCAATTTTCAAATCATGAAATAGGCGTTCACAATCAAAAGAAGTATTTTTGCACCCAATCATGAGTCCCGATACCTCCTACATTCACAATGCCGATCCATCGGCCATCGATAATTTGTATCAACAATACCAATCGGATAAAGAAAGCGTCGATTTCGGATGGCGTAAATTCTTTGAAGGATTTGATCTTGGTAGTGAAAAATACGCCAGCGGAGGTGCCGTAAGCGAGGATGCTGTTAACGAAATTAAAGTTCTCAATCTTATTCATGGTTATCGCCAACGCGGACATCTATTCAGCCAAACCAATCCCATTCGCCAGAGACGTAATTATACACCAAAGCTTGATATTGAGACCTTTGGCTTGAGTAATGAGCATCTTGCTAAAACGTTTAACGCGGGTATTGAGTTGGGTATGGGGCCTGCGAAACTTTCTGATATTATTGCCAAACTCCAAAAAACGTATTGCAATAGTATAGGTTGCGAGTTCAGCTATATCCGAGATCCTAAAAGGAGACAATGGCTTCAGGATCGATTTGAGCAAACTGAAAACACCCCCCAATTAAGTGTAAACGAGAAACGTCATTTCCTTGAGAAAATAAACCAAGCCACTGTATTTGAAAACTTCTTACACAAAAAATACATCGGTCAAAAACGATTCTCTTTAGAAGGTTTAGAAGCCTTAATTCCTGCTCTTGATGCGGTTATTCAATACGGTGCAGAATTAAATGTAGAAGAATTTGTTATCGGGATGGCTCACCGAGGTCGCTTGAATGTATTGGCCAATATTTTCAATAAAACGTATAGCCAAATATTCTCAGAGTTTGAAGGTAAGGTTTTTCAAGGTGGCGACTTTGATGATTTTGAAGGTGATGTAAAGTACCATTTAGGATATAGTACCGACGTAACCACGGCCACCAATAAAAAAGTACACTTACGTTTAGCGGATAATCCATCTCACTTAGAAGCGGTAAATCCTGTAGTAAAGGGTTTGGTTAGGGCGAAATTGGATAATAAATACAACAACGATGTAGACAAGATATGCCCTATTTTAATACATGGAGATGCTGCAATTGCAGGTCAAGGCATCATGTACGAAATCGTTCAAATGAGCGGATTAGATGCTTATTATGTTGGAGGAACCATGCATATTGTAACCAATAATCAAATTGGTTTCACTACCAACTATTTGGATGCAAGAACTTCAACCTATTGCACCGATGTTGCGAAAGTAACTTTATGCCCTGTACTGCATGTTAATGCCGATGATATTGAAGCGGTTGTTCATGCCGTTAAATTGGCTATGGCATATCGCAATGAATTCAATAGCGATATTTTCATTGACTTATTGGGATACCGCAAATACGGACATAATGAAGGTGATGAGCCAAGATTCACCCAGCCTGATTTGTATAAGCTAATTGACAAGCACCCCAATCCACGCGAAGTTTACAAAGATCTCTTGATGTCTCGAGGTGAAATTGATGCGGCTATAGCCACTGAAATGGAAGCCAAGTTTAAAGACTTATTACAAGAAAAACTTGAAGAAGCAAAAGGAACCTTCACGCCTCCCCCTTCTGTAGTCCCCAATACTTGGGAAGGATATCAGCATGCCAATAAAAAAACAATTCAAGAGAAAGCCGATACCGCAGTAGACTAGTAAAATAGTCAAATCCTTAGGCGAAAAAATTAGCCAAATCCCTGCAGAAAAAGCCCCAATTAAAAAAGTTCAAAACCTATTTAACGATCGCGCAAAAATGGTGCAAAACAGCCAAATTGATTGGGCTATGGGTGAACTTTTGGCGTACGGAACACTATTGAATGAAGGACATAATGTAAGATTGGTTGGTCAGGATGTTGAACGTGGTACTTTTTCACACCGACACGCTGTTGTAAAAAGCGAAGACGGTCAACAAGAATATGTACCCTTGAATAATCTGCAAGACAAGCAGGGAAAATTCTATGTATACAACTCCCTATTGAGCGAATACGCTGCTTTGGGATTTGAATATGGATACAGTACCACAACTCCAAAAGATTTAACCATATGGGAAGCCCAATTTGGAGATTTCTCTAACGGTGCTCAGATAATTATCGATCAATTTATTGCATCCGCAGAGGCTAAATGGAGTAAATTCAGCGGATTAACCTTGCTGTTGCCCCATGGACACGAAGGTCAAGGCCCTGAACATAGTTCGGCAAGACCTGAAAGGTTTTTGCAACTTTGTGCAGGCTCGAATATGCAAGTTTTGAACTGCACCACTCCAGCGAACTTTTTCCACGCATTACGTCGTCAGTTAAAGCGCAATTTCTCCATGCCTTTGGTTGTAATGACTCCAAAAAGTTTATTACGACATCCAAAATGTGTGAGTGCGCTTGATGAATTGAGTACAGGAGCCTTCCAGGAATTGATACCGGATAGCTTAGAAATCAAAAAGGCAAGAAAGGTGTTGTTCTGTACAGGTAAGATTTATTACGACTTACTCGATTATCGCGAAGCCAACAACATTAAAGACGTTGCGATTGTAAGAATAGAGCAATTATACCCCTTACCAGAATGGTTGATAAAGGATATTTTCTCCCAATACCAAGGTGCTGATTTTGCATGGGTTCAGGAAGAGCCAATGAACCAGGGTGCTTGGCTGCATTTACACCGTTACGACTTCCCTTCTGCATTGAAGTACTATGGACGTCGCAGCAGCGCAAGTCCAGCTACGGGCTTTAAAAAGGTGCACGATCGCGAACAGGCTGAAATAGTAAGTGCCGCATTCTCTTAAGATACGGCACTTTATACGTCAGATTAATAAAACTTAAATACGTTCTAATAACGCCACATTCTCAACGTGGTGGGTATGGGGAAACATATCTACCGGCTGAATCTTAATAAGTTTGTAATGCTCCTGCATCGCTTTTAAATCGCGTGCTTGTGTAGCAGGGTTGCAACTTACATACACGACACGATTGGCACCCGATTCATTGATACGTGCAACCACATCGGGGTGCATACCTTCCCTTGGAGGATCTGTGATTATCACATCCGGTTTACCGTGTTTATCGAACATATCAACAGTGAATACATCTTTCATATCGCCTGCATAAAAAGAAGCATGCTCTACGCCATTATTGGCGGCGTTAATTTTTGCATCCTCAATAGCCCCTTCTACATATTCTATCCCTACTAATGACTTTGCACCCTCCGAAACGTAAATAGCAATGCTACCGGTACCCGTGTACAAATCGTATACATTTTCAGCACCTGTTAATCCTGCAAAATCCTTTGTGATATCATACAAATTCTTGGCTTGTTGCGTATTGGTTTGAAAGAAACTCAAAGGTTGGATAATGAATGAATACGTACCTAAAGACTCCGTCAAATAGGGGGCTCCCGAGTAATTTATCACTTCACACCCTTGCATGGCATCGTTCATTTTTGTGTTGACGATGTAATTGAGTGAAACAACACGGTCAAAATTTGCAGCTATATGACCCATTACATCTTCAATAACTTTCGTATCGTCTTCGTAAAAGGCAACCACAATCATCCATTCATCCTTTTCATTACATCGAAACATGATATTCCGCATCAAACCTTCATGACGTTGAATATCATGGAAAGATATCCCATTATCATCACAGAAAGCCTTGACACTACGTTGTATTTGATTCACGTAATCAGGCATCAAATGACACGCTTCGATATCCAATAATTGGCTAAATTGTCCTGGGATATGGAAGCCTAATGCTCTAGGTCGCGGTGCATCGCTTCCCTTAACATAATCAATTACCCAAGCACGTTCGCTAAAAGTAAGTTCTAACTTATTTCTATAGGATTGTATTTTTTGACTTCCTAGAATGGGAACGACCTCAAAATCTCTAATGTCTCCAATTCGTTCCAAGGCGTCAACAACCTGCTGTTGTTTGAATTCTAACTGAGATTCATATGGCATATGCTGCCATTTACAACCACCGCAATAGGTAAAATACGGACAAAAAGGGTCTACTCGGGTTTCAGACTTTTTCTGATACCGTATGATTTGACCTTCTTGAAAATTCTTTTTCTTTTTGATGATACGCACATCCACGATATCTCCTGGAGCTGCATATTTCACAAAAATAACCTGATTGTTATCGCGTCCAATTGCATAGCCTTCAGCAGCTACTGCAGTTATTTCAAGCCCTTCAATAATTTTTACAAGCTTCTGCTTACGACCCATTGGGCGAAATTACGATTTCTTTCCTTTAGCCATATCCAATAAATTAGAAAAATCATTGGGAGGCAAATAACCAGGTTGAACGTAACGATTGTTATCGCTGGAAGGATTTGGCCAAAAAATAGTGGTAGGGAAGCCGGTTACACTGCCATTTCCTAAAAACTGCAACAACTCAGATCCTTGCCACGTTTTATCATTGAATTTGTAAACCGCGGCTGTTTCAGGATTCAATTTTACGCAAACAAAAGATTCATTAAGTTTAGCAATAACCGCAGGATCAGCATAGGTTTTGCGGTCCATCACTTTACACCATCCACACCAATCCGTATAGGCATCGATTAACAACACCTTCCCTTCACTAACTGCCTTTGCATAACCTTCTTCAAAGGAATACCATTTCAATCCTTCTTCTTGAGGAGCTGATTGATGCGCAAGACCTTTATCTCCTGAATTGAGTGAATTATTATTTTGAGTTGTTAATGCGAAAACACTCCCAACGATGGCAATCATACCGGCTATTATAACTGTCTTTTTCATATACTTGTTTATACGGTCAATTCAAAAATCATACCATTAATTTCGTTTTGAAACTAATGTCTAAGGCTTTAACGGAATGGGTCAATGCCCCAACACTGATATACATAACGCCAGTTTGAGCATAATCGTATATATTTTCTAACGTGATGCCTCCGCTGGCTTCTGTTTCTGCTCGACCATTAACCAAAGCAACACCTTCACGACATAATGCTGGGCTGAAGTTATCAAACATGATGCGATCTACTCCGTGATCCAAAGCAAGCTGAACTTCTTGAAGATTCCGAGTTTCAACCTCAACTTTTAAATCCAATTGATTCGCTTTTAAATACGCTTTTGTACGCAAAATGGCTTCATTTACTCCACCTGCAGCATCAATATGATTGTCTTTCAACATTATCATATCGTACAACCCCATTCTGTGATTATGACCGCCACCTTGCGTAACGGCCCATTTTTCTAAAGTACGTAAACCAGGAGTGGTTTTTCTTGTATCCAAAATACGCAAACCCGTTCCTGAAACTTTCTGAACTATTTGATTGGTTTGTGTTGCGATTCCCGACAATCGTTGCATCAAATTCAACATCAAACGCTCTCCTTTTAGAAGAGATTGTGCCGAACCTTTAGCCTCGGCTAGCAATGTTCCTTTAGGAAGTTGATCGCCGTCTTTCACAAATACATTGAACGAAACCGAAGCATCAACGTATTTGAATAGCGCAAGCGCTAAATCCATTCCCGCTATAACGCCGTCTTCTTTTAAAAGCAATTGCGATGTTGCTTGACTTTCAGGCAAAATAGAAGCCAAGGAAGAGTGATCCCCGGCACCCACATCCTCAGAAAGCCAAGCTTCAAAGTAGGGGTGCCATTTGGTATCAAAAAAATCAATCATTAGGGTTTCAACAAAGTTGAAGCGGCTGTTTTTCCTGATTTAGAACGAACTAAAACCAAATATGTTCCGCTTGATAGGCTAGTTGCATTTAAACGGATACCCTCATTACTTGTGGTTTCATGCATCATGGTGCGTTCGTAATAATCGATCACATAAATATCTACGGTCTCACGGTTGAATGCCGTTAGGTCAATGTTAAACTCCTCAACAGTGGGATTTGGGAAAATCTTAATATCCGCTGTATTGGGTGCTTTAACACTACCAGGGATTGAATCCGTTGCACATGCCGTTCCTGCTGGAACATGTTTCATCAATGAAAAATCGATGTAGCAGGCCCAATCTGGGTTGTCTATAAACGGATTTCTATTTCCCTGAACAGATTCTTGTGAAACAAATTCATGACGGGCAATTTCCCAAGGACTTGGGGGAAAGTCCTTATTCCATTTTTTAAGAATATTTTGATATTGTAATTCGTTCACCAACATATTAGAGGTTGGAAGTGTAAAAGGAAACTCCGCTGTATTGTATGCGGCACACGCATAAAAATTAGCACGTGCAGCTACACCTTTAGCAAAATCACGAGGCTCGTAACAATAGTCCCCATTTGCATTCCTTCCAAAAGTACCTCCAAAGAAAGTCGTACTTACTTGATCCACCTCGTCTAATGGGTAATTACTTCTAACGGCATTGGCTTTATCTTGATGCACGGTAAATAACAAGTGTAAATCGCTGTAATTCGGCTCGTTATCACTCACTTTAGTCATGTACGACTGTGGATAGCAATGTTCACGTGACATTACGGAGTGACTGAAAGGAGGTTCATAGATATATTGATATCCCGTATAGAACCCTTCCACGATCTTCTTGCTATTGGTAGTATCTCTTGCCTCAAATTGATCAATAACATTAGAGCTGTAATTGCTGTAATAGATGCGTCTGTGTGGATTAATTAAGGCATATAAATCTTGGATAAAGTTATTTTCACTTGGAGCAAGGGAACCGTAATAAGCACCTGGCTCAAGTCCAGGAGTGGTAATTGTTTTTTCCAAAGGATTTGTGGTCAAGTAGTTTGTATACTCCCCATATCCGTTGTAACCAAAAACGCGTATATGGTAGGTGGTGTTCGCAACAGTATTATCAAAATCAATATTGGCATTATCATCACCGGCTAATAATACACGTGATTTACCAATGTATTCTCCGCGCTCATAACTTTTACCATCAGTTGGAACGTCTGTTGCTGTGCCCACCGATACAAGTATTAAATAATGCTCGGCATCGCTTTTGCTAAATCCAGCATTCATTCGAAATGCTTTTGCATCAATCACCAAATTTTGAGGTTGTGCTACCGGCTCACTTGCTTTAGAACCTTTAATTGTGCTGAAATTTAATTTAAAATTTGGATTGTCTAAATCATTTGAAGCAATATTCAAAGTAGCTTCGTAGGTTCCGTTCTGAGCGTTGTTTAATTTGATTTTTACCTCTTCGCGTTTGCCACTAGAAACGGTCAATGGGGTTGAAGTTAAAATACTGAAATCATCGGCTTGATTTCCTGTAAGACTTAAAGTACTTAGTGTCAAATCGTTTTTTGTTCCGTTGTTATAAACTTCAAAAACAATTACCGTATCATTCCCCGTGCTTACTGTTCCGGTATTGATTTGCTGCGTATTGTTATAATATACCTGAATTTCTGGATTCTCACTTGGAGCTTTAGGGCGAACGGAGAAATCATCTACCGCCAAATTAAAACCGGAAACCTTGGCTTTGTAATAAATGCGCACATAGCGGGAATCCGATTTTACACGAACAAAATACCCAGTAGTAACATTAGGGATATCGTCTTTAAAGGTTTTAATGGTTGACCATGAAGAACCATCTGTACTTTCATCTACGGTAACCTCTCCTTGCCATGGATCTCCAGTAGAGGTGCCGGCTAGATAAAAGGATACGGTATCGGCTTTACCCGACCAAAATGCCTGTGCATATTCTGTCGTATAATCCAAACGCAATGCATATGGACTGCTTTTTACCAATGCCGCTGAAGAATAAACCAATTTTGATCCAGCAGGACCTTGGTCCGCGCTAAAACCAGTTGGTGCGGTTGAACCATCCATGTCCCAAAACATAGGAAGTGTTCCTTGGGAATAAACACTCCCAATTTGTGCCAATACGGCGGTTGCAATAATTGCAATTCTTTTAATATTCATTTTTTGTGTTTTTTAAAAAGAAACTCTCAGACCCGTTGTAAAACGCAAACCTTGACTTACAAATACCTCCAAATTTCTGGGGTCAAATACGTAACCCGCATCTCCTGGATCGTTGATAGTCGTGGCGGTGCTTCTATGCTGAGCGTCTGATATGTAAAAATTATTCGTAATATTATTAACCATGGCGTAAATGCGCACACGGGCCTCCTTAACTTTAAAGGAATAACCTCCCGTGATATTCATGAACCAATAGTTAGGAATCTTGAACGACTCCTTACCTTTCATATCTCCTCGAAGTGCAATTGGCTCAAAATCCGCATATTGCTTTCCAAAGTATACGTATTGAACTGAAAAATAAGACCCTTTCAACAAGTTTGGCTCCCATCTTATAAGCGCCGCTACTTGATTTTGAGCGGCATCACCTACGTGGACACCCGTTGCATCAAAATCAAAAACTCCCATTGAATCGCCTGCATTGTTTCTAACAATAGCCGTGCTACCAGATTGCCAAATCCAATCTCCTATGTGCATCGATGCTTCAATGGTTACTCCATCTCCTGCTTTCAATGCCGACTGCAATTCAATACCCATATGCCTAGCCTGCAATCCGTTGATATTGTAATTCAATGGATTATCATCGGCATCTCTGAATGTAGGTTGAAAATCAACTGGCCTATTGCGCCAATCGGTATAATACCAATTTAAGGTTGAAGTAAAGCGACGGCTTTTATATCCAGCTCCACCTTCAACAGCGTATACCAATTCATTTTTCGCATCTTGTATAATAGAATTACGTAAATCGAATACATTACTGAATCGAGCCGGACGATTCAAATATCCCAAATTAATAAAGGTATTGAAGCGGCGTGAAATATTGTAATTAGCCCCAGTTTTTACCGTGAAGCCATTAAAAGTCATAACGGGAGACTCGTTCGTCTGTCCCTCAACATTCAAATTAAAATAATCCAATCGTTGGTAAGAGGTTTGAGTACCGCTGACATTCACGAAACCGGTAAACTGATTGTAGGTATATTCTCCTTCAAGATAGCCACCGAGCCAACTTACTACCCCATCGTTATGATAATTAAAAATATCTCCTTTACGGTACATGAATTTATTGTCTTTTTGGGGATTTTTTTCATTCGCGTCGGGAATAAAATAATCACCGCCTAATAAATCATAAACCTCTTTATAGTGCTCGCCCACATAGGTTCTCAAATCCAATCCTCCCGTAAATGTAATACGCTTATTGAGTTTGTATTGTGTAGTATTCAGCAATCCGTACCAAACGTGATTATTAACCGATCTCGATAATATTCGATTCGACTTCTTTTCGGTATTGGAGTAATATCCGTCAATGGAAGTAAAGGCTCCAAAATCGCTGTTTTGATCTACCGCCGATTGAAAATCAAATTGACCGTAAACACTTGGTATTTGATTTAAGCCCTCACCACGGGTACCGCCACCATTTCCTAAAGACATATAGGCTATGGTATTCGAGAACCATTTATTATTAGGCTTGTAATCGTATTTCAAATAAATCTGCGGTTTATGAAACATATTAGCACGCTCGTTAACCTCATTTATTTTAGAATCGTAAACGACATTACCTGTTGGCCCCCAAGCCAGAGGTGTTTGATAACTTCCCAAATGTTGATTGTATCGACGGCCCATATCTACAGGCATCGTTTTACCTCCTGCAGCCCGTAATACTGTATCCATTCCCAAATTATTGGCAAGGCCTTGATCGTATAAGGACAAACGTGCTTTGTAGGATCTTTGACCATGACTTTGTGGTGCACCTACCGCCGTTAATGAAAGATTATGTTTACGACCCCATTGCTTTTCAAGCTTCAAAAAATAAGCCCACATTTCATCGTAAAGCCCGTCTACATATCCGTCACTTGTTCTGCGGGTTAATGCAACGGTAAATCCCCAATCGCCTTTTAATCGGCCACTTGAAGCGTTCACATTGAATTGCTGGTATCGGGAATCTCCAAATTCAGCACTTGCCGAAAATTCGGGTTTACGTGTAATGCCTTTCGTAATAATATTAATCGTTCCACCGACTGCTGGATTGGCAATCCGACTGCTTCCCAAACCTCGTTGAACTTGAGTTAGGGCGGTAACGCCTCCCAAACCAAACCAGTTGCTCCAATAGACCCAACCATTTTCCATGTCATTGACAGGAATTCCGTCAATCATCACGGCAATATTCCTTTGGTTGAATCCACGTATCGTAATACGGGCATCTCCTGCCCCACCACCTTGTTGGGTTGCATATACGCCAGGTGTATTATTCAGGAGCATGGGCATGTCTTGGCTGCCCAAACGTTCTTTGATATCTTTTCCTGTGATGTTGCTGTAAGCAATTGGCGTTCTGCGGTCTTTGGCTACATTAGCAACAATTTGAACGGCTTGAATGGCATCGCTCAAATTTTCAAGCTCAAAGTTTACATTGGAAATTACGGTTCTATCGGCTTCGATATTAATTACCCCATCCGCAAAACCTTCAGCAGTGGCTTTTACCATGTAAGAACCCATGGGTACTTTCAGTTCGTAGAAACCGTTTTTATCCGATTCAACGGTAACCGTTCCCGCGCTAATTTGCGCCTTCTCGATAAGTTCTCCGGTTATTCCGTCTTGAACTTTGCCCTTAATGGTAACTTGTGACCATAAAGACGAACTTATTAAGGCGAATAGCCCTAAAAGTACCCTCTGGAGTAACATTTTTACTTCTGTATTTTACGTGTAATTACGGATCCGTTCTCTAATTGAACGTTTAAAATCCACATACCTGGATTCAACACTTCAGTTGAAATTTTTACATTTTCGCCGCTTATACCATAGGATACCGGAACATTGATATACATTCCTTTTAAATCCATCATGGTAACATTTGAAATTTTCGAATGCGCACGAACCATCAAAATATCATTAACCGGATTTGGATAAACCGAGATAGACGTTTCTAATTCTTCTTTTGACAATGTCAAGCAACCACAATCGTGGGTTCCCAAAGAATCAAAGAAATTAATTGGATATAATATCCATTCTTCAGATGGATTAAAGAAATCTGGGTTTGCCGCTTGCGGCGCGGTTTCAGCAACACCCCTGCGAATAGGGGCAATGGTATCGATACCTGTTAATACTTCACGCTTGCGCACCAAGGTATGATTCGCCGTATACCATTTACCTAATCCATTATTATATGGAAAAGAATCGCTCCAACCACCAAAGGGAGGACGCTCACCTATTTTACCCATGATATCAACTGTTACCCAAGTGGTAAAATCTGCGTAGTAACGATCTAATGACATTGCATCATCACCATTGAAATACATACTGTACGAAACTTCATAAACAGGAGATAAGAAAAGATCTCCTTTATTTCTAAGTTCTGCAACAACTGGCGTATCCAATCCCGTTTGAGTGGTATCGCGCTTGTCGATAACCAATACTTTTGTTTCGTTTGGACCTATCGTACCAGACAACACATCTGAATATTGATTGGACCATGTAGCGGAACCATTCTGCCAACGGGTTACGCGATAGTCTTTTAAGTCAATCGTACGATTAGTTGGATTGTAAATCTCTAATGCCTTATTGTTTCTAGAGCCCTCTACGTACTCACTGATAAATAATTCATCACAAGGTGTAACTTGTTGTGCGCTTGCCGTGCCAAATAGAGCAACGGTTGCGATAATTGCATATAATTTTTTCATGACTTTTTGCAAAATTCCCTAAAAAAAATGGGTACTTCAAATCTACTTCATTTATTTTACACCTTGGTTACCATGGGTTAACATTTTATTGAGCCTAAGAAACCTATTTTTACGCCCCAAAAAATGCGACAATTCAAGCTAGTTTTAATCGGCATATTGCTTTTTTCCCAAAGTTGCCGATCACCGGTGATTTACAAACAAGGAAGTTCCATTAGCAACGATGGTAGTAATGGAATGGATACGGCAATTGCTGAATGGCTCGAACCGCTTTCGGATTCTATGAATGCCGAAATGAATGTTGTTGTGGGTTATACTCCTTTAGATTTCCAACCCATTCGAAGTAAAGGACGCATTTCAGAAACACAACAACACAGTGCCAACCTCGCTCGTTTGGTTTCAGATTACACCTTGAATTGGGCTAGAAAATTTGCCCAAAATAAAAGTTTACCTCTTCCTGAAATGACCGTTTTGAATCACAACGGTTTAAGAAACAGTATCGATAGTGGATACATTACATTGGGACAAATTTACGAGGTCATGCCTTTTGATAATGAGCTTGTACTTTTGGTATTATCCGGTACTCAAATGATTGAATTATTCGACTACCTTGCTCAAATAGGTGGATCACCACTGTCGGGTGCAGAAATATATCTCGGCGATACCAGTTTCATTAAGGCTATTATCCAAAATAATAATTTCGACAGCAGAAGGAGTTATTGTATTGCCACAGTCGATTTCATGCAAGGTGGAGGCGATGGTTTCACAATGCTCAAAAAGCCAAAAAGGCTCATTCAAACCGGTGTTTTCTTGCGCGACGTAATAATAGAAGAAATGAAGTTGGAAATGCTACATTCCAATGGAGCCATTCAGGCACGAACAAATCCACGAATTTATCACCACCATGAACCGTAGAATTTTCATTAAAAAGGGCAGTATTTTATTGGCAAGTGGATTTTTATTGCGCTTCGCACAGGGAATGCCTTCGCGAAAAAACTCTTGGTCCTTATTACACACCAACGATTTCCACAGTCGCTTTCTACCCTTTCCAGCTACCCATAAACGCCATGCCAATCAAGGTGGAATTGCCCGACTTACGCAGCTCGTAAATAATTTAAGAGAGCAGCACGAACACGTAACTTTGTTCGATTCAGGAGATGTTTTTCAGGGTACTCCCTATTTTAATGTGTTCAAAGGACATCCTGAATTGGACTGGATGCAGCGGATGCAATACGATGCGACCACCCTTGGAAATCACGATTTTGATATGGGTGTTGACCATTTGTTTACACTGAGAAAAAAGTACAATACCCCAACCCTTTTGATCAATTACAATTTTGAACAAGGCAGTGATTTAGGGGTAATTCAATCTTATAAAATCATCGATAGAGGTCCTGTTAAAATTGGAGTTACGGGAATTAGCATCGACTTATTAGGGCTTCAAGGAGAAACCAATCGTGGTAGTTTTGAATATTTCGATCCCATTGAAAGGCTGCAAGAACAAGTAAATTTCCTCCGCAAGAATAAAAACTGCGATGCCGTTGTGGTACTGTCTCATTTGGGTTTCAAATACAATAGTGATAAAATAGACGATGTAAAATTGGCGGAAAGAACCGACGGCATCGACGTAATACTAGGCGGTCACACGCATACCTTTTTAGATGAACCCCTTGTTCTGAAAAACAAATCAGGAAAGAAAGTTGTCATCAACCAAGCCGGTTGGGCGGGACTAAAATTGGGACACTTACAATTTGAATATTAGTGGCGTTTGCTCTTTGTAGCGTAGATTTGCAATTCATTGACGGTACCTAACGATTACATCGAAGAAGAAGAAGAAGGTTTTGAACATTATGCCTTCACGGTTGACCCTGGGCAAGAGCCCATGAGAATCGACCGTTGGCTAATGCACCGAATTGCCCATGCCTCAAGAACCAAGATACAAGCTGGAATTGTTTCCGGTGCGGTCATGGTTAATGAAAATTCGGTAAAAAGCAATTACAAGGTCAAACCCAAAGATCATATCCGAATTGTTTTACCCGACGAACCACGTGATACCGAGGTTTATCCGGAAGACATTCCGATTGAAGTAATTTATGAGGATGATGCTATCGCCGTTGTGAATAAACACGCCGGAATGGTTGTGCATCCTGGATGTAATAATTACAACGGCACATTGGTAAACGCATTGTTATTTCACTTCGGGAATTTACCCCAAAAAGATGCGCGTCATAGACCAGGTTTGATTCACCGGATTGACAAAGACACCTCCGGCCTATTGGTAGTTGGAAAACTGGATGAAGCCCTAAGTCACCTCGGAAAACAGTTCTTCGAGCACAGTATTGAACGCAAATATTGGGCCTTGGTCTGGGGTGAACCTAAGGAAGATGCTGGAACTATAGAAGGATACTTGGCTCGAGATCCAAAAGATCGAAGAAAAAGCAAGCATTTTGATGACCCAGAAGACGGAAAAATCGCCATTACCCATTGGAAAGTTTTAGAACGTTTTCACTTTCTAACCTTGGTTGAATGTGAATTAGAAACAGGTCGCACCCATCAAATTCGTGCACACTTCGCCCATATTGGACACCCATTATTTTCGGATGAAATGTATGGAGGTCGACAAATACTAAAAGGCGCTAACCTGCCTAAATTCAAACAATTTATACATAATAACTTTGAACTATTCCCCAAGCAAGCCTTACACGCTCGTGTTCTGGGATTCGTTCACCCTCTTACCGGGGAAAATTTGAGATTCGAACAAGAACTACCCGAGGATTTTGCATCACTTCTTCAAAGAGTGCGTCAGTATTCCGAACAGTTGATGTAATCCTGTTATAACTTCAGAAAAAAGGGCGGTTTCAAATTTGAAACCGCCCTTTTAATTCAAATAGTTCTTTTCTATTTTACTCGTACGTCAATGTGATTTTTGAACTGCGTGGTACAGATTGACACGTAAGAACAAAACCGTCTTCAATTTCCTTGTCGCTCAAGCCCTCACGTTCTAACATGTGAACCAAACCTTGATGCACTTTAGCCCTGCATGTTGTGCAAACTCCAACAGTGCAACTGTAAGGAGGATCAATACCTTCTTTCATAGCGGCATTCAAAATCGTGGTATTCTCATCCACATTTATTGTATGTGTTTTGCCGTAAACGGTCAAGGTTATTTCTGAAGTTCCGTTAAATACATCTTCAGAATTGTCATTTCCAACTGCGACATTTTCAGTGTTTTCTGAGGATGTCGGCGCACTGAAATATTCGATATTAATTTGTTCCTTCGGTACACCAATTCCAGAAAGTCCCTTCTTGATAACCTCCATCATTGGACCGGGCCCGCAGATGAAATAAGGGTAGGTGTCAAACGAGCCGCCAATTTTGTTTTTTACAATATTTTGAACCTTATCCTCACTAAGCTGACCTTTTAAACCAAACCAAGTAAATGGAGCTTTATCAAAACTCAAAAGCACGGTAAATCTACTTCCGTGTTCGGATTCCATTTCTTTTAATTTATTCTTAAAGATTACCGATTCTGGATCGCGGTTGGCATATACCAAGGTAACTTTACTATTGGGCTCTTCCGAAAGGACGGCTTTTGCAATTCCCATAACCGGAGTTATACCGCTTCCGCCCCCAAATAACACATAATGCCTTTGACTTTCTGAATTAGGAACAACCGTAAAATTACCTATTGGAGGCATGGCTTGCAAGGTATCTCCAACGTTCAAATTACTATTGAAATAATTACTCATCCGACCACCATCGACACGTTTTACGGTCACCGCTGGATTGGCATCAACCCCAGAATACGTGCACAAAGAATAGGAACGTCTTACATTTTCACCGTTGATTTCGGCTTCAAACGTTAGGTATTGGCCTGCGGTGTATTGAAATTGATCTTTAATATCCTCAGGAATTTCAAAAACAAATGTTTTCGCATCTGAAGTTTCCTGGATAATGTCTTTAATGGTTATTGGGTAAAATCCTTGACTCATGTGGCTGCAAAATTAGTAGGTTTATTACAGATAGAAACAATGAAATGTAGGTATTGTTATCAGAATGCCCATTTTTCGGAAAAAAAGTGAGATAAATTGTACAAGTTTAAAAGTGTGAATTATTCTTTTGAGATATTTCAACAACTAAAACGAATTTGCAAGCATTATGTTAGATGCGTATTTCACCCCCGTTCCGGAAGAGGTTCTTAAACCCGAATACATCCGGAAAAACACCATGGGAGGGCACATTAAGATATACCATAAGAGCTTTCCCAAAATTACCAAAGCACAAATTGCATTAATAGGTGTTGGTGAACAATCGCATAAAGTCAGGCAGGAATTCTATGCTCTTAATTGGCGCTTTCAAAAACTCAACATTGTGGATCTCGGAAATTTTGCCGAGCCCGAAAATCAACAACAAAGAAACTTTGCCGTTTCAGAAGCCATTGGGGAACTTCTAGCTTTGAACATTGTAGTTCTAATTTTATCTGATGAAAAATCACATTTACATTCTCATTTTCATGGATTTAGAGACACCCAAAAACCATTAGAAGTTGCGATAATAAGTCACCAGATTAATTTAGAGGACGGAAGTGAATGTCATGAACTTTTGAAAAATAAAGAACATTCATCAAAACTTTCTAATATAGATTTCATCGGCACACAGGCTTATTATATATCTGAAGAAACCAACGAACTACTTGACCGTTTCAATTTTGAAAATTACCGATTGGGTAAAATACGCACGAATATTGATGAAACAGAACCCGTATTGCGAAGTTCGGATATGATGTTCTTTGATCTAAATAGCGTTCGTTTTGCAGATGCTCCCGAAACCCAATTCATGAGTCCAAATGGACTTTATGCCGAAGAGGCCGCTCAAATTGCGAGGTATGCCGGTCTCTCTAACATGCTTAGAACTGCAACTTTCTTCGGTTTGTCGAATACTCGGGTAACAAAAACTTCAGATTTATTGGTGGCTCAACTTATTTGGTATTTTATCGAAGGAATTAATTCTCGCTTCAACGACCACCCAGAAAAAAACGACCCTAACTACCTTATATATAGAAATAGACTGGATAATACCGGACACGAAATCACTTTTTACAAAAGCCGAAAAAGCGATCGTTGGTGGATGGAGGTTCCACATCCATATGAAGATCAAACATTTTTCATCGGCTGTTCTTATAACGATTATCAACGTGTTTGTGACGGCGAAATGCCAGACCGTTGGTGGAGAGCCTACCAACGATATTTAAAGTAGAATCTTTAACAACCTTGGTTAAGCAGTAATATATGAACCAATACGGAAATGGCTCGTTTCCGAATTTAATTGAAACTTTATTTACGGGGTATACTTGAATTGACCTTGAACAAAATCGTAACTACCAAAAACGCCAATTGCCCCACCAGAAAAACTATTAGTAAACATTACAGGCTCTGAGAAAGGATTATCTGCGTCTTGTAACATCTGCATTTTGTAGTAATCTCTGTAGGCCTTATCCATGGTATAAACCGCTCCAAAGAAGTCATTAATTGTAAAGGGACCGTCAATTCCGAAACCTGAATAAAACTCCGATTGAGTAATAAAACTGGTTTTCTTGTTGTTTTCCCCTTGTAAGATTTCATCCGCAAAAGAAATCCGAATACTAATTTCTTCCCCTAAGGTGTTTTTAGCACTTCCTTCTAATTGTGGAGAAACATAAAAATCATCGTCATTTAAATCGTAGGAAAACTCGATGGAATATGGATTCAATATATAAGATCCCCAACCTCCATTATCAATATCTTCATAGGGCTTGCCCATTTTAACCGATTCAATTTTGAATTTATTCGCGTCGGCTTTCGGGGGAACGGTAGATTTAGCCGAGTATTGTTCTCCATTGGCCATTTTAACCAATAAGGTGTAAACATGTTTCTCCTTTAATTGAATCCGAGTGGTTTCAAGTGAGTACAAACCAGGGGCATAATTATACAGGGTATCTCGGATTCCTGTTTCATCCTCGGTTATTACCAAGGTTGCATCTGAAATAAACTCCGTTTCCTCTCGCTGTAAACCATAATAAGGCTTCGTATACGCCACAGATGCCTCAATGTAATTAGATTGTGGCGTCATTAGACACATTATTGCAGGTTTCTTTTCAAATGGAGGTGGATCAACTAATGCATCTTGTTCGCAAGAACCTAATAGTAAAGTTACGCAAACGACTAAGAAAAAATAGGGATTAAATTTTCTCATTTTCACTTATTTAAACTTAAAGGACCAACTGATGGAAGGCAGTACGGGAAATAATGTTACTTTTTGCAATCGAGAATAAACCTCTCCCCGGTTGTTGTATTCATTACTTCCATAATAAAAGAATGGATTCGCTTGATTGTAGGCATTGTAAACACTTACTTCAAGGTTCGAATCCCATTTTCTTTTACTTTATGGAACTGCAGACCCAAATCCATCCTGTGATAGGCCTCCATTCTAAAATCATTGCGGTTACCAAAGTCAATAAAATTATTGTACGATTGTAAGGCTGGATTCCAGACAATAGGAAATGCCGACATTTGATGGTTGTTTCCAGGTATATAACCTTGTGCAATGGTAATTGCGTTTCCAGTTCCGTAAACCCAAGTAAGGGCGAAATTTATATGTTTTTTTAATTTTATACGTTCCAACAATAGATATATCATGTCTTCTATCGTAACGTGCATAAAAAGGACGACCTTGATTTAACTCAGGAAATTTCATTTGAGTCCAGCTTAAGGTATATCCAATCCAACCTGTGAAAGGTCCCGATTTCTTTTGTAAAAACAACTCCATACCGTAACTCCAAGCATCACCACGGGTAATTTGCTTTTCCCAATTTCTTCCATTACCTACTGCATTCGAACTAAAGATATCATCTTCTAATAAAAAGGAAGCCCCTTCACGGTATTGAACTACATTTTTCATGTCTTTGTAGTAAGCCTCCCATGTTAATGAAAAACCTTTATCGAAATCTTTGGCCAAACCAATAGCGGTTTGTTCGCTTCTCATGGGTAAAAGACCTGAAGTAGCCGGTATCCACAAATCTGTAGGTAGCGATATTCCGGAATTACTCAACAAATGAATGTATTGGTACATCCGAGCGTATGAAGCCTTAATAGCAAAATCAGAACTAAAATTATGCGATACACTTAATCTTGGCTCAGGATTCACATAATTGGCACCATCTACAGCATAATGACTCAAACGAAAACCTGGATTCAATTGAAATGACCCCAGTTTCCATAAATCCTCAACATAAATGCCACTTTCATAGGTATTGATGGTGTTTATTTTGTTTTGCAAACCGAGATCACCCGCTTTAATTACTAAGGCAGCCGGTTTAAATTGATGTCGCGTACTTTGTATTCCATAACGCACTTGATGACTGGGATGCGGCCTCCAATCAAAATCATACTTAAAACCAATATCGTCGATCACGCTTTGGTAATTCAATAAAAAAGTATCTTCGAACCCATCATAAGATTCTAGTCCAATGTTCAAATTATAATGACTGTAAATGATGGACGCATTGGAAAAAAGCTTTGGTGAGAAGACATGGTTCCATCTTGCCGTAACGGTTCTGTTGCCCCAACCAAAATCCGTTTCCAATCTAGCTTGATCTTCTCGAATTATGGTGTAAAAATTATCTTTACCAAAATATCCACTTAAGTACAACCGATCTTTTTCGGAAAGGGTGTAATTGGCTTTTGCATTGAAGTCATAGAAATAATATCCTAAATTGTTTCCGCTTGCGGCATAAACGAATGGTTGTATCAGTAAATCGATATACGTCCTTCTACCTGAAATCATAAAAGAACTTTTACCTTTTTTGATCGGTCCTTCAAATGTGAACCTTGAGCTTAACAATCCAATTCCCACTTCACCTGTATATTTTTGATTGTTCCCCTCTTTCATACTCAAGTCGATAACACTGGACAACCTACCGCCATAACGAGCGGGGAATCCGCCTTTAACCAATTCCACAGATTTCAGGGCATCGCCGTTAAAAACAGAGAAAAATCCAAATAAATGGGTAGCATTGTACACAATGGCTTCATCCAATAACATTAAATTCTGATCGGGTCCACCACCTCTAACATATAAGCCACTTTGGCCTTCTCCACCTGCTTGAACTCCTGGCAAAAGTTGAATGACTTTAAGCACGTCTTTTTCTCCAAATAATGCTGGAATTTCACGAATCTGATTTACCGGGATATCGATGCGACTCATGTCTACTTTATCGGCAACGGTATTTTTCTTAGATCGAATTTCCACTTCTTCAATCTGTTCGGCTTCAACTTTGGCTCTAATCCTAAAATGAACCGAGGTATCTAATTTGCCATTCCAAGCAAAACTATCCAATTCAAAACCTCCCATTTGATAATAAGCCACTCTTTTAGGAAATGTTTCACCTTTAAGCGTTAAAGAATAAAACCCATACGTATTGGTATAGGTACTGATTCCGTCGGGCAAAACGGTTACCCTCACGTTTCCATAATATTCTCCGGTTTCAATATCACTTACAAATCCCGATAGGGTAATCCGATTTTCGGTCTGAGCATTTCCAAAATTTAAAAAACTCAGTACCCAAAAGATTAGAAGTGCTTTTTTGGTGGGTGTATACACATGCATTTTTTAGAAATCATGGCAATTTAGACTCCTTTAGTGTGGATAACAAAACCGCAGCAAATAAATATGACAAAAGATCCGCAAAAAATGCAAATCTAACGGCAATTTAAACCGCAACTGGAGCTTTAATTCCAGGATGAGGATCGTAACCTTCTAAGGTAAAATCGCTAAAATCAAAATCAAATAAATCCTTTACTTCTGGATTTATTTTCATCTGAGGAAAAGGCCTTAAATCGCGTGATAATTGCAAGGCCACTTGTTCTTGATGGTTCGTGTATATATGTGCATCTCCAAAAGTGTGCACAAAATCACCGGGTTGCAATCCGCAAACCTGCGCCATCATCAAGGTCAACAAAGCATAACTTGCTATATTAAAGGGTACTCCTAGAAATAAATCGGCACTTCGTTGGTATAATTGACAGCTCAACTTGCCATTTGCGACATAAAATTGAAACAATGTATGGCACGGCATCAATGCCATCTGATCGATTTCTCCCACATTCCATGCACTTACAATAATGCGACGCGAATCAGGGGTATTCTTAATCATATCCAAGGCTTGGGATATTTGATCGATTACACGCCCGTCTTTTGATTCCCATGATCTCCATTGTTTACCGTAAACAGGACCTAGATCGCCATCTTCATTTGCCCATTCATCCCAAATTGACACTCCATTTTCTTTTAAATAGGCAATATTGGTTTCTCCCTTAAGAAACCACAACAGCTCATATATGATGCTTTTCAAATGGACTTTTTTGGTCGTTATCAAAGGAAATCCTTCTGAAAGATTGTAGCGTATCTGACCTCCGAATACACTTTTCGTGCCTGTTCCCGTCCGATCGGTTTTCAAAGTTCCATGTTCAGAAACATATCGTAAAAAGCTTTCGTAAGAATCGTTCATAGCTATATCTTATTGTAAATGGTACAAATTTAGTTTATCGCATCACAAGTTTACACAAGTTAGGCATATAATCGCATATTTTTTCCTTAATTTTGCCCACTCGAAACGAGTTAATATTATGGCAGAATTAATTACCATGCCCAAAATGAGCGACACGATGACCGAAGGGGTTATCGTGAAGTGGAATGTTAAAGTGGGCGATTCGGTTAAAAGTGGCGATATCATGGCGGAAGTTGAAACCGACAAAGCCACCATGGATATGGAAGTTTATTCCAAAGGGATTGTATTGCATCTTGTAGTTCAAGAAGGCGATGCCGTTCCGGTTGACGGACCTATTGCTGTAGTGGGAAAAGAAGGTGAAGATTTCCAAGCTTTACTTTCCGCAGCTCCTGCATCTAGTAGCGCTTCACCCGTTTCAGAAGTTGCTCCTGAAGCACCTGCTGCTCCCGTATCGACTCCAGCCGCAGCACCTGCTGCTCCTGCAGCACCCGCCGCAGCATCGAATGATGGTCGATTAAAAGCGAGTCCTTTGGCAAGAAAAATTGCTGAAGAAAAAGGCATTGACCTTTCTCATATCAACGGAACTGGAGAAAATGGCCGTATCGTTAAACGTGACTTAGACAGCGCTAATATAGCTTCAGCACCTGCAATGAGCCAAACAAGTGCAGCCGTATTTGGTGAGGAAAGTTTCACAGAGGTGAACGTTTCACAAATGCGTAAAACCATCGCAGGAAGACTTGCAGAATCTAAATTCAATGCGCCACATTTCTACCTAACCGTAGAAATCAATATGGATAAAGCAACCGAAGCGCGTGCTCACATGAATAAAATCAGCGATGTAAAAATCTCAATGAACGACATCGTGGTGAAAGCATGTGCGGCTTCCCTTCGCTTACATCCTAATATCAATTCTAGTTGGTTAGGAACCAAGATCCGCACCAATCATCATATTCATATAGGGGTAGCTATGGCCGTAGAAGATGGCCTTTTGGTTCCGGTAGTGAGATTTGCTGACCACAAGCCATTAGCGCAGATTAGCAAAGAAGTGAAAGCATACGGAGCAAAAGCCAAAGAGAAAAAATTGCAACCACAAGATTGGACTGGAAATACCTTCACGATTTCTAATTTGGGTATGTTCGGTATTGATGAGTTCACCGCCATAATCAATCCTCCAGATGCTTGTATTTTAGCCGTAGGTACGGTTAAAGATACCGTAGGAGTTGTTAATGGTGAAATCAAACCAGTTAAAACCATGAAAGTAACATTGAGCTGTGACCACCGCGTGGTGGATGGCGCAATGGGTGCTGCATTCCTACAAACACTCAAACAGTTCTTAGAAGAACCGGTGACCTTATTGGTATAATACTAAAGGCCACCATCAGGTGGCCTTTTTTTTTGAACTATGTGGAAGATAAAATTCAATAACGTACAAGATCTAAGTGATGCGCGCTTTGCAGCCTCCGCTATGGCTGAATGGGTCGGTTTCTCTATAAGTGGAGATAAGGCTTTGAGCGCAGAATCTATACAAGAAATCATCTCTTGGTGCAGCGGACCGAAGCTCATCCTGGAAACTTCCAATGAGAGTATAGAAAAAATAAACTCCTTTTTGGATGTACTACCGGTTAATGGAATTGAATGCAGTCCAGTTCGCTTTCAGGAATTAAAAGCGGCCTTCCCTGATGTTCAAGAATGGATAGTATCAGGCGAGGATTCTATGGGACAAATATCTCACAGTGCAAATTGGCAATTGCATGCACATATTAATACCATAACACCGAGCTCGGAAATGGCTCAACTTATTTTAAAAGAAAATCCATTCGGCTTCAGTATTAATTGTGAAAAAGAAACCGAAATTGGGAAAAAAGATTTGAGTATTTGGCATGATTTTTTTGAAGAACTAGACCTATTCTAAATATGAAATACACCTTATATACATTGGCTTTTGCTGCTTTTTCTTTGGGAGCATGTTCGTCTGAAACCAGCAAACCATTTAGCGAAGAAGAAACTCAAGAGCAAGATTCTGTAGATCAATTGAATCAAGATGCCGCGTTTGACGCATTATTGAACGACAGCACAAGCAATCAAAACGACACCATAATAGAATGAAAATTGCAGTAGTTGGGGCAACCGGACTGGTCGGTACCAAAATGTTGGAAGTTTTACAAGAGCGTAGATTTCCCGTAACAGAACTCATTCCAGTAGCATCGGAACGAAGTGTAGGTAAAAAGATTGATTTTAATGGTAACTCCTTCGAGGTGGTATCATTAGAAACAGCTGTCCTAGCTAAACCCCAAATTGCATTATTCTCCGCAGGCGGAAACACCTCAAAAGAATGGGCGCCACGTTTTGCGGAAGTTGGCACCTATGTAATTGACAACTCCAGCGCTTGGCGCATGGAAAAAGAAATCCCTTGGTGGTGCCAGAAGTCAATGCACACCATATTCAAAGATCCAATTTGATAATTGCAAACCCCAACTGTTCTACCATTCAAATGGTAATGGCCCTAAAACCATTGCACGATTTGTATGCATTGAACCGCGTGGTTGTAAGCACATATCAATCGGTGACTGGAACCGGTCAAGCCGCTGTTAAACAAATGTTTGACGAACGTGAAGGAAGACCAAGTTCTCCTGTATATCCTCATAAAATAGATCAAAATGTTTTACCTCATATTGACGTGTTCCAAGAAAATGGATACACAAAAGAAGAGGAAAAGATGATGAAGGAAACCAAAAAAATAATGGACTTGCCAGATTTGAAAATTACAGCAACTACGGTTCGTATTCCTACTATGGGCGGACATAGCGAAAGCATCAATATCAGCTTCCATAATGAACCCCATCTATCGGAGGTTCGTGAAGCATTAGATGCATTTCCTGGTGTAATTGTTCAAGATGATCCTCAGCAAAATCTATATCCGATGCCTTTAACATCACATGATAAGGATGACGTTTTCGTTGGACGTATTCGAAAGGATGATTCTATAGAAAATGGATTGAATATTTGGGTAGTTGCAGATAACTTAAGAAAAGGTGCTGCAACCAATGCGGTCCAAATAGCGGAAAAATTAGTCGAAAACGGCTGGTTTCAATAACATTTTCACCTTTTGATTGTTGATTTGTTTTGGAAGACGAAAAAATCAATACCGAAACCACCGAATCTCAAGAGACGGACAACAGGCCCTTATTTCTTAAAGATGCTCGTTATCAAGGTGAACTCCACAATGCACCCTATGCATTAAGTGTAACTTCTCCGAAAATTGAACCGATTGATAAACGCATGCTTAAGGCGAATGCCCATGAAGCCATGCAACATCAGGCGGAACAGCAGATTCAAATGTTGAAAAAACAGGCGGAATTATTAATGAAGCAGGCCAAAGCCATTGAAGAACGCTTGGAAATTTCACATGCCATTTACAAAGCCGATATCAATTTTGAGCCCGTGATAAACGGCATCTACCATTTGTATCAAAAGGAAGATGGAACTCAAGTCTTAAGTATGGTAGCACCCTATGAATGGGGTAAAAGCATGCCTTTTTCGCATTATTTACATACCGTAAGGCTTTTAGGCGACCGCACTTGGGATGTAATTTCCTAAGAAACTACCATTGAGATAGTTTATCAATTGCAGCCCTAACACTGCCCTCTTTTAAGAGTACCAATTGAGCCGTGTCATAATCGAGTCCGGTTTCTTCCATGATCATACGCGTACCCCGATCTACCAATTTTTCATTGCTCAATTGCATATCAACCATTTTATTGCCTTTAACTCTACCTAGGCGTATCATCGTGGCCGTAGTAATCATATTCAAGGCTAATTTTGTGGCTGTCCCAGCCTTCAAACGCGTTGATCCCGTTAGAAATTCAGGTCCTGTAATCAATACAATTGGATAATCCGCGACGTCAGCGATTTTCGAATCGGGATTACACACAATGCATCCTGTTGTAATATTCAATTCTTTGCAAGCCTCCAAAGCTCCTAAAACATAAGGCGTTCTACCTGAGGCAGCGATTCCAACAACCACATCATTTGCATTAATATTATAGCTTTTAAGATCTATAAATCCTTGTTTTAGATCATCCTCTGCGTTTTCAACGGCCTTTCGTATTGCCGCATCACCACCTGCAATCAAGCCTATTACTCTTCCTTGTTCTACGCCAAAAGTTGGCGGACATTCAGAAGCATCCACTACACCGAGCCTGCCGCTTGTTCCTGCACCTAAATAAAACAAACGACCACCCAATCGCATTTTTGACACCAAAACGTCAATCAATGCTGTAATTGAGGGAATTTCATCGCGGATTATCGCAGCAATGCGTGCATCTTCATCGTTCATGCCTAACAAAATCTCTTGTGTTGACATCAGATCAAGTCCATCGTAATTGGAAGGCGATTCGGTATTCATGTAACAAAAATACAGATTCAGCGACTTACCCGTGTCTCTTTTCATAAATGGGTTGTTTCTTTGTAAGATAAATGAGCACCGAAACCACCTTAAATCAAGAAATAAAACATAAATGGCTGCAAGTAGTGGCCTTCATTGAAGAAAATTTCGAAAAGAAACCCGACTTAAACGCAATATTATTTCTGATCGGTATCCGAGAATTGGGAGAACTACCCGAAAAAGCATTCACAAAGGAAGAGAAGACTCGACTCATGCACATTGCAAATTGCAGGGTTCTCAGTTACTCAGGTTATTATGCCAAAACCGGAACGAATAGAAAAGGTTGGCCTGAATGGGAGAATGTAAAACCACTACCCAATCTTAACATCTTTGAACAAGAAAACGTACTACGCCAGCATATAATTGAATATTTCGAAAGCGAGGATATCATACAGTTTTCGTAGTAAATGCATAGGTCTCGATGTTAGGCGCATCTTTGTTTTTTCATTTAAATTAGAGTATATTTGTAAAACTTTTCCAACAAATAATCAGGAGGGGGCAAGCGAAAAGCAGTCCCCTTTTTTATTGGGCATGAAAAAATTAGGTGAAAAACTCAGGGAGTTGATAAACACAGACGCGGCAGAACACGGACTTTTCGTGGTGCATCATACCGTAAGTCCTACGGGTCTTTTCCGTTTTTATCTCGATAGTGAGGAGGCTTTATCTATGGGCGTTTTAACCGAATTCACCCGTCATATATCTCGTACTATTGATGATGGAGATTTTGGGGAACATCCTTTCACATTTGAAATTTCATCGCCAGGAGCAACCGAACCACTTCGGGATATTCGTCAATTTAGAAAACATATTGGAAGAAGTCTTAAAATTGAAACGGAAGAACAGACCTACAAGGGTGAATTTACAGCCTTTGAAAACGAGATTCTTACGATTCAAAACGAAGTAAAAGAAAAAGGAAAAAAGAAAATCAACTTGGAAGAAGTTCAAATTCCCTTCGACCAAATAAAAGAAGCAACTATCATTTTAAGTTTTAAATAACATGAAAGCCAAAGCCAACGACCTCGGAATCAATCTGGTGGAGAGTTTCTCCGAGTTTAAGGAATTCAAAAACATTGACCGCGCAACGATGATGCGCGTTTTAGAAGACGTTTTTAGAAACATCCTAAAAAAGAAATTTGGTCAAGAGGCCAATTTCGACATCATCATTAACACCGAAACCGGGGATATCGAAATGTACCATTTACGCCTGATTGTGGAAGAAGGTGAAGTGGAAGATCCGCATTTGCATATTGCATTAGAGGATGCCCTAAAATTAGAACCCGATTATCAAGTGGGTGAAGATTGTATTCAAGAAATCAGTTTGGAAGATTTTGGACGTAGAAACGTTCTTAATGCTCGCCAAGCTCTTATGAGTCGCATCATCGAACTTGAAAAAGACGAATTATTCCGCAAATACACCGATAAACGCGGTGAAATTATTAACGGAGAAGTATACAATGTTTGGAAGCGTGAAATTATGATTCTTGACGATGAAGGTAATGAACTTACCTTACCGAAAGATCAGATGATTCCTCGCGACATGTATAAGAAAGGCGATTCCATACGTGCCGTTATCCATGCTGTTGACATGGACAAAGGTTCACCAAGAGTGGTTCTTTCACGTACATCCCCCGAGTTTTTGGAACGTTTGTTTGAATTAGAAGTTCCTGAAATCTTAGACGGTTTGATTACTATAAAGAAAATCGTTCGCGAACCAGGAGAACGCGCAAAAGTTGCAGTCGAAAGTTACGACGATCGCATTGATCCGGTTGGCGCTTGTGTGGGTGTAAAAGGAGCTCGTATTCATGGTATCGTTCGTGAATTGCGTAATGAAAATATCGACGTTATAAATTACACAACTAACGACGCACTTTTCATACAACGTGCAATTCAACCTGCCGTGGTAAGCAAAATGGATATCGAAGGCACCACCGCTAATGTATTCTTAGAAAGCGACCAGGTTTCGTTAGCTATCGGTAGAAGCGGACACAACATCAAATTAGCCAGTAAGTTAACAGGCTATCAGATTGAAGTTTATCGCGTTAACGCCGTAGTTGAAGACGACGTAGATTTGGATGAATTCTTAGACGAAATTGACGAGTGGATCATTGAGGAATTCAAGCGTGTAGGCTTAGATACGGCAAAAGACGTACTACGTACATCCGTTGCAGATTTGCTTACTCGTACTGATTTAGAAGAAGAAACCATTTCGCAAATCCACAAGATATTGCGCAAAGAATTCGAAGAAGAATAATCAAGGATTGACCTATAAATCAGGCGCTTTCTCAAGGCCTGAGGGGGGATTTTAACACAATCCCCCTAAATTCTTGGGATATCAGAAGGTTAATTTTAAATTTGAATTAAATTATGGCGGTATACCGTTTAGCAAAAGTAGCAAGTGAACTAAACCGAAGTACGTCGGCAATAGCTGAATTCCTTCAAGAAAAAGGACATGAAGTAGACGCACGTCCAACCTCAAAAATCACTGAGGAGCAATACGAAGCATGCTTGAAAGAATTTTCTGCCGATAAGGCAATGAAAGAGGAGGCTGACAAATTAAAAAGCCAAAAGCCAATTAGAACGGCTCCTCCAGCCCCAACTGTATCAGCCCCTTCTGTTCCTGACCCAGTGGTGCCAGAACCACCCAAAAATGCGCCTGTTGAAACAAAGCCTGAAGAGCCAAAGTTGGAAGAAAAGGCCGTTGAAACAGTTGCTCAGGAAACTCCTGCATCTACACTAAAAGTTGTAGGTAAAATTGACCTTTCACCCAAGAAAAAGAAGGCTCCAGAGCCCCAAGAAACAAAGGCTCCGATAGCGGATACCAAAGCTAACGATAACACCGTTATTTCAAAATCAGAAACTACTGAGGTAAAAGCACCTGTTTCTGAAAAACCGAAAACCGCTGAACCCGTTCCGGAAAAGAAAGTAGAACCAATTAAGGAGGAAGTTCAAGCTAATAAAGAAAAAAATAAGGTATCTTCTAAAAAGCAAGAAACCACTCAAACCCCTGCTGAAGCGGTTGAACCTGAATATTTAGAAACAAAGAAAGAGGTACTTTCTGGACCAAAAGTTTTGGGTAAAATAAACCTTCCATCTGCGAAAGAAGGAAACAGTTCTTTAGCCAAAGAGGCCAGAAAGGACATGCAAGAAATTCGCAAAAAACGTAAACGCAAAGAAAAAGGCGTAGACGTGAAAGTGGCCGTTCAAGAGACCATTAACCGCGACAACAGAAATAAAGACACCAAAGATAACAAGCCTACAACGGCGAATAAAGGACCTGTTAACCCAAATGCTGTTAAATCTAATATCCGAAATACGGTTAACAGAATGGGTAATGCCGGACGTAGAAATAACAAGGGTAAAAAACGTTACGAAGATAGAGAAGAACGTAACCGTCGTTTCGAAGAGGAACGCCGTAGAAAAGACGAAGAAAGCAAAATCTTAAAAGTTACCGAATTCCTTACTGCTAATGAATTGGCGAGTTTGATGAATGTTCCGGTAACTGCCGTAATTTCAAAATGTTTTGCTCTAGGCATTATGGTTTCAATAAACCAACGACTAGATGCAGAAACCATACAATTGGTGGCAAGTGATTACAACTACGATGTAACTTTTGTCGATGCCGAGTCCACCATTGAAGCCATAGAAGATGAAGAGGATCGCGATGAGGATTTAAAATCACGTGCTCCAATTGTAACTGTAATGGGTCACGTTGACCACGGTAAAACTTCATTGCTTGACCATGTGCGAAGTGAGAACGTGATAGCCGGTGAGGCTGGAGGAATTACCCAACATATCGGGGCCTACGAGGTAACATTGAAAGATGGAAAAAAGATTACATTTTTAGATACGCCTGGTCACGAAGCGTTTACAGCGATGCGTGCTCGTGGAGCTAAAGTAACGGACTTAGCCATTATTGTAATTGCAGCAGACGACAGTGTGATGCCACAAACAAAGGAGGCCATTGCACACGCACAAGCCGCTGGAGTTCCTATGGTATTCGCCTTCAATAAAATTGATAAAGACGGAGCCAACCCTGACAAAATCAGAGAAGAATTGGCACAGATGAATATCTTGGTTGAAGACTGGGGTGGTAAATTCCAAAGCCAAGAAATTAGTGCAAAGAAAGGATTGAACATTGATGAGTTACTTGAAAAAGTACTTCTTGAAGCCGAATTAATGGACCTTAAGGCCAATCCAGACCGCCGAGCAAAAGGAACAGTAATTGAAGCAACTCAAGAAAAAGGACGTGGTATCGTTTGTACGCTTTTGATTCAAAACGGAACCCTTCGTGTAGGAGACCATATGGTTGCCGGATCTCAGTACGCTAAAGTACGTGCTATGTTTAATGAGCGTGGAACTCGTATTGACGAAGCACCACCAGCAACACCTGTTAAAATTTTAGGTTTCTCCGACGCTCCAACTTCTGGCGATTTGTTTGCCGTAATGGAAAACGAAGATGAGGCTAAAACTTTGGCAAACAAACGACTTCAATTGGTACGTGAACAAGGAATTCGTACGAAGCGTCACATTACTCTTGATGAGATTGGAAGACGTTTGGCTGTAGGTAACTTTAAAGAACTTAATATTATCATCAAAGCCGACGTTGACGGATCTGTAGAGGCATTGAACGACGCCATGATGAAGCTTTCTACGGATGAGATTGCGGTAAATGTAATTCACAGTGGCGTGGGTCAAATTACCGAGAGTGATGTATTGCTCGCTTCGGCTTCAGACGCCATTATCATTGGATTCCAAGTACGTCCTTCCGCTAAAGCAAAGCAACTGGCAGAAAGCGAAGAAATCGATATCAGAACCTACAGCATTATTTACCAAGCCATTGAGGAAATTAAGAAAGCAATGGAGGGTATGTTGAGCCCAGATATCGTTGAAAAAATTATTGGACAGGTTGAAATTCGCGAGATATTTAAAATTTCCAAAGTGGGAACAATTGCAGGTTGTTACGTTACCGATGGTAAAATTGAACGTAACAGTATGGTTCGCGTTATTCGCGATGGCGTTGTTAAACACGATGGCAAACTGGGTTCGTTAAAGCGTTTCAAAGACGATGCTAAGGAAGTAACCCGCGGTTATGAATGTGGTTTACAGCTCGAGAAGTTCAACGACATCATGGAAGGCGACTACCTTGAAGTGTATATCCAAGAAGAAGTTAAGCGTAAATTATAATTCAACATTTATCCTAAAAAAAATAAACTACAACGAAGCAGCAACGTAATTGAATTTATGAACGTCTAAATTTGGTACGGAACTTGTAGTATAGAAAATATTCAAATAAAGTAATCATGAAAAAGTTTTTAACCTTAGCAGCCTTAGCCTTTGCGTTCATCGGAAGCAGTATGGCACAGAAAGAAGTAAAGCAAACCGAACCCGCTATCAAATGGGAATTGAAAGCTCACGATTTTGGAAACGTTGAAATGGGGCCTCCAGCTGATGTGGTATTTAAATTCACCAATAACAGCAAAGCTCCTGTAGTAATTACCGGTGCGCGCCCAAGTTGCGGTTGTACCACGCCTAGCTGGACAAAAACTCCGATTATGCCAGGTGAAACCGGCGAGGTTAAAGCCAGTTATGGAACAGAAGGTCGTCCTGGTTATTTCCAAAAATCAGTGAAAGTAACTTTCGATAATGGAGACGTTACAGATTTAACTATCAGCGGAACCGTTACTACCGATACCAACAAAGAAACCAAACCTGAATTAAAGTAATTCCAAAATGAAAAAGACCTTAATCATTGCCGCATTTGCTTTCGTTTTAACGCATGCAAAAGCTCAAAACGGTGTAATTGGTGGCACCAATACGCCGGTTGAGGAAAAAAGCAATGCGGGTATTCAATTTGGAAAGCTAGCTCACAACTTCGGTAACATTATTGAAGGACAAATTGCTACTTACGATTTTCAGTTCGTTAACAATGGTACAGAACCACTGAAATTAACACGAGTTAAAGCAAGCTGTGGATGTACCACTCCCAAATACCCAACTACTGAAGTAATGCCCGGAGATACTGCCAGCATACGTGCTGAATACAACTCCTCTGGACGTCCAGGTACATTCAATAAAAACATTTTCGTAAATAGTAACGCGGGTGATATCACGCTTACCATTTCTGGAAATGTGGTAAAAGAGCCTGAGAAACCCATTTCTCCAGTAATTATTAGATAATAAAGTGAGGCTGATACAAAATTCAGCCTCTTTTTTTGCCCCAATTAAGACTTGAAGGAGCTATAATCTAAACGTTTCAAGAATGAAATTAAAAATGATGCACCTAAAACCATTAATATTATTTGCATTTACTGCTATTTACTTAATTGGCAATTCTAGTGCCCAAATACGACATAAAAACCAAGGCAATTTAAAAGTCGAAGGGAAAGACACGCTTACGGTTAATGCCAATAATGGGGATATTATTGAAGCCCTATTCGCCATTAAAAACTATGGCACTGAAACCTTAACAATCGCTCAAATTGCCACTGAATGCATCTGTTTTGATTACCATTACCCCGAATCGGGCATCGCCCCAGGTGCTACCGATACCATTCGCCTGTTTTTTAAAACCAAAAATGTTCCTCCGGGGCCTTATTTTAAACGAGTATTTGCAGATTACGACGAAGGGAGTATCGAACTCATATTACAAGGAAACTTGAAAGTAATTCGACCTAGATACAAACCCAACGAAAAAACTGTAATTTACCGTCCCAAACAAATTGTAGTTCGAAATGACTAAGAGATTCAAAACACATCTATTTACTTTCTTGCTAATTGGAATTTGTGCTTCTTGTTCCGTGGCTAAAAATCATTTAAACTCAACTACTTTAACAAGTAAAGATGCCACTGCGCAATCATTATATGAAAATCCCATCACGCAAGATTCTCTTATAAAATTACTTGACAGCGTTGCTTGGAATGAAACTACCCATCAATTTGAAGGAGGAGTGCCCACAGGTCCACCGGCAAAATTTAAATTTGTCTTTACCAACTATTCAGACCATCCCATTAAAGTAGCCAAAGTAGATGCGGCATGCAGTTGCACAGCCACAGATTTTTCTAAAGATTTAATAGAACCTGGTAAATCCGGTTGGATTGAAGCCGCCTATAAAACTGAGAACACTTTCGGTTATTTTAAAAAATACGTTGATGTATTTTTCGAGGGCAAAACGAACAAACACCGACTTTACCTCACAGGTTCAGTAGATCCCTACAAAAACAAATAAGGTAAGTCCCAGTAATTAAGAGAGATGATTCAGATATACCAATCCGGCAAATATCTAATCATTCAGAAACGTACCACCCGTGTGCAAAAAGCAAACTTTCTTTCCCTTGTTTTTGGGTAATACCCGATTGATTAAAGCATAAAACGCCTTACCCGTATAAATCGGTTCCAAAGGGAAATTTATTCTGTTATTTACTGCTTGAATGAACGTTTCCAATTCGTCGGTTACTTTGGCATATCCTCCAAAATGAAAATCCGAAATAAATTCAACATTACCCTCTAAACCCCATTCCAATAAAGCCGATTCTTGCTCGGGTAGATTTTTTAATACCAATATAGAAATAACCTTTGTTGGGGCCTTGTAATCTTGTAATGCCAATGCAAGTCCTGCACTGGTTGTTGCCGTTGCACTAGCATGGACGATTATATCAGGGAATTCACCGTTCCAAGAATCCACCAAATCTTTAAAACCTATTAATCCCAATTGCCCTTTTCCACCTTCAGGAATTATCAGGTTATTTAGGTTACCGAAGTCCCTATACGCTTCACTCAATGCCTCTTTATTTCGATATTCCGTCCGGGAAACAAATCGCAACTGCATGCCCATTTGTTCGCAATAATTCAAATAGGGGTTATTAAATCCTTCATCCCCACGTACCAAACCTAAACTTGGAATACCCAATTCCTTGCACACACTAGCCGTGGCGATTAAATGATTGCTAAAAGCGCCTCCAAAGGTGATAATCCCATTATATTTCTCACGAAAATAATGCTCTATCCAACCGCGCAACTTCCTTGACTTATTGCCTGATACAACCGGATGAATTAAATCATCCCTTTGAACCCAAAACGGAAAATTCTCCGATCCCAATTGCCAATTATAAAGCTCTAACTTGGGTTCTTGCCAATTTAGATCGGAAATCCTCATGTTGCGAAGTTAAGAATATTACAATACCTTTGTTTCACATTCGGGGTGCCTCAATATGAGTGCTGAGATTAAACCCGCTAACCTGTTCAGGATAATGCCTGCGAAGGGAAATGACCGCAATCATGCGTGCACACTCGAATGTATAAAACATTCGAAATATGAAAAAAACCAGCGCTTTTATTATCTTTTTGAGCACTTTTTTATTACACGCACAATCAGATAGTTTAAAAATTAATAAGCTTCCTAAGGATACCATTACCGTTATTAAGATTGACCCTACCAAAATAAAAGTAATCAAACCCCACCCTATCGATTGGCCTTTTCCTCGAGTGAGAAACATTGTCAATATTGAGGAAGTTATCATTCGATCTCTTCAAAAGCATAAATCGCAAGCACATCCTGCCTTTGAAACCATCAAAAGTCAAGAACTCGAGATACGGAATACAGGACAAGACCTACCTATGCTTTTACAATTCCAAACCGGAATAGTTTCAACTTCAGATGCGGGAAATGGCATAGGTTATACAGGACTACGTATGCGAGGTTCCGATGCCACTCGAACCAATATCAGTGTAAACGGAGTTCCTATAAACGATGCAGAAAGTCAAGGAACTTTCTGGGTAAACATGCCTGATTTGGCGAGTTCAGCAAGTAATATTCATATTCAAAGAGGCCTTGGAAGTAGCGTTCACGGTGCGGGTTCATTTGGAGGCGGCGTTATGATACAAACAGGTACAAAGCAAACCGATAAAGCCGAGTTTGATCTAACTTTTGGCTCATACAATACCCGAAAAATAACCGCCAAATTTTACAGTCCTTTTATAAAGCTTATCGGAAAATCGGATTGGACTTACGACTTGCGCATTAGCCATATTGGTTCCAATGGATTTATTGACCGAGCAGGTACTGAATTATACGGATATATGGGGTCCCTTCAGAGCCATAATATACGCGGTTGGAATCATAAATTCATGGTTTTCGGAGGAGTAGAAAAAACATATCAAGCTTGGTGGGGAATTCCAATTGAGAAGTACAATTTGGGAAATAAGGGCAACAACTCAAAAGACACTCAAGCACTATACGACCATTACTTCAGGAACATAGGTACCTATCGCAATTATCAGGATAGCAGCAACCTCTTTAATTCCAACCCGAACCGATATAATTATTATTTATTCCCCAACGAAACCGACAACTACCAACAACACCATTTTCACTATTACGGATCCAAAAATTGGAATTCAAGACTGAATGTAAACCACACCGTATATTATACCTACGGATCTGGATACTTCGAACAATTTCGATTCCAAGATGATGTAACTTATTATGGGATATCCCCTGAAATCCAAAATACGGATACCCTTTCAACCGCTAATTTGGTCCGCCAACGTTGGTTGCAAAACCATCTTATTGGTATCAACACCCATCTAACGTATCGTCCCAATAACGACCATATAATTACAGCTGGATTTGGTGCGAGTAGATACATAGGTCAACATTTTGGTCGCGTGATTGCAGTAGGCAAGCCCATAAATGATGTTGAAATACTCGAAAACAATCCGAAACTAAATCCACAATTGCCTAAAGAATATTACCGTTCTTCTGGAAATAAAACCGATATCAATCTGTTCGGGAAATGGATGTATTATCCGGAATTTTCCGATGGTTTGAATATGTTCACAGATTTGCAGTTACGCTATGTTAAACACGATGGGTTGGGCACGGATAATGACTTAATAAACATCGATTTCACCGGCGAATTCTTATTTTTCAATCCAAAAGCGGGTATTTACTATACGTTTTCAAGAAACCATTCAAAGTCGGAATATCAGGCTAGCGTTTCCGTTGGGAATCGCGAACCTGCACGTAGTGATTTTGTAGATAATGTTTCAGGAGAAGTTCCTAAACCCGAGCGCCTAATTGACTACGAATTTGGTTATACCTGGTCGCATAGAAACAAAAGTCAATTGAGTATCAATCTGTACTATATGGATTATTACAACCAATTGGTTCTTACCGGAGCCCTTAATGATGTAGGAACCCCATTAAGACAAAATGTAGACAGAAGTTACAGACGTGGAATAGAGATAGGCTTACAAAAACCAGTATTTGATAAGGATAAACAGAAATTACGCCTGATTGCTAATGGCGCATTCAGTCAGAACAGAATCGTAGCTTCACCCGCTTCGTGGGTAGATTATTTGGATTATAGCACATTTGACACCATTTATTCCAATGCGCCCATTGCTTATTCTCCCGATTTAGTAGCCTCAGCTGGTATTAATTATGAAATTCGCAAAAATTCAAATCGTTATGAATTGCAATTTTTACAAAAGTATGTGAGTCAACAATTTTTAGACAATACAGGTAACGACTACCGTTCCATACCTGCTTATACATTTTCTGAACTTCAATTTGCATTTAAGCGATTATTGAGCGACCAAAGAAGCGTTCAAGTTAAGCTACAAATTCAGAATCTATTTAATAATAGATACCTCAATAATGGATATACGTGGGGCTATTTATACGATCGTCAATTGACGCAGGAAGTTTTTGTCTTTCCAAGTGCCCCAACGAACTTTTCGCTTTCACTTTCGATGGTTTGGTAAATTTTATTCCGTTTTTAGAAGCTTAATAATATCGATAAAATAAGATTCCGACCATATACGCAAGGAATTCCCTGATTAATAAACGGTCGGACATCTTGTTTTATAAGCTCCAAATTTGTGTTACCCATTCTCTATTGCAACAGTTCAAGTAATTTGAAATGATCTAAAGGAAATGAAGAATCCCGATCAAGGTCTATACCCTCGGTGCTCTGGGTCCGATAAGGGCATTACTATATCCCAGTTAGGATAGTTGTTTTGTCTTAATTGGTTCTGCACACGCCTTTTCCGATCGTTAAACAATGAGCTGTCACCCTCTAATTCGTGAAATGCCAATCGCTCCGCAATAGCGCGTCGAATAACGGCATTATAATGCTCTGTTGGATACCACTGATCGGTAAAATAAGAACCTTTCTTCGCCGCATTTTCAACCACCGCTTCCTTCAAATTATAATTATCTACTACCTCTACGCCCCATTCGAAGAACTTCCTCCGCAAAAACGAATAGTTGTAATCTATCAATGCCAATAATTCACTCGGGGGAAGCTCATAGCGCAAACTCCCTTTTGTCAAAGTATCATTTTCCCGAACGGAAGGATTTTGGTTTGTAAACAACCAGGCCGCATGATACCTGTTTGGAGGTAAAATATGAAAAATAACACGCCATCCTTTTCGGATTCCAATTTCATGTATCTCTTTTAGGTCGTTAACCCGAGGATTCTCTTCATTCAATACAAATGCAAACTCCTTAATATAGGCTCCCATCATTCCTTTGATGTCTTCTTGTAATGAGGTATCATAATTACGAGCTACCTCATTAATCCATGTGAGTGCCGTAGCCCGCGAGAAACTCTTATCCGTCTTAAGTTCACGTGTTCTCCACCATTGAAATTTCAAACGCTCACGCTCTTTTTCATTTCTATTATCGTAGAAATGCAAACCCATAAAAATTCGTGTTAATAAAGGAGGGCGATTTGAATAGAATAGCGCTTCTCGTTGATTCGACGCTTCATTTCCGGAGAAAACAGCAGACGGACCACAGGTTCTTAAATTGACCCCAAGCCAAAGTGTTCGTGTAGAATCTTTCGGCAACTCTGGCAGTAATTCCATCATTTGCTTAAACAAGCCAGGATGATAACCTTCGTGGGTAATGGCTTCAATAGGTGTATTCGGCAAATAATATTGAAGGAAATCCGAAATAGACTCATTCAATGTATCTGTCCAAGGATTGAAACTCGTATTTGAGCTTTCCCCAAGATAAATATTTGCACCGGAATTAAAGGCCGAGTCAATACGATTTCGCACCCTTGAAAATTGACGCACATCTTTCTCCCATAAGGTACTGCGATAAATTTCATTCAAGATAAACAAAAAGATTCCTACAACTAGAATTCGAGTTAGGAGCCATTTCAAGATTTCTGAATAGTTGGTTTTTGTTTTCACGATAAATTAAAATTGGAAGTACACAAATGGATGATTTACAGCTCCACCGAAAAGCAAAACTGCCGTTAAAAAGAACAAATACCAAAACCAACGATAGCCCAAATTCAATGGCGAAATCCAACGGTCCACACGCTCTTTGACTACCCAATGATCCAAAACCAAACCAACTATCAGAAAGAGCCAAACTTGAGGATCTATTTTTAAAAATAATTCTGGCGACTCGCAGTACGTCCGTGAAACCCATAAATGATTGAAAACGTCAAAACTCTGACTCAAATTCATAGATCTGAAAAAGACCAAAGTCGTCATGAAGAAAAAAGCCGTTTTCAGCCGACGAAAGATTCTTCCTGCCGAATTTCCTGAAAAAGTTTTGCGAAAAACAAAACGATCAAACAGGTATAATAAACCCTGACTCAATCCAAAATAAATCATGGTTGCGTTAGCCCCGTGCCAAAGTCCACTCGTAAAAAACACCAATAGCACTCCAAATATCAATATCCCGGTGCTTCCTTTATTTCCACCAATAGGAATGTAGATATAATCTCTAAACCAGGTGCTTAACGAAATATGCCAACGGTGCCAAAACTCGGGAACACTTTGAGCAATAAACGGCTTGTTAAAGTTATCCATTAAATGAATACCAAATAACAATGCCGAACCTTGAGCTAGCAATGAATACCCAAAAAAATCGTAATAAACCTGAAAAGTAAACATGAATGTGGCAATCCATGCCGATGAGCGTCCGAATGAACCGGGATCTGCATAATAAGCATCTACAACTCCAGCCAAATTATCGGCAACGGCAACTTTTAAGAACAAACCGTATAAAAGCAATCGGCCCCCATTTTTTAAATCTTCCAATTTGGGCGTATAGGCTGCAAATAATTGTTTGTGTAGCTTACCGAATCTTTCAATTGGACCAGCAACCAGCTGAGGAAAAAAAGAAACGAATAACATAAATTTCACCACATTGGGTTCAGGCTTCTCGTTACCTCTGTATATATCCACTACATAACTGATGCTTTGAAATGTGTAAAAAGAGATGCCCGCAGGTATTACGTATTTCCCCAATTCAATCATCCAGGCAAATGCAGGCATATCGTACATTTTTTGAGCAATAGGCGATTTCCCCAGTGCAAAATCAAAATATTTAAAGGCAAAAAGTACGGCAAGATCACTTCCAATAGCCAACCACATCCAGAATTGTCTGCTGATTTTTTTATCAGATTGGTATAGTTGTTTCGCACAAAACCAATCCACAAGGCTGGTAAACAACATTAAAGCGGCAAACTCCATTTGCCAAAATCCATAAAAAAAGTAACTCGAAAGCAAAAGAAAAACCCATCTAATTGTTTGCGGCAAAGCAAAATATACCAACCACACTACGGGCAGAAAAATCCAAAATTCTAAAGAATTAAAGAGCACGGAACAAAGATATTATTTTTGGAACGGCCGACCCTAAGGTTCCCAAGGAAAAACCAATTCAATTCGAATGCCCATCTCGGAAACATCCCGCATGAATTCTCGTATTTCGCCAATTGAGGCATTTCTCACACCCACTTCTAAGGTCAATTGTGGAGTATTAGATAAACATGCTTGGTTATGAAAGGCTAGTATATGGTTGACGTGATCTTGTATAAAATCCAAACATTCTTCTAAATTCAATCCAGATGCGAAATCCAAATCAATCGTTAACGTAATATCCTCAGAACCGCCGTAATACAAATACATGGACTCGTGATTGCAGGGCAAAGGCAATAAATAATCTTCCAAAACGAAGTAGGCGAAGGTATCCCCACGCTCCCATCTTTGTTCCCATGCCCAATTTCTCCAAACATCATTTTGGGCTGCGGTTGATACCCATTTAAAATCGATTAAAGCCGTATCTAAAGCAGAAATGCACCATAGTATATTCTTTATGGTATCTTTCCCATAAAGGTCTACTAACAATAGCGGTATCAATTCACCACTATCTAAAAAAGCGGAATCACTTACCCAATGAATGGCCCAAATATGAGAATTATTTCCACCTTGAAATCTCTCAAATAACGATCCGTTCAAGGCACCAAACTCATAACCTTGAGGCATATTTATTTTCGCTTCTAAGGAATCATTATCGTTTGGTTCAGAAACCAGTAATGTATCGCATGCATCCAGTTTCTTGTGTTGGGGGAAAATAGAAAACGATTGCGAATAGAGCGCACTGCCTCCCAGTAATAAAAAAACCAAGATCAAGATTGCTTTCCGCATAGATGCAAATTAAGGCATATTAATTAAGTGTTGCATTACCGTAAATTGGGCATGTCCAATAAAAAAATCATAATTTCGGAGTCATTATGGATTCCATTTTATCGCTCTTTTCATCCTATACAAGTTCTGAATTAACCTATAAGAAACTCGGTCAATTAATTAGGCAAATCGATTTAAACACTGTTGATTTCCCCAAAATCCCTGAAGCCTATGAGAAATCGGAGGCTAGTGAATATTATCGAAAGATTTACACCTTAGATCCCTTAGAAGTTGCCGTTTTATATTGGCCACCATCAGCAGAATCTGCCATTCATTTTCATTCAGGTTTTTATGGTTATGTGTTGGTTCTGGATGGAGAAGGTGAAAATGTAGAATTTCAGTTCCAAAATAAAATACTCACCCCAAAAAGACGCGTTTTATGTAGAAAATCGGGCATTATGAACGAACCCGATGGCACGATTCATTTGATTAAGAATGCCTCATCCAAGAATCCATTGATCACCTTACATCTTTATGTGCCCGCTTTGGAGAACTTAGATGGACTTACCCTTTTTGATATAGAAACTAAAAAAATCGGGGTTCTTAACGAAAAAGCTTTGAACGCGAGTTTTAAAGAACCTATTGCACATTTTCACTCAATTGAAGAAAATGCATTTGAAACGTTTGACCCAAATCAGAACCCGAAATCCCATAGAAGTCATTACATCTTTCCAGTAGTTCCCAAACCTAATGAAAAAGAAATTAATGTAATGTTACAGGCATACTATGACGAGCAAGCCGCCAAATACGACCAATTCGATACAGAACACGCGAGCAGGCATGCCTATAATCATGCAATCAACAAACAAATTGCAGCCGACTTTGAAGAATTCAAACCTGAATTCGTATTGGATATTGCAGGAGGTACGGGCAGAAGAAGTGAAGAAATTAAGAATATGTGTCAAGGAAATTTCCAACCTGTTATTTTGGATATGAGCGCGAATATGATTGCTGAAGCTCAAAAAAGAGGTTTTTCCGGAATAAACGCGCCCTTTCTATCGGCCGAATTGTCCAAAGATCATTTTGACGCCATTTATTTTCTTTATGCCTTTGGCCATATTAGTTCCAACACTCTAAGGATACAAACCCTAGAAAAAATCTATTCTCAGCTCAAATCTGGGGGAAGATTTTACTTCGATGTTTTCGATATAGATAACAAGCACGAATGGGGCCACATGGCGCGTAAAAACTACTTCGATTTGGAATTGGAATATATGGGATACGAGGAAGGAGATGTGTTTTATAAAAAATCTGGTGGATCTGAAGTCGCCTATTTGCATTATTTCGATCAAGAAAAACTGATCAATATGATAGAGGGAGTTGGTTTCCGTGTTCGTAAGGTTTCGCAAATTGGATATGTAAAAAACGCCGGGGCCAATTGCACCGAACCGAACGAAGGAAATCTGTTTTTAATTTTGGAGAAACCTTAAAATTAAGATTTATTTTCCCAATGATCAATAGCGGCGGCAACAGCGGCATCGCCACTAACGTTGATAACGGTTCTACTCATATCCAAAATACGATCTACGGGAAACAAAATGGCAATCCAAGCAGGATTAAGACCAATTGCACTCAAAACCATCACCAACATTACCAATCCAGCGCTTGGAACAGCTGCAGACCCCACAGAAGCCAAAGTGGCCGTTAAGGTAATCATGATATATTGAGAAGCGTTCAAATCAATTCCGTGCATTTGGGCTAAGAAAACCGTGGCAACGGCTTGATACAAACTCGTACCGTTCATATTCATTGTGGCTCCAATGGGAAGTACAAAATCCGCGGTAGAGCGACTTACCTTCATATTTTCCGTAACACACTCCAATGTTACCGGCAAAGTGGCCGCACTAGAACTACTAGAGAATGCTAAAAATTGTGCTGGACTGAGATCTTGAAAGAACTTTTTATATCCAAACTTCTTTTTCAAAATTTGCTTTAATATCAACGGATATACAACAAATAACACCACCATTAATCCAAGGATAACCGTTATCATGTATACACCCAATCCCATAAACAATTCAATCAAAGCATTCAAATCATCGCCCGCCATTTGTGAAAACACGCCAGCGGTAAGGGCGAAAATGAAAAAGGGAGCCCATTGCATCACCATTTCCACCATTTTAAGAAAAGCCTCATTCGCGGAAGAACAAAAATCTATAGCCGGTTTAGCTATTTCGGGTTTCAGTGAAATTAAAGCCAATCCAAATAATAAAGCGAAGAAAATAACCTGTAACATTTGGCCCATATTACCCATTGCACCAATGATATTTTCAGGTACAAAATCAACCAAAACTTGAAGAGGTCCACTTTCCTTAAATTTTTGAGCGGCTTCTATTTTAGCTTTAACCGTTTCGGAACTTTCACCATTCTCTGCTTTTGCCTTTGTTACATACTGTGCATTTTCAGGCTTGCAAGATTCACATACTCCATCACGTATGGCAACATTGTTATCCTTAGCCCATAATTCATATTTAATCCGATTATAGGCTCGGTCGCCATCTGTTAATCGTTGACCTGGGTTTATGATATTGGCTAATAGCAAACCTACTGCAACAGCTACAGCTGTTGTAGCCAGATACATACTAATGGTACGACCACCCATTCGTCCTAATTTGCGAGCATCACTTAAACTCGCTACTCCGGTAATTATGGAGAAAAGCACCAAGGGTATTGCAATCAATTTCAGTAATCGAATAAAAATCACACCAAATGGATTGATCCATTGAGCTGTAAAATTGGATAGGCCAGCCGACGCGGAAATCATACTCCAAATAACCCCCAACAATAAGCCAATGATAATTTTCCAATGTAATGCCAATTTTTTCTTCTTCATGGAATCCCAAAGTTAGATACTCTATTTCAAAACTGAATCATGAATAAATGTGCAAATACAATATTTAAATTATCGATGTAATAAACATTTTCTGAAAAAAATTGTAATTTTAATTATTATGAAAATAGTAAGTCGCTCACTTTCACTTTTTTTTATCCTAATATTAAGCATTCCAGTAAAGGCTCAAAACCTCCCCTACATTGACCCAATTTACACAGAAGTAGAAACTTCTACGGTTGGATATTCGGATGTGTTCGACGATGCCTTTCATAAAATGGATATCTATCAACCCAAAGGAGACACCAATTCAAAACGACCCGTGCTTATTTATATTCACGGCGGTGCCTTTTATGCTGGAGATAAAGGAACCCCTGATTGTGTTGATTTTTGCACCCATTTCGCCAAAAAGGGATATGTTGCCATTTCCGTAAACTACCGATTAGCGAATCCTTTACTTTTTCTTGCCAATCGCTCGATTCAGTTAGATGCCGTTTTAAAAACCATGGCTGATGTTAAAGCGTCTATTCGATACCTATCAAAAGATGCGGCAACTGCCAATATGTACAAAATTGATAGCAACGCCGTTTTTGTTGGAGGCTACTCTGCAGGAGCTGTAGCTGCCTTGCATACCGCTTGGGTAACCGACAGCTCCGAACTTGATGCAGAAATCCAAGGTATCATGAAAAGTGGAATAAAAACCTTTGAAGGCGACGCTGGAAACTATGGTTACACCCATAAAATCAAAGGTATTTTTAGTTTAGCTGGTGCCCTTTTTCAAACTTCTTATGCCAATTCCGGGGACGTTCCCGCCTATTTAGCCCATGCTAAAGACGACGGTACGGTTTTATATAATTGCGCACCTGGATTGAACGACCCAAGAGTGGTTACCCTTTGTGGAACCGGAAAAATTTACCCGCGTTTAGACAGCGTAAATATTTTGTACGATACCATGATTCTTGAAACCGGAGGACACGGTTGGCCCGGCTTGGGAAATACCGGTGACGATTTCAAAAATGCCGTGGAAGAAATTGCTGCATTTTTCTATCCCTTACTTTTGGATAACGTTCGACTTAATTCCAATTCAACAATAAAAAACCCAATTAAGTTGTATCCCAACCCAAGTACTGGAAACATTTTCATTCAGTTCCCACAAGGGGAATCAAACATTGAATTATCGATATTTGATTTACAATCTCAACTTAGATACCGTAAAATCATTTCTGAATCACAACAGCTGAATATTGCACTACCGTCAGGAATTTATCAATCTGTTATTACAGGAAGTCACACTCAGGTTGACAAATTAATCATTGAGTAATTATAGTCTTTAAGATACCACGGGTTTTGATTTCATATAGAATTTTCGCATCTCCCAAACATGGGGGAAACTTATGCAAGACAGAAATATGAAAAATTGCGCCCAGTATGCTGTTTTATTCCAATCTACAACACCTAAAAATAGGCTCAATATAAAAAAAGCACCTAAGGAGAATGGCCATGCCTTTCTCCATAATTGGTTGTTAGTCATATTCAAACCTTTTTTCAAATGTGACCAGCCATTTATACTATGATGCCCTATAAAATACAATCCGAATGCAACTAAAAGTGGCATAAAAGTACCTAATATCACGATGTAAACAACATCTCGTAATTTGGAATAGCTTTGATAAATACAGGTAAAAAAGACCATCAAAAATGCACTAAAAAACACGGCCCATTTAACCGTAGTAAATCCTAAAAATGGTTTACCCTCTGGCAATTTGGCAAGGTCAAAATAAGGCAAGAATTCATTCAATTCTGTGAGATGAAGGGTTAGAATAGAGACTAATAACCATAATCCCCAAGAAAACGACTTCCAATTCCCTTCTATATTCAGTTCACGAAAATCACTTTCTCCGAAGTGCCAAGCGGAATATCCAAGAAATAAAATCAAGGCGACTGGCGCATTTATTTGCCAAATCACATACATGAGTCCCATGAGTCCCAAATACTTTAAAATAAAAGAAGCGGTAAAATTGGTTTTCTCACCACGTGATTCTAAAATATGATCCATTGCACCATGTGGGATTCCAACAATAATCAAACCCAATCCTAATAAACTACTGCCTATTATCCCAAAATCCATAAAAAACAATACAGAAAGGACCAAGGCCAACCAAAGAGAAAATCGGTTTTTAAACCTTAATAAAATCCTGCTTCTGATGTCTTTTATTGCCGCTGAGATAAACGGTCTCTTTGGCAAACTCATAAGAATTGGAATTTCGCCAAATACTGTACTTTTTTCCTCCAGAAATTTCAATACTTTATTCGCTTTTATAGTATTGAATAATCGTCCAAATATCTCTGAACCTAAAGCAGGCTCTTTTTGAAGAACTTTTAATAGTAGGCGATCATAAAAGGCAAATCGACCGCTATCACGGCTGTCGTCTCGATGAAAACGCCAATCATGTCCTTTTTTTGCGTTTTCGACCAATTTAATTGAATCCAATACCATGGATTTAAAGGCATAACCGGTACTGGGCTTTATTCTTCCCGCACGACCACCTGTACTCACAATATGTCGACTTAAATAGGGTTTTGGCAGTGCCGCAGAACTCATAGGAATAACGCCATATTCCTCATTCACTTTTTTTGCTGAACCAAAATTTTGCTTAATATATTCGAATAGAATCGGGTCAGCTTCTTCTTTGGTAATTACCCTTTCGCCAAATCGCGTCAATTCAACCAACGCTTTATTCCTCCCAAAAGGTAAAACATACATAAATTGGGTGCTTTCTAATTGCGGAACATTAAAATCCATCATGGTGAATGTTTCCGGATCAAGATTATCATGCTCTAGCTCTACAACCCAACCATAAAAAGATTGGTTTAAGTGCGCTTGATGTGTCTCGCAATTCTCAAATTTTGGCGTTCTGGAATCAAAGGTTTCTGAAGCCGTATATACATCGCCATCTTCACAATTTATTTTATACGGATACTCATTTAATTCAATATCGGATACGCGATTGCAAATTTGGACTACTCCTAATCGCTCGCTAATCTCCGATGAAAATTTAAATAAATCCTCACTTCTTATATGATAATATTGATAAGGTTTAATATCACTTAAACTGCCATTAATGTTTACGTTTTCCCAAGACGCAGAAACCAATCGTGCCACTCCCATGTGGTTCAATTCTGATTCTGTGGCCCAAAAGCAAAATGTCTTATCGGTGTTATAGGTTCCCTTTTCGTAAGAATTTGGATCGATATACCCTATTTTTTTGCCATTGAGCATACCGGCCTCAAAAAGCTTTACCAATAAAATGGAATTCGCTGCTCCCATCCCCAAAAAGAGAAAATCAAAATGATTTTGGGAATTAATCTGCCGTTCCATAAAAGGGGTATCTTTATGAATAGCAATCGATACCCGATTTTTGTTCATTTATTTTTATTGAAATTTTATCAAATAATATCCATTCTCATCTTCCTCAAGTAAAAAATCTCATTCTCCCTTTTATTATTCTATTGACGAAAATTCCATCGTGCATTATAGAACTCCATTCTTTGTAATTTCGCCAAATTATTTATATTCACGAGGACAATATGAAAATGAGAGGGGATCAAATTCAAGAAAGATTTAAGTCAGGTTTAAAACTATTTTCCATCTTGATAATGTGCGCGATAACTGGGTCAAGCCATGCTCAATGGCAGATTACTCAAGCCAAAAAACAAAGCAAAGGTTTTGATTATTATGGTTTACGCGTGGCTTATTTACAAAACGGCGATTATATCGTTGCTGGTAACTTGGTTGATACCATTTATCTAGATAAAAACAATACCATCATTCCAACAGGAAGCTCTGGAATCTATCTCGCCCGATTCCATTCAACGGATTCTCTGATATGGAAATCGGTTTTCGAAACTACAAGTTCAACCAGTTCGGTGAGTTTAACAGAAGACATCAAGATCATCAACAACGACAACATCGTATTAGCAGGTTCATTTAAAGGATCGATTCGATTTCCTAATGGAGCCAGCAAATCTAGCAGTTCCACCGATGCATTTTGGATGCGCTACACAACAAATGGAAAATTACGCGCTCTAAATACCTATGCAAAAGCAATTAATAGTGCTTTAGCCGTAAATTCAGACTTGACGGTTGCCATTGGAGGTAGAACGCTTTCTAATCCTGCAGGTGCTTTCATTTGCCTGTATGATTCAAGCGGGAATTTCAAATCTGGAGGCAACCATGTTTTTAAAGGGACCTCTCAAAATCGCGATATCGTAAATGCCTTGTGCTTTGGACCCGACAATGCCCTTTATTTCTCGGGAAAAGCCAATGGCGATAGCATTGGATATGGAAGTTTCTCAACCTATATCGATGCACCCAATAACATCAATCAATACAATTTGTTCTTTGGGAAATTTTCTAAAACAAACCAATTGGTTTGGCTGAAAGGGGGAATTCCTATGGGTAAAACCCGACCCTTTGGATTTGACATGAAACAAATGTTATTCCAACCAAAACTCAATCGCGTATTATATAGCGGCAAATTTGAGGGTGCCAATTACCAGATTGGAAAAGATACCTTGGCAACAACCTCTCTTGTTAATAGCGACAGTCGAAAGCCTATCATATTGTGTACGGACACATCTGGAAATTTAATTTGGCACACGAGTCTAGGTCTCAACCACGAAAATCAACGTGGAGAAATATTCACTTTAACACCCGGATCCAACAAATATTGGGTAACAGCGGATGTCGAACATTATCTCAATACGCCGTTAAAGTTGGGTGATGTAGAATTCAAATTCAATAATAAAGCATTTCTGTTATTAGAAATGGATTCCTTCGGAAGTATTCAAAGTGCTTTTGGTACGGATCCTACAAAGAAATACAAAGTCAATAATGTACTCAGCACTACATTTCACCCTAATTACGGTTTAAAATTGTCACTGGTTAACAATGCCTCAGATTCAATTTGGCTAACTCCAACCCGAATAGAAAAAGGGTCTTATATACTATCTGGGTTCCCATGTTATTTGAAAGCAGAAATCAAAACCCAAACCAAAGAAATATGCAATAACGAGAGTTCCATCCAGATTGGAGCTACACCTCAAGGAGGCTACTTTTCAGGTGCTGTAATCAGTGAAACAGGCACCATTCAACCTAATAAATTCAACAAAGGAACTTACTATTATTCTTATCAAATTGAAGACAATAACCGTTGTAAAAGTGTTGCCATTGATTCTATCGTAATTCACGAACCCACACCCGTGAAATTTACAAATCTAGACAGTGTTTTCTGTCCTAAAGATACCCTTATAGCTCTCAAATCTAATGTTTCAGGAGGTAGCTATTTGGGCAATGGAGTTCAAGGGAATACATTCAACCCTTCAAAAGCAGGAACGGGAATTCACACACTTTTTTACAACTTTATCAATAGTAATAATTGTAAATCGGCAGATACGACGCAAGTTAGGGTTAGAAAACAATCCGAATGTGCAACCAATTCCATTGATGTTGAATCCAAAAGTCATTTGAACATTTACCCGAACCCTTCGAAAGGGAACATACACATTGAATTTGATATGAATAATGCGAGGGCCATGTCTATTAGATCAATTGATGGAAAAGTATTAATACAATTAATAGCACCATTTGGTGGAAATAAAATAGATGTAGTTTCCCTTCCAAATGGAATTTATTATTGTCTAATTGAAACAAATACCGGAATACTACATATTGCAAAGTTCATTGTTTCAAATGATTAGTATTTTATTTATAATTGCTTAAGTTTGTTAAGTTGTAATAAACTTAAATTATTATTTTAATCTTACTAATTTTCATTACAAAAAATGATAATTAGGCGAACATATTCTTTAATTATGATAAAAAAACTAAGTCTCGTATTGATCTTAATCAACTTTTGGAATGCCACATACGCTCAATCTAATGATGTTGCTTTGAATTTTGACGGCATCGATGACTATGTAAGCACCAAATATAACGGGATCTTGGATTCAGGATCGAGAAGTATGGAAGCTTGGATCCGCACTACAGGCAACTATGATCCTAACAACGGCGGCAAGCAAGGCGTAATAGCCAATTACGGCACCATGAGTAATACCAATCGCTTTACATTTTGCGTGTTGTTCAATAATGCCATTCGCATAGAAGTTGGAGGTAACGGACTTTCTGGAACCATTGCGGTTAACGATGGCGATTGGCACCATGTAGCCGTAACCTACGACCCAAAAGATTCCTTGGATTACAGGCTTTACGTGGATGGAACTTTGGACATTGCGGGAAATCTAAAAATTGCCACAAATACAATAACCACAACCCCTCTGCAATTTGGTATGCGAATAGATAATATCAATCTATTCGAAGGCGATATTGATGAATTTAGGATGTACAACTATGCCCTTACACCAAAAGAGATCAATAATAATATGGATCGTGAATTGTGCGATCTACCCAAAGGAATTTTGGCTTATTATAAGTTCAATGAAGGCAAAGCCAATACATTTAACTACTCCAAAAAGACGGCCACAGATTATTCAGGTAATAATTACCACGGGACATTAAACTACTTCACCCTGTCGGGAACTGCCTCAAATTGGATTACAGGATCCGGCATCAAAGGCGGTCCAAGTGAAACACGAATTCAAATGTTCGATTGCGACACTGTTATTTCTCCCACCAAGAAATACAAGTGGACTCGAGATGGCCTTTTTAGAGATACGTTTGAAAGTTATTATGGCTGTGATTCTGTAATTTTAGTAAGCGTCGACATTGGCAACGATAGTATTTCAATACCCCAATTTGCGTGTGGAAGTTTCACGAGCCCTTTGGGCAAAACCGTTAGTACTGATACCATCATTACCGAATATTATACATCCATAAAGGGTTGTGATTCTATCGTTTCCTATGAAGTATACATTCTACCCGTTTTCGACACCATAATTCCCGTTCTTGCATGTGAAAAATTCCAAACGCCATTGGGGCATTTGGTTACCAAAGATTCAATTGTAAGTGACTCTTTCACATCCCTTAATGGCTGTGACTCTGTCGTTAACTATTATGTTACCATTAACCGAAATCAATATCGAAGCGATACCCTAATGGGTTGTGATTCGGTTACTTTATTAGGGAAAACCTATTTCAAATCGCAACTAATTCAAAATACTTATAAAACGTATTCGGGATGTGATTCCTTTCAAACTACTTGGATTCGGGTTAATTTTAGCCAAGAAATCCCAATGAATATCACTACCTGTGATTCCTTTGTATCCGATGCGGGTATTGTTTATCGTGAAACGGGGCAATACACCGAGAGCTATTCCAATGTAAGGGGATGCGACTCTACGAGAGTATACAATCTGAAAATTGGAGAATCAAAAATAATAAGAGATACTGTTTACTCTTGCGAAAGATATTGGTTAAGAGATTCAAGTTACACCAAATCTACAATCGTTGAATGGATCGGAAAAACCTACACAAAATGCGATTCTTTCCATATTACCTATTTAGACATAACAGCAATTAATAAGGACGTTACGGTAAACGATTCTGTGCTATTTTTAAATGAAACCCTTTGGGATAGTATTACATGGTACGATTGTAAAACATCTGAGCAAGTTGGGGAGAAAAACAAAGCCAGCTTATTGATACCCTACACCGGTATTTTTAAAGCGAAAATATTCAGAAATTCCTGCGAATCGGTAACCGATTGCTACAGCAGCGAAAGAACCAATAAAACGTCTAAGTCAAATTTGAGTCCAATTGGTATTTTCCCAAATCCTAGTAATGGAAATATCGAAATCAAGGGGCTTCAAAAGGGTGATTTTATTTCTATTCACGACTTAAATGGAAAATCGGTTTCTTTTATTCAAGATTCCAATCAACCCAATATGATTTATGACATTCAAGCAACGGGATTGGTTATTGTAAAAATATATTCTAAGGATTTACAATATAATCATTCAGAATTGCTAATTCTCGAGTAATCATGATTTACTTTGAAATATGAAAACAGGTGTTCTTAAAACCGACAAGATCTTACATCTTGTTCTTACCTTAACTTTTTTTGCTTGCTTTTCTTTGTATGGTCAATTAAAAACTCCCGTTTTATTCCAACCTTTAGATAAATCTACCGGCACCCCCACTGGGATGCAATTGGTAGTCAAGTCAGAAAGTGTAAAATTATATGCCTTTGAATACTCCGAAGATGCATCCATGAAAAATGCCATAAGAGTTGAAGTTACGCGCGGCACGTATTACACTCGTTATTGGTTGAATAAACTCAAATTTAACACCCAATATTATTGGCGCGCCAAATCTATTTCTGCTACCGATTCATCTAATTGGTCTGCGGTATGGTCCTTCAAAACAGGAGAAAAGTTAAAACGGTATGCGCCGAGTCAAAATCCCGCAAAAACGTCATCTTCATTTTTATATTTATCGTGTTACCGAGCTGCAGGTTTTGATAGTTTTGAGTTTCAGTTCGATACCGTTAAAAGTTTCAATTCTAAGCATTTAAGAACGGTTACACTTCCAGATACATTCGATTGGTTTTACATTGAAACCATTCAAGATAATTTCCTTTTTGGGAAAACATATTTCTGGCGTGTAAGGGGTTTCCCGGAAGCCACCACCACATGGACCGATACCGGATCGTTCCAAATTATGGATTCCATTACAACCAAATATCCTTCTACGGCCTTTTTGCAAAATGTTAAAATCAATTTTGAATTTACCTCGGTCTATTTCAAACAACCCTTTCAAGTTCAAATTGACACCATCCCAACATTCAATTCTCCCTTATTAATAGATACCATAGCTTCTGAAGGAACCAAACAATTCGAAACCGACGCCTTCGAGATTCGGAACCTCAACTATGAAACCTATTATTATTACCGAGTTAGAGCCATTAGTGAGGCCGATTCTTCAAAATGGACTTATAGTGCTTTTAAAACAAAAGGTTTTGGAACCGATATATTGGCTGCCGAGAATTATTCAGATCCAATTGTTCCCATTAAAATTCGGAATTCAATAGATGGATCCACCGGTTATCAGATAGAGGTAGATTCCAGTATTTCCTTCAACAGTCAAGAGAAACAGACTTTCTTCTCACCTGCGGGTTTAGATACCGCGGTGAACTTGTTTTTTGGCAAAACCTATTACACGCGCGGCCGTCCCTATCATGAAAAAGACTCGGGAGAATGGACGCGCACACGACCCATCAATATCATCATTTTCCCTAGTTCTTATTTCCCATTTACCACCTCAACCGTTCATATAACCGATAGTTTTCAGTTTGCAACCAGAACCGGTGTTGACGGTTTCCAAATTCAAGCTACGCAAGCGAATCATTACGACACCACCCTTTTCCTTGATACCATTATCTCCGAATTCAAGCCGAGTTCAACCCATAATATTAAAGGACATCGATTTAAATTCGCTACCCGATATGAATGGAGAATACGAGGTTGGCATGATAGGGACACCTCCATATGGAGCAACTCAAAACCCTTCACAACCGTTAAATCACCCGTGCAATTGAGACCTTTTAATTCTAACTTCCTTGGTACACCAGCAAGAACTGAGTTCAAATGGGAACCCTTGAAAGGAGGTGTGCGTTATCAACTTTGGTTGGATACCAATACCAATTTCAATTCTCCTATTTTTCTGGATACCATAACCGATTCTCTTTCTTTAGTGGTTTCCCAATTGCTGTTCAAACCACTTTATTATTGGAAAATAAGGGCCTTAACCGATGACGATACCAGTCAATGGAGCGAGGTTTGGACATTTAAAGTGCTAACGGCTCGATTGAATCTACCAAGAAATAACGCCAAAAACATTTCCTTATATAGCCTCGATTGGAATAGTGTAGAAGGTACCACAGGGTATATATTAGAGGTTGATACGAGCGCCAATTTCTCGAATCCATTCCACGCACAAGAATTAAAAGAACTTTCCTTCTTTCACTACTTCGAAACCTACCCGAAATTTGTTGATTTTAATACCAAGATTTATTGGAGGGTTAAACTCTTTCACGAAAAAGACACCACTGCGTGGAGTGATGTTTGGAACTTTACCACACGCCCTAGATATGCTCCCACATTAAGCAGTCCGATTGATTCTGCTAGCGAAGTCAGTATTTTCAATCAGTTAAAGTGGCTCGCCTATTCTGGAGCCTCTAGTTATACCGTACAATATAGTTTGAACCCTGAATTCACAGGTGCCGTACAAAATATCGTAAGCGGAACTTTATTAAACGTTACTTTAAAGCCATCAACACGCTATTACTGGCGCGTAAGAGGTAGAAATTCTGATGGTAACGAATTCTATGATTTCAGCGAAACTTGGACCTTTACTACAGATGAAGGCATACCGCCACCCAAATTGCTGACGCCGGGAAATAATTCAAGCAACCAAGAATTAAATGTTAGTTTTAGTTGGGAAAAATTCACTCCCTCCACCATCTATCGCGTGGAGATTTCAGAAGATCCCAACTTCAGTTCATTCGTTACTAAAAATTCTACCACAGGGAATACTAAGTTTACCCACCTCAAAGGACAAACCACCTATTATTGGCGTGTAAAAACCTTCAATGGAACTGTGGAAAGTCCTTGGAGTGAAATATGGAATTTCACCACCACTTTCATAAACAGTACCAATTTTCACACTGCAAATTGGGTAAGGCTTCAACCGAATCCAACGAGCGGATTATTTAAAATAATTACCGATCATCCAAATACCCATATTCATCAAATAAAGGATGCACAGGGACGTATTGTTCAACAATTCAATTTGGGAACACCCCTACCGGAATTCATTAATTTAAGTGCATTGCCTGCTGGTTTGTATTTCATCGAAATCAGCTGTAACAACTTCAGTTCTACCCTAAAATTGATTAAAGAATAGTTTTGATCGGTTCTGGAGGATTTTCTCAATGCGACTAACATTAACTTTACTCACACAATTACTATTCTAAAACACGCCTATCTTTGACTCAAGCATGAAAAATTCAATTAAGTCCTTCCTTATAATTCTCTTCGCATTACCATTGTTTGTTAATGCGCAATTAAGCGGCACTTATACGCTTGGTGGTAGCGGAATAAAGAACTTCTCAACTTGGCAGGAACTGGCAGACTCTATAAGTTTGAAAGGTGTTAGTGGCAAAGTTACAATCTTAGTAAAATCAAACTTATCCATTAGTAACACCCTTACATTAAAACAACCCAAATCCAATACCATTTCGTCCACCAATACTTTGACTATTGACGGAAACGGATTTTCTATTTCAGGAAATTTAAAAAGAGAATTGGTCCTTTTAGATGGTATCGACTACGTTAATTTTAAACATCTCAACTTCCAAAATACATCCACAAATGGAAATTCTATTGGTTTAAGATTTACCAATCAAGCCGATTATAACACCATCGATAGTTGTTCCATTCTTTTAGGGAAAATAACACACGATGCCACCGATACAGGAGCTTACATCGCATTTTCTAAAAACGATTCCTTAGTAATGGCTAACTCCAGTACCAATAATGGAATCGGAAATATTATATCCTACTGTACCATGAAAACAAGTGGAGGTGTTGGTCCCAGATATGCTGTAATCAATCAGCAATCTTCAAAGACGTACTTAAAAACCGAGACCCAAAATCAATTCATCCATAATAAAATCCAAAACTTTTATAATGGAGTGTTCTACATGAGATATGTGAGAGGTGAAATCGTATCGGGAAATAGCATCGATCGTTCGGATGCAAGTTCAAATGACAATCCGGATAGTACGCTTGTGATTTTCCACCTACAAGATATGAAGTCTGCAGGTGTGCATAATGAAATATCCAATAATACGATATCAAACTTACCGTATTACAGCACATCCCTATCAACGGCTAATACATCGGCTTACAACTTTATTGGATTCAAACTGGATAATGCAGGCGGCAACGACACGACTTTCCTAAAAATCAACAATAACCATTTCAACAATATTTATCTCGCTAATTCATTTACAGGGATTATAAGCGATGGAGATTCATGCCTACAATTTGACGAAAACACATTCAACCGAGTATTTACCGAAGGGGGAAATTCTTTTGGTGTATCCTTCACAAAAAATCACAACTTCCAATTAAAAAAGAATCAATTTAGAAATTCAGAGTTTTCCATTTCCGGGAAGGGCTATACGCAAATCTTTTATCTCTACAGCAATTCCAATAGCACCAATTTTGCAAATACCTTAGATTTTAACATCGTGGATTCCGTGTCTGCATATTACTTGGATGCCTTCTATATATATGGAACCAGCGATTATAATTTAACCGGTAACACAATAACGAATAACTCAATTAATTCAAGCGATTGGACTTCCTTTAAGGCCATTTATTGCCTTCAAACAGGGCAGACAAATGTGGTTAGCAATTTAATAGCGAACAACAATAACAAAGGCCAATCGCTTTTGGTTTACTCCGAAAATTACAGTGCCTTAAACGAATATAACTTCTATTACAATACCGTGGTCCACAACGACTCCTTTTCAAGTTGGACTGGAGAAAATTATATCTCATTCTTTTATAATTACGGCGATGTAAACTACGTCGGCAATATTGTAGAAGCAAAGGGCAAAGCGGGTGTGTACATGAATTTCATTAACAACACAGGTTTAATTGCCGATAATAATATTTATAGCGGAGGTAAATTTTCAAGCGAGTATTGGCATGCCGACGGAAACGATTATTATAATTTCAACGATTGGGTTGCAGATGCAAAGGTGGGTCCAAGCAATTATAAAGTATCTCCTAAATTCATCAATCCTGGCAAATCAGACTTCAGATCGGGTGCTTCAAAAAACCAAAATTCAACTAAGGAAACATCTCTAAGTAGTTTGGATCTTTATGGAAACAAACGCCAAGGTAATTATCACGATATTGGAGCTATTGAATCTGTTTTCGACCTTGGATTGAACGTTCAAAAGATTAACAAATATGATACACTTTGTTCGGGAACTATAGTCAATCCTACAATTTGGCTAAAAAACAACTTCATCGATACCATAACCGAAGTTCGTCTCGGTTACAAGGTAAATGGTATCTCGCACGAAGAAAATTTCAAGCTGGTATTAAAACCCAAAGATTCCATCGATTTGAATTTTGTTAAGAAAATCAGAGTGGATAATACTGGACTACAAAATTGCAGTATTTATATTGCCACTGTTGATGATACGCAAGAGAAAGATACGTTCCATTTTAATATCTACGTAAAACCGGCACCAGGCGGATCGCAGTTAAATGCAGTTATACCGAATACAGGGAACTCTCCTATCTTCAGCACGAGTTCCAATAAAGATATATGCATCAGAAACCTTTTATTGCAATACGAAGTTTCTGAACCCAGAGGTTTTAGCAATTCCGATTACGGAAAGACATGGACTGCCGATGCAATGGCAACAACAGCAGGTGGAAGAACCGTTTCAGGCGCGAGTGTGACCCCTCCGGGAACTTCAAAAGACCTGTTATGGAACTTCAATAGCAACGATACCGCAATAGATGATAGCACCTTGATCTGGAAATTGAAAATTACAGATCTTCAAAACGGATGCGACACCATTATTGAACGTTTCATCTATATCAGTCCAAGCCCTGAATTGGCGTTCACTCTCAATCAGACCATTTGCAGTAAAGACAGTTTAAAATTCATCAATAAAAGCGAAGTAAAATCAACCAATGTTTTCTTAGAATATAAATGGGACTTCGGCACGGGAAACCCTTCAGATACATCGATCCTAAATGAACCTATTTTTATTTATGGTACAGATGGCACTTACAAGGTTACTTTGAATGTCAATAGTTTACCACACGGTTTTAAGTTTGAAACAAGTAAATCTATATCGGTAATCGCCACACCCACGGTGGACTTCAAAAGGACGAATGCTTGCGATGGTATACCGGTTCAGTTTGAAAATTTATCATCTCCAAAAACTTCTAAGATGACGTGGAATTTTGGATCGGGAGATACCGTAATTTCCAAGTTGATATTTACCAATAAGTTTACGAACTACGGAACGTACAATGTGAGTTTGAGCGCGGAAAATAACGGTTGCTCTATAACAAAAACGTCCAAAATTACGGTTTACGAACAACCAAAGGCTCAATTTGAACTTACCTCAGGCACTTGTCAATTCCAACCCTACAGTTTTACCAATCAAACGAGTATGAAAACCAGTTTATTTGGAAACGTATGGGATTTTGATGAGACCGATGGAAAATCAACGAATCGTTCGCCAAAATACAATTTTCAAACCTATGGTAACAAGACGGTGAAATTGATAGTGAATTCAGAGTTTGGATGTTCGGATTCTATCACAAAAACCATTAGCGTGCAAGAATCCCCAAAAATTGAAATTGCTATTTTGGATACGTGTTCTTTACGTGAGGGCAAAGTCATTGATCTTACCACATCATCCAACAACTTCTCAACAACGCGTTCTTGGAAAATAGATGGCCAAAATTCTGGAACCAAGGATACGCTTAAAATCAATTGGAAAAATGCCGGCACCTACGCCATCAGTTTATCGGTGCTTTTCGACAACGGATGTAATTCCACTTTAGACAGAACCATAAAGGTTCTTCGAGAAATCAAACCAGAATTTACCGTAAAAAATGCATGCTCAGGTGACAGCATTGAGTTTAAAAACAATACCACGTTTTTAGCAGGTGACAGCATCCGATTCTTTTGGGATTACGGAGATGGAAACACCTATGACGGTTTCCAAAAAAATAGAATTTACAACGTAAGTCAAACTACGGTTTATAATGTTCTTTTAAGAAGTATTATTCCGGGTGGCTGCGAAAGTGATGCGGTAGAAAAAGTAGATATATGGGAAAATCCTAAAACCTGTGAATTTGTATCAACTCCGGCATATGAAAAGGGGTATTATGGCATCACCTTTGAGCCAGCTTCATCTCAAAGCAGTCCTGGAGGTCAATCTGGCGTATCTTACAATTGGAATTTAGACGGTATTGGAAACCAAGCCAGTTCAGGCGCTAATGCGGCTGTATTCTACGACTTACCATCCGACGGAGATTATAATATGACCATGATTGCTACCACAGATGCGCATGGTTGTGTATGTTCTAGCACACAATCCTTTAAAATGGATCGATTGAGTACGGAATTGAACGCTAATGCTGATATTAAAATATATCCCAATCCGACTATTAAGGGTAGTGAAATCCGTGTAGAATCCAATCAGACTTTCCTTGGTTATAAATGGTACAATTATAACGGGCAATTATTAACGGAAGGAAATGGTCATTTCTCTAACAATTTCAATATCCGCCTTCCAGAAAACGGACAAGGTTTATTAAGGTTGGTTTTAATAAATGAAAAGGGGAGTAGCGCTTATAGTGTTATGAGCTTAGAATAATTGGAGTTAAATAAAGGAATTGAACTTCAATTTGAAATGCACTATCAGTGGAATAATTACAGTGATTTAGTACATAGTTCTTCCACCAAGCGATGCCTTATCTGTGGGAGTGATATCAGCAATCAGCAGAGCGGCAGTTTATACTGTTCAGAGAAACACACTGGCAGCCGAAAGTGCAGAGATAAAGCAGCGAACTTTATGAAGCGGGAGAGGAGGTTGTACCCTCAACCGACTCTATTCGATGTAAGGTTATTTGATGTGAGTAGATTATTTAGGGAATGAAAAATATCTCCCTGCCATAATGAAACTTCTTCCTAAGTTACCGTATTTCGGACCCTCTTTGAAGTTACCACTCACAATCCCTCTTTTAAAAACAAAAAAACAATTTTCTGCATCAACTTCCGTTGAGGTAAAAAACAAGGGGAAATCTGGACGACCCCAGTTCCATAAAAATAAATCAGGAACATTCTCCTCTGCTTTACTCAACTCTTTAACTGATGGTAAAAACCAATCATCAAAACCACCACTTTGAAAATCCACACAAATTTGCGCAGCAGTCTTTAGTTTGGTGCAATTTCTTATAATTTCTGATGTATTGAACATACCATAACCTAATTCATCTAAGGTTGTTCCCAGCAAATTATTTTCACAACCCCAAAACACTTCAGTTTCATTTGAATTTTTAGAATAGCCTTCGGTCACATAGTTAACTATCATCCCTTTGGTTGAATCTTTAAAATATCCATTATCCCCGTCTTCTATCATATAAGCAAGATATCCTCCCAATAGACTATCTCCTAATTGAGCCGTTGGAGTTTCAAAGGTTTGCTGTAAACCATAAGCCGTACCACCTTTGTTTGTCGCATAAGCCCTGACATAATAGGTAAGACCAAAACCAATTTTCTCAATTTTACTAACAAAGGCCCCATCTCCAGAAGCATCTGAGGTTTTTTCATCGTTTATAGTAGGCATTGGAACAAGACTCCAACAAACTCCTCTAGATGTCACTGGTGCCCCTCCTTCGTCAGTAATGATTCCACCGCTTGTTGCTCTATCAAATTCAATATTTGAGATTTCAGCGGTTTCCACAGAAGGCACTTGCACAGGTGCAGGTTCAACAGGCTCCTCTTCTTTACAAGAGTTCATAGTTCCAACAACCAATAATGTTAGTAGTAATGATTTAAATAGTCTCATAGAGCGAAGATAGGAAATCATCCTCAACAGACGTTGTTCGATTTAGGCTCGTTTGCTTACTTTTTAAAGTAAGTCGTCACCAGACGAAATCAAACCCCTAAAATACAGATTGTGAGGTGAATTATTTCTTCGGTATCGCAAAGTATCTAGCGGGGATTGCACAAAGGTTAGGCATATTTTTTTGCGCCATTAATTCATTACTTTCAGACCCAACTTCTATAACCCTAGCATTAGTAACATATTCAGTTTGAGTTGAAGACCAAATTAGTTGACCCAAGTTTAGAATTTCCAATTCCCTTCTCAACCCAGATTCTATTTCTCTCAATTCAAATAATGACGGTAAAAACCAATCATCATAACCATCAATTGAGATTCTCGAACACAAACCTGCTGCACTCTCATAATCATTGTATTCCTCAAGAATTTTATTTGTATTGGATAATCCACTACCTATTTCTTCCGAAGTACGGAAAACAAATTTATCAATACTACCCCAATAACAACTTTTTTTGATGGAATCAAGGGATACAACTATCCCAGAAATTGAATCTTCACTATATCCGTCATCGAATGATTGTAGGATGTATGCGATTATTCCACCGCCATATTCAGCACCAACCATTGGAGGTATTGTTGTGAATTCCATTTGTAAACCATAGGCTATACCGTCCTTATTCTTGGCATACGCCCTTACATAATACTTTGTGCGATAATCAAGATTGGTCATTACACTCTTAAATTCACCTGTCCCTGCATCATCAGATGTAAAAGAATCCGCAATTGTTGGATTAGGTTGAGTGCTCCAGCAAACACCACGCTGGGTAATATCTAAACCTCCATCCGAGATGATTACTCCCCCACATTCAGCCTTAGTCATTCCAATATTTGAAACGGGCTTTGTAGTTACTTCTGGTAAATTTTTGACTTCTTCAGTTGGCTCATCCTTCTTACAGGAGTTCAAAGTTCCAACAACCAATAATGTTAGTAGTAATGATTTAAATAGTCTCATAGAGCGAAGATAGGAAATCATCCTCAACAGACGTTGTTCGATTTAGGCTCGTTTGCTTACTTTTTAAAGTAAGTCGTCACCAGACGAAATCAAAACCAATAAAATATACTTAGGTAGTTACAAACCATCTTGAATAAAATAATTGTTTACTACCTTTAATTTGGACATACACAAATTTAGACAATTCCAATAAAAATGTTAATTATATATATGAACCCTAACCCACCGACCGACCATCTTCCCAAATGGAAGAAAGGGCAACCCTCTCCTAACCCATCAGGTAGAAAACCTAAATTCATAACTACACTAAAACGACAAGGATACCACGCTGGAGACATCAACAGGGTAATTCTAACCATCTTGTCACTACCAGAAGAGAAAGTCTCTGAAATCGCTTCTATCGAGGAATACACCATATTAGAACGAATCATAGCAAAAGCACTCATTAACAGCCTTAGAAAGGGCAACCTGTATGCAATGGAGAGCCTTCTAAATCGAAGTGTAGGAATGCCTAAACAACAAAGCGAGATTCAAGTTGAAGAGAAGAAGATTGATGTGACGCTAAAACTTTGAGGAGATATTAATTATTATACTACCAATCATCTTGCAAAACAGGCACAGTTGGCTTTTTGATTTCTGACTCTAACGAAGTAAAGAATTCTTGATTGTTTTGGATGTAACCTATGATTCGACGGTATATAGGTTTTTGAAACATCCCTTTATTTTTCCATTCTTTGCGATTTTTAAAATAGTTGGCATAGTGGCTTGAACGTGCAGGAACAGATGGTGCTCCTTGACTTGCTGGTACATAAGTGTTACCATCATCAAAAACAACCACACGCATCTTACCATCCTTGAATTGAGCAACCATTTTATAGTAATTACCCACAGATAAATTACCAGCCAAACCCAGGCTGTAAACATATTCATCGATGTAGTTCAGCACAACTTGGCTCTCTGTTTCAGAAACAAGTACTTTGCTTAAATTAACAAAACGTACTCCAGCCCAATTCTTAAACTTCATTTTTATCTCTTTTGCTGTAGTATTTGAATCAAAAGAAATAATTCTCGAATACAGCCTTAACTCGCTTGGCTCCTCGTAAATGTCATCTACAGTTACCACCTCCTGCGCAAATCCTATTTGAATGTGCGATAGAATGATTAATAAAAATGAAATTTTGTAGAAATGAAATTTTCTTAAAGTAAGCATGTTCGAAGATAAATATTTAAACAAATAAAAAAAACAGACCACAAAACGGTACACGATTTTTCATATTATCAATGCAAATAATTGAAATATAACACTTTGCAATTTTAGGTGGTGGAGTTAGGGGGAATCGAACCCCCGTCCGAATGTGCGACTGCTGGCGCTTTCTACAGGTTTAGGTACCGATTGTTTTTCGTGAATCTATAGGCCCGGACCTCGCCTGTAAGATTCCTTAGCTGGTGAAATAATGAAACCGGTCACCCGCTACCCCGTTTTCATACCCGTGCAGTTCGATTGCTCCTGATGGTTCCCGGCACGAGTCAAGGGAACCGAAGCAACTAGCAATTGCTCTATCCGTCGGATTAGGCAGCTAGGGCGTAATTGTTTTCGCCTCTTAAAAAGTTGAAAGTTCAGATTTCGGTGCAATACTTCCAACGCACCACCTGCTTACACCGCACTCAATCACCCCGTCAATTCCGATTAACCCCAGTGTAAATGCAAAGTTACGTAATATATTATGCTTATTTTAAATTACTCAACTACCTCACGGTAAAATTGCTCCAGGTATTTCAACATAAATTCATGCCTTTCTTGGGCCATCTGTCTACCAGTTTTTGTATTCATCAAATCTTTGAGCAATAAAAGCTTTTCATAAAAATGGTTGATGGAGGGCTGCCTGCCTTTTTTGTATTCCTCTTTTGTCATCTCCAAGTTGGGTTTTATTTCTGGATTGTAAATTTCATTTCCTTTAAATCCTCCAAAATTGAAAACCCGAGCAATGCCAATTGCCCCAATAGCATCCAATCTATCCGCGTCTTGAACAATATCTAATTCTTTCGAATTAAAGGTTCTTTTTGAATTACCACCCTTGAATGAAATATTCTTAATTATCGAAACAACATGTTCCAATTTTTGATTATCAAAACCCTCTGATGCTAAAAATTTACGCGCTGTTTCAGGACCAATTTCTTCATCGCCATTATGAAACTTTGAATCTGCGATATCATGGAGCAATGCAGCCAAAAGCACAATCTCGAAATCAATATCGATTTCACTATCGGCAATTTTTTTTGCGTTTACATACACCCTATGCGTATGCCACCAATCGTGCCCACCTTCAGCATTTTGAAATGATTGCTGAACATATTTTATGGTTTTATCTATTATTAAACTTGAATCCATATTATCAATGTAGCGGCTTTAAACCTCTACAAACCATTTAATGATGCGCTCTGCTGCACGACCATCCCATTTTTCGGGAATGCTGCCTTGCTTCCAATCTCCCGAAACCAACTGTGCCAGTGATTTCTGCAATGCCACGGGCTCGGTTCCAATCAGCTCATTTGTTCCAATATCTACGGTTTCAGGTCGCTCCGTGCTATTGCGCATGGTGATACAGGGCACGCCCATCACCGTTGTTTCCTCGGTGATTCCACCTGAATCCGTAACTACCCCTTTTGCGTTTTTTACGAGATAATTAAATTCAAAATACGACAAAGGACCTGTTTTTATTACATTTTCCGGCTCAATTCCGAACTGTTCCATGTTTTTCAACGTTCGCGGATGAACAGGAAATACCACTGGAATGTCCTTTAAGGATGTACGAATAGCCTTGAAGATCCCTTGCAATTGTTGCGCATCGTCTACATTCGAAGGCCGGTGCAACGTCATTACCACGTAATTCCCTACTTCTAAGCCCTCTTCCTTCCAAAGGGTAGGCGCATTTAAGTCGTTTTGATGATACAACAGGGTATCTATCATGGTATTACCCACAAAGACAATTTTATCGTTTGTAACCCCTGAATCACGCAAATTGTTATTGGCCACTTCGGAAGTAGTAAAAAACACATCCGTTATTGAATCGGTCACCAATCTATTGATTTCCTCAGGCATTTTCCAATCGTTACTCCTGATTCCACCCTCAACATGTGCTACTTTTATATGCAATTTCTTAGCTGTTATTGAACAAGCCAAAGTGCTATTCACATCGCCAACCACGATTACCCAATCGCAAGGATTCGCTAGAAGTTCCTTTTCAAATGCAATCATAATTGCCGCCGTTTGTTCGGCATGCGTGCCGCCACCACAATTCAGATTGGCGTGAGGATCGGGTATATTGAGCTGTTCGAAGAAAGAACCTGACATACTTTTGTCATAATGCTGCCCAGTATGAATTAAACGAAAATCAATATTCTTACCTTCAGATTTCGATTTATTAATCGCCCTAATAATTGGGGCAATTTTCATGAAATTAGGACGCGCGCCGGCCACTATGGTTAAAAGCATAGGGCAAAGTTAGGGAATGAATGTTAAACCTAAGGATTAACTAAAGTGTAATCCACTCAACTTAACTCTAAATATTAATTAATGTCAATTTTTGCCATTTACTGATCTCCAGAATTAGAAGTATTTAACTCCTCATTACTCGCTAGTACGTAAATATACGGCGAGAAGAATCGATTCTTCAAACCAAGGATTTTATTTAACACTTTCCCGAAATACCAGGTTGCCTTAAAAAATATCTTAACCGCTAACCCTTGTTTGTCGTAATTCTCAAGCCAAATTGTAAATCCGCCAAAATAATCCGATTCCACGTATTGGAAGTTTTTATGAGCATCTCTAAGATATTCTGGACTCATGCACGTTATGAAGTGCTTGTCGTAGTTTTCTCTATCAAAATTACGTTGGAACCAACCATTTAAACCCCTGAAATTTGGAATAATAATCAATAGCAAACCGTCTTCACTAAGAAACCGTTTATGACCTTCAAGAATTCTTGGAGTATCTTCAAAGTGTTCTATCAATCCAATAGAATAAACCAGATCGTATTTTGTTTCTGTTTTAAAATCGGTAAATACATCTAATTCCGTGGCCTGAATATCACCTTCCTTTAATCCGTTTGCAATTAGGAATTGACTGAATAATTCCTCATCGACAAAATAATCCACCAGATCTGCCTTAATTCCATACTCTAGCTTCAAAAGGGCGCTAAATGTACCTGGGAATCCACCAACCTCGATGGCATTCTTAATATCCCTATCCTTGATTACTCGTTCAATAAGTGGTTTGAACAAACTTCTTCTATCAATGGGCTGTGAGAAAAGCCAAGGCTTTTTCAACCAATAATTCTTCCAAAATTCTCTATCCGTTAATTCCATATTCTTTAATCTATATTGGCTAAACTTGAGCGTTTAAATGCATCTACATAGCCCCCCTCTGTTACATTGATGATTTCAACGCCATTTCTTTCTGACAAGGACAACAGTGTCTCATATGATAAATGCACTTTTGCAAGTGAACTGAACAAAGCTGCAAGGGTCACCTTTTTAGAGGTTGCTAAGTCTATTAATTTCTGTTTTTTAACCTGTTCCTTGCCTTTATAAAAATGATCACCTTCGTCCCACAAGTAATTATCAGAATCTACCGAAATATTTAGATGAAAGGTGTGATCTAATCCCGAAACATAAACTTGATTAGGCTTTAACCAAATGGAAACGGCCATAGCTGCGTTAATCACATTTTGACTTTGTGGCATTCCGAGTTTCATTTTAAACAAGGCGGGTTTTAACCAACCATCAATAACGGTGTAATTATAAAATTGAAATCGAATATTGACTTTCGCCAATTTTTCTAAAATAAAAGAACTCCGATATATATAAGGTACCCACACAACAATTGGCCAATCCGCATCCAAGATATTCAACCAAGTTTTATTAATCTCTCCTTGTGAATGCTCCCAATTCTCTTTTATACCAACCATAGGATGTTTTTTAGGATCCTGTAATATCTCTTCTGTAAAATTGAAAAATGCGCCATCTAAGAAAACATAATGTTCCGGTTTCAAATCAAAAAAGCGGTCGGTGATTGCAAATTTATTGACCACCATCAATTGCGCTGAATCACGTTTTTGACGTATTAAATCCCATTGTTGATTGATTGAAGGACCATTCCCCAAAATCAATATGTTTTTTGCCCCAAACTGACTAAAATCTTTAAAAATTAAACCAAGAGAAGATTTAATTAATACTTTTAAAAGTGAAATAAGACTCTTCATTTTAGCGGAACTTTAATATTAGCGTATATACTTAAGAGTTTTATTCAACAAGGAAGATAGCTCTTCGGATACTTTCAAGAATCGAATGCAAATAAACGTTAGCATCAATAACCAGACAACTTTTAATACAGATTCAACCCATAAATTAGATATGAAGCCATTCAAATTCCAAAAAAAGATTAAACTTACTAGCAAGAGTCCCAAACTGATCAATTGACGCAGATCTATAGGACTAAGTTTAAACTTCCATCTAACAATGATTACAGCAATAGAAATACTCACAAAAATTGTAACCATCGTAGCAAATGCAGCACCATTAATCCCGTAAACCGGAATCAACACATAGTTCAAATAAATTGCCAGAATAATATTAATAATAGCGCTCAGCAAACCAAAAAAATAATAGGGAGAATTGCTAATGATGGTAATTGCCCCAACGCCCCAACTCTCGACGAGCTTGGCTGTACCGATTAAATATACCACAAACAAACATTCTCCATAAATTTCACCTTTAGGCATTAAATGGAAAAACAGCGGCATCAACGCTACAATAAATAAAAATACAACCACCGCTGAGAAGAACGCATTATTGGCACTTTGTTTATAGAGTTTTTGCAAGGAACCATAATCCTCATTTTTCAAATGGGTCGAAATAATGGGACCTGAAACTTGTTGCATTGATCTTTTCGGAATTTCAATTAGTACAGCAAGATAAAAACCTATGCTATATACAGCCGTATCTACCATCCCCTTCGAAGATCCAATCATGAAGAAATCTATTTTATTGATAATTAACAATGACAAAGAACTAAGGACCAGCCAGACATTGAAATTTATCATATCTTTTTTAAGCTCAGGTTTTGAATTTATAAAAGCCCAATTTGGTTTAAAATCTAATTTCATTGGCCGTATTACAAAAACATAATTCAAGATTGTATTCAGAGCAAAAACCAGAGATACATAAATACAAAAATCGATGAACGTAAACCATTGTTTATAGTAAAGAAAAACCAGTAACAACAGGCCTGCACGAGTTAAAATCTCTCGAAAAAAATTTGTGGTCGTGATTTTTCCGTGATTGGCTGCTATATTTTCAAAAACGGTTTGATAAATACGGAATATAGCAACTAAGAAAATCGGAATGAAGATATACGAAAAGTATTGTTTATCTCGACTGAACCAATCAAATAGTTTTTCCTCAAAAAAGAAGTACAATATCGAAACGAGAACCGATCCCAGAACGGTCAATAGTAAAACCAAGTATAAAAAGCCATTACTCTTATTATCCTCCCGAAAAAATGGATAAAATCTAATAATGGTTTGGCCAATTCCCAACAATCCAAAACCAGAAAGCAATGCTCCCAACTCTATTATCAATCTGAAAGCCCCTAATTCTTCTGGACTCAAAAAAAGAGGGAAAGCAAAAAGAATTGAAAATGCGCCAATTATCGTACCGATATAGGTATAGAAAGACGATATAATACTTTGGCGGATTATAATTCCCACTTAGCAAAAATAGACATTAGTAATCAATTAACGGACTTAGTTGAATTGACCAGGAATATTACCTTTTTGAACCAATTCAATATAAAAGGAAGTCAATTATCGATTTAAAAGAGTTTCCGCCATTTCCCAATCAAAAGGCGTATCAATATCTATTGAATCTTGTTCACTCATTTCGTACTTGATTTTATTCATACCCTCAATTCCAACTTCCAAAAATCGATCGGTACGAAAAATATAAATAGCACCATTTAGTTCCCAAACTACCGGGCAATCTTGCCGTCTTGTGTAATTACCGGATTTGCTTTTTTTCAAGATGCCGTGTTCTTCTTCAAAAAGATTGTAATATGGATTTTGTTTGGAGGCACTAACCGAGACTAACATTTCGGATTGATTTGTTTGGTAATTCGCCCAAGCCTCTTTTAGATGTGCGGCATTACGAAAAGGGGATGTCACCTGAAGCAGTATCACATGATCGGGGTATGTACCGTTGAATTCTTTATAACGCTTTAGCTCATATTCAATAACCGCAGCAGTAGGGGTATCGTTTTGTGCCAAATGAGAAGGGCGCAATTTGGGTACAGAAATACCCAATTCCTCCACCACCATCTTTATATCTTCCGAATCTGTACTAACAATAATTTCGTCGGCCGAGAAATTACCAATTGCGGCATCTATGGTATATTGAATTAAAGGTTTACCAGCCAATAACTTTATGTTTTTTCCTGGTATACCTTGAGAACCACCGCGGGCTGGAATCATTACACAAACACTCATAACTTCAATCCTGTAATGTCCCTTTGTGCTTTTTCAAAATCTTCGTGTCGGCCAATATCCAACCAATATCCCATAAAGGGATAAGAGACCACTTTTTTCCCAGATTTAATTAATTCTTCCATTAAATCGGTTGCATTGAACACCTTATTCTTTGGTACCAACTCTGAAACCGATCTTTTCATAAGATAAATGCCCGCATTGGAATAATGGGTATAGGTGGGTTTCTCCTTAAATCCGGTTACGACCAAATTTTCGGTTTCCATTACCGCGTAGGGAATATTGACTTGATAAGGAATACAGGCAACAGCCAAATCTGCATCGTGTTCCTGAAAAAACAAATAAAAATCTTCAAAGTCAATAGTGGTAAGCAAGTCCGAATTCATCATCAATATATGATCGTGAACAAACTCATCCACTAAAGATAATGCACCGGCAGTTCCAAGTGGGGATTCTTCACTCACGTATTTAATGCGCATCGATTTATCTTCACCCTTTTCGAAGGTTGCTTTGATCTGTTCACCTAAATATCGAATAGAAATCCATACGTCGTCGATTCCAAAGTTATTCAACCTATCGATATTGTGTTCTAAAATTGGTTTATTACCAACCTTCAAAAGTGGTTTAGGTGTTTCATCCGTTAGAGGTCTAAGGCGTTCACCTCTGCCACCTGCCATAATGATAGCATCCACAGGCAAATAGGACTTCTGACGTCGAAAATTTACTACATTGATAATCTGATTCTCCGTATTTATTACTGGGAAAATAGTAAAGAAGTTGTTCCTTAATGCTATGATCTCCTTAAGATTGTAATTTCCCTGTTGGATGAATTTTGGATTGGGCTGTATAAATTTTGACAAATGATCTTCAAACCCCAATCCCTTTATAAAACCACGTCGTAAGTCTCCATCGGTAAGTGCTCCGATAAGTTTATTTTCATCATCAACCAAAAATATCACGGCATCTGCCGCTAATGTGTCTAGTTGTTTCAATGCATGTTTTACCGATATATCGATATGGGCAATATGTCGTTTAAAATTATCCAAAATGTTGTTTGATGCGTTTGATTATTTCTTTAGAAGTATTCGGTTTAACATACAAATTTGAACCTGTCCAATTTGTGTGTATTAATTCATTAGTCTTTTCAATAATTATTTCAGCATTAAAAGGCACATGGATTACATTTTCTCCGCATAAACGACCCTTTTGACGATCGCCAACATTCAGTACATATTTACCAAAACTGGCTGCCTCGATAAGTCCACTTGATGTATTTCCCAATAGTAAATTTACATGTTGCATTGCCGAAAAGTAAGATTGAGAACCGAAATTTTCAATAATTTTTACATTTTCAATTGATTTACCCAATTCATCGAACGAATTTCGGTAGAGTAAACCTGACGTATCCGCATTCGGCATCGTGATGATAACTTGGTATTGATTTGATAGCACTTCAATTGCCTTCGTGATTTCCAAAACAAATATTTCGTTTTGCTTAAATCCAATCGTTTCAGGATGAACTGTAACCAAAATTGTATCTAAATTCAAGTCAATGTTCCATTTTTCAAAGAATTCTTCTCGGGTTAATAGAGGTAAAGATTGCAAATTTTCCAAACTTAAAGAACCTACATTATAAACCTCGATTGATTCTCCTTGGTGCAATTGTTTAACACGTTCCACAAAAGGTTCTGCCGATACAAAATGCAATGTAGATGCCAAGGTTATACTGTGCCGGTAAATATTATCAATAGCTCCTAATGTGGTTTCCCCACCATGCAAATGCGCAATTTTAATCCCAAATGGAATTGATGCTGCTACTGCCGCCGCCATTTCAAACCTATCTCCCAAAGCGATTATCAAATCCAATTGCCTATTTGAATCTTCCCAATATTCGGCGAATTTATTTGCGGTTAAAGCATATGAACTTGATATACTAAAAGAACTGTCTCCGGGCAATAAGGAATCTATTTCCTTAAAAATTGGAAATCCATCATTACGTATTGCTTCAATGGTGTATCCATGTTGTTTAGAGAGGTGCGTTCCAAAAACGACCAACCCAAATTCGATATCTGCAGATTTTTGCAATTCTCTTAACAATGGCAAATAAATACCATAATCTGCTCTCGAACTTGTTAATATAGCAATCCTCATTAACCTAGATCATTCAATGATAATTGATAATGTGCTGGAACATCGTGTAATAAAGTCTTCCCGATAATTTCATCTATCAACATTGGAGAAATTCCGTTTCCAGGTCTCAATGCAACCAATTCATCAGCACGAATACTCATTCCTTTTTGCAAAGCAATTCTTGTATGAAGACTTTTTCTTGCAACACTAATATTCTTTTTTTCACTCTCACTCGGTTCTTTTATACCCGATCCGCTGAGCGCTTTTTCAATATTTCGTATGCCCATAACCATCGCATTTAATTCATCCGGCTCAAGTGATGCTGCATGGTCAGGGCCCGGTAAATTGCGGTTCAAAGTAAAGTGCTTTTCTATCACACACGCACCAAGTGCAACCGCCGCAATGGGAACTTCGATGCCTAAAGTATGGTCGGAATAACCAACTTTTACACCCAATTCACGCGCTATATGATTCATAGCTAAAAGATTGACATCTTCCATTGGTGTTGGATACTCCGTATTACAATGTAATACCGTTATTCGTTCCTTTTCTAAGCCGGATCCTAGAATTACTTCGAGGGCATCGTTTACTTCTTTCAAAGTGGCCATTCCCGTAGAGATTATAAGTTCCTTACCTTTAGTTGCAATATGCTGTAAGTAAGGTTTATTGGTTAATTCTCCGGAAGGAATTTTATAGAAAGGAATTTCAAAATTCTCGAGAAAATCTATACTATCCGTATCAAATCCGGTAGATAAGAATTTTATTCCTTTTTGCGAACATCTCTCAACTAGAATGGGATACCAATCGTCTTTTAATTCAAGATTTTTGAGCATTTCCATTTGAGAATCGCTTTCTCCTTTGGTATTGTTGATTTGATATTCTGCTTTTTTAGCAGCCTGATTGACTAATTTCTCTGCCTTAAACGTTTGAAACTTAACATAATCAGCTCCCGCCAAAGCTGCGCAATCGATAAGATCTAGGGCTTTATTCAAATCCCCGTTGTGATTGACACCTGCTTCAGCTATTATGATGACTTTGTTATTTTTCATAGTTTACGAACTGGGTTACCCACCCAAACACCCTTGTCTGTAATTGATTTTACAATAACCGCCCCTGCTCCCACTATCGCGTTCTGAACAAACCGTTTTGATTCTCCCGAATAACAGAATTTGCCCCAATAAATGTAGCTGATCCAACATGTACATTTCCACACAAAACAGCGTTTGGCGCTATATGTACAAAATCATCAATGATACATTCATGTTCTATTGTAGCTTGACTATTAATGATTACTCCTTTTTTAACATCGCATTGAGCATTCAATATGGCATTTTTCCCGATATAGGTAGAACCAGCAATACGCGCGGTTCTAGATATTTTAGCAGATGGATCCACTATAGTTAACTGATTTAAATTCAATTCTTCAAACAATCCAACTAATTTTTGTCGGGTAGAATTGTCCCCAATTGCAGGAAAAACAAAGTCGGAGTTCACGATCTGTTTTAGATCAACTTCACCCTCAAAACCCAAGTAGGGAATGTTATAAGGATTCCTTGTCGCTTCATTAAAATCAAAATATCCCCCAATTGAATATCCCGCATCTAATAAGGATTCAATTACCACAAAAGCGTGACCTGAATATCCAAAAATATATACCTTCTTAGATTCTGACATTACTTGGGATATTTACAATTCTTTCCTCTAAAAATACTGCATTGGTTTGATCGTCGCGATAACAATTTTCAAACATAGGCAGTCTAAACATCAATTGCCAAATGGGTCGTGTCATAACACCAGAAGCGTTGGTTTCTTCCAAGAATGCATTTCTTTCTTCAAGATTTTCCAACTCCAAACACATCAACCAGTAATTGGCCTTGGTATCCTCCATCTCTCTTCTAAAGGATATTCGTTCATTCTCAAAGAAGCTAGCATAGGTCTCTGCCAAATCGCGTTTATCTTTTAAAAACAAATCTAATTGTTCCAATTGCGCGCAAAGCAGTGCTGCATTTAAATTTGGCATTCTATAATTGTACCCAACATGGTCATGAACATATTCATAATTGTGGGGCACCTTTGCTGTTGTAGTTAGGTGTTTGGCTCGTTCCCCCAACTTCAAATCTTGAGTTACGATCATTCCACCACCACCACTGGTAACAATTTTATTTCCGTTGAAGGAAAAAACGCCTATTGAACCAAAACTTCCCGTATGCTTATTTTTATAGTAACTCCCTAATGACTCCGCTGCGTCTTCTACCAATGGAATATTCCAATCTTTTGCAATCTTCATCAATTCATCGAGTCGCACAGGAAATCCAAAAGTGTGCATTGGAAGAATAGCTGCAATTCTTTTTCCAGTTTTCTTATTGTAAGTACCTGTTTCTCTGCGATCCCCATAGGATTCTAAAAACCGAAGTACTGCTGTTGGTGACAGTCCCATTGTATCAAGATCAACATCAATAAAAACAGGCTCTGCCTCACAATATTTAATTGCATTGGCCGTTGCAACAAAAGTCAAAGCTTGTGTTATAACTTCATCACCGGTATTCACCCCGACTAGCTTTAAGGCCATATGTAACCCAGACGTACCATTTACTACCGCAACGGCTTTATTGGTCTGTGAAATTTCTGCCATTAACAGTTCAGCCTTATCTACAAAAGCCCCTACAGAAGATACAAAGGTGGAATCAATGGTCTGCAAAACATAATCACGTTCATTGCCTTTGAATACAGGAGCATGTAAAGGAATCCCTTTATTCGTTTCAAAGGTATTTTGTATAAAAGATATGATTGTCTTGAACGACATAGTTACATTTTGGCATCGAGGTATTTCCCCGTCTCTAAATGTTTAAACTCAGGTAAAAGATCTTGAAAAAGATGGACAATCTCTTCTTTGCTCCAAGTACCCGATTCACGCATTTCGAGAATTTTATTTAAAAAATTATCTAGTTTTTCATCCACAAAGTTCAATTGACTTTTCACGATACCCAAATGCTCAAAACGCTCCATGTCTAGGATTTCACCTTCCGTAAAGAATTCTTCAAAGTCCTTTTCCCCTGTGGTATCGCTACCACTGAAAAAGCAAGGCCATTTTCCTTCTGAAGGATGTGATTTTGCCAATACACGCGCTTCGTCCTCTGAACCACAAAAATGTGGTTCGAAACCTCTAGAACGAATAAAATCAATAGCGAGATCTGAAAATTTAATCAAATGGCTTTCTGCATTCAATTTAGGAAAGAATATATCCCGATTTTCTCCTAGCAGCGTAGACATTAGGCACAATTGACCGGACTCTTCTTTGCTCACAAAGTAACGACGCACATCATCGGGCGCTACAATGGGTTGGTTTTTTTCCATCCGCATTTTGAAACCGTGCAACAATGAACCATCTGAATAGGCCACATTGGCAAATCTTGCGGTGGAAATTGTAATTTCATTACTTTCCCGCATTAAAAACAACTCCATAATGCGTTTAGAAGCGCCCATCATATTTACAGGATTGGCCGCTTTATCGGTACTTACGCAAAAATATTTTTTTACTCCCTTCTCCTTTGATTGCTGTATCGTCTTTAGTGTGTTAAGCACATTCACTTCGATCATCCGCATCAATGTATACGGGTCTTTCTCACTTCGAACATGTTTCAATGCGGAAAGATTTAGTACATAATCGTATTCCCCGTCGGCAGAAATAAAAGCATCATAAATAGATGAACCAATATCCAAAGCAAAAGTCTTGAAATCACCGTCGATATAACCGTATTCACTTCTTAAATCTCTGACCAATTCGACTAAGTTATTCTCACTTATATCAATACAATGGAGCTTTTTCGGATTGCGTTTGAATATTTCCTTGGTTACGGCTTGACCAATAGTGCCTGCGGCGCCAAGAATTAGGAACTTCGACTCTTCAACCAAAGCCAATAATTGTTGGTGATGGGGTTGAGAATTTAATGCCTCTCTATTTGCGCTAAATAAAGAATGTGAATCCAGTTTTATACTCATATTATTCAAACAACCGCTAGTCAAAATGAAGAACAGAAGTCGACTTACACAAAGTTAATTAATATGTTTGACATATTGCTCGGGATAGATTTTAGGCATGGAGATACTCAAACAACGAAAATTTATGCGATTATACGCACACAACTTATTCGACCAATAGTCGACAAACAGCAAAATAGTATCACGCTCATTTCGTTTCAATAAAACACGATAACTTTGTATCATGCGCATTTTACCATTATTTATTGGGATTGTAACATTCTTCTTTTGTCATGTGGAAGCCCATGCTCAGTTTTGGAGAACGCTTACCAATCCTATGTATAATGCACATTGTAAGCTCAATGATAGTCAATTCAATAAAGCCGAAATCATATTAAAAAAACGGGAAAACACAATCGATACAGCTAATCCCATTTATTGGCATTCCTTGACACGCCTTGCAGAACAAAAATCACAACTAGACGCATCCATTGAGTACGCTCGAAAATCCGTATCTTTTATTTACAAGCTAAAAGAAAGTGCGGAATCCTATACTGAATTTCAGAAAATTTACATCTTGGACGCCTATTATCTAGATCTCTACTACAGGAAGTTGCTTTTTGAAAAATACAACACACAGCGCTCTAAAACTTCTCCAACGAGCAACAGCAAACTACTCGGATTTTATTTGTCGGAATCTCAAAAACTCGCCACCACAATCTCATTAACAAACATTAACCGAAAAATCACCTTACCGCAAATAACAGAAAACCTCAATTCATTGAACGACACCATCGAGTTCGAGAGGATTATAAACTCAAAAAACACCGATAAAGTTTGGAATTATTTACAAGGACTTGGCCGTTCTGATGCTGAAATCAATCTATTACCAAGTCATTTAAAATCCTTTTATATCCATGCAAGAGATTCCTTTTACTCTTGGAATTACGATCGTGTTTTACAACAAAATACAGAATTCGATTACCTCAATTTTGCAGAGCAGTTCCCATCGGCACCACAAGCGGCGAACGCACTGAAAAATGCGGATGAACTTGCCTTTTCCAAATGCCGAATTGCACATACGGCCAAGGAATACAACCAATATCTTCAAAAATATCCCTACGGTAAATACAAAAAACAGGCGAAAATGTTGCTTCGATATTTAACGGTTGTACCCGTTCCATATGCAAGAGCCGATGGGAAATACATTTTTGTTGATTCCCTAAAAATGAGACCTTGGATTGATTCTGCGTATGACTTCGCTTACCCGTTCTGTCTAAAACAACATAAAAAATGGACATCCAATGCGGCCACACTCATTTCCGGGTGCGCCTTGGTAATGCTAAAAGACGAATACGACAGAAACCAATGGTTTTATATTGAAAAAGACGGCACGCGATATAATGATAAACAATACGATGAGATACGGCAAATTTCAAATAATTACGCCATCGTAACCGCATCCAATCACTACGGCTTAATCGATAAAATGGGTCGTGAGTTATTGCCACCTATATTCGTAAAAATACATTTTGACACCCTCAATTCAATTGGAATGGTGTACAACGGTGAATATTGGGCACTTTTTAACCAATTTGGGAAACGCATTACCAAATTTGAATACGACGAAGTTGCTACTAACTCAGAAGTGTCGGATGCGCCGATACAATTATCTCGATTTGGAAATAACCGCATACTCGTTCGCAAATCAAAAAGTTTGTTGGTTCTCGACTTTGAAGGAAACCCAAGATTTTTGGGAACCTTTGCTCATATTGAACCTTTCCAAAATAATATTGCCTTGGCAGAACTACCTGATAAGCGACAAATATTGATAGATACCAACGGAAATTCATTAAGTGATACGTTCCAAAATATTTCAACCTGGATAGCCGGGGAATATTATCAAGGTGTGAAATTAAGATCAAAAAAATCAACCTATCAAGTATTACGAATCACAGAAAATAGCCAATCCGTTGTTTCTGCTTTCACTTCGGAAATACCTATTGATATTGCCTGGTACTGGAACAAACCACACTTTCTTACCAAACATAAAGGCGAATGGCATATTTACAACTACCTCGATTCCATGGTCTACCAATCGAAAACAGGAGACTTACGAACTCATGCACAAACTCTAATTGTTAAAAATACCCGCAAAAATCCCAAATTAAGGAACAGTCCCATCGTAAAACAATGGTTCAATCCATATTCAAAATCATTCAGTACTGAAACGGCTGAGGAAATCGGTGTTTTACAAAACGAACGCCTTGTACTTTACAATAATGGTCGAGCTCAATTATTTAAGTCCAATGAAACTGAACTTCCCATTTTTCATGAAGCGCATCAAACGCCTTCAGTACCCAATATCAAAGAAATTTTTCGCGTCAATCGTGAGGATTTATTAATGGCACGGACAGATAGCATGGAATCCATAATCGATTTGAATGGTAAAATGTTGATGGATTTTGTAAGCGGCACTTTAGAAGAATATGGCTCCGTTCACTTTCTAATCAATAAGGTGAACGGTCAATATTTAATTACAGAAGATAACAAAACAATTCTCGGGCCATTTGATGAAATAAATGAAGAAGGATTTGAAGGGTATTACCTAATCAATAAAGCCTCTCGATGGTTCTGGGTCGATATGAAAAATCGCGAATTCATTGAAATGGATCAATAAAAATAAAAAGGGCCTCGGTTAATGAGGCCCTTTTATTACTTATTTAGAAAAATGAATTATCTCTTTCCTTTTCGGAAATTCATTTTGTGACAACGAACCCACTTTGCGTAATTTTCTTTACCAATAATTTCAATAACACCATTTAGATATTCTCTTTCACAGTTCTTGATTTTTCCTGCCGCTTCCATTCTCTCTTTGATGTTTTTAACTTTTTCACGAATTGTAGCACGAATCTTCATCATACCTTCAGCCAAATTCTTCTTTGCTTGCATCAACTTAGCATCACGCTCTTTTTCAGTAATTTTTCCACTTCGAAATGCAGCCATGATTTCATCTACTGCAGCTTTGTGTTTCTCCATTAAAGCACGACGCATTTCCATTGCCTCACCGCGCAATTTCATATCCATACCCTTCAATGCTTCGTGATTGCTCTTCATACAGGCCATTTTAGCAGCGAACAACTTAGACAATGCCTCTTTATTATCGCGCATGAGCACAAAAACACCGCTACAAGATTTTATCATTGAATCTTTGCGACCACCGCGTGTTTCAACGTAGGTGAAATAATCGGTATCTAGAATTTCAGGAACGCTGAAAATCTCCAATTCCATATCTTCAGTAGCATCTGTGATAATTGGATTTTCAATAAAATCACCAAGGCTATCCACTAAAGCATCTACTGTTTCATCTGCAGCCAATTCTATTATTGCTTGATTTGCAGACTGCGTTAATTTGTCCTTCTTACAGGAAGACACAGCTAAAGTAAAAACTAAAGCCATCGCCATTAGAAATTGATTTTTCATTTTTGTCATGATTAGGTTTTGGGAATAAGACGACAAGTTTAATGAAAAGGTTGGAAAAGTTTTTGGTTTGGCTTTTACTAGATGGGATTTATTTTAAAGAATTCCAACCTTTTGACTAATTTGTCGTCATATTAATATAAGGTTGTTAATTTTGGATTATACCATTCTAATTGCTCAATGTATTGAAGATAATTCGAAGGCTAAAAAGAAGCTTTATGAATTGTTTTCCTCTGCCATGTTTGCGATTTGTTGTCGGTATGCCAAATGTCAGGAAGACGCCGAGGACATCTTTCAACAATCTTTTATAAAAGTCTACGACAAACTACATCAAATAAGAGATCCTAAAACATTACCAGGTTGGTTAAAATCTATTTTCATTCGAGAAGCTTTGGATTTCTACAAATCTCAACATCACAAACAACAATTTTCTGAAGTAGAGCAATTTGAAAACACCCAATTTGATATGAATCACGCCATTGATCAACTTAGTATGGATGAAATACGAAAGGAGATTAATCTATTACCCGATAAATGTCGAATGGTATTCAATCTCTTTGTAATTGATGGATTCAGCCATCAAGAAATAAGCGAACTTGTTCAAATAAGTGTTGGAACATCAAAATCCCAACTATTTGAAGCAAAAAAGCGTCTTAAATCACAAATTAGTCAAAAACACGCATTTGTAGCCCTGCCAAGATGATCGATAATTGGGAAGAAATATTAGGAAAGAAGTTCCAAAATGATTCGGTTTCACCGCCAAAATCTGCTTGGGATCAAATTCAAGATTCCACTTGGCAAAAAACACTGAAAAACAAAGTAAATAATACCCAGGCTCCCGAAATTCCAGCCGGATTGAAACATGCAGTCTTTACAAAAACCGGCATTACAAATGGATTGTGGGGATTGGGTTTGAAAACGGCAGCAATAATTGGAGGTATCTCCATAACGGCTGCTGGTTTATTTTGGGTGAATCAAAATTCTCAAAAAATCAACACTGTAGATTCTCCTTCAGAATTGGTGGAAACGCTTGAAACGAATAGTAGGATCGATTTAAATTCAGTCCCAGATATATCTCCTCAAATTCAAAATAGCAATTCCCACAACCCAATAGCAAAATCTGAACCTACGCCTTATCAAAAATCACAAAATGATAAGAATATGCGTGTTCAAGAAACTTCTTTTGATATAGGAAATGCTTCAATTTCCTCAAAAGAAAATGATGAACAATCTGATCTTAATCCAATAGAATTCCAATCAAAAGAATGGGAAGGATTTACGCTATTCAATATTTCCGAAGATATCATTCCTAGATTTAAAACACCAACTCAGATTAAACGAAATTCTCCGTTGAAACCCGACGTTCAGTTTTATATCGGAGGTCAAAATCGATTGGGTATCCTGAAGACAAATACAGCGAAAGAGAGAATCAATTATACCATTGAACCTATTCAGCGACAGATTGGGGTATTAATGGGAATTATTTACAACAAACACTGGACTTTAGAATCTGGGATTTATAAATCCTTGGCACAGTCCAATCTCTCTTTATCAAAGGTTCCCTTCTATAAGACACCTGTAAAAATATTACCCCAACGAAAAACAATAGAAGTCAATTCCCCCTACCACCAAAATAAAATCGATGCAAGTAAATCAGAACTTCTTCCTCCTGGTGCTAATTGGAGAGATACGGGTAAATATTACTTAATCAATTTCAAAGAAAACCATCTTGTACAATTCACAGAAATACCCATTTCTCTTGGATACAAATATGATTGGGGAAGATTGAACTTCAAATTTGATTTAGGCGGTGTATTGCTCGTACCGCGAAAAATCGAATCCGAATTTTTAATTGAACTTCAGAACCCCAAGAAAGAGACGTTTCAGTTTAATAATACCAAGATCATTCGTAACAACTATCAATATACTGGTTTTACCCAATTGCAAGTTGGTTGCTATATTGCACGAGGAATGAATCTATATGTAAATGGTTTTATGCCTGGAATTATCCTTAACGATACGCCGAAACCCATACACAATAAGAAGGTTCGATTTCAAATTGGGTTGAATTATTATTTCTAAGTTGAGTATTCAATCAACGTTTATTCCAGAACCACGCATTTATCGCACCTATAATTCCAAATGGAACAATGGAATCCAATAGACTTGCCATCAAATCAAATGTGGGATACCAAATATGATTGGTGTAGGTAAAATATAAAAACCCTATTTGACCAAGACCTAGCATCCACAAAATGGATTTACCAAGGGATAATGGCCCTAAACCTCTTAGCCAAATTATAATAAACAAACCGCTAATCCAATCCACTAAAAATCCGCGCAGCATATTAAGACCCATGCTCATTTCATGTGCACCGTGATAGGTTACAAACATCCAAGGTTTACCCATGTAAGACTCCCATTGCTTCTGAGCTTCTTCTTGGGGAACATCGGGAGAAACCGAAGGTATCATGTAGCGTCCATCTTCAAGATTTAAACCGGTTAGTAATTCTTGAATGGTGTCTTGTTGAGCCGTATATCGCTGGGCTGAACCGTGGAAATTACCTGCGGCCCAAGAAATGAACTGATACGTAAAAAGAACTAATCCAATTAAAAGTGAGGGTAAGAAATATTTTTTCATGTTCGAATTAAATAATATTTCTTGATAGTTTAAGTCATTCCCAACTTCAACTTGGTTATTTCATTGAATTGCACAAATAAATGCAGAGTTATTGTCATAAATACATAAACGTTTGTTTCACAGTTCATCGAAGCCTATTTTTGATAACTATGCGCAAGATTCTTTTTCTTTTATTACTTGGAGGAATCCTAAATTCTGCAGGTTCACAAAACTTACCCATTAGACTTTGAAAGCAACGAACACAGTTTTACAGAATTTGGGGGGACACAATTCCGCAGGGTTAAAGATCCATTGAGACCTAATAATAATGTAGGTTTGTTTACAAATACGGCAGGTAGTGAATTTGAAGGCGCTTTTATAGATGTAAAAAATGGCGTTGTTCTAGATTCATCTCAAAAACTATATTTTAGCTTATATCATGCTGAAGGTGACTCTTTTTCGTTTCAAATAAAACTGGAACAAAGCGACCAATCCGCTCCTGATATTTTTATTCAAAGACGTTTCAAAACCAGTACTTGGCACTCCGATTCCTTCGATTTTTCAAAGGCCAAAATAGTAGGATCCGAGGAACCCATTAATGCTAAGGGCACTTATAAGAGAATTACCATCTTCTTTGAAGGAAATGAATTGAAATCTGGGGAGTATCACTTAGACGATATTAAAGGTTTTATTCGCACGGGCGGAAATCAACAGAACAATGGAACTCCAAATTATGGAAAATTAGTTTGGGCCGACGAATTTGATTATTCCGGTAAGCCTAAATCCGAAAACTGGCATCACCAAGTTATAGCACCTAATAATGGAACTTGGTTCAATGGGGAGCTACAGCATTACACGGATAAAATTGACAATTCTTATGTAAGTGATGGCACGATGAAAATAGTTCTTAAAAAGGAGCGATATACTTATGCTAACAGCACTTTAGATTATACATCTGCTCGATTGAATTCCAAATTTGCATTTACCTATGGAAGGGTTAATGTACGCGCAAAAATTCCCGCGGGAAATGGAGTTTGGCCCGCAATTTGGACATTAGGCACCAATATTGGTGAAACAGGAAATTATTGGGGTCGAGATCAAAACACTGTGGGTTGGCCCAAATGTGGGGAAATCGACATCATGGAAAGTTGGGGACATAATCCGAGGTATGTTTCCTCTGCGGTGCATACCCAAGCACGGTTTGGTGGAGTGGAAACTGGCGGCACTTATTTAACCGATCCCTATAACGATTATCATGTTTATTCTTTGGTTTGGTCACCGGAAAAATTATTGTTTTTTGTTGACAGCATTCAGAATTTATGAGTACAATCCTGATGTAAAAACAGCCGATAACTGGCCTTTCACAAAGGACCAATACATCTTATTGAATGTAGCCGTTATTTCTCAAGTGGATAATAATTTTGATTCTTCTAAAATGGAAATCGACTATGTACGTGTGTACCAAGAGGGCGAAGATTCATCTACATTAGACGCTCCAAAATCAACAAAAATGGGAATGATCTATCCGAATCCTGTTAAAAATATCATCCATATTGAAAATATCACAGACTACATTTCTTATACCTTGACAGAAGTTAGTGGAAGAGAGGTGTTAATTGGAGATTTAACAAATTCTATTGGAATTGACGTACAGAATTTAACACCTGGTTTGTATAATTTACAGCTCAAAAAGCGCCATTTTTCTGCTACCGAAACACCTCAGGTATTTTTTCGGGTGATTAAGGAATAACGTATCTTTGCGGAGCTAAAAGGCAGGTCCCGTAGTAGAATGGATACTACGTGAGTCTCCGGAACTCAAGATCCGCGTTCGATTCGCGGCGGGACCACCAAAAACCTCATTCGACTATTACCTTATTCCAAGTTTGTTTCCCTGCAGATTCCACAATCACAAAGCACACGCCAGAATTCAATCCAATGGATTCCCTACGAATTTTAAGATTTTTCCCATAATCCGAGCCTTTTTCTACATACACCAATTTGCCATCTGTATTGTAAATCCGAACAGAACTGATGTTCTTCTCTGAAGAAATATGCAACTCTGAAATTACTGGGTTGGGATAAATGCGCACCTCAGCGTTGATTCCGACCGATTCCTTTGATAAAATCGCGCCTTCCTTGAAAATTCGTGCGTAGAAAACACCCCTTCCATGGGTAGCAACTGCGAGTGTTCCATCAATTTGCCTGTAGTCAATCATATCGACCACCGCATTGCCAATTTCTCCTGGCGCTTGGTGTACCCAATTTGTGTTTAATCCGTCCAAACGATTTGAAGCAAACAATCCCACGCTCGTGCCAACCATATAAACCATGCCGTCCTCAACGGGCACATATTTGAACCATCTCACAGAGGGCGCATCACCGGTTCCATTTTCATTAGCCTCTAAATTGCCTGCTATCTTTTCCCAATTGTCTCCTCCATCTAAAGATCGAAAAATACTGTAAACTCCATAATTTGAGTATACCACCACCAATTCTCTTGGGTCTTCAGGATGAACGGCAATACAACTCACACTGGCATTTCCCACTACCGGCGGGGTTTTCAAAGCCCTAAATTTCATATCGCCCGATTTAACCCCATCGATAGCGTATACATACTTTACATTGGTTCCAAAATACAACGGAATATTCATGCCGGGACTTGGATTGATCTTTGGACAAATACCCAGTGCCGTAATTTTTTGATTAATAACGCGCAATGAATCAACCGAACGCGACCAGCCTTGAGAAATGGAATCGGTGCTACCGTCTAATTCAATAGTACTCAAACTCTGATTTCTATAAACAAAACGACCCGCCGCCATATACATAATATCTTTATCGGAAGGATCCAAAACAAAGGGGTTTATAAATTGATAATCCGAACGCTTCACACCGATTGGATCTATCCTTCTTTTCGCTAAAATGGACTTTCGATCGTTGCTAAGTTTGGCACGAACCGTATTTCCCAACTGCTTCGAAAAATAAGCATATCCACCACCCTCTTCAATGGCGCAATAAGACCCATCTCCGGGATAAGCAATTTGCCACTCAGCTTGAGGTGAAAAATCACTCGTCATCATTTGATTATTATCTTGGGCACCCACAATAATTAATGGATCCAACTGCCGGTTGGGATCTACATCCAAACGACTTGGAGCCAGAGCTACCGTATAAAATTGGGTAGTCAAATAACCGTTATTTAAGGGTTTCCAGTCAACTTCATCCGACAAACAGTTGTCCGTATAAAACAAGCCGCCATCATTTCCGTTTAATACCTTTTTGGGATCTGATGTATAAAACAACCAAACATGCTGATCGGGATGTTGATTCGGCCACATTTCAAAATTGGGCAAACTCGTATTCCTTTTATAACCGGCAATAATGTCCGTATTCAAAGAATCCTCAAATCCACTTGTAGATCGGAAAATATTCGTACCACCGATGAAAACGATGTCTCTTACTTCTTCTATTGGAGGAAATACCCCAACAACCATATCGTAAGAACCTTGTGTACGCCAGCTATTCAGCGCATATTTAGAAACCGGCAAATTTTGTGAAAGGTCCCTTTGTGAAAGAATACTTTTAGGATTATTTCGGGAAACTTCCATAACATACATGGCATTCCATTCCAATTCCCCACGTGAATCGGGTGAAGACTTACCCCAATCTTCTGTATTTAAAATAGCATAAATACGAACAAATGCATCGCTTGTTTCACTTCCACGAATGCCCAAAACCACACGCTTATACGTCCGTCCTTGCCAATCGTTTGGTGTGATGGATGTCCAATCCCACCCATTGGTTGAATAGAAAATTCCACTTTGAGAAGCAAAGGCATCCGAACTGGACGTACTGTATAATACGCCATCTGCATCTAAATAAATTTCATTGAAATAGGCATTGGTTTTCCGAACAACATTCCACGTAGCTCCTCCGTCGTTCGACCTCATGATATTTTGATAGGTTGCCGCGTAAACAATACTTGAATCGTAACGTGTGGTGTCTACCAACACGTTCCAAACCAATTGCCAAGGGGTATTGAATGCGCTGTTTGAACTTCCCAAGGTACTATTAATAGGTTCCCAAGAGTTACCCGAATCCTTAGAAATTAAAAGTCCGTTACCGTAATAATAAGCACCCGGAGATCCCGCCGATTGGCCATAAGCTTCTCCAGTTCCCGCATACCAAATGTGCTCATATCCTTTTCTACGGTCTTGAACCAAACAAGAAATACTGCTAATTTCCCAAGCGTCTTGAGTAGGTTGCCAAGATTTACCTGCATCGGTGCTCAACCACATTCCCGAGGAAACACCACCCGCAACAATGCGATTTTCGTTTGTAACGTCAACCGCTGCCGCACGCGTTCTTCCTCCAACATGAAACGGACCTCGGTGCATCCATGGCGTGCCTTCACTCGCAATGGGATTGGCCTGTTGAACCTGCTGAGAGTTTATAAAGGCAAGCTCTTTAAATCTTATATTATGTGGGATTTTACCCGTTTGTGGATCTGCTAAACGACTTATTTCCCAATCCTTTCTGGTTTGAGGAAAATCAAATAATTCTCCTTCCTGTCCGAACAAAGAAACGAACACTGAACAGATTAGATACGTTAATAAAACCAATTTCTTCATATACTTCCCCATTATCGATTAGGCACCCATTAAGAAATTATTGAAAGGCAAGGATGCCTTGTAAACATCGCAGCAATACGAAATAAAATCATGTTGTATGCTTCTTTCTGGTTCGAAAGTATGCATGATATAAAACTGTTTGTTCAATAAAGCATCTACCTCCTTAGATGCCTCCATATAAGGCTTATCTATTCTTTTATTTTGTTCCCCCCTCATCGTTCCAAAGTATTTTTTAAAGTCGGTTTCTTTGAGTATTGCTTTGAATTTTGCGGGATTTTCAAAAATTCGCTGCCTTATTTTTTGCAATTCTTCCTTCTCTGGCATGTAGTTTCCGGAATATAAGGCGCACTTTTCCGGTCCAACTTCCACGTACAATCCACCGGCTTGCATGCTCTTACTACCATGTGGACTTAAAATCACCGACATAAAGGTCTTATAGGGTGTTTTATCTTTTGAAAACCGTATGTCGCGGTTTATCCTAAAGATAGATTTACGTATATCCGAATCTCCAAATTGGGGGTTGATATCCATTAATTGTTTTTGAAGTTCTTGTGCAAATTTCACAAACAAAGGTCGTACGCCTTTTTCGTAGGTATTTCTATTTTCGTCAAACCACGACTTCGTATTATTCATCGTTAATTCGATAAAAAACTCGAAGTATTCTTCTGTAAACATATCCGAATATACGCAATACCCCTAATTTCGTAGTATGGAATACAAAAATCTCGGTAAAACTGGACTCCCCATCAGTCGATTGAGTTTTGGCTCATGGATTACTTTTGGAAATCAAATCGATAACCAAATTTCTGAAAGACTTATGGATATCGCCTACGATTATGGAGTTAATTTCTTTGACAATGCCGAGGTCTATGCCGCAGGCGAATCAGAAAGAGTTATGGGAGAGATTTTGAGCAAAAAATCTTGGTCAAGAGATTCCTATATTGTTTCCTCTAAAGTTTTCTTTGGAGCCGGAGCTCAAGTTCCCACACAAAAAGGGCTTCACCGGAAGCATATTTTTGAGGCATGCAACCAAGCTCTGGAAAGACTAAAAGTTGATTATCTAGATTTGTATTTCTGTCATCGTCCCGACAAAAGCACGCCCATAGAAGAAACGGTTTGGAGCATGCATCAACTGATCATGCAGGGTAAAATTCTTTATTGGGGAACATCTGAATGGAGCGCCCAAGAAATCATGGAAGCCCATATGGTAGCTCGCCAATATAATTTGATTGGACCTGTAGTTGAACAACCGCAATACAACCTACTTCACCGACAAAAATTCGAGGTTGAATATGCACAACTATACAAAACAGTAGGTTTGGGTACCACCATTTGGAGCCCATTGGCAAGCGGCTTATTAACCGGCAAATACAATAATGGAGTTCCTGCAGATTCTCGATTGAAAAGAGACGAATTGGGGTGGTTAAGCGAACGCCTTCTGCAAGAATCCAATCTTAAGAAAGTGGCACAATTGGGCGACCTCGCCAAAGAAATTGGAACCACACTCCCATTATTAAGCATTGCTTGGTGTTTAAAAAACCCCAATGTATCTACGGTGATTTTAGGAGCAACTAAAGAACAACAATTAATTGAAAATTTGAAGGGCTTAGAAACAGAATTATTGCTTACCGATGAGATTATGAATCGAATCGAAGCCATTGTGGATAATGCCCCTGAACACCCTCAGTATTAATTGAAGGATTACTCTGTAACCGTTTTGGCCCCGTCAAAATGAAACTTACAATCAATTGTGATTGTTCTTTTTGATATATGATTAGGATGCCAAATTTTGTATCGCATCCTATAAATGATTTAGCAAGGTTATTGTATCTTGCAGAAGATGCAAAATATTCTTGTTATTGGACTTGGGAAGGTTGGATGTTTGGTCGGCGCAATGTTGAGTAAGAATTTCAATGTTACCGGATTGGATCAACAAGACCCCCATTATCCTTATAAATTACCATTTAACACGCTTAAAGGCGATGTCAAAAGCGATGAATTGTTAACCCAATTACTCCAAAAAAACGATACGGTTGTTTCTTGTTTGCCCTATTTTTTAAATAGGCGCATTGCTGAAATGGCGCACCAGCATAAATGTCATTATTTTGATTTAACTGAGGATGTGCCAACCACTTCGCATATTATGGAACTTGCAAAAACCGCAGAATCCGTTATGGCTCCACAATGTGGGTTGGCGCCAGGGTACATAGGTATTGTTGGTGCTCATTTAACCCACGAATTTGAAAAACTTCGCGATATTGAACTTCGAGTTGGCGCGCTACCGCGTTTCCCAAATGGATTATTAGCCTATTCTTTTAATTGGTCCTCCTATGGGGTAATAAACGAATATCTTAACGATGCAGAAGTCATCCATAACGGGGTCAAAAAGAATGTTCCTTCACTTGAAGGATTCGAATATATCAACATCGAGGGACAAGAGTTCGAAGCCTTTACTACCTCCGGCGGTTTGGGCACCATGTGTGATACCTACGAAGGAAAAGTTGATACCTTGAATTATAAGACCATCCGCTATCCGGGTCATGGCAAACTCATGCGTTTTTTAATGTACGAACTCATTATGAAAAACGACATTGACAACCTTGAGAAAATACTGAGCAATGCAAAACCACCTGTAGAAGATGATGTGGTTTATGTATATGCGGTGGTTGAAGGTTGGAAATCCGATAAAATTTCAAGAAAAGAATATTACAGAGCCTTTTATCCAATTGAAATTGATGGTATTCGTTGGCGCGCAATTTCCTGGACCACTGCGGGAGCCTTAGTTGCTGTAATTGAAATGGTCGCAAATGGCACACTGCCGCAAAAAGGATTCATCAAACAGGAAGAAATACCGTTTACAGATTTTATTAAAACCCAAACGGGATCCTTATACCTACAAAATGCAAAAGGTCTAAATGAAGTTCAGCAAGAAAAACCCACTTTCTGATTTACTCCAAGGACTTTTTTCTACCTATGAGAAACAAGTACCGGATGTAAAGAAAATAACCCAAGCACTCATTCAGCGGGGAGTTATACGTTCTCAATCCGAAATTGTCAACGATCATATTGCCTTTCGCACCTTGGGTATTCCTCATTTGGGAATTCAATCTATAGAGAAAATATTCTTGCATTTCGGTTATCAGAAAAGGGATTATTATCGATTTAACGAAAAAAAATTGAATGCCTATTGGTTCTCACCTCCAGAACCGGAGTATCCTCGAATATTCATTAGTGAATTGTGTGTAGATGAGCTTTCCGAACCCGTTCAAGAAATCCTAAACCACTATACCAAAGAAATCACAACAGACCCGGTGTCAAAATTGAATTTAAACGATACTCAAGAGGTCATTGCTTTTTTTCAAAACCCTTTGTGGCAATTGCCTAACTGGGAGCACTATGAGGAACTGCTGAAAGAAAGTGAATATGCCGCATGGGTAATTTATAATAGATACTATCTGAATCATTACACCATCAGCGTTCATGCCTTACCATCCCCCCTGAATAATTTAGAATCCTTTAATGATTTTTTAAATGAAATTGGCGTAAAAATGAATTCGGCGGGTGGCGTAATAAAACAAAGTCCCGATGGACTGTTGCTTCAAAGCAGTACCGTCGCGCAACGTGTTCCAAGTAAATTTGCCAATGGCGATATTCATGAAATTTCAGGTAGTTACGTCGAATTTGCAGAGCGTAAAGTATTACCAGAATTTGCAAACAACCCACAAGACACCTTGAACTCCATACAACGACGAGAAGGTTTTGAAGCCGGAAATGCGGATAAAATTTTTGAAAGCACCTTTACCTCCCAAACCCAAAAAGATTTATAAATTATGCGAAAAGAAATCCAAGAAATATTTGAAAAAATCGCCATTCCTCAAGATGCTTTAGGATGCAATGATGGAAAAGAGTGGTTCGCCAATGGAGATACCTACAGCTCCTATACACCTGTAGATAATTCCCTTATTGGAAATGTAAAAGGTGGAGATATCGGAGATTACGAACGCTGTATTCAATCTGCAGAGGCTGCATTTAAAGAATGGCAGGTTGTACCTGCACCACAACGAGGTGAAGTAGTTCGTCGTTATGGTAATTTGCTCAGAGAACATAAAGACTCTTTAGGTCGATTGGTTTCTTGGGAAATGGGGAAATCCCTACAAGAAGGCTGGGGTGAGGTTCAAGAGATGATTGACATTTGCGATTTTGCAGTTGGACTTTCCCGTCAATTACATGGCTTCACCATGCATTCTGAACGCCCACAGCACCGCATGTATGAACAATACCACCCGTTAGGGGTTGTAGGCATAATTTCCGCATTCAACTTTCCTGTTGCCGTTTGGAGTTGGAATGCCGCATTAGCGCTTATTTGTGGAAATACACTTATTTGGAAACCATCGGAAAAAGCACCTTACTGCGCTATTGCCTGTCAATTATTATTACAACAATCGCTTGAATCATTTGACTATCCCAAAGCCATAAGCACCCTTATTGTTGGCGATGGAAAAATTGGTGAAATGATGTCGCAAGATCCAAGAGTGGCCTTGGTCTCTGCTACCGGTTCAACCCGAATGGGCAAACTAGTAGCACAAAAAGTTGCCGCAAGATTGGGGAAATCCCTTCTGGAACTTGGAGGCAACAATGCCATCATTGTAACACCCAATGCCGATTTAAAAATGACCATAATCGGTGCGGTTTTTGGTGCCGTTGGCACCTGTGGTCAACGTTGTACCAGTACAAGGCGATTGATTGTACATGATTCTATTTTTGATGAAGTAGCCCAATCAATGGCTAAAGCCTATAGCCAGATAAAAATCGGAAGTCCCTTGATAACTGAAAATCACGTGGGACCTCTAATTGATGAACAAGCGGTAATACAATATGAAAACACCCTGAAATCGGCAACCCAACAAGGCGCTGAATGGATTGTAGAAGGTGGGCGCATCGCGGACGCAGAAAGTCCCTTTTATGTAAAGCCTGCCATTGCAAAAATATCGGCTGATGCTCCGGTGGTGCAACACGAAACCTTTGCACCAATCCTGTATATGATTCCATATTCCGGGGATGTAACAAATGCCATCTCCATTCAGAACAACGTTCCTCAAGGCTTATCATCCGCGATTATGACCCTTAATATGCGTGAAGCGGAAATATTTCTATCTCATGCAGGTAGCGATTGTGGCATTGCAAATGTCAATATTGGTACTTCAGGTGCAGAAATTGGGGGTGCTTTCGGAGGCGAGAAAGAAACCGGTGGAGGGAGAGAAAGTGGTTCCGATGCTTGGAAAGCTTACATGAGAAGACAAACTAACACGATTAATTATGGATCGAATCTTCCTTTGGCTCAAGGAATAAAATTCGATTTATAAGGCAACTCCATTTAAAAGGCAATTAGATTCATTTCGTCGGTTAATAAACCGAGGATTACAGAATTCATGCGAAATTTGATCCATGAATTATACAACGTATTTAGAGCAATCTGTAAATTATAAGGCTTATCAGGATCTATTCGTACAGAAAAATGAAAATCCCGAGGCCTATACATACGGCCAATACGTTCCCATGAATCATCAGAGAAGCAACCGCTTAGACCGCACCTTTAAACTTTCTGAAGAACAAATAGCCTCGATTCAAAACATAGCCAAACAAACGTGGTTGGTAATCAGCGAGCATTGGTGTGGAGATGCCTCTCAAACGGTTCCTGTAATGGCAAAAATTGCCGAAGCAAGCAACGGAAATATTACGCTTAGGTTTGTTTATCGCGACGAAGTTCCCGAACTCATGCAAGCACACCTCACCAATGGGGGCATGGCGGTTCCTAAAATAATTCAACTCAATTCACAAAATGATTTACTGGCAGATTGGGGACCACGACCTAAAGAAGCCCAAGAGCTGGTATTGACTCTGAGAGCAAATCCCGAAACAGCCTCTAATTATTCGGAAGAATTACACAAATGGTACGCCAAAGACAAGCAACAAAGCACAGTAAATGAACTTCTATTGCTTGCCAATGGGAACATTGAATAATTTAGTTTTTAATCCACTTGCCGCTGCGGACGCCTTTTTCCGAATGAATCTCATAGGTATACATTCCGGAATTGAATCCTTCTAACGACAAGATATATTCAGATTCAATTTCTGTATTTATCAAAGATTTCCCCGAGATTAGGTCACGGATAACCAGTTGCGCATTATTCAAACCCTCCAATTTGATATACAATTTATCTTGGGCTGGATTGGGATAAACATTCGCGCTGAAGTCAATATTATCAATACCCAGTGCCGTTGGAGCATAATAATCGAAGAATTCAAAGTAAGACTCATTCACATAGTCCATTTCATCTTCGTCCCAATATTTCTCAAGTTGTGTGAGGGTTCTACCTTGAGCATCATAGGTATACGTATTTAAAGTGCCATCAGAAATAATCGAATCGGTTTGATTCAAGAAATAGGTGATTTCTTTCTCAATGTTATCATGTTCATCATATACACAACGCAATCGAATTCGACCCATTCCCAGGAAAAGCACAGAACCTTCCACCATAATATATTCCGAATTCTCCAAAGTATGGTCGTTCTTTATCCAGTTCTTCCATACTATGGAATCGTAAACCGCTGCTTGTAAATAGTTTTGCTCTGATTCTTCCCACATTTCCATTGTGATTTTATTAGGAGCACCCTTACTGTTATACTCAAAGAATAACCGCTGTTGTTTTTCCCAAATTGGATTATCGCTGCTGCGGAATTCCGTATAAACAGTGGCAACTAAATCGGTATTGGGAACAAATGATGCTGTATGACGGGTTTCTTCAATTTCTTCCCATTCTGTACTTCCTGCGCTTCTCCACTTATAAATCTGTGACTGTAAGACATCACCGTTGTAAATGTAATCCGTCATTGACGAAGTGTCTTTGCTTCCATCTTCATCCTTAACCGTGAAATAGGTTTCGCGAATCATTCGACCTGCACCATCATACATATACTCTGTGTAGGTCGTGTAGGTACTCCATTCGGACGGGAATACAACCCTTTCGGATGATTGTTGTCCGTTTGTGTAATAAGACTTAAAAGTTGTGTCTTTAAAATACAACCAATCGGCCGAGTCATTATCCCATTGAGACCTAACAATACGTTGGGGCCTATCCTGATCTGAGGAGCGCTTCAACAGCAAAGCATTCTTAGTATTGGGATTCTTTTCTTTCTTTACAAAGTCCCAATTGCCCATTTTACTTTGAGCATGGGCATTTAAAATTAAAAAGCTTGAAATACAAGCAACAAGTAACTTATTCATAAATGGTTTCCTATCAAAGATATCGAAAATTTCTAAAATGCTTCACCTATGTAAAAGTAAACCCCATAACCATCGGGATTTAAACCAAAATCAATTCTTGTGAAAATATCTTTTTTAGGAAATAAGAGATAGCGAAGGCCCGCACCAGCCGACCATTTATAATTATTCTGTGGGAAATTTCCGTTAGAAACAGCACCTACAGAACCAAAGACGGCACCTCCCAAACGAGTTCCACTTATAAAAGGCAAAAACCTATATTCGGCTTGAGCTGCTACATAGTTTTTATCTCGATATCTACCTAAATAATAACCCCTCATAATCGTTTCTCCACCCATCAAGCTTAATTGATTGAATGGAACATCCCCTTTCGAAAATTGACCCACAACTTGAAAAGCCAAAACTTGATTTTTAGATGTGGGAAGGAAATAACGTCCGTCCAAAAATAAAGTAGTCATGGGAAACTGATTATAAGAAACATCGCCATAATGCAATACCGCAATCTCAGCCATATATCCGTCGCGCACGTTTAACATATTATGCCGAGAATCCAATACAATTCCTGCGCCTAAACCGAAGTTCCTACTTCCATCAGCACCTTTGGGAAAGGTATTAACCGGACGTGATAGGTCCAAATTTTCCCAATTTGTACTGCCTAACTCTTGATAATCCAATTGAAGTCCGGCAAATAAATTACCCGTAATGCGGTACAAGAAACGCTCGCGCACACTGTAATAATTTGCATTTACTACGGCCACAGGATCCTTGGGGATTTCAGAACCAACACCATAAAAATACAAAGGATAGTTTTGAAAACGCATTTTCCCAAGGGTGAGAAAATTATTGTCTTTTCCGTAGGTAACGTGATCTATCCAAAGTCCTAATTGACGTTCTTGGGTGTAAAAAGCAAAGGCGCTAATTTCACTCAAACGCAATGTTGTGTCGTTTTTGTAATGAAAAACCACCAATCCGCTTAACCCGAACTCCCATTTGGTTTCAGGAGCATAACCTACTACTGGATAAAATAAAAACCTTGGCTTTGTTGAACTCGCAGTATCATAAACCATATTATGAATCCATTCTGGTAGCTGAATGGGATTGCTTTTTTCTGATTTTGCCGTATCAATTGTTTGTGAAAATGAACAATCGGCTATAAAAGCTAAAGTAACTACCAGAAGTAAACGCCAATTGCGCATAAACAAAAATACCTAAAACATATATTTTAGCCTTAATCTACGACTCTTTTTTCGATGTAATTGCTATTGAAAATTCCCAATGCCCCCATATAGGTAAGTCTAAATGACATTAGATCACCAACTTGGTATTTTTCAAACTCATCTCCCAAATCTAAAATTAACATATCTGAGCTTGCTCCAACAATTTCAACACCGTCATCGATAGGGCTTAGAAAATCCGTAGCAATATCCAATAATCCGATATCTACAATGGCTCTGTAAGCCATTTGTCCATAATCGGCTTCAATAACATCTACCTTTTCACCGGATGGATTTTCCGCTAAATAACCAATTGGTACTTTTGGCTTTTCAGAAATCTCAATGATTTCCGCAAACAACTTGATTACATCGGTTTTCATATCTGCAAATGCGCCACCTGAGAGTAAATCTGCACCAAAGAATAAAGTTTCCCCTATCCTAAAATGATTGATACTTGAAGGAATCTGTTTACGCCAAAGTAAAGGCAGGGTAATGGAAGTACCACCTGTTATCCAAGGTATTTGGATGTCAAATTTTGCTTCAATCAATTGTTTGTATAAGGATAGTTGTATGTATTTGTCTTGGGTTGGCAAAACACCACTTAAGCAATTTATATTTGCTCCAATTCCAACTATCGAAACGCCTTTTAATTCGAGTAATTTCCCATAGAAGCTCAGTAAATCTTCCCCCATAACACCCTCTCTCAAATCTCCCATTTCTATCATTACAATTACCTTATGAACCTTACCTTGATGCAATGCTTCATTGGATAGACGCTCAATGGTATCCAATTCTGTATTGAAACTGACATCGGCATAACGAACAATTGATTTAATGCTTCGTCTCGCTGGAGGTTTAATATAAACGGTTTGGGAATGAGGCGCTAATTGTTTTATGGTACGCAAATTAGACACCCTTGAATCGCAGAATTCGGTTACACCCAAATTAATTAATTCTTGCAAATAGGCTTTATTTCCGCATAACAGTTTTGTGACTACTGCCCATTCTTTATTCTCGGCTTCGAGAAAGTCATTTAAAAAATCGAAATTATGTTTGAGTTTACTTCTATATAGTTCTAAAAAAGCCATATTATTTTCGTTTTAAACGCATTTCTAAATAGGGATTTGTAAATCCTAAAGATTCGTATAAAAAACGAGCTGGGTTCTCGGCCTCAACATGCAAGGCAACATCCCCGTCTAATTCCGATAGTACTTCTTGCATGAGCTTTTTACCCAATCCTTTACCTCTTAAATCGGCCCGCATGGCAATGTAAACCAAAATATTTTCAGGGATATAACCTCCCATCCCTGTACTATTAACAACAACAGCACCACTCGGATTTCCTTCGAAATGTTGCACCGTTATATGACCACCGGTATTAAAAACATAGTCTATGGCTTTTTGAATGTCTTCTTGTGCATCCCCGTATTTTTCTAAATGTAGGTGTAGAAACTTCGCCAATTCGCCATTGGCAACATACGTATCTTTTTGGTTTCTATAATGTGTATAATGAATCATAATAAATGGAACTATTTTTTAAAAATTTTGTGAAAAATCGCGAATAAAATAGCGGAAACCGTGAGACCAATGCCATTAGCATCCAAGCCTCCCCAAATTTCCACTTCTAAATATATCAATCCCATAGCCGTAATACCTCCTCCCAACATTGACGCTATCGCTGCGGGTGCAGATCTTGACCTGCCGCTTAAGGCCATGATAATCGGAACAAATAAACCGGAGACCATAAAGGCATAAGAAAGCAACATTAACTCCAAAACATTACGCATGTGCATGCCTATATAAATGGCAATGCCTCCCAATAGTAACGTACTCCATTGAGATAAACGCAATTGCTGTTTTGGTGATAATCGTACAATCGTACCAATAAAATCACTTATAAAATTCCCAGATGCCGCCATCAAGCAACTATCTGCCGTTGACATAATAGCGGAGAAATATGCTGCTAAAATCACTCCGGTTACACCCACCGGCAATGCCGTTCTTAAGAGTAGTGGAAGACCAAGCTCCGCATCCATGACCCCTCCTGGAAATGTAATCAATTGCATTTCAAAAGCAGCCCGAGCAAACAAACCCAAAATCACCCCCATAAATGCCATCAAAGGCCATTCTAACAAACCTGCTATGAACCAAGCCCGTTTTGCTTCTCGCTCACTCCGAGAAGCAAAAATTCGTTGATACAAGGTCATCCCAATAAACCAAATAGGAATTATTGTCAAGCTCCAATTCAGCATTTTCATGGGAGAAACTTGATCCAATTGCAACATGGGTTCTGGCAGTACGGCTGTAATAGCATCCCATCCCCCTAACATATAATAAGCCGCTGGAATACCAACAAACATTAGACCGAACATCAGTATTAACCACTGAATGGTATCCGTATAAATTACGGCCTTCAAACCGCCCAAAGCCGTATAGACCACTGTAAATATGCCCATAATAAGCAATAAATGCTCAAAGCTGACCCCTTCAAATGTAGCCGATGCCAACTTTGCGCCTGCCACAATTTGAGATGAAGTAAAACCAACGTAACCAATAAATGATATGGCCGCTGCAATACCGGCGGCCGTATATCCATAATAATGCTTGATTAACTGCGGCATTGAGTATAAGGTCTTGATTGCCGTTAGTTTAAAAACGCGAGGAATCAGCCAAACCGCACTTATCCATGCTCCAACTAAACCGGTAAACAACATCCAGGAACCGGAAAGTCCCATTACAAATCCCAATCCTCCTAAGCCAATAGAAAAGCCACCTCCTACATCGGTTGCCACAACTGACATCCCGATATGTATGCTGCCCATGTTTCTTCCACCAACAAAATAATCATCTACGGATTGGTTCTTTATATAAAAATAAAGACCCACTCCTACCATGGCTATAAGGTAGGCGGCGAATATGACGTAATCAATAACTTCCACAACATGTAGTGAAAGCCCCGGCAGAATGAATTAGCAAAAGTTTGGAGCTTTCCGAACAAGAACGACCTTGTTCTTTAAAAATGCAATTCAAATATACGAAATTTCAAGGGCAAAGCCAAATTACGGATGGGTCACCAATAGGTTTGCCGTATATAATTTTCCATCAGATTGCCATTCTAAATAATACATTCCGGCAGCAATTTCAGGCAAATAACATTCGAAAGATTCAGAATGTATTTGTCTCAAAGTTAACGGCCATTTTTGTCCGTTAAGATTGAATAAGAACATGTGTTCTATGGTTTTTATGCCGTCAATTCTAAATACATCTGTACTAGTCGGATTGGGATAAATAGCCAAACTAGCAGAGCCTAAATCTACCCCCATACGGTTCATGTTAAATGTATATTCCCTAGAACAACGACAACCATGAGCATCGGTTTCGGCAAGCATTTCTACTACATAACTGCCGTCATTTGGAAGAGCGTATTGCAACAAGCCAGACTCACCTTGAGTCTTAAAAGTGCCGTTGTTTTCAATCTTCCAGGTATACGTAATTCCAGATTGTCCGCCTATCTCACCCAAATCATCTTTGGGATTCAAGGCCAATCCAAAATACGCATATTCATAATCCGGTCTATAATCAAAATCGCAAGTTCTCGGTCTTGGCAATACGGGCACTTGTTTAATCAATTCTGTCGTACAGGTATTCAAGGCAGATGCCATTAAACCCACTGGAAATGTGATTGAGTCTGTCGCATCGAACACAATATTGTGATTGAATGATTCCTTCATTTCCCCATTTCCCCATTTCCATACAAAATCAATCCCCACTGAGGGTTTACTTAAGTTCACAAAACGGGTACTATCTCCTGCGCAATTAATATCGAAGGTAAAATCTACCTCTATTTCTTCCAATACTCGAATATTTTCAATTATACTGTCAGAGCATCCGTTGTCAAGTTGAACCTTTAAAGAAACCTTCTGAACTCCTGTATCTATCCAATCTTTTGTAAAGTAGGACTTACTTCCTTCATCAACACCATTTAAGGTCCAACGTAATTGCCATAAATAACCGGGAACCTGTTTTGTGGTGTTTTCAAAACGAGATTGCGATGCTTTACATAGACGATCAATAGAAAATTGAGCCTTCGGACTCGGTTTTACTTGAATACTTTTTGAAACTGAATCTATACATCCAAATTCGCTCTTTACGGTGTATTTAACAATTTTCAATCCCGCTGAATCATAACGATAAGTGGTGTTTTTCTGAGTGCTGTAATTGTCATTCTCTCCGAATTCCCAACGAACCCCAAAAATTGCCGTAGACATTTGTGTTTTATTGTTAAAACTAACCGACTGACCTGCACAAATTACAGCGTCAAAATCCATTAATGCCTTTGGCTGTTCAAAGACCGACACTCGGCTTGACTGTTTATTCTGACAACCACGTTGAAAACCCGAAAGGACAACATTGTAATTGCTTCTTTTAGAATATGTATGGCTCACACTTTTCGCATCTGTAGTATCGTACGCAGTTCCATCGCCAAAATCCCAAACAAAATTAGCCTGTTGCGATTTGCTTGTGTTTTCAAATTGCACCGAACGACCTTCACAAGCGACACCTCGTGTAAATGAAATATCAGGAACAGGATTTACCTTTATGGTATCCTTATAGGTGAACTTAAAATTATAGGGAGAAGTTGATACGCTCAATTCAATTGGATAGGTTCCAGAATCCTTATAAATACAGCTTGGGCTGTAATCACGACTTGTATCTCCATTTCCTAAATTCCAAAAGTAACGCATATAGCTATTACTGGATTTAATTGTGGTTAAATTCTTAATATACAGGGTATCTTGACTGCAAATGGCACTATCAATTTTAAAATAGAGTTGGGGAGTAGGCTCAATATAAACAAGCCTTTCAATAACGGTATCACAACCGCTTATTAAATCCATAATCCGTAATTGAAGATGCACAAATGAATCTTCTAATGCAGTATCTGTTGGTGAAAATTTCCATAATAAATCTGAGTTCGACTTGGGTTCAACCAAGCTTGATCCTTTTACTAAGCTACCATTTTGAGTAAAGGCATGCGTTTCTGCATACCAACTTTGCGACTTTCCATAGTTGGTGCGGCTGAATGACCTAGGAGGACTAACGCTAAAGACCAATTCGGTATTCAATAATACTACATCAAAATCCTTACCGACAATGGGTATATTTGATTGTGATGAATCTAATTGTGGGGTAATCGTTGAAGAACCAGGAGCGGGTTTAACATAAACCCGATAATGCAATGTATCATCTTGGGTATTATCATTTGAGCTACTCAAAAATATCCAAATATCATTCCAACCCCATTGATCAACCCGAAGTGGTTGGGTCAATTGAAAATAACCAGTATCTAACTTTAGAATATTTAAGTTTTGTTTAAAATTGACACCAGTAAGATTTTTCTTTACGGTAATTGCAATATCAAAAACAGTATCTACATAGCCATTTATTATGCCAATCTCTGACGCGAGAACATAACCAGAACAAACGGTATCCGGAACATTTCCCTTAATAAATAAACTCAAGTTTAGGCTATCGATTACAGCCCCTCTATCGGTATAAATTTTATGGCGGGATTTCCCGTTTACATCGGTTTCAGAAATTGTACTCGACGCAACATTGTTCTGATTTCTATATTCTAAAGAACGGTAATCGGAAGCATCTCCATTGGCAAAACTAGCCGGAATCCAATAGGTTAGGCTGTCTTGTGCACCCGATTTATTCCAGTTTTGAAAATTGGTATATTGGTTCACTTCATAGGCCCAATTTTCTGTTGAATAGCCCTTAACAAAAATGGAATTATCTTCTACTTTACTTAAAACACTTACTGTATTCAAAAACATGGGATAAACATCACCTGTACCCTTTCCTTCAACAATATTCCCAACAACTTCCGTACGGGAATCATCATCCAAGTAAAGCATAGCTGAAGCATGGCCGTTAGAATTTCCAATACTGTCATAGAGGGTATTGTGAAATACATTGAGATTTTGATTTGTATTATAATTGGTTGAGTAAATGTAATACGTCTCAGCCGGTCCATAATTCTGAGCCACTACATTATCATGGATATCCATGTTCACGCAGTAATAGAAATAAATACCCACTGTAATGCCTTTAGGAGTGACGGTGTAATTACGCATTACTTTGTTTCGAGAAATATCCCAATTTCCTTTCCACATAGTAGCAATGCTGTATAGTTCCTTATAGCCGCGATTGGAATCTAAAACATTACCCACTACGGTATTCTCTCCCCATGTTCCTGAACCCATTTCATAGCCAAAAAGCAGAACACCATCACCGGTATTGCCGGATCCAAAATCGATCTTACGCAACACATTATGATCCATTTTCACATCGTCTCCAAGTTGGGAATAAATGCCGAATGAGTATCCCCGGTCTCCTTTGATATTGTACAACACATTTTTGGAAATGCTAATTTGCTCGCCGTATTGTGACAGAATACCATGAAATCTAGAGAAATAGGTAAAATCCGAGAGGCGATTATCCTCAATTATTACGGTTCGTTTGCCTCCACCAGATAGTTTCCAAGCATTAATACCGTATAAATTCCAAATAAAGTCAATTGCACCATTTAAACTGGCGTTTTTATAAGGAAGGTGTTCGATTTGATTTCCCTTTATTTCTATTGCTTGATCGTCTGAACGCCCATCCAAACAAAAAATTCCTATTAACGTAGTGTCGGTATTGCTGCTAGAACTACAATTACCTCGTGTAATTGTATTATTTCGGCATAGTTCCCCGTTGATATAACGCATGTAAATACCCACTGAATAAAACGTAGAAATTAAATTAGAATCTATTCTGTTATGCGTAGAAATTGTGGTATAATCTGTACTCCCTTGTTGGTCATAAATTCCATAAAAGGGCCCGGGTGATCGGCTTTAAAGAGCAATAAAGTTTATTGTTTACAATCACATTTCCCGTTCCAGCATGTTTTGACGTTTGGCGGGTAATTCGACCTGTATCCGCTGTAAAAGCGATGTAGGCCCCGGTATCATTACGGAACTGAACCAGCTTTGAAAATACTACACTGCAACTATCCACACGATTGCTGTCAGCACCATTTGAAAAACGAATACCCAATAAACTACTTTGGGTAAAACTGTTCTCTATAACGAGGTTTTTTTAGATGTACATGGTCAATTCCATTGAGATGTAAAACTTCTCTTTTGAAATTTCCAACCAAGTGAAATCCATTACCGAGAATCGTTAATTCCCGCCCTTTTTGAGTAGGTGAAGTACTGTGTTGATAAAGTTGAATGGCCGAGTTTATGGTATCGTTTTTAAGAACACGAACTGTAACTTGGTTTGCAACCCCTTGTTTATTCCAGGTGTCTGCAAAAACCGACCAAGATGAAAAATTACGCGTTCCTGGACTTCCACCAATGGTATAAATACCCGAAAGTTGTCCTCGCAAGGGCAAAAATCCGGTTATCACCAAGATAGAGAAAAGTATAAAACGTCGTAAAGTCATCACCGATTGAAGGTCAAATTTACATCACACGTCTAAAACGCTAATGCAGCAATTTTGCCTTGTTCAGTATATACTACACGAATAATGCCAAGTTTGAATTTATGATACTTGGTCTTGACTCAATTTTAATAATCGACTGAATGACTTATCACTGGGATTTTCAAAAATCTCAAGTTCGAAATCTTTTACTGAGGCAAATACATGATCGAATATATCCGATTGTATATTTTCAAATTCTACCCAAGCCTTTATTTTGGAGAAACAATAAATTTCCATCGGTACACCATTTTCACTTGGTGAAAGCTGACGCACCAAAAGGGTCATTTCTTTATTGATATCCATTCTTTCGTGCAAGTAATTTCGCAAATACATCCGGAATAATCCTAAATTGGTTAGGTTTCGTGTGACGCCTTTTCCTTCCTTTTGAACCTTCTCGTTATGTTGATTGATTTCCGCTAATTTCTCGGTGATATAAGAACTCAAAAGAGGATGTTTGCAGAATCTATCTATCATTTCTTGAGATGCGAACTGAACACTGTGTTGGGATATGGTAACCGAACGCTTGATTCTCCGGCCTTCGGACTCTTCCATTCCTCTCCAGTTTTTAAAGGCATCTGCCGTAAAAGCTGATGTTGGAACAGTGGTATAGGTATTGTCAAAGTTTCGAACTTTCACGCTTACCAGGTTAATATCCATAACGGTACCATCGGCCCCATATTTAGAAAACTCGATCCAATCACCGTTTCGCAACATATCCGAGGAACTAATCCGCACTGAAGCTGCTAATCCCGCTAGGGTATCTTTAAAAATCAATAAAAGTGCCGCACTCATTGCACCGACAGCGGTGAATAAACTTAATATAGAACGATCTGTAATTATTGAAATGGCAATGAGAACAGCAAGAATATTAACCACAATACTACCGACTTGAACATATGCAGCAATTGGCTTATCCTTAAAAGCATCTGTTCCCAATAAAACACTTTTAACAAACTTTAGAACCGATTGAATAAACTGATTCACCGTAACAATCATGAGTAGCCCTATGATGGTTTGTGCAGGATCCACAATCGTATCAAAACCATGCAATACAACAGGCATGGACAACATGGCGAATATTAAAGGAATAATTCGTGTTAGATATTTGAATGTTTGATTTTCAACCAATGTATCCAGTAAAGGTTGATGCACCCTTTCAGAATACGCCCTTATTGAGGTTTGAACAATTCGTCTCGATATGAATGCAATGGCCCATACCAATATCAACATCACACCCAATAAGAAAAATAACTTCACCCACATTGCCTTTTCCTCTGATACCCCAATTTGAAGTAACCATTGGTATACCCATTGAGCTAATTTTTGTTCTATGTTAAAGGTATTCTGCATGTACACAAAGGTAATCAAGCAGAATTAATATGTATAAAATCTCTCCTTTTATCGATAGAGTTACATGCAATACCTATCGAAAGTGTATTTTTGTTTGTGCGCATTTATATTCCTAAATCTATCTTGTTTGTTTGCATTCTTCTGTTAACCCTAACCGGATTCAGATATGGAAATGACTTATTTGAATTCAGTAAGCACTTGGAAATATTTTCAAATGTTTACAAGACCGTACAGGAAGAATATGTTGAAGAAGTGCCCGCATCTGAAATGGCTCAGCACGCAATCAAAAGTATGCTGACAAAACTAGATCCTTACACCGTTTTCTATTCGGAATACCAAGCCGAAGAAGCTCTAATTGAAAGGCAAGGAGAATATGGGGGTGTTGGTTGTAGAGTTGTAATTAAAAATCACTTCCCAATGGTACTCGAAATCGAAAAAGGTTATGGTTTTGACAAAGCCGATATCAAACGTGGCGATTTCATTTTAAAAGCAGGCGATATAGATTTATTTGATAGGCCAATTGATGAAATGATGCAATATTTCCGAGGCGCTCCTAACACGCAATTCAATGTTACGTTATTAAGAAATAATGACACCTTAATCAAAACCGTAACGCGAAGTCATATTGAGCAAAAGTCCGTTTCCTATCAAGGAGTTTTCGATAATAAATTTGGATATATAAAGCTGGATGAATTTGGACGGGATTGTGCCCAAGAAATTGCCCAAGCACTTAAAAATCAAATTGACAGCCATAAAATACAAGGCCTCGTTCTTGATCTCCGAAATAACGGAGGGGGTCTACTCGACCAAGCGGTGGAAATCGTCGGGTTGTTTGTACCTAAAAACACGCTGATCGTAAGTTTAAAAGGAGCACATCGCAAAGGGAATCAACTTTGGCGAACCCCAAATGAGCCATTGGCCCCATCTTTACCCGTCGTTGTACTTGTCAATGAATCCTCAGCATCCGCATCAGAAGTAGTAAGTGGAAGTCTTCAAGATTTGGATCGCGCGTTGATTATGGGTTCACCTAGTTTCGGCAAAGGATTGGTTCAAAACTATAAGAATCTTCCGTATCGAACTCAAATGAAAATCACCACGGCGCGCTACCATATTCCATCTGGACGTTGCATCCAAAAAATAGATTACCGACATATATCAAATGATTCAAAACAAGCTTTCAAAACCAAAAATGGAAGAACCGTTTTTGACGGCGAAGGAGTACATCCAGATGTAAATATCAATAAATCTGAATCCTTAGATCTATTAAATTGGATGAAACGAGAATTGATAATTTTCGACTATGCCAATCTAAAGGAACTTTTTTGGAAACCGAGCAAATCCGAAAATTCATTTGAACTTTTAAGCGATTTTGCCAATTATGCGAGTAAAGACGGATCCAAGAAACTATCACAGTCCATTACCAAACTCATTACAAATAGCTCTGATTCTAGTATTTTTAAACAATTGAATTTCTTTGAAATTAAAACAAGCGCAATTGAAAACTGGATTAGCCAAGATATAAAAAACAACCAAGAATGGTACTTGTTTGAAATTCGTCAAGCCCTATTCCAAAGATGGTTCGATAAATCCAAATTTCATGAAATAATGCTCACTAAGGATCCTATAATTAGCAGAGCTAAATCTTTTTTAAACAGTCCCAACCGGATTAACAAAATAATCAATCCAAAGTAGGGAGCCTTTTATATGATACTCATTGTTAGTTTATTATTGATTGGTTCCATTGGTGGATTTCTTGCTGGAATTATGGGTGTTGGTGGAGGACTCATTTTCATCCCTGTTTTAACCTATTTATTCTCTCAATTTCCTGAAATTACCAATGAGGAAGCCGTTAGGTTTACACTCGCCAATTCAATTGCACTTGTATTTGCCTCAGGTTTATCGGGAATTTACAGACAAGTAAAAATGGGGATTTACAACTTCAAAAAAAGCTTGAATGTTGGGCTTCCAGGGGCGGTTGCCGCTGCCACTATGAGTTATGCGATTCAACATGGGAATTGGTATAATCACAATCGTTTTTCTTGGGTTTTCTTGGGATTTTTACTCCTATCTATTGGGAATATGATCTTCAAAAAAGAAACCGATGATTCTATTGAACTCCCTGAAAATAACTCTTTTTTTCTGCGATTAATGGTGGGATTAACCGCAGGTATGGTTGTTTCATTAAGTGGATTGGGCGGAGGAATTATAATGGTACCTCTTTTCAGAATGGTTTTAAAACTACCTGTGAAAAAAGCAACTGCACTTTCCTTAAGTGTTGTTCCCTTACTGTCTATTTTTCCAATTTTACAATATTTAAACGTATCAAACGCACCCATTTTAAAGGATGCAACGTTAAATGCATTAAATTCTATTAATTTATTTCAAACACAATACATCGTTTGGTGGTTTTATATACCCATGGCAGTTGGAGTGGTAGTTTTCTCATCTTTTGGACAAAAAACCGCATTAAAAACGCCCACGCCAATCATCCGATTTATATTTGCGTTATTATCCAGTATCATTTTAATCAAAACTATATATGAATTACTTCAATAAAATATCCATCTTCAGCCTATTTATATCCTTGGGATCCATGCTGTCCGCACAAATTCCAAATGGATTCACTAAGGAACAATGGGAGTCGATGCAAAGGCTTAAATCGCATGTATCCTATTTGGCTTCTGATGAACTTCAAGGCAGACAAACGGGTTCACCAGGGGAAATGTTGAGTGCTACCTATATAGCCAATGAGTTTAAAAAGAATGGACTCAAATTGTGGGGGAATAATGGATTTCAAGAGTTTACCATGACCCAATTCAGGATTGCATCGGATGAATGTATCATGCAGTTAAATCCAATGGGTGGAAGTCGCGATCCCGAACCTTTTGAAATGAACGTTGATTTTTACCCACTTTCACAAACGGCCGATTTAGACAGCGTCACCGCCGAAGTTATTGACGTGGGTTATGGAATCATCGCGGATAAATTAAATAAAAACGAATTCGAAGGCGAAGAAGTAAAAGGGAAAATCGCAGCCATCAGATTGGGTTATTTCGGCAAATCCGACAATCCTCATAGCGATGTGGCGCAATTTGCAGACATCAATACCAAAGTTGAAAATGCCATTCGTTACGGTGCTGTTGGAGTTATTTTTTTTAGAAACGATACCAATGAAGCAGCTCCTAGTGGGAAATTGGATAGAAACGTAAAGCCCAGTAAAATTCCAGTATTCTATTTTGCCAAATCAAGACCATTGCCTCGTGGACTTACAGTGACTATGAAAAGCAAGGTTGTATCCCCTCAAGTAAAAGGACACAATGTAATTGGTTTCAAAAATAACCACCGTAAAAAAACCGTAATCATTTGCGCACATCACGACCATATTGGTTTCAACGAATACGACAATAGCCGTTATAAAGGCCCTCAAGCCATTCACAATGGTGCCGATGACAATGCTTCAGGTGTCGCTGCCATGATTGAATTATCCAAACAATTGAACAAATGGGGACTTCGAAAAAACAACTATTTATTCATTGCCTTTAGCGGTGAAGAACTTGGTTTATTAGGATCTAAATATTTCACCAAGAATCCATTAATTCCATTAGACAAAATCAATTACGTTGTTAATATTGATATGTTGGGGCGCATAGATTCCACGAAAAAAACATTAACAATTAACGGAGTAGGTACCTCAAATACGTGGATGGAAATCTTAAAGAAATTGGAAACCGATACTCAAAATATTAAAATTGCCACTACCGAAAGTGGACTAGGCCCTTCGGACCATGCCAGTTTCTATTTAGAAAACATTCCCGTTTTGCACTTTTTCTCAGGGCAGCACCGTGATTATCACACACCCGACGACGATGAAGATCGCATCAACTATCAAGGAATGTACCACAGCATTCAAGCCATCAAACAAATGGTTTGTCACACCAAAAAGAAAAAACTAGACTTCGTTAAAACCAAAGATATTTCTCCAGGTAAAATGCGATTCAAAGTTACTCTCGGAGTAATGCCCGATTATTCTTTCTCCGGCGAGGGTATGCGCATAGATGGGGTTACTCCTGAAAGACCCGCCGCTGCTGCTGGCTTGCAACGAGACGACGTAGTAATCCAAATGGGTGATTTCCCCGTAAAAGACATGATGGGTTATATGTCGGCTCTGGGCAAATTCAACAAAGGAGATACCATTCCAGTAACCGTTATTAGAAATAAGGGTACATATACCGTAAACGTAACATTCTAATGAAAATAACAGAACACATTTCGCAGAGAAAAGGAACTTTATTTTCTTTTGAAATCCTACCTCCTTTAAAAGGTGAAGGTATACAGAGTATTTACGACGGCATTAATCCTCTTATGGAATTTGAGCCTTCGTTTATTGATGTTACCTATCACAGAGAAGATTTTATTTTAAAAAGCCGTCCAGATGGCTCATTCGACCGTGTATCCACTCGCAAAAGACCCGGTACCGTTGCTATATGTGCTGCCATTCAAAATAAATTCCATGTTGATGCAGTACCGCATATTATTTGTGGAGGATTCACCCGTGACGATACGGAAACCGCATTAATAGAATTGAATTTCTTAGGCATTGATAATGTTTTGGCTTTGCGCGGCGATGCAAGAAAAGGCGATTTACACTTTACCCCTGAGAGTCACGGCAATAAAAACGCCCTGGACCTCATTCATCAAGTAAAAAACATGAATTCAGGTGTTTATTTGGATGAAGAATTGAGCAACGCAGTAGAGAGTAGTTTTTGTATTGGAGCCGCTTGTTATCCGGAAAAGCACATGGATGCACCCAACCTGCAAAGTGATTTACGCTATCTAAAACGTAAAGTTGAAGCCGGTGCTGAATTTCTAGTAACTCAAATGTTTTTTGACAATCAATATTACTTTGATTTCGTGAAGAAATGTAGAGAAAATGGAATCAATGTCCCCATAATTCCTGGAATCAAACCTTTGGCCACAAAAAAGCAGTTGAGTGTTCTACCTAAAATTTTCCATATAGACCTTCCCGATGCCTTGGTAAGTGCGGTTGAGTCTTGTAAAAACAACGAAGAAGTCAATCAAGTGGGAATAGAATGGGCCGCTCAGCAATGTAAAGAGCTAATGGCACAAGACGTTCCTGTTTTGCATTTTTACACGATGGGAAAATCACATCAAACCAAAGAAATCTGCAAACGCATTTTTTAATATTATGGAAGGAACCGTAACCAAATCAACCGGAAGCTGGTATATGGTTCGAACCGATGACGGGCATGTTTGGCAAGCCCGTACTCGAGGTAAAATGCGTTTACAAGGTCTCGACACCAGCAATCCGGTTGCTGTTGGCGATCGGGTTTTATTCGAAGAAGATACCAATTACGAAAACACCGCGAGCATTGTAGACGTTTACCCACGTAATAATTGGGTTGTACGCAAAGCCAACAAACTGAGTTCTAAGCGTCAGATTCTCGCTAGTAACTTAGATGCTGCCGTTTTGGTTGCCAGTATAATTTCACCAAGAACTTCCTTAGGTTTCATCGATCGCTTTTTAGTGGGTTGTGAAGCTTACCACGTTCCTTCAATTATTTTTCTGAATAAAGCCGATTTATTAGGTGACCAATTTGAATCGGTTAAAGAGGAAATATATAGAATTTATGAAAACGCCCACGTTGAAATATATTTCGGATCGGCATTATTACCCGAATCCATTGACCTATTCAAAAAAAATACCAAGGGCAAACGTATTTTACTTGCCGGTCATTCTGGGGTTGGGAAATCTACGCTGATGAATGCACTTTACCCCCGATTTCAATGCCCGAGTAGGTGTAATTTCTGATTACCATGCTAAAGGAAAACATACCACTACATTTGCAGAAATGTATACGACTCCAGATGGCACACAAATTATCGACACACCCGGTATTCGTGATTTTGGCGTTGTTGATATACCCTCGGAAGAATTACCTCACTATTTTCCGGAGTTCCGAAAGTTCATGAAAGCCTGTAGATTCAACAACTGCACCCACATACACGAACCAGATTGTGCGGTTTTATCTCAACTCAATGAAGGCAACATCCCCCAAGAACGTTATTACAGTTATAGGAGCATCTTAAATAACGAAGATATATTTAAATAGTACATTCGTAAATACGTGACTTTTCATAGAAAATACATACAAAAATTTATTCTGCTTATTGTACTATTTGGCAGTTTCAATGCCTGCATCAAACAGCCTGAATTCGTTCAAAATGCCCAATTAGAATTTTCAACTGATACCATTTACTTTGATACCATTTTCACACGACAACCTCAAACAGGTACTTATCCGATTTCGGTAACGAAGTTACTAAGCGTTAAAAACAACCAAGATTTCTGGGTAAAAGCAAACTTTAAGGTTGCGGGAGGCGAACTATCCCCCTTTCGCATAAATATCGACGGTATTTCGGGTAATGAAATTAAGGAATTAGAAATTGCGCCAAATGATAGTGCATTTGTTTTTATCCAATGCAAATTAGAAGCCAATAACGAAACCCAACCCTTATTAGTTATGGACTCCATTTATGCAGAAGTAGGAAACCAGCAATCCAAGCTAATACTAGCGGCATATGGATGGGATGCACATTATGTCAAAGACAGTATATTGCCAAACAACACGATTTGGAACGATAAAACCAAACCTTATGTGATTATAGACGGTG